>JARSSM010000028.1 GCA_029624735.1 Defluviicoccus sp. | reverse complement strand
CGACGCCGCACAAACACCTAACGCTCGATCAATCGGACGCCATTTCAGCAGCCTGCTAGTGCAATATCTGCTTTGCGACACTGCGAGTCGGCAACTTTCAATGGCCCTTCTGACCGCTACGCGGAGATAATCTTATCCTGCAGGCGACTGCAGGGACATGATCCAAGGCAGA
Organism: Defluviicoccus sp.; assembly: GCA_029624735.1. Classification (GTDB taxonomy): domain Bacteria; phylum Pseudomonadota; class Alphaproteobacteria; order Rhodospirillales; family Defluviicoccaceae; genus Defluviicoccus. Next base: position 62,494 of record JARSSM010000028.1, on the reverse strand, counting down.
AAGCCACTCGAGAGGCGAAAGGCCTTAATCCCCGCTGCGTCGCTTTGTGTCAAGGCCGTTTTCGCTTCCGTCATGCGACGCATAGAGGGCTGCCACACGATCTGCGTGTAATCGTAGCATTTACGAACAGCCTCCTTACAATAAAGCCCACAATTCACCAAGGCTACACTTCCAGGACTTGTTACGCACGGTATTCGCGTATTGCGCCCGACTCTATAAATTTTGCCATTTCTCCGCTAAGATCCCTCAATCTGTAGAGAAGCTCCGAATTTTGCGATATCCAATCTCCCTCAATGAGACGCAATTGCATTTTAGAAATATGCTTCTCCGCGCGCAGCAAAGCTTCCAATGTCATGATCTCGTCGCCAGCTTCTTCTATAACTTCAAACTCATCTCGGATGTTATCTAGACTGACCCTAATTTCGTCACAAATGTCATCAGCCATTTTCTGTTTGGACACAGCACTCCGTGCACTTTGAATCGTGTCAAGCAGGTACGATCTAAGCCTTGTCGAGCGTTTGCCGCGTACAACAGACAAATATGGATCCCTCAGTTTCTCCCTGTAAAACAACCTACGTATTCTATTTTGATCAGCCGCATCTGAAACCTCAAATGGTGCCAACTCAAGTGCCGACGTTGACTGAAGCGCGTTTCTAAAACATGGATGTATGACAAACTGACGATCGACACCGTCAATTCTCGTCTCAGCCCTGCTATGGCAGCCATACAATGTCGAACCCTGCCTCACGACTCCAATTGCTGATATCGAGAACAAAATATCGAGCAAAAAATCAGAGTTTATTTTACCCTCAAGAATTGGATACCGCTTCTCAAGATCATGCTTGATAGCATTAAGACGTTCCTCGAACTTTTCTCTTTTTACAATGTAGCTGCTGTTTGACAAAAGTAGTAAAACGTCGGCCAAAAATGGATAATTTACATTCCATTCTTGCTGCAAATCACTGAGTTTCCATGAAGAATATTGAGAAATTGCCTTATGCACATCCCTAGTAGTAATTGCTCTACCACCGTTACAGTACGCCAAGTCCCGACACGCATTACAAAGTTGTATTAAATCACGAGGCCTCTGAAGCGTCCTGCTGACCAAAAAAGTTGACGACTTTGTATCCCCTATTTTTGCTGGAAAGACTTTTTTCCACAAATCGCCGTTTTCATATTTCTGCCCTGTAGATACTCGCGCTCGCGCCTCCACGAGGTCAATCAGCTTGACGCTGTCCCACGTGATGTGGAATTCGTCTCCCCTAAATTTGTCCCGCTCAGGAAAGTTAAGGGCTTCGTAAATGTCTGTGCGGAGAAATACAGTGCATATTACAAATTGAAATATGTTTCTAACTTCTTTCGCTGCCTGCAGCAAAGCGACAACCATCGCGTCAGAATTACGATCATTAGACCAGAGACGCTCAATCTGATCTACCAAAATATAAAATGGGCGTGAGGTTTCAGTAACCTTAAGAGCAACGGCTGCGTCATTGAGTTTTTGTTCTAGTCGTTGTAGTTGCTGATCAGCAAGTATTCCTTGAGGCTGATTCGTCATCTCCAAGCTAGCAGATGCGCCAAAGGCTTGAAGCGCCACCTTGCCTCGCAGCTTATCGACAACTCTCCAGAATTTTTCTACAATCGATAGATCATCTACCTCGTTATTATCAACCAAAAACTGCCGAACCTGACCTACAGCGTGCGACGCTCGTTCATTGCCATCAAGTCTGCCCTGTGAATATCTAAGAAGAAACTTCGCTATCTGCACCGCGAAAACATATCGCCAAATGAGACGTTTACTTTGGTCTTCTTGGATACCTGCCAACTCGAAGCGCCGCACCTCGTCAGCGGAAATCTCGTCAGGATTGACTAAAGAGACACGTCCTTCCTTGCGTAGCTCTCGCTCCAATATCAAGCATATTGCGCTTTTTCCCGAGCCTTTGCGCCCAAGGATGAGCACCTTCTTGCCGCTTCGGGCAGATTCGTACGCTTTTGTTTGTAGGAACCCCGCGGCGAGCAATCCACCGCGCGCCATGTCGCTTTCAGCGTCGTCCTTGCCGAAGTACAAATTGTCTAGCATATCGCCCCCTCTTTGCGCCTATTCATGTAGCCTACCATGGGTATGAATTGGCCGGAAGATTAATTTCTGGCGGTCGCGTCCGCTGCGCGCCCCGAAGTTGACGCACCCAGCGTCTGCTATCCGCAACCTGCGATGGTTGTTCATGAAGAACCGACGACATCGGCGAGGCGTGGATCCTTGTCGCGAGCGGCTTCGTTATCGGAGCCACCGGTATGACAGTGTCCAGCCCGACCATCTTTTGTCTGAACGGACCCTGGGCTGGGTGACCGTAAACAAAAAGCCCCCGAGGGGGCAAGGTTGGGTTCCATTCAATGGACGGAAGCGCAAGCGCCGTCGATGATGGTGTGGAGCTGCTTGGTGGCGGCGGGGTTGGCGACCACCTTCCCCGTCAGCACATAGGTTGCGGCGTTGAACAGCCGCCAGGCGGTGCGCCGGTCCTTGAGCTCGTCGAAGCTGGGGCTTTCCCATTCGTGGACCACCTCGGCGATGCGTTGCACGGTGATGATGCCGGCGCGGTACATCTCCAAGATGGCGTGGTCAGCCATCGGGTTCGAGAGTTCGGCGGCGTGATAGCGCTCGAAGGTTCTCTGCTGGCTGGCCCGCTGGTCGGCAAGCGGCTCGACCACGTCCTGCACCAGGCCGGGCAGGTCGCGCTTGGCGTTCGCCGTGTGTTTGCGCCGGATGACGTGATCGGCGAAGAAGGACAGATTGTCGCAGCAGAACACTCGGCCGCCGAAGCCAATGCCGACGGGGAAGGTTTTGTCGTGGCTGTTGCGCAGGGCGACGGTGTCTTCGTAGCCGCCGTAGGCGCTTTTCAGCGACAGCACGCCAAAGTAGCGCATGCCGTCCTCGCTCACCCCGTGGTGCTCGTCCACCACCTCATGACCGTAGTAGGACAGCGAATGGCGCAGCATGTCCACCAGGCGGAAGTGCGGGATGGGAACGTGGGACGGCGTCGGCAGCGGCGTGTCGAGCTGGCGCAGTTGGTCGAACGCGACCTCCTGCGCTCCGCAATGAAGCATCAGAGCCATCGGTTTCTCTCCAAAGAACAGGGGGGATCGGCTTCAGGATAGCATAGAAAGAAAATGCCCGCGAATGCGGGCATGTGGACAGGTCAAACGGGCGTCTCCTAAGTGCCGTGCCGGCCTTATATTTGCGGTACATCCGGCATGGAACGTGGTTACCGCGTCCATGACTATTACTGTTTTTGTTAGGCGACGTTCTCCCCTGCCGCCTCGGCGGTGAGGTTTCTTGGCAGCTTGAGGCCGTCGTCACCGTAGCCGACGTAGCCGACCAGTGTGCCTGCCCGGTAGAGCGGGAACACCACCCGGCCCCGCATCAGGCCCTTGGGCGCGTAGCCGACGCCTAAGGATTGTGCCGCTTCGGCAGCGAGGCCCAGGGCCTGCACGGCTTCGTGCGCATGCTGGAGATAACCGAGGGGCTGGAACCCTTGCACGGGTGCGGGGGTCTCCTTCTCCTTGCCCCCCTTGCTTGCGGCCGGGCCGCTCGCGGGAACGAGCTTGAAGTGGTGGGCGATCGCGCCCGCCGCTTCGCGCATGCCGAGGTTCTTGATGTGCGAGACGAGGGCGATCAGGTCGCCGCCCTTCTTCGCCTCGTGGCAGTAGAACGCACCCTTCGACGGCGTGATCACCAAGGCGCGCTCGGAACTCTCGCAAGCCGGGCACTTGCCGCGCAACTGCTCGCCATGACGCTTGAGGACGAGGCCAAGCATCGTGGCACTATCCTCGATGGCGACGTCTTGTTTGATCTGCTGAAAGTCAAGGAACATGAGGGGACTCCTCTCTGATGGCTTCCCCGCTAGTATATCATATCTTGCTAATACAAAACGGCGCCATGCCCGCCCTCGCCCAGGGACCGCGGTAGAGCTGCTCCAGCACCTTCGGTGGCCGGAAGATGGTGGCAAACGCACTCACGCACTGGAATAGCATGAAGTTGTTGTAGCCCTTCTCGGCAATGTCGGCGGTGAGCTCCAGGAGGTTGCGCATCCGACCCGGGGCGGTGGTGACGTTGAGCACCAGCATGCCGGCGGTAAGGCGTAAGGCCTGGCGATAGAGGCCGCGGCCGACGAACTCCCGGTATTGGCGGATGGTGCGCTCGTAGGTCTTGCGATGGGCCTTGAGATCGCCCGCCTGCTCGGTGGCGCGGTCAGCTTCGACGGCGAAGAACAGGTAGTTGCCGCCGAAATCGAGGCCGAACAGCGCATCGGGGATGAGATCGGGCAGATCGGGGATTGCGAAGCGGTTGGCGACACCGGCGCGGCCCAGGATCTCCGCCTGGCCGATAAAGCCCACCCCCTCCCGCTTCGCCGTCAGTGCAATCGAGGCGGTGATACTGGCGGTCATGTAGCGGTGCAGCCAGGCGCCGTTGGGCGCCGGTGCCTGATCGCTCCACAGGCCGTGTTCTTGGAGCAGTCGCTCCGAGGCCGGCGTCAGCTCGTAGACCAGGTCGTTGGCGCGCGGATCAAGCGTGCGCGTCTGTTGCGGCGGCCGTTCCAGATACGCGCCGCGGTGCGGCGTGTCGGCCTCATGGTAGAGGTCGGTGAGCCGGCGCAGGTCGGCACGATCGTTGCCGGGCGAGAACGCCCGCAGGTAGGTCGAAGACAGTGGCCCATGCCGGTGCAGCTCTTCGAACCAGGCGAGATCGCGGCCGGTGGGGCGCACCCGCTTCCCCACCGGTTGGCGGAGGAGGCGCGAGCGTCTGCCAATAGTGTCGTGGGTTTTCATGCGGCTTCGGCCAGGCGCTTATGCGCGATGGCGACGTATTCACGATCGATCTCGATGCCAGTAAAGCGGCGCAACAGCAGCTTGGCGGCGACCGCCGTCGTGCCGCTGCCGAGGAAGGGATCGAGGATGCTATCCTCCGGCTGCGAGAACTCGGCGACGCACCACTTCATTACTTCGAGCGCCTTCTGCGTCGGGTGTGCCACCCGTGGCTCGCGACTGTCCTTGACGAAGCCGCTCCAGCGGCAGTTGAAGACGGCGGCGTTGCGGTTAAAGGACGTCCAGGCGAGCTCGCAGTCGGCGAAGCTGTTCTTCGGCAGCCCGTCCTTCTTGTACCAGACCAGCCAACAGCGGGACGGCGGCAGGTAGTGGGTGAAGTAGTTGCCGCCCCAGATCACCTGGTGCCGGCTCACCCGCCGCATCTCGGCGAAGACTTCCCTTGGCGGCAGTACGTCCCAGCGTTTGGGCGTGAACCGCTTGCCGCTGCCGATCTGCCCTTTCTTGGCGATGCCGAGGCCGTAGGGTGGATCGGTCAGGATCAGCGAGACCGACTGATCAGGCAGGGTGCGAAGGTACTTAAGACAGTCGCCGTGGATAATGGTCTGCATCGATGTCCTCCAAAATGAAGAGGACACCTACTTTTACCAAAATCTCCTGGAAGTAAACGTGCACCATGTTCAGCGATATTCTCCAATAGAACCGCTGAACACCTATGGCATCATATCACGTTTTGTTACCGTCACCACTTTTTGGCCGGCGTGGTGTCGATCGTGTCTTGGCTGGGCAGGATGGCAGCGGTGGGGACCGACGCCGGCGGCGGCAGCGCTGCCGGTGGCGTATGCGTCACCCGCGCGCGGTTGTCTTTGAGGAAGGCGGCATACGCCGCCTCGCTCATCATCTCCTGCCGGTCCAGGCGCCCGGCATCGACGGGGATGGAGACGGCTTCGGAAGTGACGCCACGGATGTAGGTGGCAAAGCGCAGCTTCGGCTGGGCGAGGATGAAGTCAGCGCTGGTGCGCAGATCGGGCGCGAGCGCACGGGCGTCCGCCATCGAAACCCCGGACGCCATCTTGATCGCGGTGTTCGCCGCCAGCGAGGCCCGTAGCCCCGAGCTGCACTGATCCAGGTACTGGTGCGCGAAGACGCAGCCCAATTTGTACTTGCGCACCTGGGTCAACAGGTCGTCGATGTTCTGATCGAAGTACTCGGCCGCCTCGTCGATGACGAGAAAGGCCGGTGTGCGCTCGTCTTCGGGCTGCGAGGCCCGCTCCAGCACCGCTTGCAGGACGAGGGCGATGAGGATGCGGCCGAAGTGCGGCGAGGCGCCCTTGAGGTAGTCCTTGGCGGTGTCGATGAGGATTACCGAGCCGCGGTTGAGTTCGCTTAAGAGGTCGAGCTTGGTCTGCTCGGCGGTGAACAGCCGCTGCAGGGTCGGGTTCTCGAAGACGGCGTTGAGACGATAGCGCACCTGCTCCTTGGTCTGCTGGAAGGTCTTGGACTGGAAGTCGCGCTCGAAGAAGTTCCGCTGGATCGGCGGCAGGGCGGCAACCGCGGGGAGATAAGGAGTGATGTCGTCCAACAGCGCCAGCATGTCCAAGAGCGTCGCATTGCGGCCCATGCTCTGCGGCAGGGTGATCAAGAGCCGCGAGATGAAGCGGAAGAACACGCTCTGCTTGGCGGTGAGATCGGCGCCGACGATGCCGGAGAACAGGTAGTCAAGCGTCTCGATCGCACCCGCCACCACCTGCTCGCGTGCGGCCTCGTCGTAAGACGACAGCCGCTTTAAGTCGAAGACGTTGATCGAGAGCGCCTGCAGCTCGCGCGGGGAGACCAGCAGTCGGCGCCATGGCTCGTAGGACAGACGGGACAGCTTGTTGATGAGATCGCCCTGGCTGTCCACCACCACCACGCCGGTCTGATAGCTCTGGATGTGATGCAGGATGAGTGAGGAGAGGAACTGGGTCTTCCCTGCCCCGGTGCCGCCGATCACGTGCATGTGACCGAAGAAGGTCTCGCGGCTGATGCCGATCGTCGTCGGCGTCATCAACGCGTTGTAGAAGGGCGTGTCCCTGAGGTAGGTCTCGATGCCGGCTTGCACCGAGAGCCCGCTGCGCGCAAACGGGATCGGCTGTCGGCTGGCTTCCACGTCGGGGTCGATGCCCGAGTAGGCCAAGGTGTTGCGGGCGATCGTATCGGCGACGGTGCGGAACAAGCCGATCCGCTCGTAGTGGGCAACGGTCTCGAAAATGTGGATGAGAGTCTCGCGGGGATTGGGCAACAGCGCGTAATAGGGAGCGGTGAACAGGTCGTCCCATGTCGGCTCCCACGGCGCGACACACGGCCGAAGCAGCTCCACCAGGGCTTCGACCAGTTGTTCTTCGTGCTGCTCGTGGTTGGCCAGGAATTTTTCCTGCTCGCGCAACGTGTTGCGCACGTAGACCGCATCGGCCAACGGCAGGGATTTCCAGTCCGGCTTCTCGAAGCGGAACAGGTAGTCCTCCTCGACCACCAGGGCCGCGACGATCCCTGCCATCGGTGTCTCAACGGGGATGACGATGCGGTCGGAGACGGCCTGGAAGATGCGCCCCGGCCCTTCGGTGTCCCATTCGGCGAAGCGGCGGCTGACGCGCTCATAGAGCGCGTCGCCCTCGGCGTCCTGTTGGGTGATATCGAGCGGCGCCCGGTTGCGGAAGAGCGCAACGAAGCCGAAGACCACGCCGGCTGCGATCGCGCCGCCGACGATGAGGAGCGGTACGCCGACGAAGAGAAGAAGGACGAACCCGGCGGCAGCCGCAAGCGCGATGACGACCTGGGTACCGGGGTCTTTCTTTCCTTTGAAGACGTAGAACGTGTCGCCCATCAGTAGGTCTTGAGGATTTCACGGCCGTCGAAGCCGTCAGCGATCTCCAAGAACAACTTGGCCTGGGTGCAGGCTTCGTCCATCGCCTGCTCGGCGGCGAGCAACTCGTCGAGGCTCTTGAGTTCGATGTGATGCCCTTGCCCAAGGGAATCGAGGGTGATCCTCAGCGAAAGCCCGGCAGCGATGCTGTGCAACATGCTGCTGAGAAAGCCACGGCCATCGCTTGCCGCAGCCAAGTGCGCCTTGCGCTTCTCGCTCTCGTAAACGAGCACGTAGCCAAGATTGTACTTGATGATCTTGGCCCGCTCTTCGGCCGTGTACTGGGCACGCGCGTCGACGCAGAAAACGACCGACTTGGCGATCAGACCCGCGGTCTTCTGCGAACGGATGATATGAAGCTGCATGATCAGTCCCCCCTTATCCCCACACTAATTTTTTGGTAGGCCTCCGTTTGGGGGCGTCGTCAAGCCTGTTCATGAAGGCGGCCAGGCGCGCCTCGACGTCTGCCGCCGGCCGGGCGTAGCGATGGCGCGACTGGGCGCGGATCGCGCTCACCTTCGGATAGGATGGCGCATCGGTTTGCGGCATCACGAGATGGTGGGTGCCGCCGTTGCGGCTGAGCGCCGTATGCGGCGCCAGCTGCTCCAGCGCCGGATGCTCCTTGTTGAGCCCGAACTCGCGGGCGAGGATCTCGGCGTCCGCGGTGCCAACGCGGAAGGCGACGGTGGTGCCGACGGTGCCCAACAGCGCCGAGCGGAGCGCCGGGCTGAGCTGGTCGAGGTACTGGTGCGCCAGCACCAAGGAGACGTTGAACTTGCGGATGCCGGACAGCATCTCGACCAGCGTCTCGGCGCCGAACTGGTGGCACTCGTCGATGTAGAGGTGGAAGGGGCGGCTGTTCGAGAGTGCGGCCAGATGGATCTGCGACAGCAGCAGCGAGCCGATCAGCGACGCCTTGCGGATGCCGAGCTCGCCTTGCGCCAGCGAGACGATGAGGATCTTGCCGGCGAAGATGTCGCCAATACGCAGGCTCGACTTCGGCTGGCCGATGATGTTGCGCAGGCTGGGATCGGCGATCAGGGCGCCGATCTTGTTGAGCGTCGAGAGCGTCCGCTCGCGCTGCTCGCGCGCGGGCATGTGGCGCTCGAAGTCGCTCGCCCAGAAATCGCGGATCAGCGGATCACGGACGTGGGCGAGCACCCGGCGCCGGTAGTCGGGCGCGGTGAGGAGGAACTTCAAGCCTACCAGCGTGCCGTCCGGCACTTCCAACAGCGCCGCGATGCCGTTGTAGAGGAACTGTTCCAACTGCGGCCCCCACGACGACGCCCACAGGCTGCGGAAGCTGTCGACCAGGGACGAGGCGACGAACGGCATGCGCTCGCGGGCAATGTTGTGCAGCGGGTTGAACCCGATCGGGAACCGGCGATCGGCCGGATCGAACACGATGACGTCGCGCCGCCTTTCGGGCGGCACGTGTTTGAGGATCTCGGCCGCACTGTGGCCGTGCGGATCGAAGAAGGCGATCGCCTCGCCATTCACGATATCGTCGATCGCCCAGCGTTCGAGCGCGGTGCTCTTGCCCACTCCGGACTTGCCGATGACGTGGGTATGGGTAAACCGCCGCTCGTTGACGATCGGCGTGCCGTCCTCTTGTTTGAGGAAGGGGTTGGAGATTGTGAGTCCGAGTTCCATCCCAAGGCAGGACCGCATCGCCGCACCCATCGCCTTGCCGTATGGGAGGATGCCGTATGGGGTCCTGCCGTCGAAGGAACCTCTGCTACCAGTATAGCAGGTACGGTACCGCACCAAGTTCGTCGTTGGTGCGTGAGCGCCACGACCCCATGCGGTTCACCCGAGCAAAGGCCGCTGCCTGCGGCGTTTGCGACGTGGCGGCAGCGCTCATGGATTGAGCGGGAAGCGCATGGGGTCGTGGCGAGGAGCCCGACGAACTTGTGTGCGGAATGTGGTGCAATGGTCCGCAATCTGCGCGGTTACGCGCCCGCGGAAGATGTGGATACATGGCATGTACCTGTCATCCACATGCCGTATCCACCTAAAAAAAGGCAGGGTCGAGAGACCCTGCCAGCGCTCCGTCAGGAGCGATCGGTGGGATTATCGCGCTTGGCGATCCGTGCTTTCAGCCACTCCATCACCTCGTCTTCAACCCAGCCCACCCGGCACTGACCGAGCTTCACTCGGCGAGGGAAGTCGCCCCGTGCCTCCAGGCGGGCGATGTGCTGGGGCGAGTAGAGCACCAAGTCACGGATCTGCTTCTTCGATAAGAGCCGCATCGCGGACACTCCTGTGAGGGAGCATCGCGATGCCCCGAGGTTAACGATGCCTCAGGCGGGGAAAAGCGTAGCGCGGGTGACGGCCGCGCTGCAAGCGTGGAGGCCCCTGATTGCGGCGGTCGGCGGAACCGGAGGCGTTGGCCGCTCAATGCTAAGTGTCCTCGTCTTCGAGCGCGTCGATGATGGCCGCGAGCGGCCGTCCCTTCCCGGCACGGTCCTCGGCAGCACTGTCGGCAAGGGTTCGAGTGACCTCGGGATCAACAGCTCCAGGTGGTCCTGGAAGTCGTCGCTATCCATCATCGCCACCACCGGCAGGCCGCCTCTCGTCCGGTCAAAATCAAAGCGTCCGCAACCTGAGTATTTTTGTTTTCTGTATTATTATTCTCTATATTCTTAGGGTGCCATTTTGGCACCTCTAGACCGGACATTTTGGCACCTCTAGATGTGCCAATTTGGCACTTCAGGATTGGCCACGCTGCTTGTTGGCCGTGACCTTCAGGTTGAGCTCGTAGAGATTGGGCCGGCCCTGGCCGCGCCGCTTGATGACGACGAAGTGGTTTTCCTCCAGCTCGTGGATGAAGCGGACGACACTGCGCAGGCCCGCTCCCATGTCCTTCGCGAGGCGCTCCTGGCCGGGGAAGCAATAGTCGTTCTGCCAGGCGTAAGAGAGCAGCATGGCGTAGGCGAGCTTCGCTCCCGGCGACAGCTGATCGGACTTGAGCACATGGTTGGGCACTTGCGTGAAGCCGCGCGCACTCAATACGTCGGCGCCTTTAAGAATAATGTTCTTCTCTTTGAGCAGGTCGCCGATGGGCGCCATGGTGGTGAAGCGTTGCATCACCTGCCAGTATAGCATTCTCAGCGGTCTGCAAGCAGGCGTGCTGCCTGTGGAAAACTTTCCTCCCCTCCCCTTGCATTTATTTTAATTTCGCCGACAATGGACGTGTATGGATGCTCAATTGGATCCCACGTCTTCGGGCTCGGTTCCGAATACTGCCGACACCTTCGCAACCGTGCCGAACGGTTCCGCACCTTTCCGCAGCATTCCGCACGTTGCGGAAAACTTCGGAAGCGTGCCGAACCCTTCCGAAAGTTTCGGCAGCGTTCCGAACCGTTCGGAAACAGGCGCCGTACCCTTTGAACCGATCGCTCCGCGCCGGCCCGACAACATCGAGGCCTACACGATGACGGTGCGCGAAGCGGCCCGGGTGTTCGAGGACGCGGGCGTGGCGCGCACCGAGCGCAGCATCATCAACTGGTGCCAGCCCAACCGGCAGGGGATCGCCCGCCTTGATGCCTTCTTCGATGAGAATGCGCGCAAGTACTACCTCACGCCGCAGAGCGTCGAGCGCGCCGTCGAGGAGGAGCTGGCGAAGGCACGCGCCGCCGGCACGCCGGTGCCGAACCCTGCGGAAGCGTACGCATCCGGCGAAGGCCGCAGGTGAGGCGGGTTGACGAGGCGGCTTTTGCCTGAGTGGCTACGCGGCAGCGCTGATGGGCTGCGGTTTCTGCCAGTTCCAGGGTAGGAGGTCGTCGATGCGCCTGGCGGGGTGGCCGGGCAGCCGGGCGAGGACGTCGGCGAGGTAAGCGCGCGGGTCGACGTCGTTCAATTTTGCCGTCTCGATCAGGGTGTACATCGCCGCTGCCCGCCGCCCGCCCTCGTCGGAGCCGGCGAAGGTCCAATTGCGTCTGCCGACGGCGATGCCACGCAGCGCGCGCTCGGCCGCGTTGTTGGTGAGGCAGATCGTTCCGTCATCGAGGAAGCGAGTGAAGGAAGGCCAGCGCTTCAGCATGTAATCGATGGCCTTCGCCGTCGCTGATTTGGCCGAGAGGCGGGCGTACTGGTCGCGCAGCCAGGCCGCGAGCGCATCCACCAGCGGCCGAGATCGCTCGGCGCGGACGGCGAGGCGCTGCCCGGCCGAAAGGCCGTTGATCTCGCGTTCGATCGCGAACAGCGCGTCGATCCGCCGCACCGCTTCGATCGCGATCGGCCCCTTTTGCAGCTCGGCGAGTTCGAAGAAGCCCCGGCGCGCGTGGCTCCAGCACGCCGCCTCGACAATCGGGCCGTCGGCGCGGCCGGGTTTGTACAAGCGGCCGAAACCGGAGAACGCATCGGCCTGCATAATGCCGGTGAAGCCTTGAAGGAACCGCTCGGCGTGCACGCCGCGGCGATCGGGCGAGTAGAAGTAGGCGGCGGCGGGGGGATCAGCGCCGGCAAACGGCCGGTCGTCGCGGACGATCGTCCACAGTCGCCCCTCTCGTGTCTTGCCTTTCGCCAGCACCGGCACCGGCGTTTCGTCGGCGTGGATCCGGTGGCCGGCGCGGACATGCGCCGCGATCGCGTCGGTCAGCGGCTGCAGCGAAGCGGCGACGGTGTCCACCCAGCCGGCGAGCGTCGAGACGTCAAGCTCGATGCCCTCGCGGGCGAAGCAGGCGCTTTGCCGGTTCAGCGGCAGGTGCAGCCCGTACTTGCCGAACATCACCTCGGCCAGAAGATTGGGGCCGGCGCGGCCGCGGGCGATGGGGTGGAACGGCGCCGGGGCCTCGTTGATTGCCTCGCAGCAGCGGCAGGAGACCTTCTCGCGGACATGCTGGATGACGAACCAGCGCGCCGGCAGCCGCTCAAGGCTCTCAGTGATCTCCTCGCCCAGCTTGCGAACGGCACCGCCGCAACAGGGACAGGTCGTGGGCGCCGGATAGACGACGCGGGTGCGCGGCAGGTGTGCCGGCAGCGGCCGCCGCGCCGGCTTGCGCGGTGTCGTGCCGCGGGGCTGCTGCTCTGGCTCCGGCCGTTCCGCCGCCCGCAGCGCTTGCGCCGCATCTACAGCGGCCACCGTCTCCTCGAGCTCGCAGAGCGCCAGCTCCAGCTGTTCCAGCCGGCTGCTGCGCTCCGACGACGTGCCGAAGCGATGGCGCTTGAGCCGCGCGATCTCCAGCTTGAGGCGCTCGATCTCCAGATCGAGAACACGCTTCGTCGCCTTCGCCGTCGCTGCCTCGGCCTCGGCAGCGAGGCGGGCCGCGCGCTCGGCGAGGATCATCGCATGCGCTTCCGCAAGGTCGGACGGCAGCGGTTCGGGGACGGTTGCCATCCCCATCCTTGAAGCAGATTCGCAGCCGCTTGTAAGCCCTTATCTTCAACCGGCGGCGGTCGGCCGCCAGGTGCGCTGTGGCATGCGCCAATCGATGCCGTCGAGCAAATAAGCGAGCTGCGAAGGCGTGATCGCGACGATGCCGTCGGCGGGAGACGGCCAGATGAAGCGACCCCGTTCCAATCGCTTCGCATACAGCGACATCCCCAGCGCGTCATGCCAGAGAATCTTGATCAGATCACCGCGACGACCCCTGAAAACGTACAAATCGCCCGCGTGCGGATCGCGATGCAGCGCCTCCTGGACCTGCACCGCAAGGCCGTTCATGCCACGGCGCATGTCCGTCCGGCCGACCGCCAGCCACACCCGCACCCCGCTCGCAATCGGAATCATCGGCGCCGCAAAGCCGTGATCACCGCCGCCGCCAGCTCCGGCGGGATCGACGCGGGTATGCGCAGCCGTGATGCGCCGGCCAGCTCGACCTCGATCGACGGTACGACCGCATCGGAAGCGTCAGGACGCGACGCCTCGACGCGACGACGGGCCGGCAGACAAGCCCGCTCGCCGCACTCATCGCCACTGCCGTGGCCGTCGCCGGAACCGTCACCGTCGCTCGCGGCGATAATCGGTGCCACGATCACTTCGGCAAAACCGCTGGGGACGGCCCCCAGCTCCCGCCGCCAACGGTAAATCAGGCTCGCGCAGACGTCCGCCCGGCGCGCCACGTCAGACACCACCGCGCCGCAGGCAAACGCCCGAGCGACAATCGTCCGCTTCTCTTCAAGACTGAACCGCCGCCGCCGTTCCGGTCCGGTCAGGACATGAACCTGCCCCATAAGCACCGCCTCTTGCACCGGTGCAAACACCAGTGCTTGCACCAGTGCCGAGACAAGCCACAACCTCATGCCAAGCAGAAGGCGGCCTTCCCCGGATGCTTACGCGGAAGCACACGCGCCCGCGGCGGAACCCCTTCCGAAGCGTGCCGAAGCGGAGGATTTGCCGGGGAAGGGAAGCGGCCGTTGGGAAGAACTCGAACGGGAAAACCGCGACCTGCAGATCACGACGCGGGCCAAGGACTACTTCATCGAACAACTGCAAAAAGACCGCGATGCGTTCGCGAAGGAGCGCGGCGCGCTCATCGACAAGCTGGTGGCGAGCTCGGAGCGGATCGGCGTGCTCGAAACCAAACTCCTCCAGCTCGAAGGCCCGCAGGAGGTTCGGAAGGTGCAGGTCGTTGCGGAAGGTTAAGAGGTGCGAGGAGACATTGTTGTGCAGCCGTTAACTGCCCCCTCATCGTCTGGTTCGATCGCGGACCCCTTATGACGGATTTCGTGGTGAAACGGCGCGGCGTAGCAGAGTGAGCGAGACATGAAAGAGCGGATGGCGCAGCACCAGCGCGCCAAGCAATAAAAGACCCGCAGCTACCGGCACAAGGGCGCGAAGCAGCGCTTCGCGTGTGTCGCCGATCGCGGGGAGCCAATAATTCGAAGCGGTTGTCAACGCCGTTGCCGCAATCACGCTTGTGGCCAGTAACAAGCGGTGGCCGTGGGGAACGATCTCCCCGAGTGAGAGCCGGTGCTGGCGGTGAAAGGCGACAACAATCGGCAAGCTGCCGAGGCTGAGCGCCGTCATGCTGCCTACAATCACCCCATGCCAGCCGAAGAATGCACCGAGCGTCGCCGACAAACCGAGGTTAGCAACTCCCATCACCACGTGCGAAATGGTGTTCCAGCGCAAGTGGCCGGTTCCTACGTTGCAGAAGTAGGCAGGAACATTGATGGTATTCACCACCCATCCCGCGCACGCCATCCAGGCGATGACAAGGAACTGCATATCCCGCTGACCGAGGAGCACGATCGACAGCGCCGGAACGCTTATCGCGAGCGAGGCGTACCCCGGCGGGATCAAGAGCATCAGTAGCGCGAGCGATCGTTGGTAGAGACTTACCACCGCGCGTGAGTCCTGTGCGGCCATCCCCGCGACGGTCGGAACGAGGGCTTGGTAGGCGGCAACCAGAAGGGCGCGCGCGCGCGTAATGACACCGTTGGCCATCTCGTAGTAGCCGACCGCCGCGAGGTCGCCGTATCGGCCAAGCAGCATCTTGGTGGTTGGCTCGAACAACAGCATTGCCATCGATGCGATCTGAATGTTGATCCCATACTTGAAGAAGGCGCGGAAGCGCCGTCTGGACCACCACCGCCTCCGAACCCGGACCAACGGCAGGAGACGGGCCAGCACGACGGCCGCGACGGCGAGCACCAAGATCGACTGGGTCAAATGGGCGATGGCCACACCCCGCAAACCCCACGTGCCGACCACCATCAGCGCGATGCCGACATTGGCGGCGGTGCCGAGCGTGACGATGAGGCTGCGCAGGTCCATCCGCTGGCAGCCGTCGATGCCGGAAAGGACCACTGCGCCGATGCCGCTGAGCCAAAGCGAGGCGATGGCAAACGGCAGCAGCGCGCGGGCGCTCTCCCGCGCCGCCGGCTGATCGACGGCAAGTTCGATGAGGAGGTCGAAGCAGACGAGCACCACTACCATGCCGACGCCGAGGAAGCCAGCGACGACGCTTGCCGCGAGCCAGACATCGGATGCTGCTCCCTCGCGGTCCCCGCCGGCAAGCCCGCCTGCCACGAACTTGACAACCGCTCCGGTAAAGCCAAACTCGGCCAGCCGGCTGATGGCGGTGCCGGCGAGGACCAGCGACCAGATCCCAACCCCTTCGGCGCCGATCGTGCGCACCAGCACGCGGTAAAGGATCAGTAAAAGGAGTGTGCTTAGAACGACCTGAGCGACTGAAGCGATACTGTTGCGGGGAAGCCGACCGGTGCTCATGCCGGCAGTACCGGGCATCGCCACGAGCGACTAAATTTGCGCGGCAGGCGACCTGCGCAGGAAGACGGCGTCCAGAAATACGACGTGCCCATCCGGCGCATAAGCCTGACTAAGGTTTCCGGCGTACCCAAGGCCGTGCGCGCGCATCCGCTGCACCAGATCGTCGAAACTTGCCTGCCCCTCGTAAAGCGCATCAAGGTTAACCTCCAGAATGCAGGCTGCGGCTTGGGCAAATACCGCCGCCCCCCCGGCAATCACCCGGTCTTCATACCCCTGGACATCAAGCTTTACGAGTAGTCCCGGCTCCAAGGCAACGACGGCCCCTGCGGCCCAGCCGTCGAGCGTGTTGAGTTCAACCATAACTTCCTCTTGGGAAACCGTTTGGGGATACAATTCGTGCTTACGGCATGTCGTCGCTAGAAAGGATGAGGATGGACTGTGTGCAGTGTGAAGGTGAAAATTGCGAGTTCCAGTCTCGGCGCCGAGCGCGCTATTCACCGGCAGAAGTTTGCGGTCGTGCCTAGCCAGGGATTGCAGCTTTGCGAAGGGGGCCGGCAAAGGCTCGAAGGAAATGATCCGAGCATGCGGGAAATGGCGACGTGCGAACATAGCGAACTGCCCTTCGTTCGCGCCAATGTCCAGAATGGTCCTGATATCGAGGTTTCTAAGACCGCAAAGAGTGAATGACGGCGTGTTCTTTAACAGCTTTAAATCAATACCCAACGAACGTACAGACTTTTTAACCACTCTCAGAACCAACATCCCTCGATTTCCCGTCCTTCCTATCGGAAATAGTCGCACTACCCCTTTTCTACACTCAAGAGCGTAAACAACCACTTTCGCGGCCCTCTAACAAGGCGCGTGACTCTCCAATTCTTTCCTTCAAGTCCCACATTGCATCCCCAAATTCGTCGAGACCGGCGAAAGCACTCCAGTTGTTGAAGCCCTCAGCTTGCGCCAACAAAACAGGAGTCTTTGGCAGGTAGACAAAGGGTGAATTGAGCAGAACATCCCACACCAAGCCGGAATGCCTTCGAGAATACGCAACTGCCTCATATAGAATTACCACCACGCTCCCCCGAACCTCCTCAAAAAACGCAGACTCATCCGCCAATGCCTTTGCTTTGCAACCCGACCTGTCGAAACACTTGCCTACCACGTTAACCGCAATACCTGTTCCACCTAGGCACCCAACTATTTTACCGATGTATTCATCCACGTCTGGTCGGCGCTGTTCCGGACGCTGACCGATAAATACCAATACTTTACTCGCTTTCCTTGGCTGCACCGATACATTTTTGTAAATGTTAATGGCCATGATATCTGGAAACACGCGCAGCAGTTCGCAGCTCGGGCACATGAAGCCTACGTTAAGTAATCTACTCAATATATATTTTATCAAGAATGCGTCTATTTTATTATTGAGATTTGCGTTTATATTCAATATAAATACCCTCCTCCAAAATATGACGACAGGCAAGCAAATAGCCCACATGACGGCAGAAAATTCCCTGACGAAGCGGTACTCAGTTCCGCGAATGCTAAGTATATTAGAAATTGTTGACAGATCCCCCAAAACGACGAGCACCCCCCTCACAATCCAATATTCAGAGGACAGCGCCGACGTCATTCTTTTCACTATACTTATATTAACACCTAATGCCTGCTCAATCGCAGGAAGATATCGATCATAACATCGATGTGGGTCCTCCCGCCTAAACAATATAGCTCTCATCGTAACCCTCCGGTTCTCTAATTGCTGGTCTTCAAGACGCCCAATATCTGAACCCTTCGCCTATAGCTATGGGCCCATTCCGCCCACTCATAAGCGAAACACTTACTCGCACATCGACTGGAGACCCTAAACCACGTTGACGGAGCTTTGATCCTAGTAAGAGACTCTACAATGTAGGACTTCCGTCCTAACACCGAAGCCGCCAAAACAAACGCGGCACCTACTCCCGCTCCGTTCGTTAGAACCGAATAGCCCTCTCGTGCCGTCAAGAACCGACCTGCCTGCAACACACGGAGCGGAAACAAGCGGCGATCTGCACAGCTGGGAAAGAGCTTGATACTACCTTCTTCAACTTCCTGGCACCACGCGTCCGTGACATAGATTTTGTCACAGGGCTGTTTATGGACCCACCGAGTCAGTTCCTGGCGATGCCCGCCCACAGACGCAACCGCAACAATGCGAGCACCCAACTCCTCAATGTCGGGTGCCTCCATTTCAACCGTGGGACAGGGTTTCGGGTTTTCCAATTGCACGCGGACAATTTGCTCAATATCCGTCACCTCCATACCAGGACGGATTACCCACGCTAGGCGATCCGACTCCAACTTCTCCGCAAGCTCCATTTGGTGTTCGTCAATATGCTCACGAAACACTGAGGATCGTGGTACAAGTAGTGGACACTTCGCAAAGCGATTACATGACAAAAACAAGCCGACTCCGCAGTGACCAAGCACAATTTTCGAGTCTCTGATCAAATTTGAAAACTCTCGGGAACTCACGAAATCTACTGCCTCATACTCAACTCCCTCTGGCAACGCCGCCCTACCCTTCTGTACAAAGACCGGCTGTGGCAATACGCTCCTAAGAGCCCACGCGAGCCTAATTAACCGCTCGAACCCTCCTGGTAAATTACCAACTGCTACAAACGTGCCGACCGAAGTTGTCTGTGCCTCGCTAACCATCTTTTTTCCTTAACGGCCAACTAACTTACCGAAAAAAACATCACAGTACATCGTTGTCAGGTTTACTTCACGAATGGCGCAGGCGATGCCCAGGCAATCAGTATACCTTCTGTTCTACCAACGATGTTTCCTTTCGACGCCTTTCCTCCATAAATCCCCATACGTATAGAGCCAAGGCACCGTCAAATGTTTGAACTAGTGCATGTGACGTAAATCCGCTGCCTACCAAAAACAATATAATAGGAACCTTTTGTTTTACCATACCGACCGTCCGCAATAGTGCTAACAAAAACATACAAATCCCAACCACACCAACGCGAAGAAACACCGCAAAAAACGAATTATGGATATCAAACTGCGAATTCTCATACGATCGAATTACGTCTAGCGTAACGTCGCTGTAGGTAAACCAGCCCATAGTGTACGGAATGCCGAATCCGATCCCGAAAAACACTCGATATGCGTTGCTACTGAGCATTGAGATTGCATCGTGCATTTCACGTATTCGCGGACTATCGGCGGCTCCGAGCGTCGCGTATAGTCTGTCGCTGAGAAACCATAAGCCGGAAACACCGATAAAAACGACCACACTTATCAACGCCACGCGACGCAATGTTAACCAGCTTAAAATATATTTCCCTTCATGGCGCGACATAGAAAGCGCTGCACAGTGCGTGGCAATAAGAATGGCCGTCACAGCATACCCCCTGCTGGCAGTTAGAGCAATACCTGCCACGCAAAAGGCCGCAATTAGCAAGGTGTGCTTCTTTAACATATAAAATAGCATAGGAAAATAAGACAGCACAAGGACAGAATATACTCTCCCATATCCGTCACCCGAAGCGCTTGGCTCTATCACTATCCTTGCATTTGCCACGGACACGCCGAAATAGGCTAAGATAGCATGGACGGTAGTACCTAGTAACAACATATTTAATAATGTATAATATCTATCTGCGTCGCCACTTCGTGACGCTTGTTGACCCAAATCAAACGCCGCCAGGAAAAAAACTAGCGGCCCCACTTCCCGAAGAAGCTGCCAGAAGTTTATTTCAGCGCCATACGCAATAGACGCCCATGTAGACGCCAATCCCAAAATAAGTATGCAGGCAGGAAGCCTCCACGCACGCGCCGACGATAGACGATAAATGGCCATTTGCATGGCTAGAAAACAGGCGCAAGCTAATTCGGCTCCGATGTTGCGCATTTCCCATGGAAAGAGAATAATAACGAGAAACATAAGCCACACGGCATATCGCGCGTCAAGTGAACGCGTCACTCCACTCAATTGCATTCTAGTGCTCCAATGCGGTTGTAGAATGACTACTAAGAGTTATTCGTGAATACCCGCTTGATTTGACAAATTGGGTAAATTTAAAATACAATATATTTGTGCATATAATACTGCTAGCCTACTGAGTCGCATCTAGTACGAATTATTTTCGGCAGCACGCCACAGCGCTTAAGTATAAATGCGGAGCGAAAAATTAGCAGCATGTTCTCATAGCATCTCTTGCTTCGAACGCGTCCGCACCAGAGCGCTCCGGACCTAGCGCGACCGCTGACTTTCCTCCAAAATGCGCATCTAGGTACGCACGCCCCGCGCCCTTCAAGGCGCGTTCCTAGCATTCCTGTCTCTCATCGACAATGCCCGAAAAGGGGCAAGTGTTGCGAGTCCAGATTGTTCGCTACTAGTCTCCATCACTGGGGGTGACAATAATTGATCCCAGGACTCGATACATTTCTGCATGGAAAAGTGACGTCTATACGTCACAAATGCCTTTTTCTGCCAAATGGTTAGTTGGTCCGCAGAACGAGCGAGCTCAGTCAGCCAGAGGAGAACATCCGGTTGACTATCAGCTGCCAGTACCACCCCCAGATCAAAGGCCTTGATCCATTGGGCGATGCTGCTGTCTGACGGCCCGCGATAGAGCACCGGCCGCCCAGCCGCGAGGGAACCAAAAAACTTGGATGGAACGACAACGCCCGACCATTCCGGCCTGAGGCTGACGAGGTGGATATCCGCAGCTTCCAGGTGTTTCTGCAGGTCTGCTTCGGGCGCGAGGGGGAGAACGCGGATGTATTGCTCGTCTTCACGCAATGCTGCTTTGAGCTCTGGCACGCGCATGCCGGCCACCGCGAAGGCGAACACGATGCCAGGGGCGTGCTCCTTTAATAGCCGCGCCAGGGCGAGAAAATCGGTGAAATCGTGCGCGTGGCCGAGGTTGCCGGAATAGAGAAGCGCGAGGGCCGCATCGCCAAATATCTGTTTCCGGACGACCGGATCCGGTTCACGAACGCTTCCGGGCTCGACCAGCGCCCACGGAGTCAGCGTCACCGCCTCACCGCGGGGCCGGTAGGCCGCCAACTTTTCGCGCATGCAGGGGCCAATGTCGACGCAGACGTCGAGGTAACGGTATGTGAAACGCATTGCGCGCGCACACACGCGTGCAAGTATCGCTCGGCGGCCCGTGGGCTTATCGGCGGCGAGCGCATCGGGATAAAGATCGAAGCACCAGAAGATGACCCGGCTTGCGGGGCTGATCAGTTTTAGAAAAGGAAACAGAAATTGCGAGAGCGGCGGGTCGCTGCCGACGATGAATGCGGCCGGTTTCGGCATGCGAGCAACAGAAACAAGCCAGGCGGCAAGCAGCCACAGCGAATTGACGAGCCGGCCGGCGAAACTCTCCTGAGCCAAAGCCGGCCGCCAGACCCTGACGATCTCAACACCGTTGCGGACCTCGCTGCCGAGGGAGAGCGATTGCGCTGGATTCCGCCGAATACGATTGCTGGTAAGAATCACGGGCTGCCAGCCGCGCTCTGCCAATCCCTCGCACAGGTCGCCAAAAAGCCGCGCGCTGACGACGTCATCGGGATAATAGAAATGGTAGAAAAGGCAAATGCGGCGGCCATTTCCGTCAGAGGCAGACGGCGCGAGAGGCAGTTTGCGGGCGAAATTCATCTGCGCTCGCCCTGTTTCCGAAACCAGCGATAGCTCAGTTCCAGCCCCTCCTCCAGCGTCGTTCGCGCCGTCCAGCCCAGCGCCTTTAGGCGGCTGACATCCAGAAGCTTGCGCGGTGTGCCGTCTGGTTTGGTTGCATCGAAGACGAGGCGGCCTTCGAAGCCGACGACTTTGGCAACCATCGCGGCAAGCTCGGCGATGGTGATGTCGGTGCCGGTGCCAATGTTGATGTGGTCCTCGCCGGAATAGGCTCGCATCACATGCACCACGGCATCGGCGAGATCATCGACGTAGAGAAACTCGCGCCGGGGCATCCCCGTACCCCAGATCTCGACGCTCTCGGCGCCGGTCACCTTGGCTTGGTGAAACTTGGCGATCAAGGCCGGTACCACGTGGCTTGACGCGAGGTCGAAGTTGTCGCCGGGACCATAGAGGTTGGTCGGCATGACCGAGATGAAATCGCAGCCGTACTGGCGTCGGTAGGCCTGGCAAAGCTTGATGCCGGCGATCTTGGCGACCGCGTACCACTGGTTGGTCGGCTCAAGCGGGCCGGTCAGGAGTGCGTCTTCCGGCATCGGCTGCGGCGCCAGGCGCGGGTAGATGCAGGACGACCCCAGGAACAAGAGCTTCTCGACGCCGCAGCGATGCGCGCCCTCGATGATGTTCGCCTCGATCGCGAGGTTGTCGTACAGGAACTCGGCGGGGCGGGTGTCGTTCGCAAGAATGCCGCCGACCGTGGCGGCGGCGAGGAAGATCGCCTGCGGCCGGTTGGCCGCCAGCCAGGCTTCCATCTCCGCTTGGCGGCGCAGGTCGACCGCCGCGCGCTCGACCGTCAGCACCTCACACGCCTCGCGCGTCAGCCGGCGCACGATCGCCGAGCCCACCATGCCACGGTGACCGGCGATCCACACCCGCTTGCCGGTAACGTCGTAAGGCAGCGCGTTAACCGTCATTGTGCTTTCCGGCGCTGCGCATCGCCGTCAGGTCAGTTTCCACCATTTCGCGGACCAGATCTTCGAAGCGCGTCTTGTGGTGCCAGTCGAGGACGCGATGGGCCTTCGACGCGTCGCCACACAGATGATCGACTTCGGTCGGCCGGAAGTAGTCAGGGTCGATCTCGACCAATAGCTGGCCGCTGCGGACGTCAACGCCTTTCTCTTCGACGCCCTTTCCCTCCCAAGCGACGGTTCGATCGACGACCGCAAATGCCCGCTCCACGAACGCGCGCACCGAGTGGGTTTGTTCGGTCGCGAGCACGTAGTCGTCCGGCTTGTCCTGCTGCAGGATCCGCCACATGCCCTCGACATAGTCGCGCGCATGCCCCCAGTCCCGCTTGGCATCGAGATTGCCTAGGTAGAGCCGGTCCTGCAACCCCAACGCGATGGCCGCGACGCCGCGGCTGATCTTGCGGGTCACGAAAGTCTCGCCGCGGGTCGGCCCCTCATGGTTGAAGAGAATCCCGTTCGATGCGTGCAGGCCGTAGGCCTCACGGTAGTTGACGGTGATCCAGTAGGCATAGAGCTTGGCGGCCGCATAAGGGCTGCGCGGCCGGAACGGCGTCCGTTCGCTCTGAGGAGGCGGCGAACTGCCATAGAGCTCCGAGGTTGAGGCTTGGTAGAATCGGGTCTTGCCGCCGAGATTGAGGATGCGCATTGCCTCCAGGAGCCTGAGCGCGCCGATGCCGTCAGCGTTGGCGGTGTACTCCGGCGTCTCGAAGCTGACTTGGACGTGGCTCTGGGCGGCAAGATTATAGATCTCGTCGGGCTGGACCTGCTGAACGATGCGGATCAGATTGGTCGCGTCGGTGAGGTCGCCATAGTGCATGAAAAACCGCGCGCCCGGCTCATGCGGGTCGACGTAGAGATGATCGACGCGGCCGGTATTGAACGAGGACGCGCGCCGCTTGATCCCGTGCACCACATAGCCCTTGCTCAGCAGCAGCTCAGCAAGGAAGGCGCCGTCCTGGCCGGTGATGCCGGTGATCAGAGCGACCTTCGTTGTCACGATTTCCCCCTCCTTCGTAGTCGTCGCATCAATTAACGACAACGCTTCGCCGGTGCGCCACCCCCGTTCGTGTGCCCGCGGATGCTGCGCAATGGGACGCGCGGCAAGTTAGCAATCCGCTCTAGCCTGATCCACCACTTTCGTCCGCCGCACCTTCGAACCGGCCGTCGCTCCGCGTGCTAGAGCCGGTAAACCTTCTTATGGCTCACCCGCAACCAATGCGCTTCCGATTGCGGATGCTGGGTTCGCTGTCGGCGTGAGGTCGGGTCGCAGAGACCCCCCGCACACACACGCATCGCAGCCGCCCCGGGACCCGATCTGTTACCCCTGTGTTACCCCGGCGCCTGCCGATTTTTGCATTTTCCTGCTAACCCCTTGATTTTGTGGTGGGCGCACAAGGACTCGAACCTTGGACCCGCTGATTAAGAGTCAGCTGCTCTGCCAACTGAGCTATGCGCCCGCCTTGCCCCCCCCCTCGGGGCCGCAAGCTTTAGCAAACGTCCGCGCCGTTGTCGACAGCGCGCTCGTGATTGCCCCGCTCAATTGCGTCCCCCGTTCAATCACCCCAGGAATGGCGGCCGATCTGCACGTCGCGGTGAACGTGCACCGAGAGCACGAGGCCAAAGCCGAGCATGACGCCCAGCATGGCCGTCCCGCCGTAGGAGACCAGCGGCAGCGGCACGCCCACCACCGGGATCAGCCCCATCACCATCGCCAGATTGATGAACACGTAGAGAAAGAAGGTCGTCGTCACGCCGATCGCCAACAGCCGGCTGAACTGGTTGCGCGCCCTGAGCGCGATCGCCACGCACGAGCCGACCACCGCCGCGAACACCGCCAGCAGCGTCAGCGTCCCGACCAGCCCGAACTCCTCGGCAAACATCGTGAAGATGAAGTCGGTATGCTTCTCGGGCAGAAAATTGAGGTGGCTTTGCGTGCCGTGCAGGTAGCCCTTGCCGAACAGACCGCCTGAGCCGAGCGCAATCTTCGACTGGGTGATGTGGTAGCCGGCGCCCAAGGGATCGCGATCGGGATCAAGGAACGTGAGCAGCCGCGCCCGCTGGTAGTCGTGCAGGAACTGCCATGCGACCGGCAGCGCGCCCATCACCGCTGCCGTCCCCAAACCGACGATCCACAGGCTGAGACCGGCGGCAAAGATCACCGCCCCGCCGCCGGCAAGCAGCATCACGGCCGTTCCCAGATCCGGCTGTTTGAGGATCAGGAGCGTCGGCAGGCCCACCATCACCAGCGGCAGCAGCACCATCACCGGTCGCCGCACCTGTTCCGGATTGAGGCCGTGGTAGTAGCGCGCGAGCGCCAAGACGAGGGCAAGCTTCATCAGCTCCGAGGGCTGGACGTTGATCACCCCGAGATCGACCCAACGCTGAGCGCCCATCCCGATCGTGCCCGACACCTCCACCACCGCCAGCAGGAGGAGGACGCCGAGGTAGACGGCGTAGGCATTGCGCAGCCAAAACCGGATGTCGGTCAGCGCCACAACCAGCATCAGCCCCAGCGCAACAGCAAACCGCAAGGCATGCCGGCCGGCCCACGGCGCCAGAGCGCCGTCCGCCGCCGAGTACAGCATGACGCTGCCGATCGCCGCCAGAAGGCACAACAACGCCACCAGCGACCAACGGACGTGGCCGATCTTGTGCCAGACGGTCGGCGCCGCGTGAGCCTGCAGGCTAAAGCGCACCGTCGTTCCTCAGGCCCGCAACCCATCGCGCCACTGCGTCGTCCTCCTGCCCCTCCAGTTGCGCCCCCAACGGCGAGGCATGCCGGCGCTCGATCTCCTGAGCGGCAATCAGGATATCGCGCGCAATCGGCGCCGCGACCTTTGAGCCGCCGCCGCCATGCTCAACGATGACCGCGATCGCGTACCGGGGCGCCTCGATTGGGGCGTAGGCGATGAACAGCGCATGATCGCGCAGTTCCCACGGCAACTCCTCATTGCGTTTCACGCGCTTGGAGCGCTCGGCACGCGTGATCCGACGCACCTGCGACGTGCCGGTCTTGCCCGCCATGCGCATGCCTGGCTTCTTGATCGCCGCGCCTTGTGCGGTCCCCATGCGGCTGTTAACGACCGCCATCATCCCCTCGCGAACCACCTGCAGGTGTTCTGGATTGATGTTCAACGGCCGAAAGCCGAACTGCTCACCAGGAGACTTGCCGGGCGGCACCGCCGGCCGGCGGGCCAAGCGCGGTTCGACCGCCCACACGCCGTTCGCGATGCGCGCCGTCATCACGGCGAGTTGGAGCGGCGTCGACAGGACATAGCCCTGACCGATGCCGCAGATCACGGTCTCGCCCTTTGACCATGGCTTCTTGAGTGCGCTCGCCTTCCACGCCCGTGTCGGCATCAGTCCGCGCCGCTCGGCCGGCAGGTCGATCCCGAGCTGGACGCCGAGACCGAGCCGGTTTGCCATCTCGCTGATCGGATCAATGCCGGTGCGGCGCGCAATCTCGTAAAAATAGACATCGCATGACAGCGCGAGCGCATGGCGCAGGTCGACCGTGCCGTGGCCGCCGCGCCGCCAGCAGTGGAAGGTGTTGCCGCCCATCCGCAGACGGCCATAACAGGTGACGCCGTCGCGCGGCTTGATCGTGCCGCGTTCGAGCGCTGCCAGGGCGACGGCCGGCTTGAACGTCGATCCCGGCGCGTACTGGCCGGATACCGCCTTGTTGGTCAGCGGCGAATGCGGGTTCTCGATCAGCGCCCGCCATTCCTCGGGTGCGAGGCCGCGGCTGAACGCACCGGGGTCGTAGCCGGGCGTGGAGACCAGGGCCAGGATTTCGCCGCTCTCGACATCCATCAAGACAACCGCACCAACCTGGTCCCCCAGACGTTCGGTGGCGTAGTGCTGCAGATCGAGATCGAGTGCCAGCGTCAGGTCCGCGCCCGGCTTCCCCTCCTTGCGGTCGAGTTCACGGATCACCCGGCCGATGGCATTGACCTCGACCTCGGAGCGGCCGCCGGTGCCACGCAGAATCTTGTCGTACGCCCGCTCGACCCCCGCCTTGCCGATGCGAAACCCGGGCAGGTCAAGCAACGGATCATCCTTGACGTCACGCTCCGCCACCGGCGCAACGTAGCCGACGACATGAACCAGCGATTCTCCTTGCGGATACTCCCGGCTCATGCCCTCCTCAACGGAAATACCGGGAAGATCGATGGCATTGACCTCGACATGGGCAACATCCTCCCAGCTCAGGTTCTCGGCCACCGTGACAGGAACGAACTTGCGCTTTTGCCGCGTTTCCTTGAGCACCCGCCGCAGGTCGGTCTCGCTGATCGGCACGATCTGGTTCAGCGATCCGAGCGTGAGTTCGACATCGCTCGTCTGCTCGGCGACCAACAGCACCCGATAATCCTGCAGGTTCGAAGCGAGCAAGCGGCCGCGCCGATCAAGGATGCGGCCGCGCGGCGGCGCGATCATCCGCAGATTGATCCGGTTGTCCTCGGCAAGCGTGACGTACCGCTCCGCTTGAACGGACTGCAGGTAATAGAGGCGGCCGCCCAGTGCCGCGAAGAGAAGCGCCTGGCCACCTGCGAGCACCGCCGTCCGGCGTGAGAACTGGCGGTGACGTTCCGAGTCCCGCGTCATCGATCCAATCCGTCCCTCAAGCCTGCCCAACAATCCGGAGATGGCACTGCACCAGCAACCGCCAGATCAGCGGCAGGCAGCCGATCGTGGTTCCCGCCTGCAGCAGTGCGCCGGTGCCGTTGA
This sequence comes from Defluviicoccus sp., assembly GCA_029624735.1. Taxonomy (GTDB): domain Bacteria; phylum Pseudomonadota; class Alphaproteobacteria; order Rhodospirillales; family Defluviicoccaceae; genus Defluviicoccus. The sequence goes on along the minus strand of JARSSM010000028.1, from coordinate 35,204 downwards.
CCAACAGGCCATAGAACGCGCTGACGGCCAGCCACGCGATGGTGAACGCGGCGCCTGCGAGCAGTGCAAATCCCAGCCATACGATAGCAAACGACTTGCCAAGAAAGAAACCGCGCTGGGTATTCACGGCGGCATGAATGAGCACGAAGACCAGCGCGTTGACGCCAAAGGGAGCGCCGCTCAAGACGTCATCGGCGAGGCCGATGGCAAAGGCTGCAGCGGGTGGCATCAGATCCGGCCGGTAAAGCGTCCAGTAGTAGATGGAGACCAGCGCCAGAGCTGGAAACACGAGATTGAGCAGCGGGACCCGCAACGGCACCGTGCTCAGCAGCACGAGCGCAAACGCCAGCGAAACTGGCACGACATGACGGGCGAGGAGGTCAAGCCGGTGCCAGAACGAGCGCTTCATGGACGAATGCGGCCGCCGGGGCGGGGTACCGGCAGCGGGATCACGGCTGGCAGCGCTGCGGCACCTTCCGCCTGCGCCTCGGCGGGTGCCGAGACTGAGAGCTGCGTGTTAGCTGCTGCCGGAAGTTGCAGCTGTGGCAGAATCGGCGACTCCGTACGGCCGGCGAGAAAATCGTCGATAAGCGCAGGCAGGCGATGATCGACGACACGAACGAATTCCACGCGGCTTTGCTTGACGAACGGCGCCACCCGCACATCGCCATGCTGGACTGACACCACGGTGCCAACCGGCAAGCCGGGCGGAAAGGCATCGGTGATCCCGGACGTCACGACCTGATCACCGGCCGCGATCGTCTCGTCCGGATCGAGATGGATCAGGCGCGGGTAGACGGAGTTATCGCCGGCAAGAATCGCCCGCGCCCGCCCCTCGCCGACGGCGACGGGCACACGGCTGTTGAGATCGGAGATCAGCAACACGCGTGACACACGGTTAGCCGAGGCGGCGATGCGCCCGACCAGCCCTTCACCGGTCAGCACGATCTGCCCCTTCTCCACGCCGTCGCGGCGGCCGGTATTGACTAGCAGGCTGTGGGCGTAGGCACCACCGGGATCCGCAACCACGCGGGCGGCGACAAAGCGGGCTTCCGGTTCAGCCACGAGCTTGAGAAGGTCTCTCAGCTGGGCGTTCTCGGCCTCAAGGCGCTGCGCCACTGCCTCCCACTGCAGGAGATGCTCGCGCTCCTGCCGCAACGCCGAATTCTCCTCAACAAGATCCACAAGGCGGCGCGAGCTTGCAACGACATCGGCGGCCCGGTCGACCGGCCGCGAGACGGATTCGAGGATCGGGGCCACGACATCGGCGACCTGAACCCGCAAGCGCTCGACGAGGACGGCGTCCGCCTTGCCCAACAGCATCGCGGCGCCGGCAGCCAAAACGAGCACCCCGTAGGTCAACCACGTGGCGAGGAGCTTCCAAGCATTCCACATGTGCCTGGAACTAGGCCTGTCGCGTTTTTTCGTCCAGATCGAACGCGCCCGCCGACGCGTTCTCTCCACATAACAAAGAGTACACGCCCTTTAGTACATCGTCGACAGGACGTTCTTCATCTTCTTCATCTCTTCGAGCACACGCCCGGTGCCCAGGGCAACGCACGACAACGGATCGTCGGCGAGCGTAACAGGCAGCCCGGTGGCGTGGCGCAGGACGTAATCGAGGTTGCCCAGCAACGCACCGCCGCCCGTCAAGACGATGCCCTTGTCGACGATATCCGCCGCCAGTTCCGGCGCGGTGTGCTCAAGTGCGACCTTGACGGCATCGATGATGGCAGCGACCGGCTCCGCCAGACTTTCGGAAACCTGCCGCTCGCTGATGATCAGCTCCTTCGGCACGCCGTTGACGAGGTCGCGGCCCTTGATCTCCATCAGCCGCCCGTCACCGTCCTCCGGCGGACACGCCGAGCCGATCTCTTCCTTGATCCGCTCCGAACTCGCTTCGCCGATCAGAAGGCTGTGGTTGCGGCGGATGTAGGCAACGATCGCCTCGTCCATCTTGTCGCCACCGACGCGCACGCTCTTCGCATAGACGATGCCGCCCAGCGACAGCACCGCGACCTCGGTCGTCCCGCCGCCGATATCGACGACCATCGAGCCGGTCGGCTCGGTCACTGGTAGGCCGGCGCCGATCGCAGCCGCCATCGGTTCCTCGATGAGGAACACCCGGCGTGCACCCGCACTCTCGGCAGATTCCTGGATTGCCCGCCGCTCGACCGCGGTCGATCCCGAAGGCACCGCGATGATGACGAGCGGGCTCGCAAAACTGCGCCGGTTGTGCACCCGCCGGATGAAGTACTTGATCATCTCCTCGGCGACTTCGAAGTCGGCGATCACGCCGTCGCGCAAGGGGCGGATGGCTTGGATGTTGCCCGGTGTCCGGCCGAGCATCTGTTTGGCCTCTTCGCCGACCGCCAGCACCTGCTTGCGGCCCTTGTGCTCAACCAGCGCCACCACCGACGGCTCATTGAGCACGACCCCCTTGCCTTTGACGTAGACAAGGGTGTTGGCCGTGCCGAGATCGATCGCCATGTCGGCGGAGAGGAAACCAAACAGCCGCGAGAACATCGTACCTTGCCCACCTTCAAGCCGAACGGGCCTGTTCGCCGCTCCTACCCCAAACGGGGGAATGTGGCGTCAGGCCCTGATCGGTGTCCTGTCAGACGATCGACCCCGTAATCCAGCCCAACCGTCTCAGGCAGACAGTGCCGCCGGCGCCGTTTTCTGTCGTTTGACCAGGAGCTTGTTCAGCGCGTTCAGATACGCCTTCACGGACGCGACGACGGTATCGGTGTCAGCGCCCTGGCCGTTGACGGTCCGGCCATGCTCCTCGAGACGAACGGTTACTTCGGCTTGCGCATCGGTTCCGCCTGTCACGGCGTGCACTTGATACAATCTCAGGCGCGCTGCTGTCTCGAACAATTTCTTGATGCAGCGGAAAGCGGAATCGACGGGGCCGTCACCGGTCTGCTCGCAAGTCCGCTCTTCGCCGTCGACGTCCAGCACCAGCTTCGCGGATGACGCCCGGGTGCCGCACTCGATCTCCAGCGAGACCAGCTTGATGCGGTCGTGCGCGCGGCCGATCTGGTCATCGACAAGGGCAACGATGTCCTCGTCGAACACTTCCTTCTTGCGGTCGGCCAGTGCCTTGAAGCGGTTGAAGGCATCCTCGAAGGCATTCTCGCCCAGCTCGAAGCTGAGCTCCTTCAGCTTCTCACGAAACGCGTGCCGGCCGGAGTGCTTGCCCAGCACCAGTTTCGAAGTCGACAGCCCGACCGATTCCGGCGTCATGATCTCGTAGGTGCCGGCATGCTTCAGCATGCCATCCTGGTGGATGCCGGACTCATGCGCAAACGCGTTGGCGCCAACGATCGCCTTGTTCGGCTGGACAACGAACCCCGTGGTCGCTGAAACCAGCCGCGACGCGCGCATGATGTGCTCGCTGTTGACCGAGGTGAAGAACGGCAGGTTATCGTGGCGCGTTTTCAGCGCCATGACGATCTCCTCCATCGCCGCGTTGCCGGCCCGCTCACCCAAACCGTTGATCGTGCACTCGATCTGGCGCGCGCCGGCCTTGACGGCAGCCAGCGAGTTCGCAACTCCCAGCCCCAGGTCATTGTGGCAGTGAACGGAAATCACCGCCTGATCGATGTTGGGGACGCGGTTCTTCAGCATCGTGATGATGGCGGCAAACTCGTCCGGAATCGCGTAGCCGACGGTATCAGGCACGTTAATGGTGGTGGCGCCGGCGGCGATGGCCGCTTCGACACACCGGCACAGGAAATCGTGTTCGGAACGGGAGCCATCCTCGCACGACCACTCGACGTCGTCGGTGAAGCGGCGCGCCATGCGCACGCTATCGATGACGCGCTCGTAGACTTGGTCGGGCGACATATCCAGCTTGTACTTCATGTGCAGCGGGCTGGTCGAAATGAAGGTGTGGATGCGCCCGCGCGCCGCCGGGCGGATCGCTTCCGCCACCTGCTCGATGTCGCCCTTGGTCGCCCGCGCCAGACCGCACACGGTCGCCTTGGTTATGGTGCGCGCGATTGCCTGCACGGCCTCGAAATCGCCGCGCGAGGCGGCTGGAAAGCCGGCCTCGATGACATCAACGCCCATTTCCTCCAGGACCTGGGCGATGCGCAGCTTCTCTTCCAGGTTCATGGACGCGCCCGGCGACTGCTCGCCGTCACGCAGCGTCGTGTCAAAGATGATGACGCGGTTGGGATCTTGGGAACTGGTCATGGGAAAACTCCCTCGCCTTGAACATGTTCGGACAGAAAACGAACTCAAGCACCTCCCCTGAACGAAGCCCGCGTCAACCGATCACGTCGGCCCGCGCGCACCCGCTCAGGGGCAGCTAAGTCGAAGCAGCCCGAGGCGAAGGAACTTTCTCGCTCGCGCAGCGCAGCGGTCCGTAGGCACGGCTGCCAACCGATGAATTGATCGCCCCATGGTGATCACCAGCAGTCTCGCCCGTCTACCTGTCTAACCCGCTACGCCCAGCGTTTCGCTCATACGATTTGCCGGCGGCGGCAACACGCCCGCTGCCAACCGCCCTACTAGAACCACAAACTGATAACGCGTGTCAACTGACGACGCGAACCGCGATCGCCTGCCCTCAGTTCTTCGACTTATCGACCAGGCGCTTTTCGGCGATCCACGGCATCATCGCCCGCAAGCGCTCGCCCACGTCCTCGATCGGATGCTCCGCCCAACGCCTGCGCATCGCCTTGAAGCTGGGCTGGCCGGCGGTGTTTTCCAGCATCCAGTCCCTCACAAACCGGCCGGACTGGATGTCGTCCAGGATCTCCTTCATCCGCGCCTTCACGCTCGGATCAATCAACCGCGGCCCGCGGGTGTAGTCGCCGTACTCAGCCGTATTGGAGATCGAGTAGCGCATGTTGGCGATGCCGCCCTCGTAGATCAGATCGACGATCAGCTTCACCTCGTGCAGGCACTCGAAGTAGGCCATCTCCGGTGCATAGCCGGCCTCAACCAGCGTCTCGAAGCCGGCCAGGATCAAGGACGTCAGGCCGCCGCACAGCACCGTCTGCTCGCCGAACAGATCGGTCTCGCACTCCTCGCGGAAGGTCGTCTCGATGACGCCGGAGCGGCCCGCGCCCAGCGCCGCCGCGTAGGAGAGAGCCAGTTCGAGCGCGTTGCCGCTGGCATCCTGGCCGACCGCGACCAACGACGGTACGCCGGCGCCGCGCTGATACTCCGAGCGCACCGTGTGGCCGGGGCCTTTCGGCGCCACCATGAACACGTCGAGATCCGGGCGCGGTTCGATCAGCCGGAAGTGGATGTTGAGACCGTGCGCGAACGCCAGCGCCGCGCCTTGTTTCAGGTTGGGTGCCAGGCACTCGCGGTAAAGCTGGGCCTGCAGCTCGTCCGGCGTCAGCACCATGACCACGTCGGCCCAGGCGGCCGCGGCTGACGGCTCCATCACCTGCAAGCCGGCATTCTCCGCCTTCTTGATACTGGCGGAACCGGGGCGCAGAGCGACCGCGACTTCCTTGACGCCGCTGTCGCGCAGATTGAGCGCGTGCGCATGGCCCTGGCTGCCATAGCCGACGACCACCACCCGCTTGCCTCGGATCAGGTTCAGATCCGCATCGGCATCGTAATAAACCCGCATCGTCTTCTCCCTTTCTCCGAACGCCTGTTCGCGCAGCAGACGCGATCAGAGTGCCTGCGGCCCGCGCGCGATCGCGACGACACCCGTGCGCGCCACATCGACGAGGCCGAGCGGCTTCATCAGCTTGATAAAGGCTTCGAGCTTGTCGGGCCGGCCGACGATCTCGAAAACGAACGACTCGTTGGTTGAGTCGACGACCCGCGCCCGAAAGATGTCGGCAATGCGCAACGACTCGACCCGGCCGGCCGTGCCGCTGACCTTCACCAGCGCCAATTCGCGCTCGACGTGGGCGCCCTCGATGGTGAGGTCACTCACCGTGTGGACGGGCACCAGCCGCCGGAGCTGGTTCTTGATCTGCTCGATGATCTGGATGGTGCCGGACGTGACAATCGTGATCCGGGAGACACCGGCTTCTGGCTTGGTTTCGGCGACGGTCAGGCTTTCGATATTGTAGCCCCGGCCGGAGAACAGGCCGACGACCCGGGCGAGCACCCCTGGCTCGTTGTCGACCAGCACCGCAATCGTGTGCCGCTGATTGTTATTGGGCGCGGACATTGTCTACCTCGCATTCTGGCTGACCCGCACCGGCCGGCCGCCGGTTGCAGGTGGAAAGACGCTGATTTGGCCCCATCAGCCCTGAGCCAGCGGCCGCAGCCACCGCCCAGGGCTCGATGAAAGCCGGATCGCCTGAACTCAGACGAGCACCATCCCCTCTTCCGAAATCGGCTGCTCGGCCTTGTCCTGCGGTCCCAGCAGCATTTCGTTGTGCGCAGCACCGGACGGGATCATCGGGAAGCAGTTTTCCGCCTTGTCGACCCGGATGTCGGCGATCACTGTGCGGTCGATGCTGATCATCTCCTTGATCACATCGTCGAGCTCGCTCGGCTTCTCGGCGCGCAGGCCGACGGCCCCGAACGCGTCGGCCAGCTTCACGAAGTCCGGCAGCGACGACATGTAGCTCTGGGAGTAGCGGCCACCGTGCAGCAGCTCCTGCCACTGGCGCACCATCCCCATGTACTCGTTGTTGAGGATGAAGACCTTCACCGGCAGCCGGTACTGGTTGATGGTCGACATCTCCTGGATGTTCATCATGATCGAGGCTTCGCCGGCGATGTCGATCACAAGCGCATCGGGGTGTGCGAGCTGCACCCCCATCGCCGCCGGCAGGCCGTAGCCCATGGTCCCGAGGCCGCCGGATGTCATCCAGTGGTTCGGCTTCTCAAAACCGTAGAACTGGGCCGCCCACATCTGGTGCTGGCCGACCTCGGTCGTGATGAAGACGTCTTCGCGGTGCTTCGTCAGCTCGTAGAGCCGCTTGATCGCGTGCTGTGGCTTGATGATTTCGTCGGAATGGCGATACGCAAGGCAATTGCGCCCCTTCCATTCCTCGATCTGGCGGCGCCAGTCGGCAAGGGCCGCGGCATCGGCCTTATACCCGCGCGCCTTCCACACCTCGATCATCGCTTCCAGGACGCGGGTGACGTCACCGACGATGCCGATATCGACCAGCACGTTCTTGTTGATCGAGGACGGATCGACATCGATGTGGATCTTCTTGGCATTCGGGGCAAACGCGTTCAGCCGCCCGGTCACCCGATCGTCGAAGCGCGAGCCGATGGCGATGATCAGATCGGAGCCGTGCATGGCGAGGTTGGCTTCGTAGGTCCCATGCATGCCCAGCATGCCGAGGAACTGTGGATGCGAAGCCGGCACCGCGCCGAGGCCCATCAGCGTCAAGGTAACCGGAAAGCCGGTCATGTTGACGAACTGGGTCAAGAGTTCGGACGCGCGTGGCCCGGAGTTGATAACGCCGCCGCCGCAGTAGAAGATCGGCCGCTTGGCCTCGGCCATCATCGCAACCGCCTGCTCGATCAGCGCCCGATCGCCCTCGACGCGCGGCTGGTAGGTCTTGTGCACGACGTCTGCCGGCGGGATGTAGGGGCCAAGCCCGAGCGAGACATCCTTCGGCAAATCGATGAGCACGGGGCCCGGCCGGCCACTGCGCGCCACGTAGAAGGCCTCGTGGATTGTCCGCGCCAAGTCCTTGGTGCTCTTGACCAGATAGTTGTGCTTGGTGCACGGGCGGGTAATGCCGGTCGTATCGCACTCCTGGAAGGCATCGTTGCCGATCAGGTGCGTTGGCACCTGGCCGCAGAAGCAGACGATCGGGATGCTGTCCATCAGCGCATCGGCCAGGCCGGTCACCGCGTTGGTCGAGCCCGGCCCTGAGGTTACAATAACGACGCCGACCTTGCCGGTCGAGCGCGCATAGCCCTCGGCGCCATGGACGGCTCCTCCCTCCTGGCGGACGAGGACGTGACGGATCTGGTTCTGCTGGAAGAGTTCGTCGTAAACCGGCAGGATCGCGCCGCCGGGATACCCGAACACATCTGTAATGCCCTGATCAATCAACGCCTGGACGAGAATTTTGGCTCCCGTCATTTCTTCGTACGCCATCTGCTACTCCTGGCAAAGCTAAGCGACTGCGGCAGATATGGGGATTGTAACCACCGCCGGCAAAAAACCGCCCCCCCGGCGGTCCGCGTGACAGCTTGGGACCCGAAACCTAGTCGCTCAGGGACCAGGGGTCAACAAGAAGGCGCGCATGAAAGCCTCCGCGCTGGCGCATGCCTCTTCCGGTGCCTCGTCTTCAATCACGAGGCTGGCGGTCATCTGGTGCCGGAGCCACGTCAGCTGCCGTTTCGCGTAGCGGCGCGTTGCCGCTTGGCCCTGGGCGCATGCCTGCGCCAGGGTCGTTTCACCCTTGAGAAAGCGAGCCAACTCAGCGACGCCGAGCGCCTTCATGGCCGGCAGCCCGGCATCAAGGTTGAGATCGAGCAGCCGCTGGACCTCAGGCACAGCGCCGTTCGCCAGCATAGCGAGAAACCGGGTATCGAGCCGGCGATAGAGATCCTCGCGCGGCGGCAGCAGCATTATGGTCGCAAAGCGCGCGGCAAGCGCCGGCCGCGGCGGATGGATTTCATGCCACGCGGTCAACGCCCGCCCGGTGCCGCGCGCCACCGCCATCGCCCGGACCAGCCGCTGCCGATCCGTCGCCGGCAAGCGCGCAGCCGCGTCCGGATCGAACGACCGCAAGCGCTCCCGAAACTTGGCTCCCCCCTCCTGCTCATAGAGAGCCTCGAGATCGCGGCAAAGCTCCGCCGACACGGCCGGCAGTGGGCTCAAGCCTTCCGTCAGCGCCTTGAGATAGAGCCCGGTGCCGCCTGTCACGACGGGCAGCCGGCCAACCTGCCACGCCGCCTCAATTTCCATCCGCGCCGCCGCCAGCCAACGGCCGACGGACCAGCGTTCGCTTGCGGGAGCGACCCCGTAGAGACGGTGCGGCACTAGCTCTTCGTCCGCCGGGCTGGGCCGCGCCGTCAGCACGCGCAGTTCGGCGTACACCTGCATGCTGTCGGCGTTGATAACCGTGCCGGCAAACTTGGATGCGAGCGCGAGCGCCAGTGCCGACTTGCCGCTGCCGGTCGGTCCGGCGAGGATCAGGACCGGCCGATCACCGGTCATCGTCTTGAGAGATGAACACAGAACGAACAAAGACGGCGCGAATCGCTAACTGGCAAGATTGGGGCCAACGCTGCCCGAAAGGCCCGTGTTCGTGCGGCCTCTGTTCTTGTCCAGCCGGCGCCAGCCAGCTTCTCGTCAGGGAGCGAGCGGCAGGGAGAGAAGGCCGTCGGCAAGCTTCGGCTCGAACCACGTCGATTTCGGCGGCATCACGTCGCCGGCATCCGCGACCGCGATCACATCGGCAAACGCGGTCGGATAGAGCGCGAATGCCACGGCCGCATCGCCTGATCGAACCCGTTCCTCCAGCCCTGCGAGGCCACGGCCGCCACCAACGAAATCGATCCGGGGATCAGTGCGCGGATCGCCGATGCCCAGCACAGGCGTGAGCAAGTGCTCGGACAACAAGCTGACGTCGAGCCGCTCGCGCGCGGGCCGATCGGGCGAAGGCGGCTGGCGCAGCTCCAGGCGGTACCAACCGCCATTGAGGAACATCGTGAAGCTGCCGCGCTTCTCCGGGCGGCAGGCGGCGGGCGCCGGCGCCACCGTAAAGGTTTCAGCGATCCGATCGAGGAAGGCCCCGCCGCTGAGGCCCGCAAGGTCGCGGACGACCCGGTTGTAATCGAGCACGTGCAGTTCGTCGGCCGGGAAGCTGACAATGAGGAAGCGGGCGTCAACTGCGGGCGCGCCGCCCTCCCGAACCAGCCGGGCGGCGGCGGCCGACCGATGATGGCCATCGGCGATATAGATCGCCGGCATCGCCTCGAACGCGCCGACGAGATGTTCGACCGCAGCCGCTTCCGTGATGGCCCAGACCTGATGCCGCGTGCCGTCCACCGTCGTCGCATCGGCGATCGGTGTTGCCGCAGTGACAGCCGCAAGCGCGTTCGTGACCGCTCCCGACGGCGGATGCGCGACCAGCACCGGGCCGGTGTGCGCGCCAACGGCTGCGATCTGCCGCGTGCGGTCGCGTTCCTTGTCCGGCCGGGTGAGTTCATGCCGGCGGATGCGGTTGCACTCGTACGCCTCGATCGAAGCGGCGGCGGCAATCCCGGTCTGGACGTGGCTGCCGGCCGTCATCCGGTAGGCATAAAGGGCGGGGAGGTCTTCGCGGACCAGCACGCCCTCGGCCTGCATGCGGGCGAAGGCTTGCGCCGCCGCCTTGTAGACGGCGCTGTCATAAGGATCGGTGCCGGGAGGGCAATCGATCTCGGCGCGGGAGACATGCAGGAAGCTCCAGGGCTTGCCCTGGGCCTGCTCGCGCGCCTCAGCCGCAGTCACGACATCATAGGGCCGCGCCGCAACGTCAGGCGCTGAACGCGCGGTCGGCCGGATGGCGCGAAACGGCTGAATGAGCGCAGGCATGGCGGGCGGACGACCCTAGTTGGCAGCGAGCCGCAGGGCGACGAAGCGCAGGCCGGCATCGCCCTCGATCAGCAGCAGGATCGACTTCTTTCCGGATTCGCGCGCCGCAGTGACCTTGGCTGCCATCTGGTCCGGCGTCGTGACCGGTTCCTGACTCACCTCGACAATCAGATCGCCCGGCTTGATGCCTTGCTCGGCCGCAGGCCCACCGGCGTCGATGGCGGTCACGACCAGCCCCTTCGCATCTTCGTCCAGGCCGAAATCACTGCGCAGGCGGTCGTTGAGCGCCGCAACGGCCAGACCGACACCGGGAATCGACGCCTTTGGCGTTTCATTCGGCGCCCGCGTCGTCGCTGCAGCGACCTCTTCGGTTTCCTCCAGCGCCGCCACCGTCACTTTCACGGTGACGGGCTTGTTGCCGCGCCAGACCTTCACGTCAACGGCCTTTCCGACTTCCGTCTCGGCAACAATGCGGGGCAGTTTGCGCATCTGGTCGATCGGTTTGCCGTCAAACTCCAAGATGACGTCGCCGGCCCGGATGTCGGCTTTCTTTGCCGGACCATTGTCGATGACACTGGCGACCAGCGCGCCGGACACGCCCTTCAGGCCCAGCGTGTCAGCGATCTCGTCCGTCACCGACTGGATGCGCACACCAAGCCAGCCGCGGCGGACCGCCCCGTGCTTAATCAGCTGCTCGATGACCGGCCGCGCACTGTTGGCAGGGATCGCAAAGCCGATGCCGATGCTGCCGCCGGAAGGCGAGAATATCGCGGTGGCGATGCCGATGACCTCGCCCTGGAGATTAAAGATCGGCCCGCCGGAATTGCCGCGATTGATGGCCGCATCGGTCTGCAGGAAGTCGTCATAGGGCCCGGCATTAATATCACGGCCACGGGCGGAGATGATCCCCGCCGTCACCGACCCGCCGAAGCCGAACGGATTGCCAATCGCAACGACCCAGTCGCCGACACGGGCGATGTCGGAGTCGCCAAAGCGGGCGGGCTTCAGCTTGTCGGACGGCTCGACCTTAAGGACCGCGATGTCGGTCTTCGGATCGCGGCCGATGACCTTGGCCTCAATCCGCGATTCATCCTGCAAGATCACGGAGATCTCGTCGGCGTCCTGGATGACGTGATTGTTGGTGATAACGTAGCCCCTGGCATCAATGACGAAGCCCGAACCGAGCGACGTCGCCCGCCGTTGCCGCTGCCGCGGCTGATTGCGCTCGAAGAACTCCTTGAAAAAGTCCTCGAACGGCGAGCCGGGCGGAACCACCGGAACCTCGATCCCCGACTGCCCCTCTGCCGTCTGGGTGGTCGAGATGTTGACCACCGACGGCAGCAAACGCTCAGCGAGTTCAGCAAAGCTGTCGGGCGCGGTCCGCGCCAGCGCCGGAGCAGAGAAGAAAAGCAGAACAACGAGCGCGATCATCCAGCGCGTCATCGGCGCGCGCAGGTGGTCGGCGCCTGATTCAGCCTTGAAACGGCCAAACTGTGGGGTCATCCTGACTCATTCCTAATCCGCGAAGCATCCGCGGGCGTTCCAATGTGGCGAATACACGATCGCCATGCCATGCGGCAATATCTATTGCGTCGACCCCTTCGTGCCGCTGCAGGTGTCGATAACGCCCTCTTCAGTCGGCGTGAACGCAGGACTGAAGGGCGTAGCGCCGCGTGCCTGGTCGCGGCAGCCAGCCGGCGAGAAGCCTCAAATAAGCCCCTCGCCCGCTGCGGTCAGCGCTTGACGGTGCCCTGGTCTGGCTGCGTGCCGAGAAAGAAACGGAAGAACTCGCTGGTCGGGCTGAGCACCATCGTCGAACCGGGAGCGGTCAGCGCACTATAGGCTTCGAGAGACCGATAGAAATCGAAGAAAAACAGATCACGGCCATACGCCTCGTTGAGAATCTTCGTCTTCTCCGCGTCACCCTGACCGCGATTGATCTGTGCCTGCCGGCTGGCATCGGCCAAGATGACTGTACGCGTGCGATCAGCCTCGGCCTGGATCGTCGCCTTCTGCTGTTCGCCCTCGGCACGGAGCTGCGCCGCCTGCGCGACGCGGTCGGAACGCATGCGGTTGAACACCGCCTGGCTGGTCGTCTCCGGCAGATCGGTGCGGCCGATGCGCACATCGACGACCTCGACACCGAACTCGGGCGCCTGAGCCTTCATCGTTTCCTTGATGCGCAGCATGATTTGCGCGCGCTCGGTCGAGAGGATGTCGCCAAGACCACTGCGCGCGACCTCAGTCCGCACGACCGAGTTCAGTCTCCCACCGAAAATCAGCCGGAAGTTGGCGTCACTCACCGCCCGCTGCTTGAACCGCAACGGATCGACGATCCGGTAACGGGCGAACGCATCGACATTGATTCGCTTTTGATCAACCAGGAGCACTTCCTGTGTCGGTGGATCGAGATCGAGGATCCGCCGCTCGAAGAACTCGACGTTCTGGATGAAGGGGAGCTTGAAGCCCAAGCCCGGCTCCTGAACGACCCGCACCGGATTGCCGAACTGCAGGATCAGGGCCTGCTCGGTCTGCCGCACGGTAAACGTCGAGCTGATGAGAAGGACAAATGCGACCACCGCCACGGCGGCTACGCCGACGAGCCTTGCCTGCTTCATCGCCGCGTCTCCTCCGCCTTGCGCCTGCTTAGCTCGGGCAACGGCAGGTAGGGCACGACCCCCGTTCCGCCGCTGCTGGGGTCAATGACAACCTTGTCCGACTTCGCCAGCACGTCCTGCATCCGCTCAAGGTAAAGCCTGCGCAGCGTCACGTCGCGACCGGTCAAATAGGCGTCATGGACGGAGATGAAGCGCTTGGCTTCGCCTTCCGCATCGCGCACCGCCTTTTCCCGATAGGCAGCAGAATCCTGAATGATGCGTTCCGCCTCGCCACGCGCCCGCGGCACGATGTCGTTGCGGTAGGTGAGCGCCTCGTTGACCGAACGCTCCTGGTCCTGGCGCGCCCGCTGGACATCGTTAAAGGCATCGATCACTTCCGCCGGCGGATCCACCTTCAACTGTTTGACGTCGACCAGCAGGACGCCAGCGCCGTAACCATCGAGGATCGCCTGCGTCAGCTCCTTGGTCTGATCGTCGACCTGTTGCCGGCGGATGGTCAGCGCCTCCTCCAGGCTGGTCTGCCCCATGACCTCGCGAAACGCACTCTCGGCTGCAAGTTTGACCGTCGTTTCCGGGTCGCGCAGATTGAACAGGTAGTCGGCCGCGTTCTTGATACGCCATTGCACGAGGAAATCGACATCGATGATGTTCTGATCGGAGGTCAGCATCAGGCTTTCCTGCGGCACATCGCGCGTGGCGCCGGCGCGACCGCCCGCTTCCCCGCCGCGGAAACCGATCGTGATCTGGTTGGTCTGCTCGACGTTCGGCGTCAACACCTCGCCGATCGGAGCCGGAAACCAGTAGTTCAGACCCGGCGTCGTCACCTTGACGAACCGGCCAAACATCAGCTCAACCCCCTGTTCGCCTGGCTGGACGCGGTAGAAGCCGGTCGCCAGCCAGACGGCGAGGACCGCCGCCAGCGCCAACAGCAAGCCGCGGCCGCCGCCGATCCCGCTCGGCACAAACCGCTGGAACCGTTCCTGGCTCCGCCGCAGCAGGTCCTCGATGTTGGGTGGAGGCGTCGGAGTTGGGCCGCCCCCCCAAGGGCCGCCGCCGCCGCCGCCCCAGGGACCACCGCCCTTCGGATTCCAAGCCATCTAGCTGTGTACTCCTTTGCTGGCCGCGCCGCTCAAGGCTTGACGTGCGGCAGATCCGAATGGGATCTGTCGCAACGCAACTTATATGGAGGAAGAGCCTCATTGAGGCCAGTGGTTCTTATGGAGGCCGGCGCCTCTCGCGCGATAACAGCACCGGTTTGTTCCAACACGCTTAAGGCAAGGAGGCGGGGCGTCCAGCGGCGCAACCGATCGAAAGTGATGGCAACTGTCAGCGAGCAGCAGGTGATCGATGCGCTCCGATGCGTCGTCGATCCAGATCTGAAAAGGGATGTCGTGAGCCTCGGCATGGTCCAGGGACTGCGCATCAAGGATGGCCATGTCGCGTTCACGCTGGAGGTCGACCCCGAACGGGGTCCGCGCCTCGAGCCGTTGCGCAAGCTGGCCGAGAAGACGGTGCATGCGCTGCCAGGCGCGCTGACGGTGAGCGTCGTCCTCACCGCGCAGCGACGCCAGCCGGCAGCCGCGCCAGCGCACGGCCATGCGCATCCACATGCGGCACCGCAGCCGCCGGCCGGTAGCCAACTCCTGAACGACGTGCGGGCGATTATCGCCGTTGCCTCCGGCAAGGGCGGGGTCGGCAAGTCGACCACGGCGGTCAACCTCGCTCTCGCCTTCGCCCGGCTCGGGCAGCGGACCGGACTTCTCGACGCCGACATCTACGGTCCATCGATGCGCCGGCTGTTGGGCGTCGAGGGCCAGCCGCAGTCCGCCGACGGGCAGAAGCTCGACCCGATGGTCAAGTACGGCGTCAAGGCGATGTCGATGGCATTCCTGGTCGATGAGGACACGCCGATCGTCTGGCGCGGGCCGATGGTGCAGTCGGCGCTCGAGCAGATGATGCGCGACATCAACTGGGGCCCGCTCGACATCATGGTGGTGGACATGCCTCCCGGCACCGGTGACACGCAGCTGACGATGGCGCAGAAGGTGCCGCTGGCCGGTGCCGTGATCGTCTCGACACCGCAGGACATCGCGCTGATCGATGCCCGCAAGGGCCTGAACATGTTCCGCAAGGTCAACGTGCCGGTGCTGGGGCTGATCGAGAACATGAGCTATTTCTGCTGCCCCAACTGCGGCCACCGTACGGAGATTTTCGGCCACGGCGGAGCCCAGCGGGAGGCGGAGCGGCTGGGCATGGATTTCCTGGGCGAGATTCCGCTCGACGTCGTCATCCGCGAGACCTCCGACGCCGGCCATCCGATCGTGGCTGCGGTGCCTGAGGGCGAGCATGCGCGTGCCTATCTGGCGATTGCCGAAAAGCTGATAAGGACGATCGACACCAGCGTCGCCGTGCGCTCGGCGACCGCGCCCCGAATCGTTATTTCGTAATCAGGGTGCTCTTGCGGGTGTCGGCTGCGACAGGAGGAGATGCACGCAGAAGTCTCGAAATTGGTCTCAGTGCGAGCGGCAGCGAAATCATCCAACCCTTTTAGCACATTGAAATATCAATCTTTCCTCGCTGCGCTCGCGCCTCGCGATGGCGCCTTGTCACGTTCTTCGAGGTACGCATACGGCGTTAACCCCCCGTTGAGCTCTGCCGTCCTATATACGCGACAATCCTTCACTCGGGGTGGCAGTAATGCTGGCGCGTTTATCCGAACTCTCGATCGCAACCAAACTGTTGGCCATCAGCTTTTTCGGCATGGTGCTCGCGAGTGCGGCAGTGTTTGCGGTCGCATACTCGCTGACCAGCGCCAACATCGAAAAGGCGGCACGCCAGCAGCTCAAGAGTAACATGACCCAGCTGTGGGATCTGATCCGCCGACTAGACACCCACGAAGCCGGATTCCGCCTCTTCAACGATAAGCTCTATTCCGGCCTGGTGCCGCTCAACGACGCTGAGGACATCGTCAAGGCCATTGCCACCGTCGGCGGCGGGGACGCGACCATTCTCGCCGGTGATACCTATCTCGTAACGACGCTGCGCCGCGCCGACGGTTCGTCGGCGGCCGGAGCGCACCTTCCGCCCGGCGAAGCCCACGACGCCTTGTTCAAGAGCGCAACGGCCTACATCGGGACAACCGAAATCAGCAACACAATCTATCTCAGCGTCTACGAGCCGATCATCGACGGGAACAAGGCCGTCATCGGCGCTCTCTTCGTCGGTATCCCGCAAGAGGAGTTCCTGGCGCCGCTGCGCCAACTCAAGATGGCTGGCGTTGTGATCGGAGGCCTGGTGGCGGCCATCGCGGCAGGCATGTTTCTCTTGCTGCGAAACATGCTGCGTCCCCTCCTGAATCTGACCAAGGTGGTGAGCAGGCTGGCTGAGGACGATCTCGAAACGGAAATCCCTAGCGTCCGTCGTCAGGACGAAGTCGGTCGCCTTGCGGCGGCAATGCTGGTGCTCAAGGATAACGCGGTCGAGCGCCGACGGCTGCAGGAATTGCAGACGAAGGGTGAGGCAAAGACTGCGGAGGAGAAACGGGCACTCCTCACCGAGATGGCGGAGACGTTCGAGACCACCGTTGGCACTGTCGTGGGTGAAGTTCTGAGCCGCGCCGACGACCTGCGCGCCTGCTCTGCCACCATGACATCCGCGAGCCGTGCGACCAGCGAACGCGCGCAACGGGTCAGCGGCGCCGCCGAGCGCGCCACCGACGGCGTCAGCTGTATCGCCGCCGCGGCCGGGCAGCTCTCGGCCTCGATCGCCAAGATCGGCAGTCAGGCGGCCGAATCGCTCACGATCGCCAAAGATGTGGCAAGCGAGGCGGAACACAGCCGCGCGGAAATTGATTCTCTGCTGACCGCGTCCGCAAAGATCGGCGAGATCACCAGCATCATCTCCTCGATCGCCGAGAACACCAACCTTCTTGCCCTCAACGCCACCATCGAGGCGGCGCGCGCCGGCACCGCCGGCAAGGGGTTTGCCGTTGTCGCCGCCGAGGTCAAGAGCCTCGCCAACCAGACGGCCCAGGCCACAAAACAGATCGCGTGCCAGATCAAGGGCATTCAGAGCGCAACCGAGGATGCAGCCGGCGCAATCCACCGGATCTCCGGCACCGTTGCCAAACTGCAGGATCGCGCCTGCGAGATTGCGGCGGCGGTCGAGCAGCAGGGTGTGGCCAGCCGGGCGATTGCAGAGAAGGTGGATGCCGCGGCGTCCGATGCCCGCAACATCCTCAGCACCATCGGCGAGGTCAGCACCGCCTCGGTCGAGGCCGGCTCGGCGGCGCAGCACGTGGTGACGGCCGCGACCAGCCTTGGCGGTCAGTCGGCTACGCTAAGAACTGCTGTCGTCCGCTTCGTCGAGCACGTCCGCGCCGCCTGAGTGAGGACGTTCCGCGCGTTTCGCCTAGCCGCCTTGCTCAAGGACTGCCATCAGTTCGCGCCACTCGCGGGGACTGAGGCCGCTCGTCCCAGCGGTGACCGTCTCCCCCTTGAGCAGCCGGCGGATGACGCTCAGCCCCCCCGCCGAGACCGTTACCGCGCCTAAGCGGTAATCGAGGAATGCCTGCGCCGCCAGCGGCACCCAGCGCCGGACCGTCTCCAGCATCGCCTCGGCATAGACGCGGATCTCATGCTGTGCATGCGGATCAACGCGTAAGCTCAAGAAATGTAACAGATTATGCAGGTCGATCTTCCAGTACCATTGGGTGTACGTGTTGAGCGTCAGGTTGATCCGCGCCAGCTCGCGGGCGAGGCCTAAGCCTTCCGGATCGAGCATTTCCTCGTAATGAGCATAACAGCGCTCGGCATCGGCGCGCAGGAGCGCCAATACGTCCGCCGCAGCCTCGCTCGTCAACACCTCGCCTCGGCCCTGGCGGTTGTCGCGCGCCTGGGCGGCGAGATGCTCCGGCGCCGGCAGATAGTATTCGCGGTCGAGGACCGAATAGCGGGCGGAGTACTCGTTTACGCTGGCAGTGCGGTGGCGGATCCACTGCCGGGCGACGAAGATCGGCAGCTTGACGTGATACTTGATCTCGCACATCTCGAACGGCGTCGTGTGCCGGTGCCGCATGAGGTAGCGGATCAGGCCGGCGTCGTCCTGCACGCGCCTGGTGCCGCGGCCATACGAGACCCGCGCCGCCTGCACGATCGCGCCATCGTCCCCCATGTAATCGACGACCCGCACGAAGCCGTGGTCGAGCACAGGGATCGGCTGAAACAGGATCTCTTCCAGCGCCGGCACGGTGGGCCGCCGGGTGTCGGCCCGGCTTTGGCGCAGGGCCTCGATCTCCGCGTGTTGCTCAGGTGTCAGGTCCATGACTTCCTCTGCTATCGTGTCCTTGCAGCGCTTGCACGCGGACCGGCGCAAAGCATATACTTAATTGTCGAGCAATCGACTATGGCGATAAAAGCCGGATGGAATAAGCGTTGCGGACCCGGGGGCAGTGCCCGGCGCCTCCACCAACTAACCACAAAAAGAACAGTGGCTTCACGGGGGCGAAACAGGATCGACGTGCGTGGTAAAGGTTCGGTCTTCGCCCGGCATGGTACCACCGATATCGGGCCAATCGATATATGCCAACGACAATGAGGCATATGCTCTCGCCGCTTAAGGCGTGAGCGGGGTTCGGGAGGCACCTGGCACCAGAAGCCTCCCACTTCCTTGGGGTAATTTGTCCGAGGGCGGCCAACAGAGGACCGATACGCGATGCCAAGACAGTCCCTCCCCTACGAGCAGTGGCTCGACGAAGGCCTGCGCGGGGTCATCAGGCGCGCCCTTACTTACGCGGCTGAGCACGGTCTGCCCGGCCAGCATCACTTCTACATCAGCTTCGCAACCGCGGCGGCCGGCGTTGAGGTGCCTCCCGAGGTACGGGCGCGGTATCCAAGCGAGATGACCATTGTCCTGCAGCACCAGTTCTGGGACTTGGTGGTGGAGGAGGATGCGTTCGCGGTAACGCTCAAGTTCCAGGGCCGGTCGAACCGGCTCAAGGTTCCGTTTGCAGCGGTGACCGCGTTCGGCGATCCGTCGGTGAACTTCGGCCTGCAGTTGCGCACGGCGGCGCCCCAGCGCGACGCGGACGTGAGGAACGTGCCGGCTGAAGACGAAGAGGAGGCGCGGCCGGCCGAGGGCAGCGGGACAGCCGCCAAGGCCGCGGCTGCCGGTGGCAAGGGGCAGCCTGCAGCGCAGGTGATCGCCCTCGACACGTTCCGGAAAAAGTAGCAAACAAGACCGTCGATTAATCGGTTCTTGGCGACGCGCTGTTGCGCGCATGGGGTGAAGTCTGCCCAACGCGGAGCGCGTGCATGCCGCCGCCGTTATCCGGACGTTTGCGAGGGCCAGACCATGTCAGAAATCCACTATGCCGAGATGTTTCCGCTGGGCGAGGACAAGACACCGTACCGGCGGCTTACCACCGACTACGTTTCGACCTCTACCGTCGACGGCCGCGAGATCCTGTGCGTCGACGTCGAGGGCCTGAAGCTTCTCGCCAAGCAGGCGATGCGCGACTGCCAGCACCTGCTCCGCCCCGGCCACCTTGCGCAACTGCGCAAGATCCTCGACGACCCGGAAGCGTCGGCGAACGACCGCTTCGTCGCGATGGAGATGCTCAAGAACGCGAACATCGCCGCCAGCGGCGTGCTGCCGATGTGTCAGGATACCGGCACCGCCATTATCATGGGCAAGAAGGGCCAGGACGTCTGGACCAACGGTGACGACGAAGCGGCGCTGTCGGAAGGGATTGCGCGCGCCTACCTCGACTCCAACCTCCGCTACAGCCAAGTGGCACCGCTTGACATGTACCAGGAGGTGAACACGGGCACCAACCTGCCGGCGCAGATCGATCTCTATGCCACCAAGGGCGGTGCTTACAAGTTCATGTTCATGGCCAAGGGCGGCGGGTCGGCCAACAAGTCGTATCTCTTTCAGGAGACGAAGGCGCTCCTGAACCCGAAGCGGCTGATGCAGTTCCTGGACGAGAAGATCCGCACGCTCGGCACCGCTGCCTGCCCACCCTACCACCTCGCCATCGTCATTGGCGGCACGTCGGCCGAACTGACGCTGAAGACGGTTAAGCTGGCGTCCGCGCGCTACCTCGATGCGCTGCCGACCAAGGGCAGCGCCCAAGGCCAGGCATTCCGGGATGTCGAGCTAGAGGCTCAAGTGCTGAAGATGACGCAGGACATGGGCATCGGCGCCCAGTTCGGCGGCAAGTACTTCTGCCATGACGTCCGTGTCATCCGGCTGCCACGGCACGGCGCCTCGTGCCCGGTCGGCATCGGCGTTTCGTGCTCGGCGGACCGGCAGATCCTGGCCAAGGTTACCAAGGACGGCATCTACCTCGAAGCCCTGGAAACCAATCCGGCCCAGTACCTGCCCGAAGTCTCGCAGCAGGATCTCGCCGGCGAGGTGCTCAAGATCGACCTCACCCGGCCGATGGCAGAGATCCGCGCCACGCTCAGCCGCTACCCGGTGCGCACGCGCCTGTCGCTGAGCGGACCGATGATCGTCGCCCGTGACATTGCGCACGCGAAGCTGAAGGAGCGCCTCGACAGCGGCCAGGGCCTGCCCCAGTACTTCAAGGACCTGTGCGTCTACTACGCCGGGCCGGCCAAAACGCCCGAAGGTTATGCCTCGGGCTCGTTCGGCCCGACAACCGCCGGCCGCATGGATGCCTATGTCGATGAGTTCCAAGCCGCCGGCGGCAGCCTGGTCATGCTGGCGAAGGGCAACCGCTCACCGCAGGTGACGGCGGCGTGCCAGAAGCACGGCGGCTTCTACCTCGGCTCGATCGGCGGCCCGGCCGCCCGCCTGGCGCAGGAATGCATCAAGAAGGTCGAGTGCATCGAGTATCCCGAACTCGGCATGGAGGCCATCTGGCGGATCGAGGTCGAGGACTTCCCGGCCTTCATCGTCGTCGACGACAAAGGCAACGACTTCTTCGCCGAGTTCATGAAGGACATCGGCGCCCACTGAGCGGCGCCACTGCGCTCAAGAAGGCCGCGGCGTGCACCCGCCGCGGCCTTCGTCCGCGCCTCAGCTTCTCAGAGGGCCGAGCGCATCTTATCGATCATCACCGGCGTGATGCTGCCGTCTTGCGGCAGGTTGTTGCGCGCCTGATAGCGAACGATGGCGTCCCGCGTCTGCT
This sequence comes from Defluviicoccus sp., assembly GCA_029624735.1. Lineage (GTDB taxonomy): Bacteria > Pseudomonadota > Alphaproteobacteria > Rhodospirillales > Defluviicoccaceae > Defluviicoccus. The sequence continues at coordinate 13,945 of JARSSM010000028.1, read as the reverse complement.
GGCCCATAACGCCGTCAACGTGACCATCGTAGAACCCCTGCGCCTTCAGGTAGCGCTGGGCGGTGGCGATGGAGGCCGTCGTCCGCTTCGGATCAGGAGCCGACAGGCGCTCCCGGCGCACGTCTTCGAACAGCCGCTGCTTGGTGACTTCCCGCCGCACGAGTTCGCGCTGGCGCTCGCTCTGGCGATCGTAGGCGAGCTGGCGGCGGTCATCGGTGCGGCGTCCAGCGGTCGGTTCGGCCGCCGGCCGCGCTTCGACCTGACGGTTGGTCAGTGCCGACCCCAGTTCGCCGCCAAGCGCAGCCCCGCCCATCAGGCTGAAGGCCAGGTTGTCGCGCCCGCCCAGCGCGCGGACGACAACGGCGCCATTCTCAACAGCCGGCTCCGGGGCAGGCGTGGCGCTCGTCTCATTGCCATTGCTCGCACACGCACTCACGAGCAACAGACAAAGGGCGGCACCGCCGAGGCGACGGCGAAGGTTCACAGCGTTGGTTCCGGTCATCGCGACCCCCGTCAATAGCTGCAGCGCGTAGCTGCCGGCTTCGCCGCCGTCGCCAGCCGGGTGCAGGCCTGGCGATCAAACGCCGCAACTTCGTCAACCGACAGCGTTCCGTCCTTGCTGACGTCGAGGCGTTCGAAGATCTCGAGCTTGTTGGCCAGCACCTCGGCAAAGGACAAGCTGCCGTCGCGATTGCGATCGAGCCGTGCGAAGAGGGCGGCCTCCGGCTCCTGCAGCTCGCGGCGGTCAAGGCGGCGATCGCCGTTGTCATCAAGCGCAACGAACCCGGCGGCAGTGTCGGCAACCAGCTCCGCTTCGTCAATCGTCTGGTCGCCGTTTCCGTCGGCGGCCTCGAAAGCAAGCCGCGAATAGACCTCGCCTAAGCCGGCGGCACCGGCACCAGACACAGCCATGAGGCTCATGAGCCCAATGGCTGCCGAAGCCCAGCGATTGGCTGTCCTCGCTCTCATGATCGCTCCCTCTGCTTTTCTTGCCGTCTGCGCGGGGCCGCCGCGCAACTGACCTTTCGCGCGGGGCCGCCGCGCGGGGTTCTCTCGACATAGCGCGGCTGCGGGTCCCGGCGCAACCCGCCGACGCGCAAGATCCTCAGCGAATCTCTGCAGACGGAGGCAACGAGCGCCAACTCTCCGTTACCGTAAAGCGACAGTAACACGCTGAAAACCCCCAACCCCCGATAAGGCTTCACGGCGCGCCCGCTACATATGTTAGCTTCATATCGGTCCGTCGACGGTTGTTCTCCCTAATCGGCTGACGACGGCGTAACTTTAAAAAGTGGCTGTTCCGGGACTCACCACAATGAAACACACGACGCAGGCAGGAATTGCGGCGGCTCTCTTCGCAGCCCCTGTCATTTTCGGGGTCGCGGCGCCAGCCGGCGCGCAGACCGTGTCTCCAGACGCCGACGCTGGCTCAGTTACAGCCGCCGAGCCTGTCGAACCCAGCGCCGCGGGCAAGACGCGCTGGACAGTCGGCTTGGGTCCGGCGCTGCTGCCAGAGTACGAAGGATCGGACGATTATCGGGCGACCCTCTTTCCCGTCGTCCGCGCCCAGAAGGACTATATCTACGGTCAGCTGCTTGGCTTGCGTTTCCGCTCCAATCTCATCAACGATCCCAACTGGCGCCTCGGCCCGAGCATGCGCTGGCGGCGCGGCTACAGTGACGTCAGCAACAAACGGGTCGACGATCTCAACAATCGCGAAGGGTCGTTCGAGATCGGAGCATCGGGCGGCTACGACTTTACGTTCGGAAAGTCGGCAATCACCGCCGGGATGGAGTTCACACAGGACGTTTCCGGCGGCCATAACGGTTTCGTCCTAACGCCGGCGCTGACCTACCGTGGCCCTCTGGCGCCGAAATGGGATTTCTCGATCAACGGCGATTTCTCCGTCGCGTCGGGCGGATACATGGATCACTACTTCAGCGTCAACAGCCGCGACTCGCGGGACAGCGGTCTCAAGGAATACAACGCCGATGCCGACGTGAAGGACACCAGCTTCACGGTGACCATTGGTTACCAGTTTGCAGAGGCCTGGAGACTGCAGATGCTGGGCCAATACCGGCGCATGCTGGGTGATGCCGCCGACAGCCCGATCGTCGATGACGAAGGCAACCCGAACAATCTGTTCGGCGGAGTGATCGTCTCCTACACGTGGTGAACAGGACTTAACCGGGTGGCTGGCGCCCGGCCAGTCACCCGCCGCTCGGTCATTCACTCTTCGCTCAGTCATTCAGCCGGCGGCCGATCGGCATGCGGCGGCGCGGGCATTGTTTTCGCTCGAGTGCCGGCTCCGCGTTCGCTGAACCCCTGGAAGACGGCGTAGAACACCGGCACGAACAGCCCGTTAAACAGCGTAGCGGCAATCATGCCGCCGAAGACGGCGGTGCCGAGGATCTGCCGGCTCGCCGCGCCCGCGCCCGATGCGATGACCAGCGGCACAACGCCCAGAATGAAGGCGAACGACGTCATCAGGATCGGCCGGAAACGCAGGTGCGCTGCTTCGATCGCTGCCTCCTCGACGCTCTTGCCCTTGGCACGCAACTCGCGTGCGAACTCGACAATCAGGATCGCGTTCTTGCTGGCGAGCGCAATGAGGAGGACGATGCCGATCTGGGTGTAGACATTGTTGTCCAGCGACCGCGCCATGGTGGCGACGACCACACCCAGCAGCGCCAGCGGCACCACCAGGACGACCGCCGCCGGATTGGTCCAGCTCTCGTACTGCGCGGCCAGAACGAGAAAGACGATCAGCACCGACAGGCCAAAGATCAAAGCAGCCTGCCCGCCGACCCGCTTCTCCTGGAAGGACATGCCGGTCCATTCGAAACCCATATCCGGCGGCGCCGTCCGTGCCGCCATCTCCTCCATCAAGGCCAGCGCATCGCCGGAACTCACGCCGGGCGCGCCGCGGCCGTTGACGGCGGCGCTTGGATAAAGGTTGTAGAGGCTGAGCACGCTGGGACCGTTCACATAGGCGACTTTGGTCATGGTGCCGATCGGCACTGCCTTGCCGTCGCGACTGCGCACGTAAAGATCGCGAATGTCCTCCGGCTCAAGCCGGTAGCGGCTGTCCGCCTGCACATAAACTTGAAAGGTGCGGTTGAACTTATTGAATTGGTTCACATAGGACGAACCAAGGTACGCCTGAATGGTCGAGAACACGTCACCGACGGCGACGTTCAGCGACTCCGCTTTGATACGATCGACGTCGACAAAGAGCTGCGGCACCGTGGCCCGGAAGGACGTGGTAAGCCCGGCGAGCTTCGACTGCGCATTTCCGTTTGCCACCAACTCGGCGGCGGTTGTTTGGAGTTTGGCGAGGTCGGTGCTGCCGCCCTTCAGCTGCACCTGCATCTGAAAGCCGCCCGATACACCGAGCCCCTGGATCGCCGGCGGCACGACGGGGAAGACGATCGCCTCCATGACCTGCGACAGGTTCTTGCGCAGGTCGGCAAGGATCACTTCTTGCGTGCGATGACTCTTCGCCCGCTCGTCGAAACCCTCGAAAATCGCATACATGACCGCGGCATTGGCGAGCGAGGCGCTGTTGTCGAGGAGCGAGATGCCGCCGATCACCAGCCGGTGGGCGATGCCAGGGGTTTCGGCGAGGATCGCATCAACCTTGTTGATCACCGCCTTGGTGCGCTCGATCGACGCAGCGTCAGGGAGCTGGATGCCAACGATGACATAGCCCTGGTCCTCTTCGGGCAGAAACCCGGTCGGCAGCCTGCCGAAGCCCAAGAAGGTGATGGCCGTGAGCGCGACAAACACGCCCATCATCAGCAAGCGGCGGCTCGTGAGGCGGCGAACGAGACTGTTTTGGCGGCCGGCAATCCAGTCGAAACCGCGGTTGAAGTAGCGGAAGACAACGAAGTTGCGCGCTTGCGGTGGCTTCAAGATCAAGGCGCACAGCGCCGGGCTCAGCGTCAAGGCGTTGACGGCGCTGAAAAATGTCGAAGCGGCAATGGTGATGGCAAACTGCTGATAGAGCTGCCCGGTGATGCCCGGCATGAAGGCCGACGGCACAAAGACCGCCATCAACACCAGCGTAATGGCGATGATCGGCCCGGAAATCTCCTCCATCGCCTTGATCGTCGCCTCTTTGGCGTCGGTGACGCCCTTCTCCATCTGATGCCACACGTTCTCGACGACGACGATCGCATCATCAACGACGATGCCGATCGCCAGCACCAAGCCGAACAACGAGACCATGTTGATGGAGACGCCGAAAAGCATCATCAGCGCGAAGGTCCCGATCAGCGATACCGGAATCGTGATCAGCGGAATGAGCGTCGCGCGCCATTCCTGCAGGAACAGGAAGATGACCAAGATGACCAGAACCGCGGCCTCGAACAGCGTGTGATAGACGCCCTGGATCGATTCCGTCGTGAACCGGGTGGTATCGAAATCGATCGAGTAGGTCAGGTCGGCCGGGAAGGTTTTCGACAGCCGCTCCATCGCCTTGTACACCTGATCGGCAACCTCCAACGCGTTGGCGCCGGGAAGCTGATAGATCGCGATGCCTGCCGAAGGCTTGCCGTCGAGCTGGGAAAACTGGCTGTAGGTCTGGGCGCCCAGTTCGACCCGGGCAACATCCTTGACCCGGGTGATCCGGCCTCCCTCGCCCGGCTCCAGCTTGACGATGATGTCGGCAAACTGCTCGACTTCGTCCAGCCGGCCGAGGACATTCAGCGTATATTGGAAATTCTGCGTCTCCGGCGCCGGCGGCGCGCCCAGTTGCCCTCCGGCGACCTGGATGTTCTGGCCTTTGATGGCTTGTACGACATCCGACGTCGTGATGTTGCGGGACTTGAGCTGTTCCGGATCGAGCCAAATCCGCATGCTGTACTGGCCGATGCCGAAAATGGTGACATCGCCCACACCTTTGAGCCGCGCCAGCTCGTCTTTCAGCGAGATGGTTGCATAGTTGCTCAAGAACAGGCTGTCGAAGCGGTCATCCGGCGAGGTCAGACTGATGACCAGCAGGATCGCCGTCGAGACCTTCTTGGTCGTCACCCCCTGGCGCGACACTTCCTCCGGCAGCGAGGCAAGCGCGGTCGCCACCCGGTTCTGCACCAGTACCTGCGCGAAATCGAGATCGGTGCCGACGTCGAAGGTGACTTGCAGCTTGTACGTGCCGTCGCCGGCACTCATCGACTGCATGTACAGCATGTTTTCGACGCCGTTGACCTGCTGCTCGATCGGCAGCGCCACGGTATCGACGACGGTCTTGGCACTCGCGCCGGGGTAGGTCGTCGTCACCTGGACCACTGGCGGCGTGATGTTGGGATACTGGGAGATCGGCAACTGAAGCAACGCGACCGCGCCGGCAAGCAGGGTCAGAAGCGCGATAACGGTTGCGAAGATCGGCCGGTTGATGAAGAAACGGGACATCGCGGCGCCGGATCAGGACTTATCGCGCGGCGGCTTCCCGCTCGCCTGCTGATCGACCGGGACCGGGTCCACCTTGGCGCCCGGCCGCGCGCGCTGAATGCCGTCGACGATGATCCTGTCGCTGCTGCTCAGCCCTTTTTCGATCCTGCGCAGGTCGCCGCGCTTGCCGCCGACCTGCACCGTCCGCTGCTCGACCTCGCCGTCCTCCTTGACCACGAGAACGTAGCGACCGCTCTGATCCACGCCGAGCGCGCGCTCCGGCACCAGCAAGGCGTCGGGAATCTCGCGGATGGGTGCCCGGATGCGCGCGAACAAGCCGGGCAGGATCCTGGCGTCGCTGTTGGGAAAGAGCCCGCGCATCAAGAGCGTGCCTGTGGAAGAGTCGAGCGTGATGGCGGCGAAGTCGAAAACACCTTCGTGCGGAAAGTCATCCTCGTTGGCGAGCGCCATGAAAAGCGGCTGCGTCCGCCGGTCCTGCACCTCGCGAGCCGATTGATTGCGCGGCCGATCACCCAGAATGCGCAAAAGGTCGAGCTCATTGATCGAGAAATAGACGTAGATCGGATCGATATGGTTGATGCTCGTGATCACGGTGTCCTCCCCGGCACCGACGAGGTTGCCGGGGTCCTTCAAACGCCGCTCGATCCTGCCGTCGAAGGGCGCGCGAACTTCCGTGTAGCTCAGGTCCACCTTCGCCTTGTCGAGTGCCGCCTTCAGGGCGAACGCCTGGGCTTCCGCAACCTGCTGTCGCGCCACGGCCTCATCGGCTTGCTGGCGGCTGACGGCACCGCTCTTAGCCGCCTGCAGCACGCGCTGCGCCGTTGCCGTCGCTTCGGCCCGCGAGGCCTCGGCACGCGCCAGATCGCCTTGCGCCTGGCGGACGGCAAGCTCGTAAGGCGCCTGCTCGATCACGAACAACAGGTCGCCCTTCTTGACGTGCTGCCCGTCGCGGAACAGCACCTTGTCGAGATAGCCGGGGACACGTGCCCGGAGTTCGACGGTTTCCGTGGCGGCGGTGTTGCCGGTAAATTCCAACGTCTCGGTGAACGTTTCACGCAACGGCTGGGTGACGGCGACTCTCGGCGGCGGCGGCGCAACATAGGTGTTTTCCTGCCCGCAGCCGCTGCTCAAAATAGCGACGCCCACCGCAGCGCATGAAGCGAACACGGCGCGGCGAATGGTGCCGTTGACACGTACAGCCTGCATGGACCTCGCTCCGCGGTGTCCGAGACCGCAATCCGTTGGCGGCTGCGGCATCTCGTCATCCCACCCCATATAGTCCGCCGTCGCCGAAGCCAGAAGGCGGAAAGGCAGTTTGAAAACCGATGCTACCACGTACCGGTGTTCGGCATGCTGGCCCAGGGCTCGGCCGGTGCCAGCGCCTCGCCCATCTGCAGAAGTTCGATCGAGATGTTATCGGGCGAGCGGACAAACGCCATGCGGCCGTCGCGGGGCGGCCGATTGATCACCACGCCGGCCGCCATCAGCCGTGCACAAACGGCGTAGATATCAGCGACGCGAAACGCCAAGTGACCAAAGTTGCGCCCGCCGGAGAGCTGCTCCGGATCCCAGTTGTAGGTCAGCTCCAGCATTGGCGCGGCGTTCTCACGTGCCCGCGCTTCGTCCTCGGGCGCGGCGAGGAAGATAAGCGAGAACCGGCCCGCCTCATGGTCCATGCGGCGGATCTGCTTGAGACCCAGCTTGTTGCAATAGAAATCGAGACTGGCATCAACGTCAGTGATGCGCACCATCGTATGCAGATACTGCATGCCTCGGGTTCTCCCGCAAAACCAAGAGCGCGCACGCTGCCGGCTGCGACCGGCACAGGCGCCCCGCTCTCGTCTCTCAGAGTTATGGCCGGGAACCGCGCGGCTTAGAAGCGGTAATTAAGGAATACGCCGCCGAAGATGTCGTTGACGATAGCCTCGTCATCTTGGCTGCTGTTCTTCGCGGCACTGCCAAAGCTGTGCGTGAACCCGGCTTGCGTTTCGATCGACCAACTGGTCGACATGCTGTAGCCAAGGCCAAGATTCAGGCCGACGTCCCGCCAGCCTCCCTCGGTCTCATGACTGCCGAGATTGCCACGCGCCGCTGTATCGGCGCCGGGATGAATCCCCTCGTCCGAGACGTAGGTCGAAAACACGCGGGCGTTCAGCTTGAGGGTGTCGGAAAACGGCATCGTATAGTCGAAGCCGGGCTGAAACAGGATGCCACGCCCGGTATCGTCGAGATCGGTCACCATCTGCAGATTGACACCCGCAGCGGCTCCGGGTTCGTTCATGTCGCTGATCTGGTAACCGATGATCGCGCCGACATCCCACTTCTCCGGCGTGCCCCGGTCGCCCAGCCGGGCGCGCTCGGGCAACACCGGCTGCGTCCGCCGGTTCGAAAGGGCATTGATGTAGAAGCCTACGTCGGGTGTCCCGCGGCTGTCGCTCTGCAGGAGGCCGACGCCGCCCTGATAGTCAAAGCTCAGATCGCCCGAAACGCCGCTGTACTGCGGGATCACCGGCGCCGGTTCGGAATGTTCAGCCGTGGCAGCTCCAGCCCCTGCCGGCGCTTCCTGCTCAATCGCTGGACGCTGGAGATCACTGGCAGCAGTCCCCTCCTCCGCTGTGGCCGCCGTCGCCACAACCATCATCGCAAGCGCTGCTATGCCAAGAACCAAACGCATCGCGTTTAGCCGACCCCTCGTTTCAGCGGGCTTCGGCAGCCCCCTCAACGGGCCACCAGCTAACCCGATCACACCACACCCATGGTGTGGAAATACGTCAAATGCCGAGAAGATGAAAGGGAAAACGCCGCAGGTTGCGGCCATTCATCCCACTTCCCGCGCGCCGTTGCGCCAGGAACACACTCCCAGCCGCCGATCCGATTCGGTTGCGGTTACTTGCCAGACGGAGCAGCGAACGCTCCCACGTTCCGGCAATTCGTCTATTGGCAGGCGTAGGTCGCGTCACGCAGATCGACGACGTAGTACTGCGCCTCGCGCTTCAGCGCCGCAGCCTTCCCGATCGCTTTGCACCGATCCTGCGCCCGCGCGTCCACTGAGCCGACACCCGCAAAAGGCGAATGGCGGATGTAGAAGCTGTCGTCACTATAGGCGACTTCGCGCGGCCCCTGCACGACCTCCGCGCAACCGCTCATCGCCGCAACAACCATCAATGCCATCAGGATCCGCATGTCCTGACCATAGCGGCTTGAGGGAACGAACACAAGCAGGATGCCGTCGCGCGCAACCGTGGACAGTTATCGAAGACGCCCCCTTTCCTCCTCTCGTAGCGCGTGCTAGTGCAGCGACCCAATCGGGCGGTTCACGCCCGAGCTAGGTTGTCACTGCACAACATATTGAATCGCGTGCACTACTGGCACAAACAGGATGTACACTCTGTTTGTGCCCGTGCACTAGGGCGGAGCCTGCGGCAGAAGGACCGCTGAGCGTTGAGGGAGGGTTGGGAGAGTGCGGGGAGCAACGCGGCGCTGGCCTAAACTCGCCGTTGCCGGCTTGGCGATGCTGGCCCTCGCCTATACCGGCTATTGGTTCGTCCTTGCCGGCGCGATCGAGCGGGGAACCCGGGCCTGGATCGAGGATCGGCAGCGCCAGGGCGATGACATCACCCACGGTGCTCCGGTGTGGCGCGGCTTTCCCGGCTCGGTGGAGATCGTGCTGCCAAAGCCGGCGCTCGCGCTCCGCGTGGCGGCTGAGACCGTCACCCTCGCCGGCGAGCGGGCTGTGGTGTCCGCTAATCCGTTCGCACCGCAGCGGGCGACCCTCAGCCTGGAAGGCGACCAGACGCTCGCTCTCCATGGATTGGCGCGGCCGTTCCGCTACACCGGGACGGCCGAGCGCTGCGCGTTGCAGGTTCAGCTGCGCCCCGGGTCGCACGATGGGCCGGGATCGACGCTCCCGCGTCCCGCCACGCTCACGGTCCGCGCGCTTGCCATGACCGACGCCGAAACGGGCGAACGCTTTACGGTTGCAGCGCTCGACGCAACTGCGAGTTCGCTGCCTGAAGATGCGCCGGGCCGCCGTTATACATTTGCGGTGAAAGACGCAACGCTGCCGGCTTCACTGGATCTGCCGTTCGCAGGCGCCGTCAGCCATGCGGCAGCCGATTTCGATATCGGCGGTAACTTGCCGGCTCTGCCGTCCGGCGACGACTTGATCGCCTGGCGGGATGCCGGCGGCACCATCGAGGTGCGGCGGTTCGAACTCGCTTCGGGGCCGGTCCGGCTCGCTGGCGACGGCACACTGGCTCTCGACCGCAACGGCCAGCCGATCGGCGCCATGAGCCTCGAAATCTCCGGCTATCATGCGGCAGTGGATGCCCTGATCGTCCGCGGCATCGTGAGCGTAACCACTGGCCTCAGGATGAAACAGATTTTCGCCGTCCTGGCCGGCGGATCCGTCAACCCAAGCAAGCCGGTGCGCATACCGTTGACGCTGCAAGAGCGTGTTCTCTCATCGGGCCCGATCCCGCTGATGGAACTGCCGGCGGTCGACTGGTCACACCGGAGCCGCGAGACCTCCTAATGGAGGGCGACCACGCTTTCGAGCGACGGTAGGATGGCGCCATGATGCTCATCCGTACAGCTGCACGAACGTTCATCGCCTTTCTCATCGTGGTCGCCAGCACGGCTAACTGGGGACCGGCACACGCGACCGGCACCTCGCTGACGGGCCAACTGTTGGTCGCCAGTCCACGCATCGGCGATCCCCGCTTTGCCGAGACCGTCATCTTCATCGTCGCTCACAGCGACGAAGGAGCGATGGGCCTGGTGGTCAACCGCACCTACGGCAGGGGGCCGCTGCAACGCCTTCTCGCTGGCTTCGGCGTCACCACGGCGGTCCAGCCCGCGACGGTGCGGCTGCAGTATGGCGGGCCGGTCGAGACCAAGCGCGGCTTTGTCCTCCACTCCGCCGATTATACAGGTCCCAGCACCACCCCGGTGACCGGCGGCATGGCGTTTTCGACCGGCCGCGACGTGCTGCAAGCGGTTGCCGATGGTCGCGGACCGCAGCGGAAACTGTTCATTCTGGGGTACGCCGGCTGGGGTCCCGGCCAACTTGAGGCCGAACTCGCCAGTAACGATTGGCTCACGGCGCCTGCCGAAACGGGCCTGATCTTCTCCGACGACATCGAGAGTGTCTGGCAGCAGGCCCTGCAGCGCGCGGGGACCCCGCTCTAACCCCCCAATGGCCTCTGTTCACGCGGCGCGCCGGGACACGTTGAAGGCGTTCCCGCCCGCCGCCGCGGCCCATCGCGGCAGCAGGCGGTACGCTTTACCTTGAAGTGGTGCGGAAGACGTGCCGGCTGATCATTTATCGTACGTGTAGAATCCGCGCCCCGTCTTGCGGCCGAGGTAGCCAGCATCGACCATCTGCTTCAGAAGCGGGCTCGGCCGATACTTCGAGTCTTCGAAGCCCTGGTAGAGCGTCTCCATCACGTTGAGCGTGATGTCGAGGCCGATCAGATCGCACAGTGCAAGCGGCCCCATCGGATGGTTCATGCCCAGCTTCATGACCGAGTCGATGTCCTCCGGTCCGGCCAAGCCCTCGTACAGACAGTTGATCGCCTCGTTGATCATTGGGATCAGCACCCGGTTGCCGACAAAGCCGTAGCTGTCCTTCACCGTGTGCGGAGTCTTGCCAACCTTGCGGCTGACCTCTTCGGTGATGCGGCATACTTCGTCCGAGGTCTGCAAGGCGCGGATCACCTCGACCAGCTGCATCATCGGAACCGGATTGAAAAAGTGCATTCCGATCACGTGATCGGGACGCTTGGTCGCCGCGGCGACCTTGGTCACGGAAATCGAAGAGGTGTTGGTGGCAAGGATCCCGCCCGGCTTCACGATCGCGTCCAGCTCGCGGAAAATCTGCACCTTGACGGAGACATCTTCCAGAGCGGCCTCGATGACAAGGTCAGAGTCAGCGAGCGCGTTCATCTCAGTCGTGGTCTCGATCCGGCCCAGCGCCGCGTCTTTCGCCTCGGGCGTAATCTTGGCGCGTGAGGCCATCCGCTCCAGGCTCTTGCGGATGGTGGCAAGACCGCGCGCGACGAACTCGTCCTTGATGTCGCGCATGACGACGTTGTAACCGGCGGTGGCAAACACTTGGGCGATGCCATTGCCCATCGTTCCCGCGCCGACCACGCCAACTTTGCGAATTTCCATTCCTGAACCTCCCTTCTGTCAGTGCCCGGGCGAACGCCCCTCAAAGGCTTCTGGTCCTCAGCCCTGCACCGTCTTCGTCTCGCACGGGCGCCGGCAAAACGGAAGCGGAAATCGGCGACGGCATACGGCACCGCTATTTCCTCGCCGCCGCAGGTTCCGGCCGGCGCGCGCCCGCTGCTTGCCTCTTTACACGCTCCATTTCCCGCTCGGCGCATCCCTGTTTGGGGCTTCCCGATTGACATCTCCCGCTGGCTCATTCCCGTTGGTGCATTCAGGTTGCTACATTTAGGTTGGTCCATACAGGTTGGCACGCCACTTTTCCTTGCCGGTAGTTGAGAGCGCCTGTCAGTGGTTGCTTCAGGTCTGTGATCGTTGTATGAACACGCCACAGGCGGTCAACCCGGACTTAATGCCCGAGAATTCGGGCGGGAATACCGCAAAAGGGCCCCGTTTTTGAGGGTTCGCTCGGTGCCGTCTTGCACTTAAACGGGAGGACTACATGCGTATTGCCGATTTTGTCGCCGCAAGTCTGTCCGCTGCGCTGCTCGTCATCGCGCCGGCAGCAAACGCGGCTGACCCAATTGTCATCAAGTTCAGCCACGTCGTCGCGCCGGATACGCCGAAAGGGCGCGCCGCCGAGAAATTCAAGGCACTCGCCGAGCAGTATACAGACGGGAAGGCTAAAGTTGAAGTCTACCCCAACAGCCAGCTCTACAAGGATAAGGAAGAACTGGAAGCCCTGCAGCTCGGTGCGGTGCAAATGCTGGCACCATCGCTGGCCAAGTTTGGGCCGCTGGGCGCCAGAGAGTTCGAGGTTTTTGATTTTCCGTGCATCTTCAGCGATACGGCCTCCCTGCACGCCGTCACTCAAGGTCAGATCGGCAAGGATCTGCTTGCCAAGCTTGACCCGAAAGGCATCGTCGGCCTCGCATACTGGGACAACGGCTTCAAAATCTTTAGCGCCAACAAGCCGCTGAAGACGCCTGCGGATTTCAAGGGCGTCAAGATGCGCATTCAGTCCTCGAAGGTGCTGGAAGCGCAAATGCGCTCGCTCGGCGCGATCCCGCAGGTAATGGCATTTTCCGAGGTTTACCAGGCGCTGCAGACTGGCGTCGTCGACGGCACCGAGAACCCGCCATCAAATATGTATACTCAGAAAATGCACGAGGTACAGAAGAACGCCACGCTATCCAACCACGGATACCTCGGCTACGCGGTGATCACGAACAAGAATTTCTGGGAAGGGCTTCCGGCAGACGTCCGTGCCGGCCTCGAAAAGGCAATGGCTGAAGCGACGGAATATGCCAACGAGATTGCGCAGAAAGATAATGACGATGCGCTGGCAGGCATGAAGGCGTCCGGCAAGACCGACTTTTTCCAGCCCAGCGCAGCCGAGCGCGGTGCTTTGTGCAAGGCGATGGAGTCGGTCTACACCGACATGGCCGACCGCGTTGGGGGCAAGGACTTCCTTGACAAGGTGCGCACTGCCGCCGGCACCGCCAACTAAATCAGCCTCCCACCGACAACGCCCGCGCCTGATGTGGGCGGGCGTTGTCGCAGGCGCGGGACATCGCCATGCTGCTTCGCTTTCTCGACCACCTTGAGGAGTGGCTGATTGCTACCCTCATGGCGGCTGCGACACTGATCATTTTCGTTGCCGTCGTCCACCGTTACGCCGCCGGTCTTGCGATCCCCGGCGTCCAGGATTTCCTGCTGTCTCTCAATCTGGGCTGGGCGCAGGAACTCTGCATCTACATGTTCATCTGGATGGCCAAGATCGGTGCGGCTTATGGCGTACGTACCGGCATCCACGTCGGCGTTGACGTGCTGATCAATGCGCTCAGCGAAAGCTGGCGCAAGAAGTTCATCATCTTCGGGCTTCTCGCCGGCGCGCTCTTCACCGGCATCGTCGCCATCTTCGGCATCCGCTTCGTTATGGAGCTCGCACACACCGAGCAGGTCTCGGCCGATCTCGAGGCGCCGATGTGGCTCGTCTATCTGGGCCTGCCGATCGGCTCGTCGCTCATGTGTTTCCGGTTCCTGCAGGTGACCTATCGCTTCATCCGCGATGGCCATCTGCCCCGTCCAGACCACGCCCACGTCGAAGGCCTGGAGACCGAAACGGACATCCTCAAGGATGACGAACAGGTGCGGATGGGAGGCAAGTCATGACTGCCGCAATTATCTTTGGTCTCCTGATCGCCCTGATGCTGACCGGGATGCCGATCTCGATCTCGCTGGGTCTCACCGTGCTCACGTTCCTGTTCACGATGACCCAGGTGCCGATCGAAAGCGTCGCTCTGAAGCTGTTTACCGGCATCGAGAAGTTCGAGATCATGGCGATCCCGTTCTTCATCCT
>JARSSM010000027.1 GCA_029624735.1 Defluviicoccus sp. | reverse complement strand
ATGTGTTAAGCCTGCCGCCAGCGTTCGTTCTGAGCCAGGATCAAACTCTCAAGTTGACCCTACCGTCTCGGGCTCCCGAAGAGGCACCGAGTACGGGTATTCACTTTAGCAGGTTCATCGTTCACGAAGACCGATGTCCCTTGCGCACGCTGTACGTACTTAAAGGACACGCATGACCGACTTGCCTGCACGAGGCCGCCGCCCACGCATCCCTTCCATCATTCCACAATGTCAAAGAACAAAAAGCCCCCGCTGGCGCCGCGTCTCCGCGGCCCCCGCGTGAGGCGTGACTTGTAGGGCGGATCGACCACCTCTGTCAAATCCATTTTTTGCGAAAATCTGCGCCGTGGCGGGACGGCGACCGGGTCGTTCCGCAAGCGTGCCTGATTAACGCCAAAGCGCGTCGTTAATCGATTGTTAACCAATGGCGGCGCACCATGCCGGCGGAATCTCCGATCCTCGGGTGCGGTCTGTGCAATGGCGTCACTGCCGGGGGGCAGCGCAGCCTCGACCGCCGAGGATCGCAAGCTACGGCTTCGCTACAGAAGAGTCGAATACCGGTGCCCAACGCCAGGCTCGCTTGCGTCCAGGAGCAGAAAAGGCCGTACCAGAGGACGTGGGTCGGGCGCCTTGTCCGTGCGTTCGTGGTCGACCAAACGGGCGGCAGCGCGATAGAGCTCGCGCTGGCGGCGCCGGTCTTGCTCCTGATTCTGATCGGCACGATTGAGGCAGCGCACCTCTATCTGGTGCAATCGGAGTTGACCTCGGCCGCCCGACAGGCCGCCCGCCGGCTTGCCGTCGATGCCATGACCACCGACCAAACCGAGGCGTTCGTGCGCGCGCGCCTGAGCGAAGTGACCCAAGCCGTCGTGACGGTCAGCGTGGCGTCCGCCGCTCTCCAGCAGAACCAGTCCGATCTCACCGTTCACGTCAGCGTACCCATGCGCGATGTCATGCTGTTCGGGTTTGACTACCTCCTTCCCGCCGGCGGCGACAGCAACGCAGCAACGGACAGTGCCAAGGCCTCCACGACGACTGAAGCGACGACCCAAACGACAACAGGCGCCGGACCGACGCTGGTTGCCTCAGCAACAATGATCAAGGAGTAGGGCAATGCGAGGTTGGACGGTGCCATTCCTGTGCGCTTCGCGTGGCCTGGCACGTGACGTCCGCGGATCGATGGCGCCCTTGATCGCTTTTGGTGTCATCGTTGGCATCAGCGGCGCCGCGCTCAGCGTCGATCTTGTGCGCGGCAGCGCCCTACAGCAGTCGCTGCATATGGCCGCCGATGCGGCAGCGCTCGCCGCCGCTGCCCGCCTGCCCGACACCACCGCGGCGACCGATGTGGCACTCGCCTATGTCGAGAAGAACATGCCGGCCGCCCAGTATGGGCGCGCTCTCGATCCAGCTGATGTCGAATTTGGCGTGTGGGATCCGAAGACACGATCTTTCACGCCACAGACCGGGACCGCCACAGCGGTCCGTGTGACTACCCGCCTCAGCGAGCAGAACGAGAACGCGGTTGGCACCTTCTTTGCCGGTATCCTCGGCCGCAGCAGCATCGACGTTGCTGCCAGCGCCATCGCCGGCCGCGGCGGCGCGCCTTGCGTCATCGCACTTGATCCGGCGGGGAAGGGATCGACCACGCTAAAGACGAACGCGGCGATCGAGGCTACGGGATGCGGCGTGCAGGTGAACTCGACCGCGAATGGGGCGCTGAACATCTCCGGCAGCAGTTCCATCGAGGCGAGCGATGTCTGCGTCGGCGGCACCGTGTCGAGATCGAATGCCGCAACCACAACTCCCGAATCGCGGGAGCACTGCCCCGGCCAGGCCGATCCCTTGGCCAACCTGCAGCCACCAAGCTACAGCGGCTGCGATCACAGCCTCACGATCCTGAAGGACGTGGTCAAGACTTTGTCACCCGGCGTCTACTGCGCCGGCATCCAGATCACCGGCACCTCGGACATCACGCTGGCGCCCGGAACCTACGTCTTATTGAACGGCCCGCTGATGGTCGCCAGTACTGCCAAGCTCAGCGGCGAGAATGTAACGATCTATCTCAAGGGTCTCCTCGCAAACATCGACTTTCTTGACAACGCCCAGATTGCGCTGACGGCTCCCACCAGCGGTGATATGGCCGGGATATTATTCTTTCAGGATCGTGCGTCGCGGAACATCCATTTTTGGGCTGGGGATTCGAGCACGAACCTGCATGGCGTAATCTATGTGCCAGGCAGCAAGCTCTATTCCTCCAACGTCAACCTCATCACCCCCACCCGGGCCTGCGCCGTCCTCATCGCCAGTTCGCTCGAGTTCGACAAGGCGAGCGGTATGTCGATCGACCTGACGGATGCGAAGTGCCGTGCCGGTTTGCCTGGGCCATATCAACGCGGCGTGGTCTTGCTGGACTAAAGAAGGGGCGCAGCTTTGAACATGCGAATGCCCTGGCTCCACGGCCTTTCTCCACTGACCACCAGTGGCTCTGGAACGGCCGACGCGCGGACGGACCGTCCCGCCCGTCATACAGCACGGCTGCTCCGGCATGGCCTGCTGGCAGCCCTCCTTCTTTTCGGCGCCACCGCCGCCTTCCAGCTCAGCACAATCCTGCAGGATCGCGCCGACGGAATGAGCCGCTACGTCCGCGTCGATGCCTGGGCCGTTGAGCAGCTTGAGTACGAACTGCAGCAGTTCCGCTCCCGCTTGGCCCGGCACGTCGCCGGCGATGCACAGGCACCATGGGCCCTTGTAGCGGCGCAACTGAACACCGTGCGGGCAACGCTGCCGCTGCTGCATCGCAGCCAGGAGTACGAACAGTTCCGCCTGTTCGTTGACGTGGACGGTACCGCTGCCGCCGTCGGCGCCGCGCTCGATCGCGTCGACAGTTTGCTGACCGGCCGCGCCGGGTTTGCCGGGGACCTCACGACACTGAGCCAAGTCGAAACCACGCTCGCCGCACCGCTCGTCCGCCTGCGCCAACTGATGGTCGATGTTGCAACCGTGCGCAGCGATCTGCAGGACGGCGATCTCGCCAACGTCCGCTGGCTGATCGGGGCGAACCGCTGGATGCTGTTGGCGTTCGGCGGCATTACCGCGGTCTTCATCGTCCTGTTGATGAAAGAAGCGCTCGATGCGCGGCGCGCCGAGCGCATCGCCAGCGACAGCGAGCGCAAGAGCCGGCACATCGCCGAGCATGACGGGCTGACCGGCCTGCCAAATCGGATGCTGTTTCACACCCGCCTGCGCGAAGCAATCGCGGACGCCGCGGCCTCGGGTCTCGACGTCTTGTTGCTCACCCTCGATCTCGACGGCTTCAAGGACATCAACGATACCTTCGGCCACGATTTCGGCGATGCGGCGCTGACCGCGGCTGCTGACCGGCTGCGCCAAGCATTGCCGCCGGACGCCTTCCTGGTTCGCCTCGGCGCTGATGAATTTGCGGTCATCCGCACCGGCAACGGCGCCAGCGAGAGCGAGGAAGCGCTCGCCAATCATCTTCTTGCCACCTTCCAGCAGCCGCTCGTGTGCGCCGACCGGACGGTTCAGCTCGGCACCAGCATCGGTGCGGCCCGCTTCCCCGTCGACGGCACCGATGCCGAGACGATGATGCGCGCCGCCGATTTGGCCCTGCACGCGGCGAAAGCGGCGGGACGCGCCTGTTTCCAGCCGTTCCGGGTGGGAATGATGACAGAGGTGCAGCGGCGCCAGGATATGCAGGAGGACCTGCGCCGCGCGATCGCTGGCGGCGAGCTTGAGGTGTTCCTGCAGCCGCAGATCGACCTCGTGAGTGGTGGCTGCATCGGTGCCGAAGCGCTCTTGCGCTGGCGCAATGGCGACAAGGGCTGGATCAGCCCCGGCGTCTTCATCCCGCTCGCCGAGCAGACGGGCCTGATTTTGCCGCTGGGCCGCTTCGTCATGGAAGCCGCCTGCCGCGAGGCGATGCGTTGGGAGGGCGCGACAGCGCGGGCGACGGTCGCGGTCAACGTCTCCCCGGCGCAATTCCTCTATCAGGACATCTACGCCGAGGTGTGCGACGTGCTGGAGGCCACCGGCCTGCCGGCGCACCGCCTTGAGCTCGAAATCACCGAAGGCCTGCTGATGCGCGACCAGCGCGCGGCGATGACGGTCCTCAAGCGTCTTGAGGACTTAGGGGTCCAGCTCGCCGTCGACGATTTCGGCACCGGTTACTCAAGCCTCAGCTACCTCAAGCAGTTTCCGGTGCAGAAGCTGAAAGTGGACCAGTCATTCGTGCGCGAAATCGAGGCCAATGCCAGCGACAAGATGATCGTGCGTACGATCGTCACGCTCGCTTCCGGGCTTGGCCTAAGAACGATCGCCGAAGGCATCGAGACGCCGGCGCAGAGCCGGATCCTGGGCGAGCTCGGCTGCGAGGAGGGTCAGGGCTATCTCTTCGCGCGGCCGATGCCGGCTGCGGATTTCCGTTCCTGGACCAGCACGAGGGTGGCCCAGGCCGGAGCGCAGCCGGCGATTCTCGCGCTCGCAGCGGGTTAGGCGCGGCTAGACCTGATCGGCCGCGGTGCCGTTGATCATCAGCCCGCCGTCACTTGCCGAAACCGTGACCCGGTCGCCGTCCTTGATCCGGCCCTCCAGGATCAGCTTCGCCAAGGGATTCTGCAGGCTGCGCTGGATCACCCGCTTCAACGGCCTGGCGCCGTAAACCGGGTCATAACCGGCGATCGCCAGCCACTCCACCGCTGTCCCGTCGATATCGAGGCTGATCTTGCGCTCGGCCACCAGCGCGCGCAGGCGACCAAGCTGAATCTCGACGATCGCCCCCATCTGGTCCGGGAAGAGGCGGTGGAACAGCAAGATCTCGTCGAGCCGGTTGAGGAATTCGGGCCGGAAAGCCTGGCGCACGATTGCCATGACATCGGCGCGGACAGCGCTTGAATCCTGGCCCTCCGATTGCGCCGCCAGGATCTCGCCGCCGAGGTTGGAGGTGAGAACGATCAGCGTGTTGCGGAAGTCGACGGTGCGGCCGTGGCCGTCGGTCAGGCGGCCGTCATCAAGCACCTGCAACAGTACGTTGAAGACATCCGGGTGCGCCTTCTCGACCTCGTCGAACAAGATGACCTGATAAGGCCGGCGGCGGACGGCCTCGGTCAAGGCGCCGCCCTCCTCGTAGCCGACATAGCCGGGAGGGGCGCCGATCAGCCGCGCGACGGTGTGCTTTTCCATGTACTCCGACATGTCGATGCGGAGCATCGCCGCTTCGTCGTCGAACAAGAACGCAGCCAAAGCTTTGCACAGCTCCGTCTTGCCGACGCCGGTGGGGCCTAAGAACAGAAACGAGCCGATCGGCCGGTTCGCATCCTGCAAGCCGGCGCGCGAGCGGCGCACGGCATCCGCGACCGCAACCAGCGCCTCCTCCTGGCCGACGACGCGGGTCCGCAGCGCGTCCTCCATATGCAGGAGCTTGTCGCGCTCGCCTTCCAACATCTTCTCGACCGGGACGCCGGTCCAACGGGAGACGACAGTGGCTACATGCTCGGCCGTCACCGCCTCCTCCAGCATGCGGTTCTGGCCGGACTCTTCCGCCTCCTTGAGCCGCTTCTCAAGGACGGGCAAGACCGAGTACTGCAGGCGGCCGGCTTCCTCGTAACGACCCTCGCGCATCGCGCGTTCAACCGCGACGCGAGCCTGGTCAAGCTCCTCCTTGATCTTGGTGGCGCCGGCGAGCGCGTCTTTCTCCCCCTGCCATTGCTTCGTCATGGCATCCGAGCGCGCTTCGAGCTCACCCAGCTCGGTTTGCAGGCGGCCCAGCCGGTCTTTCGCCGCCGGATCGGTCTCCTTCTTCAACGCCTCGCGCTCGATCTTGAGCTGGACGATCCGGCGGTCGACCTCGTCGATTTCTTCCGGCTTGGAATCGACCTGCATGCGCAGGCGGCTCGCCGCCTCGTCCATCAGGTCGATCGCCTTGTCGGGCAGGAAGCGGTCGGCGATGTAGCGGTTGCTTAAAGTCGCCGCGGCAACGATTGCGGCATCGGTGATGCGGACGCCGTGGTGCAGCTCGTACTTCTCCTTCAGGCCGCGCAGGATGGAGATCGTGTCCTCAACCGTCGGCTGGGAGACGAACACCGGCTGAAAGCGCCTGGCGAGGGCAGCGTCCTTCTCGACGTACTTGCGGTACTCGTTCAAGGTCGTGGCGCCGATGCAGTGCAGCTCGCCGCGTGCCAAGGCCGGCTTCAGAAGGTTGGAGGCGTCCATTGCCCCCTCGGCCGCGCCGGCGCCGACGATCGTATGCATCTCGTCGATGAACAAGATGACCTCGCCGGCCGACGCCATGACCTCTTGCAGCACCGCCTTCAAGCGTTCCTCGAACTCGCCGCGGAACTTGGCGCCCGCCACCAGCGCGCCCAAGTCGAGCACCATCAGCCGCTTGTTTTTCAGCGTCTCGGGCACATCGCCCTTGACGATGCGCTGCGCCAAACCTTCGACAATTGCGGTCTTGCCAACGCCGGCCTCGCCGATCAACACCGGGTTGTTCTTGGTCCGGCGCGACAGAACCTGAATGGTGCGGCGGATCTCCTCGTCGCGACCGATGACGGGATCGAGCTTGCCCTCGGTGGCGGCTGCGGTCAGATCGCGCGCGTATTTCTTGAGCGCATCGTATGTTTCCTCCGCCGTCGCCGTATCCGCCTTGCGGCCCTTGCGCACTTGCTCGATCGCGGCGTTGAGACCCTGCGGCGTGACCCCGGCATCGCCCAGGATACGCGCCGGCTGGGTACCGACGGCAAGGGCCAGCGCCAACAACAAGCGCTCGGCGGTCACGAAACTGTCGCCCGCCTTGTCGGCAATCTGTTGCGCCTGATCCAGGAGGCGCGCTGTCTCCGGTGCCATATAGACTTGGCCGGCGCCGCCGCCCTCGATACGCGGCAGCTTTGCGAGTTCGGCTTCCGCCCGCTCGCGAACGCGCTGGGCATCACCGCCTGCCGCGCGAATAAGGCCGGCAGCCAACCCTTCGCGATCTTCGATCAGCGCTTGCAGGATATGCACCGGCGTCAGTTGCTGATGGCCGCGCCGAAGCGCAAGGCCCTGTGCTGCCTGCAGAAAACCCTTTGTCCGTTCGCTCAGTTTTTCGAAATCCATGACCGCTGCTTCCTTCAAGAGCCCGATGGTCATCGCGCAAGGCGCAGCCCGATCATGCGGCACCGCGCCCTCGCCTCTCGATCGTTAATATGTCGTGCTGTGGCAGCTCCGCAATCCGCCCGCGGCCGTTCGGCTGCACCTTCGCGTTACTACGGTTGCCGCCGGCCGCAGGAGCGGTTAGACCACTTGCGTCCGCCGGCTGGCGCGGGCGCTTGAACGGATGGTTTTCCAATCGGGTCTTCGATCCATGACAGCCATTCACTCTCGAAAGCCGCGCGCAGCGTCTGCTTGCGACCCTGCGCTGGACCTGCCACCCCTTGAGCTGTTGCCGGCCAACACCGTGCGCGCGGTTCGATGGTGGCGGGCCCGGAGCCTGCATCATCGTGGCGCACCACCGTTGGCGCCATCGCCCGAACTGAACGCTGCCCTGAAACGCCTGCCAACCGGCCGATGGCGCATTAAGCCGGCAACCGCGGCTGCGCTTGCGGCGCTGGTCGAGGCGATCCGGCCGCAGCGCATTCTCGAGTTCGGATCCGGTGTCAGCACGGCGGTGTTTGCGCTGGCAGCGGCAGCGGGCGGCGGCGCCAGCCGCGTCATCGCCATCGAAGAGAGCGATGTGCACGCGGCCCGTACCCGCACCCTGCTGCAGTACCTTGGCGTTGCAGCCTTTGCGAGTGTCCTGGTCGCACCGGTCAGCCGGCGGCGGCTCGGCGATTGGGAGGGTTTTCTCTATTGCCCGGCCGCGGGCGCGGTTGAAGACGCTCTTGGTGGCCACAGGGCTGATTTCGTGTTCGTTGACGGCCCCGCAAGCTGGGGTAGGGGCCGCGGCGATTGCCGCTTCGGCACCCTTCTGGCCGCGCGTGCGTGGACGGTGGATCGGGCGCTGTTTGCCGCTGACGACTGCCTGCGCAGCCGCGACTTGGCAATTCTCCAGCGGTGGGGGCAAGAGCCGGGGATCGAAATCTTGGGCCTGCTGCCGGTTGGCTCCGGTCTCGGCTTGGGTGTCATCCACGCGAGCCCGTTGGCCACCTAGTGCACTGGCACAAACAGAGCGTACATCCTGTTTGTGCCGAAAGTGCACGCAATTCAATATGTTGTGCAGCGACAACCGTGCTCGGGCGTGAATCGCCCGATTGGGTCGCTGCACGAGCACTCGGCGGACCGGCCTTAACCGTTCGCGCTACCCTTGGCTGCCTTGCCGCCGCCTATCCGTGGCTCGGTGCCGGCGAGCAGACGGCGGATATTGTCCTTGTGGCGGAAGAAGCCAACGAGCGCCAGCACCAGACCGGCGACAGCATGGTTGAGCCCGGCGAAGCCTCCCATCAGGAACGGCAGCGCTGCCAGCGCCGTTAACGCCGCGAGCGAGGAGATGCGGAAGACGGCGGCCATTGCCAGCCAGATCGCACAGGCGGCGAGACCCATTGGCCAGGCGAGCGCCAGCGTCGTTCCCAGCGTCGTCGCCACGCCTTTGCCGCCCTTGAACCTGAGCCATACCGGAAAGTTGTGGCCGAGCACGGCCGCGACGCCGGCGCAAAGCCCAGCGAGTGTTCCCCATTGGCCGAATACGAGCGCCGCAACGGCACCCTTGCCACCATCCAAGAGCAGTGTTGCCAGCGCCAGCGGCTTGCTGCCAGTGCGCAGGACGTTGGTAGCGCCAATATTGCCGGAGCCGATCGAGCGGATGTCGCCGAGCCCGGCAAGCCGTGTCAGCAAAAGGCCGAACGGGACCGAGCCAAGGAGGTAGCCCATCACCGCCGCCAGCGCGAGTAGCGGCGGCGCGGCTTCCACTTCGGCCATTAAGCGCCCCTCTTGGCGCGGGTGAGATCGAACACCGGCCGGCCGTCGACGATTGTAAGCAGCACCCGGCCCTGCACCGGGCGGTAGTCGAACGGCGTGTTCTTGGACTTGCTCAAGAGTTCGTGCTCACGCACCTGCCACGGCCGGTCCGGATCGAACAGCATCAGGTCAGCCGCCGCCCCTTTTGCGAACCGGCCGCCTGGCAAGTGCAGCAGGTCCGCTGGCCGCCAAGTCAGCCAGCCGAGCACATCAAGCAGGGACGCGCGGCCGTTATGGTAAAGTTCGAGCGACACCGCCAGCAACGTCTCCAAACCGATGCCCCCGAAGGCGGCCTGGGCGAAGGGAAGCCGTTTGGAGTCCTCGTCCTCTGGCGTATGGTCGGAGCCAATTGCATCGATCGTGCCATCGATCAGACCTTCGATAACCGCCAGTCGGTCCTTCTCGGTACGCAGCGGTGGCGACAGCTTGGCAAACGTTCGGTAGTCACCGACAGCGTTCTCGTTCAGCGCGAAATAGGGCGGAGCGGTGTCGCAAGTGACGGCGAGCCCCGCAGCCTTGGCGCGGCGCACCGCCTCGATCGCAGCCGCTGTCGACAGGTGCGCAAAGTGCAGGCGGCCGTTGGTGAGCGCGATCAGGCGCAGATCGCGCTCGACCATGATCACCTCAGCGGCGGCGGGAATGCCGCGCAGGCCGAGCCGGGTCGCCACCTCGCCGGCGTTCATGTCGCCGCCCTGGGCGAGCGTCGGCTCTTCCGGATGCTGCACGATTAACAGACCGAAGGTGCGCGCGTAGTCGAGCGCGTGCCGCATCACCCGCGCGCTGACCACCGCCTTAGCGCCGTCGGTGAAGGCGACCGCCCCGGCCTCGGCCAAGAGCCCCATTTCAGCGAGCTCTTGCCCTTCGAGACCCTTGGTCACGGCGCCGTAGGTATAGACCTTGGTCAGGCCCAGGAGCCGGGCGCGGCGGGCGACGAACTCGACGATCGAGACATCATCGATGACCGGATGGGTGTTCGGCAGGCAGACCAGCGACGTGATGCCGCCGGCGGCCGCAGCGTGACCACCAGAGGCCAGCGTGCCCTTGTGTTCCTCGCCCGGCTCACGCAGCTGGACCCGCATGTCGACCAAGCCGGGGCTTAAGCACTGCCCGGCGCAATCGACGACTTCGATATCGGCCGCGAGCCCGACCGCTTTGATGTGGGGGCCATAATCGGCGATCAGCTCGCCTTGAGTGATCAGCCCGCCCGGCTGGTCGAGTCGGGCGGCGGCGTCGAGCAGCCGGGCGTTGACGTAGGCGACGCGGCGATCCTCGGGCACCGATTTCTGCGACATCGCTGGCCTCCGCTGTCCGCTTCAGACGTTGCGCCGCTCGGCGTCGGGCGCCTGCGGCGTCAGCAGATCGAGGCAGGCCATCCGGACGGCGACCCCCATCTCCACCTGCTCGCGGATGACGCTGCGGCTGTAATCGTCCGCCACCAGCGAATCGATCTCGACACCGCGGTTCATCGGACCTGGATGCATGATGAGCGCCGAGGCATTGGCACGCGCCAGCTTCTCGTAATCAAGGCCAAAGAAGCGGAAATACTCGCGGATCGAGGGGATCAGGGTGTCCTGCATGCGCTCCGTCTGCAGACGCAGCATCATGACAATGTCAACGCCTTCAAGACCGCGCCGCATGTCATGAAACACCTCGACTCCGAGCCGCTCGACGGCTGCCGGCAACAGCGTGCGCGGCGCCACCAGCCGCAAGCTCGCCCCCATCGTGTTGAGGAGGTGGATATTCGATCGCGCCACCCGGGAGTGCGCGATATCACCGCAGATGGCCACTTTCAGCCCTGAGAGCCGCCCCATCCGGCGGCGAATGGTAAGAGCGTCCAAGAGGGCTTGCGTCGGGTGCTCGTGGCTGCCGTCGCCGGCATTGATGACGGCGCAATTGACCTTCTCCGACAACAGCTTGACCGCACCCGAAGCCGGATGACGAACGACCAGGACATCAGCATGCATGGCGTTAAGCGTCATCGCGGTATCGAGCAGCGTCTCGCCCTTGCGGACCGAACTCGTCGATACGGTCATGTTGATGACATCGCCGCCCAAGCGCTTGCCGGCAAGCTCGAACGACGTGCGCGTCCGCGTCGAGGCCTCGAAGAACAGGTTGATGACCGTGCGGCCGCGCAGAAGCGTCTGCTTCTTGTCGGGACGGCGATTCTGCTCGACGAACTGCTCGGATCGATCAAGCAAAAGCAGGATTTCCGGCGGCGAGAGGCCCTCGATGCCGAGCAAATGACGGTGACGAAAGACCGCTTGCGTGTCCGCTGCAACCATGAGCAAGGGACTATACTATGGCCGGGTAACGGCGCAAGGAGGGCGGCATCCCTTTGTCGCAAACAGGGAATATGTCCGACCTGCTACGCGCGCTTTTCGCTCACCCCACCGCCCGCTTCGGCGCCAGGACGATCGCACGGCCGCGGGCCTTCATCGCCCCGGCGGCGGCTTCGGCTTGCGGCCCAGCGCCCCAGAACAGATCAAATCGCAGAGGGCCCTTAATCGCGCCCCCTGAGTCCTGGGCGATCGCGAGCCGCGTGAACGGGCTGGCGGGGGCGAGCGGATCGGCAGTCTCGATCCATACCGGCACGCCGTACGGCAGATACGTCGGATCGACGGCGAGGCTGCGGCCCGGCGTCAGCACCACTCCCTGGCTGCCGATCGGACCTTCCCCGTCGCTCAAGCGGAAGAACACGAACGATGCATTTTCGGCCATCAGGGCCGGGGCCTCGGCCGGGTTGCGCTTGAGCCAGGCGCGAATCGTCTGCATCGAGACCTCATCCGCGCCAAGCGCGCCGCGGCGCACGAGTTCGCGGCCGATGGCGGTATAGGTGTGGCCGTTCTTGCCGGCGTAGCCGACGCCTATTGTTCGCCCATCGTCGAGCTTGAGACGGCCCGAGCCTTGGATGTGGAGGAAGAAGGCATCGACGGGATCGGCGAGCCAGGCGATCTCCAGACCGCGATCCTTGAGCGCCCCGGCTTCGATCTCGGCCCTGGTCGGCATCGGGACGACGCGACCCTTATCCAGCCGGCCAACCAGCCGCTCTCCCGCGAGCGCTTCGCGGAAGAGGCCAAGGTCGATGCTGACCAGCTCCGGTGGTGGCCGGTACAGCGGCGTTCGGTAGCGCCCGCCCGCTTGCAGCGAGGCAGACACGATCGGCTCATAATAGCCGGTGACGAGTGCTTCCGTTCCGCGGCTATCCACCCCCTCGTAGGGCGTGAACGCGCGCTCGAAGAAAGCGCGCGCGCGCGCGGGATCGCCCGCTGGTACCGCGCGTGCCGCTTCGCAGGCCTGCGCCCGGTCGGCGGTTTCGGTTCCCAATTGGGCGGGCCGGCGGAGCCCTGCCTCTTTCTGGTTCGCCGGCATCGGTTTCGCACACGAGCGGACGAAGGCGGCGAGCGCTTCATCCTGCCGGTCGGTGGTCCATCCCTTGAGTTGAGAGAACGCCAGCGGCCGCAACAGCAGCGCCGACGGTGCTGCATCCGGTACCTGCACGCGCGCCGGCGGCTCCGCTGCACGCTCGGCCGGAGGCGGTGACGCTGACGAGCAGGCGGCCAGCAGCGCTACCACGATCACCGCCAGCCCAAGACCAATCGGGATCAGCCAGCGGCGGATGCGCTGGCACTGATGGCAAGGTTCTTCCACGGCCGCCCGCTCCTACTCCGAGCTGTTGGTGGCGACCAATGCCCAGTTGGGATCGCCGACCCGGGTATCGCGGGCAAACGTCCAGAAGTCGGTCACTTCGTTCACCTCGGTCGGGCTGCCTTCGACAACGGCGCCCTCGGCATCGCGCACGACGCTGATCTGGTCGGTCACGAACTTGACGGTGACGTGCGCCGTCCGGCCCGCCATGTAGGCCTCGTCAATCTCGGCCGAACGGATGGCCACCAACTGGGTTTCGAGCTTCTGACCCGTCTCCTGGCGGCGACGAATCGAGTCGGCGAAATTGCTAAACACCTCCTCGCTCAACAGTGGCTTGAGCGTGTCGGTATCGCCCACTGCGAAGGCGCCAACGATCAGCTCAAAGGCGATCCTGGCACCCGACAGGAATTCGTCCGCCGAGAAGGCGGGATCGGCAATCCGGATCTGGGTCAAACCAGCCGCACCCGGTCCGCCGCTGCCATCACCGGCCGCTGCCGGTTCAGTCGCTACAGTCTCGCCGTTGCCGGGGAAGGAAGGTTCGGTTTTTGGCTTCGGCAGCGGCACGACCCGATCGCTGCTGCCCTCCACCGGAGGCTCGCGTGAAAACGGATCCCGGCGCGGCTCTCCCGGGCCGGGGCCTTGATGGCCGGTCCGTTTGCCAAGCACGCTACGCAAGCGAAAAACCAGAAACGCAGCGATCACCGCAAACAGCAGAATGTCGAGATACGGAATGCTGTCACCCATCGTCTCGCGTAAATCCGAGCTCTCGTTCCGTTGGCCTCAATCGGTGACGGCCTCATCGGCGGCGTCGCCGTCACGTTACCGGCTCCTCCGCTCAACGTCCAGTCAGGCGTTGCCGCCCAAGGTGCCAGCCGATCCGTTTTATTCGCGTATTCGCGCTTACGCAGAATAATATGGGATGGTCGCCGTATGTCTGCAGCCTCTTCCGCCCAAAACCACTGGGAAATTGCGGCTCCGAGCGCTGTCCACGCCTGTTGGCCATCAGTGAGCGCGGTCGCTCAGGGGAATTGCTGGGGAAGGCCGGCGTTGTCCGCCGCCGGGAAGCATGTTAGCCAGTCGGCCGCAGGCGAGCTTCCCTTATCACCCGTTCCTTCAAGGAGGATGGCATGAGCGACACGCGCGAGCCCAGCAGCGAGGGTGCGGCCGTAAAGACTGACGGCAACGGACAGGCGCCAGAACGCACGCAGCCACCGATTCTCATTCAGGCGCAGTACATGAAGGATCTGTCGTTCGAGGCTCCTGGCGCGCCTGCCGTCTTCACACTCTTGCAGAAGAACAAGCCGGACATCCAGGTCCGCGTCGACGTGCATGCGAACACGCTCGGCGAGAATACCTACGAAGTCATCTTGCACCTGCGCGCCGACTGCAAGGTTGCCGACGGCGTCGCCTTCGTCGTTGAGCTGTCCTACGCTGGCTTGTTCGCCCTCAATGTGCCGGCCGAGCACAGGCGTCCGGTGCTGATGATCGAATGCCCGCGGCTCCTGTTTCCCTATGCACGCAAGATCGTTGCCGATGCCACGCTTGAAGGCGGCTTTCTGCCGCTGATGCTGGCGCCGCTCGACTTCGTCCAGCTCTACCAGCGTCAACAGCAGGAGAGCGCCGGCGAGAAATCATTCGGCGATGCGGAAGGGGAGATTAAGCTCGTCTGAACCGACTGCTAATCTACAGCGTGCCGCGTGTAGCGCGGTGGTCGGCTAACGTAACCGCCCCCACAGCGGGTCCTTGAGGCGCCCGATGAGCGCCTTGTGGGCGGCTTCCTCGACGGCGGTCGGTGCCAAGAGCCGTGGTGTTCGCTCAGGCCGCGGACCAGCCGTGCCCTTGGCACCGCGGCTCGACACCAATGCCAGTCCTGGCTGTCGACCGCCTTTCAGCTGCAGATAGACCTCAGCAAGCAGTTTGGCATCAGTGAGTGCGCCATGCTGCGTGCGTGCGCTGGTATCGATCTGAAAGCGCCGGCACAGCGCATCGAGGTTAGCCGGCAAACCGGGATAGGCCTTGCGGGCGAGGTGTACCGTATCGATCGCACGCTGTGCCGGCAGTGCTGTCAAGCCCAGGCGGCCGAGCTCTGCGTTGATGAAGCCCAAGTCGAAGGCTGCGTTATGGATCACGAGCGGCGATTCGCCGAGAAAGGTGAGGAACGCTTCGACGACGGCGGCAAAGCGCGGCTTATCCTTGAGATGCTCATCGGAAAGTCCATGCACGGCGAACGCTTCTGCCGGCATCGGGCGGTCGGGGTTGAGGTAGGTGTGGAAGTGCCGGCCCGTGGGGACGTGATTGAGGAGTTCGAGGCAGCCGATTTCGACGATGCGATCACCGCTCTGAGGATCAAGGCCGGTCGTTTCGGTATCGAGAACGATTTCGCGCATGAGACGCCGGCTACCGCAGGCTAGGCCCTTTCGTCAAGGATCGCCGCCCAGCCTGCCGCGGCCCGCGTGCTCGTGTCCGCGTGCCTCGGCCATTGTCCTTCAGCGTCCGGATGATATTGACAATAACGCGCCGGGTGAGAGCCCGGCCCTGGCCGCTTGGAATGATGAAATCGGCGCGGCGGCGCTTGAGTGCGTCCGGCATCTGGCGGGCAAGCGTCGCCTTTATTCGCACCGCATCGAGCGTACGGCGGCGGACGAGGCGCTGGTACTGGACACTGGCCGGCGCCGAGACCACGGCAATGCGATCACACAGCCGGTCAAGGCCAGCCTCGAACAACAGGGGAATGTCGAGAACTGCGAGTGGACTGCCGCGGCGGGCGGCAGCCTTCAAGAAACGGTCCTGCGCATCGATGACAAGCGGATGGACGAGTGCCTCCAGCCGCTTAAGCGCCTGCGGATCGGCAAAGACCTTTGCCGCCAGCTGGACACGATCGACCGCGCCGGCGATAACCACGCCCGGAAAGTTAGCCTCGATTGCCGCCACCGCTGCGCCGCCCGGACCTAGCAGCCGGTGTACGGTCTGATCGGCACAAAAGACGGGAACACCTTCGCGCCGGAACAGGGCCGAGGCCGTCGATTTGCCCATGGCGATCGAGCCAGTGAGACCGAGGACGATCACGCCGGTCCACCTTCAGCCCTGCGCAGCCTGCAGCACGCTCAGCTTCAGTTCCGCTGTCACCTCCGGCTCGATGCCGAACCAGGCGGCAAACGCTGGCCGAGCCTGATGCAGGAGCATGCCAAGTCCATCGACGACGCGGTTGCCGCGAGCCGCAGCGCTCGCGAGCAGCTCCGTCAGGAGCGGCACATAGACGATGTCGGCAACGACCGCCTCCCGCGGCAGAGCATCCAAGGCCAGGGCGAGCGGCGGCTCGCCGCGCATGCCGAGGCTGGTCGCGTTAACGAGCAGGTTAGAACTTTCCAGCGCCGCCGCACGATCCTGCCAGTCGATCAACGTGATTGGCCCACCGAGGTGGTCGGCTAGCACCCGAGCGCGCCGTGCAGTTCGGTTGACGAGCCGGATTTCCGGCACCCCGGCCTCGATCAGTGCCTGCACAATCGCCCGCGCCGCACCACCGGCACCGATCACCACTGCCGCACCAGCCGCAGCCTGCCAGCCCGGCTGACTGGCAGAAAGGCTTGCCAAGAAACCGAAGCCATCGGTCGAAAGGCCGCTGATCTTGCCGTCATCCCCGACGATCAGCGTGTTGACCGCACCCACCTTTTGCGCCAGCGGCGCGACATGGTCGAGATGCGCTATCACCGTTTCCTTGTGCGGGATGGTCACATTGGCACCGACAAACCCGAGCTTCGGCAAAGCCTTGACCACAGCCTCCAGGTCCTGCGGAGCAACTGGCAGCGGTATGTAAGCACCATCGATGCCGTAATGGCGGAGCCAGAAGCCGTGCAGGCGCGGCGACAGCGAATGCGCAACCGGCCAACCGATGACACCGGCAATTCGTGCCCGCCCACTCAGCATGCTCTGTTCCCGCACCCGCCGCTCGTTGTTCCTCCCCCCTCACCGCATCAATACATGCGCCTGCCGCAGATAGGCCAGCAATGGTAACAGCGGCAAGCCTAGAATGGTAAAATAGTCACCTTCGATACGGCTGAACAGCTGCACGCCCGGTCCTTCCAGCCGATAGGCGCCGACTGTCTGCAACACGCTGTCACCCATTCCTGTCAGATACGTGTCGAGAAAAGCTTGCGAAAACATGCGCATGGTGAGCTGCGCCGATGCCGCTTCGCTCCAGGCTAGGCGACCGCCGCGGACGCAGGCTGCCGCACTGATCAGCGTATGGGTCCGGCCGGCGAGCGCGGTGAGAGCGGCCCTCGCATCAGCTTGGTCGACCGGCTTATCGAACCAGCGTCCATCACAGTCCAGCATCTGGTCAGCACCAATGACCAACGCATCAGCACAGCGTTGGGAGACGCTGAGCGCCTTTGCGGTCGCGAGCGCCAGCGCGGCAGCCCGGCTGGTCTCGCCACGGACGCGACAGGCAGCCTTGATCGCTGGTTCGTCGACATCGGCAGCATCCACCGTGAAGGTCAGCCCGGCGCGCAGCAACATCTCCTTCCGAGTCGGGCTGGCAGACGCGAGAACGAGGGGCGGCGCGGTCATCGCTCGCGGTTCCGTGCGCCAGCTGCCAACCGGACCGAAGTTATCCCGAGCCGGAGGCGGATAACTGCGTTCGGGTCTGGGGACAACGCAATCCCGGCGGCAGCAGCCGGATTCATCCCCGCCGTCGTTCCAGGCTGCGCTGCATCCTTATCGACCGCCACCGGTAAGCGCGAAAGACGGCCAAATGCCGTAGCTGCGGGATGACTTCTCCACCGCCCGTGCGGCAGCGCAATGAGCCCACGAAAGTAGCGTTTGCGCATGAGGTTATGCTGTCGCGGAGACAGCCTTTCCACCGGCTCGTTCACAACCACCTGTGGGCACGTGCGAACCATGGGATAACGTGTGCGCAGACCGATAATCCCCGTTTCTCCACCCCCCTACCACTACAACATCCTTATTTATAAGATTCTTATAGGTGGTAGAAGAAAAGCAGCAAGGTGGACGGAGCAGAAACAAGGGCAATGGAAACGCAAAGCACCGGCATCAAGCCGCTCGTTGCTGAGCTCAAGGGAATCCGCCAGCCGCACCCTCCCGTGTGGTTTATGCGCCAGGCCGGCCGCTATCTGCCGGAATACCAGCGCCTGCGCCGCGGGGAACCCGATTTCCTTCGTTTCTGTGCGACGCCGGCGCTCACCATCGAGGCGGCGCTGCAGCCGCTCAAGCGGTTTCCGCTCGATGCGGCCATCGTGTTCAGCGACATCTTGGTGATTCCACATGCGCTGGGGCGCAGCGTCCGCTTCGTCGAGGGCGAAGGGCCGGTGTTGGAGCGGCTTGAGCGCGCGGACGAGATCGAGGCGCTCACCGTTGGCGCGGTGGCAGACAACCTGCAGCCGGTGTTTGCCTCGGTGCGCGGGCTCAAAGCGGCGTTGGCGAACGACGTCAGCCTGATCGGCTTTGCGGGCAGCCCATGGACGCTTGCGGTTTACATGATCGAGGGCCGCGGCGGTACGCAAGGGGAGCGGGCACGCGCCTTTAGCTACGCGCAACCGACACTGTTCGGCCGCCTGATCGAGCGCTTGAGTGAGGCGATCGTGGATTCGCTTCTGGGCCAGGTGCAGGCGGGCGCGGATGTGCTTCAACTGTTCGATAGCTGGGCGGGCAGTCTGGCGGCCGAACCGTTCCGCCGCTGGGTGATCGAGCCAACAGCAGCCATCGTTCGGGCGCTGAAGGCCGCCGTGCCGGAGGTGCCGCTGATCGGCTTTCCACGCGGTGCTGGCGTAGGCTATCAGGCCTACGCGATGGAATCGGGGCTCGACGCCGTGAGCCTTGATGCAAGTGTGCCGCTGGCGTGGGCGGCAGCTGATCTGCAGCCACGCGTAGCCGTGCAGGGCAACCTCGACAACGTGCTCCTGGCGTCCGGCGGTGCGGCGATGGCGGCGCAGGTGGACCGGATCTGCGCGACCCTCGCTGATGGCCGGTTTATCTTCAACTTGGGCCACGGTGTACTGCCGGAGACGCCACCGGAACACGTGGCAGCGGTGGCGGCGCAGGTGCGCGGCTGGCAGCGATCGCGACCGTAATGGCGCGTGTCGGCGTCGTACTGTTAAATCTCGGCGGTCCGGACAGCCTGCAAGCGGTC
Source organism: Defluviicoccus sp. (assembly GCA_029624735.1). GTDB lineage: Bacteria > Pseudomonadota > Alphaproteobacteria > Rhodospirillales > Defluviicoccaceae > Defluviicoccus. The sequence goes on along the minus strand of JARSSM010000027.1, from coordinate 49,423 downwards.
CGCCCGTTCCTGTACAACCTTTTCTCGGATCCAGCGATCTTACGCCTGCCGGCGGTATTGCGGCCGATGCTGGCCACATTCATCGCCCATCGCCGGGCCAAGGTCGCGCGCGGCATCTACGCCCAGATCGGCGGCCGCTCTCCGATCCTGGAGCTGACGCAACAGCAGGCAGAAGCGTTGCAGAAGAGGCTTGCAGCCCGTCAGGATGGCCCGGTCAAGGTTGTCATCGCCATGCGCTACTGGCACCCGATGAGCGATGCCGCCGCGCGCGAGCTTGCCGCCTTTAAGCCGGATCAGATCGTGCTGCTGCCGCTTTATCCGCAGTTCTCGACGACGACCACTGCATCCTCGCTCAACGCCTGGACCGAGGCGGCGGCTAATGCCGGGATCAGTGCTCCGACCCGTGCCATCTGCTGCTATCCCGATGCGGACGGCTTGATCGATGCTCTCGCAGCCGGTGTCACGGCAGGCTTGCGCGAGGTTCCGCAAGGGCAGGCGGTGCGCGTCTTGTTTTCGGCGCATGGATTGCCGAAGCGGGTGATTGAGCAAGGGGATCCCTATCAGGCCCAAGTTGAAGCGACGGCAGCCGCAACCGCGGCGAGGCCGGCGCTGGATGGTCTTGAATGGGCGATCTGCTATCAGAGCCGGGTCGGCCCGCTCGAATGGATCGGCCCGTCTGTAGATGCCGAACTGGCACGCGCTGGACGCGACGGGGTGGCGGTGGTGTTGGTGCCAATCGCATTCGTCTCCGAGCATTCGGAGACGCTGGTTGAACTCGACATCGAAGCGCGCGCAGAAGCGGCACGTCTCGGGGTGCCGGCCTTCGTGCGCGTTCCGACAGTCAGTACAGCATCCGCCTTCATCGAAGGCCTGGCTGCGATGGTCGAGCGGGTGCTGGCTGATTCGGATGCGCTTGTGGTCAGTCCGGGTGCCAATTGGCACTGTGGGAAAGGTCAGTGCGGCTGGCGACCGCGCTGATCAGCATCAACGAAACAAGGAAAGGACGGATGAGCGGCTATCTGTGGCTCAAGGCGGTGCACATCATTTCGGTCATCTCGTGGATGGCGGGTCTGTTGTATCTGCCGCGCCTCTACGTCTATCACGCCGGTGTCGTGGCCGGCTCGGAGGCCTCCGCGACATTCAAGGTGATGGAGCGCAAGCTCCTAAAGTATATCATGAATCCGGCGATGATCGCGTCGTTCGTGACTGGCTTGGCGCTGATCTGGCAGTTGGGTGAGGCGGCGCTCACGATGGGCTGGCTGCACACCAAGATCCTGTTGCTGCTCGGCATGGGGGCGATGCATGGCATGATGGCACGCTGGCGTCGCGAGTTCGAACAGGACCGCAACACGCACTCGCACCGCTTCTTCCGGGTCATGAACGAGGTGCCGACGCTGCTGATGATCGGCATCGTCATTCTTGCCGTCGGCAAGCCGTTCTAGCGAGAGACCGGCGCGAGCAGGCAAGCAAGCGGACTGTACGAATATAACCAACTTGGGAAGGTGGTAATTCCGCGTTTGACAAGCGCACCCGAATTGGGCCATTGTCCCGTTAATCTTCATAGGAATACCCAAGCCCGTCTTACCTTAGCCTTCCAGTCGCCGCCGCGACCGTTATGCCGTCTCACGAACGGTGTGGTTCGCACGTGCGGCCGAGCCTGCGTTTGACGAAGGCACCGGACGCTCCCATCCCTAATCGTCTCTCTTTTTCCTCTGGAATCGCGCTGCCCCGATGAATTTCAAGGAACTCAAGTCTAAGCCGCCCGCCGAGTTGCTCGCCTATGCGGAGGAACTTCGGATCGAAAACGCGAGCTCCCTGCGCAAGCAGGAGATGATGTTCGCGATCCTGAAGACGCTGGCCGAAAACGATGTGTCCATCTTCGGCGAGGGGGTGCTGGAGGTGCTGCAGGACGGTTTCGGCTTCCTGCGTTCACCGGAGGCAAACTATCTACCGGGCCCGGATGATATCTATGTGTCGCCGAGCCAGGTGCGCCGCTTCGGGCTCAGGACCGGCGATACGGTCGAGGGTGAGATCCGCGCGCCCAAGGACGGGGAGCGCTACTTCGCGCTGCTGCGCATCACCCACATCAATTTCGCCGACCCCGCCGAAGTCCGCCATCGCATCAACTTCGACAACCTGACGCCGCTCTACCCCGAAAAGAAGCTGATGATGGAGGTCGAGGGTTCGGGCGGCAAGGACCTGACCTGCCGCGTCATCGATCTGATTGCCCCGATCGGCAAAGGACAGCGGGCGCTGATTGTCGCTCAGCCGCGTACCGGCAAGACCGTGATGCTGCAGAACATCGCGCATGCGGTCGCGCAGAACCATCCGGAATGCTACCTGATCGTGCTCCTGATCGATGAGCGGCCGGAGGAAGTCACCGATATGGCGCGCTCGGTCAAGGGCGAGGTGATCAGCTCCACCTTCGATGAGCCAGCCACGCGCCATGTTCAGGTGACCGAGATGGTTCTGGAGAAGGCGAAGCGGCTGGTCGAACACAAGCGTGATGTCGTCATCCTGTTGGATTCGATCACGAGGCTCGCGCGCGCCTACAACACCGTAGTGCCGTCTTCGGGCAAGGTGTTGACCGGCGGCGTCGATGCCAATGCGCTGCAGCGGCCGAAGCGCTTTTTCGGCGCCGCGCGCAACATCGAGGAAGGCGGCTCGCTCACCATCATCTCGACCGCGCTGATCGACACCGGTTCGCGCATGGATGAGGTGATCTTTGAAGAGTTCAAGGGCACCGGCAATTCGGAGATCGTGCTCGACCGCAAGCTCGCCGACAAGCGGACCTGGCCCGCGATCGACATCACCAAGTCGGGCACCCGCAAGGAGGAGTTGCTGGTCGAAAAACCAACGCTCGCCAAGATGTGGGTCCTGCGCCGCGTCTTGATGCCGATGGGCGTCGTCGATGGGATGGAATTCCTGCTCGACAAACTCCGCAGCACGCGCAAGAACAGCGAGTTCTTCGAGGCGATGAATACGTAAGAAGGGCGCGGGTGTGGCGAACGCGCCCGCCGAACCCTGAAGCCGTTACGGCATCAAGAGCGTCGAGCCGGTCGTCTTGCGCGCTTCCAGATCACGATGCGCTTGGGCCGCATCCCGCAACGGATAGCGCTGATTGATCTCGATCGTGACGGCTCCCTTCAACACCACCTCGAACAGGGCCCGAGCGCTCGCCACCAGATCGGCACGCTTGGCGGTGTAGGTCATCAACGTCGGCCGGGTCAGGAACAGCGAGCCTTTGGCCGACAAGATGCCGGGCTCGAAGGCCGGCACGGCGCCGGATGCATTGCCGAAGCTCACCATCATGCCCATCGGTGCCAGGCAATCGAGTGAGCCCATGAAGGTATCCTTGCCGACCGAGTCATAGACCACGGCGACGCCAGCGCCGTCCGTGAGCGCCTTGACCCGGTCGACGAAATTCTCACGCGTATAGACGATCGGGTGGTCGCAGCCGTGCGCACGCGCGAGCTCAGCCTTGGCGTCGGAGCCGACGGTGCCGATCACTTGTACGCCCAGATGCTTCGCCCACTGGCAGACGATCAAACCGACCCCGCCGCTCGCCGCGTGGACCAGGATCGTGTCGCCGGCCTTGACCTTGTAGGTACGGCAGAGAAGGTATTCGGCCGTCATGCCTTTCAGCATCATCGCCGCTGCGTGCGCTTCGTCGATGCCGTCGGGGAGCGCGACCAGGCGGTCGGCTGGCATGAGGCGAACTTCGGCATACGCACCGGCTGGGGGGCTGGCGTAGGCGACCCGGCTGCCAACGGTGAGATCGCTCACCCCCGGCCCGACCGCCTCGACGACGCCGGCGGCCTCCAGCCCGATGACTGCCGGCAGGGATGGCAGCGGGTAGAGGCCGGTACGGTGATAGACGTCGATGAAGTTAAGACCGATCGCCGTGTGCCGCAGCCTGACTTGGCCGGGGCCGGGCTCGCCGACCGTGACCTCCTGCCAGCGGAGGTTCTCAGGACCGCCGGTCTCAGAGAGAACAATCGCGTGTGGCATGGGTGTTTCCTCGCAAGCGCCGGGTCAAGGGCGTCGGTGTCGTTACGGCGGCGCCTTCGTGGCGCAGCAGCCAGGCCTTGGTGTCGATGCCGGAGCCACCGGAGTAGCCGGTCAGGCTGCCGTCGGCGCCGATCACGCGGTGGCACGGAATGATGATCGGGATCGGGTTAGCGGCACAGGCACGCGCAACTGCCCGCGGACCGCTGCCGAGTTCGCCTGCCAGCGCGCCATAACTGCGGGTTTCGCCGGAAGGAATGGCAGTGAGCGCTGCCCAGACGCGGCGCTGAAAAGTGGTTCCGGCGGGTTTGAGCGGTACGTTGAACTGCCGCAGGTGACCTTCGAAGTAGGCTTGCAACTCCTCCACCGCCATCCGCACCAAAGGATCGAGCAGGCCACAACCTGCCTCCCCCCAGTTCAAAGCAACGATGGCGCCGTCAGTGGCCGTCACTGTCACCGGACCTAACGGGCTCAGAAAGGTCGCGTGGGTCATGGCTGATTCTCTATCCTGTCATGAGTGCGCTGCGCAAGGCGGAAGCATCGGTGAGCGGCAGGCTGCAAGTACCACCGCGGCAGACATAGGCGGTGGGCTGTCCGTTCACTGCCGTCTTGCCGTGCGCAGGGTGGCCAGTTGGAAGCGCGGCGCCCGGCGCTAGTCGGGTAATGGCAGCAAGTGGCTGGACGGCAGCAGTACGGCACAGGGTCCGCGCAGCCGGGTCGTCCGCAGCCCCGATTACGACCACCTGCAGCCCCCGCTCCAGCGTCTCCCAACCGGTCAGAAGGCCGGGGATGGAGAGTAGGTATTGGATCTTGTCGGAGGAGAACAGGCGTATCAAACGCTCTGCCCGCGTGCGGTAGGCGTCCTCGCCGGTGAGCAGAAACAGGCGCGCCAGCACATCGACCATGACGCCGTTGCCGGAAGGGACAGCATGATCGGCCACGACTTTGGGGCGGTTGATGACGTCAAGGGTATCGTCGGCGGTCTGGTGATAACCGTCGCCGCTCTCATCCCAGTAGTGGCGATCGGCGACGTCAACCCAGGTGCGCGCTGCCGTGAGGTAGTCAGCTTCGCCGGTTGCTTCGTAGAGTGCCAGCGCGGCAGCACTCAGCGCGGCATAATCCTCGATGACCGCCGGGTGGCGTGCCTGGCCAGCACACCAGGTGTGGCGCAGACGTCCGTCAACCTGCATATGACGGCTGACGAAAGCGAAAACCTGCTGCGCCGCGGTGAGCCACGCAGGTTCATCAAAGGCGACCGCGGCACGCGTCAGGCCCGCGATCATCATCCCGTTCCAGTCCGCGAGCACCTTGCCGTCGCGGCCTGGCGGCACGCGCTCACGCCGCACCGCAAGCAGCCGGTTACGCGCAGCGGCCAGGTCGGCCTCGTCGACGGAGAGGCCGGCGCGCGCAGACGCCGTGCGGTTGAGGATCGTCATTCCCTCCCAGTTGCCGCCACGGCGGACGTCGTAAATGCGGCAAAACGGGTCGGCCGCATCGCCCAGTAGTGCTTCGATCTCGGTGCGGGACCAGACGTAGTACTTGCCTTCCTCGCCTTCGCTGTCGGCATCAAAGGCTGAGGCGAAGGCAAAGCTGCCGTCGTCGGGGTGCTCGACCCGCATCTCGCTGAGTGCCCAGGCGATCGTCTCCCGGACGCGCTGGGCATAGAGCGGACTTTGCGTCGTCTGCCAGACCTCGGTCAGCAGGTCGACCAGGAGCGCGTTGTCGTACAGCATCTTCTCGAAGTGTGGCACCAGCCACTGCGCATCGGTCGAGTAGCGTGCGAAACCGCCGCCCAAGTGATCGTAAATGCCGCCTTGAGCCATTTCGTCGAGGGTCAATGTGACCGCCAGTTTCAGCATCGGTGCGCCGGTCCGCATCGCGCTCCGCCACAGGAAGCGGAAAAACACCGGCTGCGGGAACTTGGGTGCGCCGGCTATACCACCTGTCAGCGGATCGACCATCCTGAGAGCACCGGCAGCGACCTCGTCGACCATCGCGCGTGAGAGGCCCTCTCCCGGTTCGGGCTTGGCCATCCGCGCCATGGCGTCGCTTAAGGCCTCGACGTTCTTGCCGACCTTGTCCTTGTCGGTGTGATAGACGTGCGCCACTTGGCGCAGGATATCGGCGAATGCGGGCCGGCCATAGCGGGGTTCGGGTGGAAAATAGGTGCCGCCCCAGAACGGCCGTCCGTCGGGGGTGAGAAACATCGTCAGCGGCCAGCCGCCCTGTTCGCCCAACAACGCCAGCGCGGTTTGGTAAATGGCGTCGACGTCGGGACGCTCCTCGCGGTCAACCTTGATGTTGACGAACAAATCGTTCATCAGCCGCGCAGTTTCGGCCCGCTCGAAGCTCTCATGGGCCATTACATGGCACCAATGGCACGCCGCATAGCCGACCGAAAGCAGGATCGGCTTGTCATTCTCTCGCGCTGTCTTGAGCGCCGCTTCCCCCCACGGTCGCCAGTGCACGGGGTTGTCCTTGTGTTGCAATAGGTAAGGGCTGGTTTCAGCGGCGAGAAGATTGCTTGACATGGCGGCGGACTCCGTGCGTTTTGCTCGCCGCTTCGGGCGGGCAGGCGCAACTCACCTGCAGCCCTTAACTTTGGGCTGGAGCACTCCTACGGCAAGCGCGATCTCGTGCCGGCCGGGGGCAGGTCCGGCTTCCGCGGAGACGCTTCGAGCATGAAAGTTCACATCGATATCGATTGCACGCCAGAAGAGGCACGGGCGCTGTTCGGCCTTCCCGACGTTCAGCCAATGCAGAATGCCTTGATGAAGGAGATCGAGGTCCGCATGAAAAAGGCGCTGGCGGCCATGGAGCCGGAGGCGCTGGTCAAGACCTGGCTGCCGGTCAGCATTCAAGGTTTCGAGGAGTGGCAGAAGTTCGTCTGGTCGCGCCTTACCGGGCGGGGCAAGACCGATTCCGACTCGCGCAAGGGGGCGGACGATTGATGGCGGAGCCGGCCGCGCCCTCTTGGTACCGGTGTCATGTCTTCTGCTGCACGAACGAACGCCCGGCCGGTCACCCTCAGGGCTCGTGTGCCAAACGCGGCGGCCAGCGCTTGCGGGATTATATGAAGGCGCGCGCCAAGGAGCTGGGGCTCAGCGACGTGCGCATAAACAGCAGCGGCTGCCTCGACCGCTGCGAGCAGGGACCGACGATGGTCATCTATCCGCAAGGCGTTTGGTACCACTACGAGAGCCGTGAGGATGTCGAGGAAATCCTGAACCGGCACCTGATTGGCGGCGAAGTGGTCGAACGCCTGCTCCTGCCGAACCGCGATGGCGAGGGGTCCGCGACGGGCGTGTCGGTGCCCACGGCGTGAACGACGGGCGGCTGGCCTACAGCTGAGGACACTTGCGTGATGCCGGCGGCAACGATCTTCGCGCTGGCTTCGGGGGCTGGCCGGGCCGGCGTCGCGGTGATCCGCATCTCGGGCCCTTGGGCGCTGAGGGTCCTTGAAAGCTTGAGCCGCCAAAGCGACTTCAGGCCGCGGCACGCGAAGCGGGTGGACCTTGTCAATGCCGAAGGCGAACGGCTCGACAGCGCCCTCGCGCTCTGGTTTCCGGCTCCGCACAGTTTCACCGGGGAAGATGTCGCCGAGCTGCACGTCCACGGCGGCAGGGCTGTCGTCGCTGACGTGCTGGCGGCGCTCGGCCGCTGTGATGGCATGCGAGTAGCGGGGGCCGGGGAGTTCACTCGCCGCGCCGTGCTCAATGGCAAGATGGACCTCACGCAGGCAGAAGGTTTGGCCGACCTAGTGGCGGCGGAAACTGCGGCGCAGCGCCGCCAGGCGCTGCGGCAGGCGGAAGGCGGCTTGCGTGACTTGTATGAGGGATGGCGGACGCGGTTGGTGCGGCTGCAGGCGCACGTGGAGGCGGGTATCGATTTCGGCGATGAGGACGCAGGCGCCAGCGATCCAGTCCGGCATGCCGCGATCGCAACCGAGCTTGCGCACCTAGGCAGCGAAATTGGCGGTCATTTGGCCGATGCCGGCAGGGGCGAACGGCTGCGGGACGGCGTGCGGGTCGCGGTCGTCGGCGCAGTCAATGCTGGAAAGTCGAGCCTTTTGAACGCGCTGGTGCGGCGGGAGGCTGCGATCGTTTCGCCACACGCGGGCACGACGCGTGACGTTATCGAGGTGGCGGTGGATCTCGACGGCTATCCGGTCGTCTTTGCCGATACCGCCGGGCTGCGCGAGACCGCGGCGGAAGTGGAGGCTGAGGGGATACGGCGCGCGCGTGCGTGGGCGGCGGCGGCCGATCTTAAGTTGGTGATATTTGATGGTGCGCTATGGCCGGAGGTGGATGCCGCGAGCCTGGCGTTGGTCGATGGCAACGCACTTGTGGTGATCAGCAAGGCGGATCTGCACCCGCCAAGAGCCGTTCGGATGCCGGAAGGGAGGCCGCCAGCGCTGGCCGTGTCAGCGGTCACCGGAGCGGGGCTTGCCTGCCTGCTGGATGCGCTGCGGCGGGAGGTTGCGGCGCGCTTCGCCGACGGTGAGGCGCCGGTGCTCACCCGCGCGCGCCATCGACAGGCGCTGGAAGAGTGCGCGGCGAGGCTAGCGCGGGCGGCAAGCGAGGCGGATGCTTTAGAGCTGCAGGCAGAGGACATTCGCGCGGCGGCCGATGCGCTCGGTCGGATAACCGGGCGGGTCGATATCGAACAGGTGCTGGATGTCGTGTTCCGCGACTTCTGCATTGGCAAATGATGTTTCACGTGAAACGGTGGCCTGCCGCGGCTGGGGTTTGACGGCTGCCCCCGCCGTCGCTACCGTCTGCCGCCATGGGTGAACAGGGCTTCGATGTCATCGTCATCGGCGGCGGGCATGCCGGCTGCGAGGCGGCAGCGGCAGCGGCGCGGGTCGGCGCCCGTACGCTGTTGCTGACCCACGACTTGGCGCGGATCGGCGAGATGTCGTGCAACCCGGCGATCGGCGGCCTCGCCAAAGGACAGATGGTGCGGGAGATCGACGCCTTGGACGGCTTGATGGCGCGCGCCATCGACCGCGCCGGCATCCAGTTCCGTGTCCTTAACCGCTCGAAGGGACCGGCGGTGCACGGCCCGCGCGCCCAGGCCGACCGGGCGCTCTATCGCGCCGCCATGCAGGGACTATTGCACGAGCAACAGGGCCTGACGGTGCGCGCCGATGGAGCAGAAGATCTGTGCCTCGGGACTGGGGGAAGAGTTACCGGTGTCGTGACAGCAAGCGGCGCCGTGCTGGCGGCCGGGGCGGTGGTGATCACCACCGGGACCTTCCTGCGCGGCGTCATTCATATCGGCACGACCCAAGTGCCGGCCGGCCGCGTCGGCGAACGCCCGGCTCTCGGCCTCGCGGACGCGCTGCGCCGGCTCGGATTGCGCATGGGACGCCTGAAAACCGGTACGCCACCGCGCCTCGATGGCCGTACCATCGCCTGGGGGGAGCTGGCTGAGCAAGCAGGAGACGAGCCGCCACAGCCGTTCTCCTACCTCACGGAAGCCATCACGACACCGCAAATCGTTTGTGGCGTTACCGGGACAACGCCGGCCACGCATGCGCTGATCCGCGCCAACCTTGACCGTGCTCCCCTGTACTCTGGGCAGATCCGCTCGACCGGACCGCGCTACTGCCCCTCGCTCGAGGACAAGGTGGTCCGCTTTGCCGACCGCGAGCGGCACCAGATCTTTCTCGAACCCGAAGGGCTCGATGACCATACGGTGTATCCCAATGGCATCTCGACCTCGTTGCCAGCCGAGGTACAAGGGGCGCTGCTGGCAACGATTCCGGGGCTCGAGCGGGCAGCGATGCTGCGGCCCGGTTACGCCATCGAGTACGATTGCGTCGATCCGCGCGAACTCAAGCCGACGCTTGAGTGCTTGGCCGTGCCCGGCCTCTTCCTCGCCGGTCAAATCAACGGTACCACCGGCTATGAGGAGGCGGCGGCGCAGGGGCTGATCGCGGGCGCCAATGCCGCCCGTGCCGTCGGCGGGTGTCGGGACGACTTCGTTCCCGACCGTGCCGAAGCCTATATCGGCGTCATGATTGATGACTTGGTGACGCTCGGCGTGGATGAGCCGTACCGGATGTTCACCGCCCGCGCCGAATACCGCCTCGCTTTGCGCGCCGATAATGCCGATCAGCGGCTGACCGAGCGCGGGATGGCGGTTGGAGTGGTCGGCAGCACCCGCGCCGCAGCGTGGCGCAACAAGGCCTTGGCGCTGGAACAAGGCCGTTCCCAGCTTGCCGCGCTGCGGGCGACGCCGCCGATGCTCGAGGCGGCGGGCTTGCCGATCAACGATGACGGCCAGTGGCGGAGCGCGTTCGAACTGCTCGGCTTTCCGGCCATCGATGTCGCTGGCCTAGCGCGCTTGTGGCCGGAGGTGGCGGAGATCCGGGCGGACGTGGCGGCGCAATTGGAGAATGACGCTCGATATCGCGGCTACCTCAATCGCCAGCAGGCCGACATCGAGGCCTTCCGCCGCGATGCCGGTATCACTCTGCCCGATGAGCTCGACTATGCCACGATTGCGAGCCTTTCGACCGAAGTGAGGCAGAAGCTCGCCCGTGCCCGCCCGGCGACGCTGGCGGCGGCGGCGCGGATCCCCGGCATTACGCCGGCGGCGCTGACCGCGCTGCTGGTCCATCTCCGCCGCGCGGTGGCGGCGTGAGCGCCGTGGCAGCGCCTCTGTTTCACGTGAAACAGGCTGGGACCAACTTACCGCCCCTCACCGCGCCGGAGTTTCAAGCGCTCAGCGGCTGCAGCGGCACACAGCTGGCGCGCCTTACGGCCTACCTCGACCTGCTGTTCCACTGGCAGCGACGCATCAACCTCGTCGGTGCCTCAACGCTCACCGATCCGTGGCGGCGCCACATCCTCGATTCGCAGCAGCTCGCGCCGCTCCTGCCGGCGGGCGCCCCGGCTGTCACCGATCTTGGCAGCGGCGCCGGCTTCCCAGGGCTCGTAATCGCGATCCTGACCGCGGGTCGGGTCACGCTGGTGGAAGCCGACCAGCGTAAGGCGGCCTTCCTCGCTGCTGCCGCCCGCGTGAGCGAAACCGATGTCGCCATCGCCTGCCAACGCATGGAAACGCTCGCCCCGGGCAGCGCCGACGTTGTGACCGCGCGCGCCTGCGCACCGCTGCCGCACCTGTTGCCGGTGGTTGCCCGCATTCTGCGCCCGCGAGGACTGGCTCTACTCCTCAAAGGACAAACGGGTCAGGTTGAATTGACGCAAACCGAAAAACACTGGAAAATGCGCAGCAGCATGATCGCCAGCCGATCCGACCCCGGCGGTGTGATTCTTCAGCTTCAGGATATCCAGGCTCTGCCATGAAGGAAGGGTTTCCCCCGGCGCCACTGCGCGGGCCGCGCATCATTGTGCTGGCCAACCAGAAGGGCGGTGTCGGCAAGACGACCACGGCGATCAATCTCGGCACTGCCTTGGCCGCGGTGGGCCGCACGGTTTACCTCGTCGACCTCGACCCGCAGGGCAACGCCTCGACCGGCCTTGGTGTGCCGCAGGCCAAACGGCGGCCAAGCTCGTATGACGTCCTCATCGGCGCCTGCTTTCTCGAGGTCGCGGCGCAGCCGACCCTGGTGCCGCGGCTCTCGATCGTGCCGGCCGGCGTCGACCTATCCGGTGCCGAGATCGAGCTGGCAACGGTCGATGGTCGCGAGCGCTACCTGCAGGATGCGCTGCGGCCGCTGCCGCCGGGCTGCGATTACGTGCTGATCGATTGCCCGCCAGCGCTGGGCCTCTTGACACTGAATGCGCTCGTTGCGGCTGACGCGGTCATCGTGCCGCTGCAGTGCGAGTTTTTCGCGCTGGAGGGCGTGAGCCACCTTGTGCGCACCATCGAGCGCATCCGCAAGAACTTCAATCCGCGGCTGGAAATACAGGGTATTGTGTTGACGATGTTCGACAAGCGCAACAAGTTGTCCAAGGTCGTGGCTGGCGACGTGCGCGCGCACTTCGGCGGCAAGGTCTACAAGAGCGTCATCCCGCGCAACGTGCGCATCTCGGAAGCCCCCTCGCACGGCCGGCCGGTGCTCGTCTACGATACCAACTGCGCCGGCTCGATTGCCTATATTCGCCTTGCCAGCGAGATCTTGCGTCAGGAACGGGAGCTTGCACACTAATGGCGGCGGAACCGAAACGCCCGGCGCTGGGTCGCGGCCTGTCCGCGCTCCTCGGCGAGGACTCCGAAGACTATGCACAGCTCGACCGGCTGCGGACCTCGCGCACCATCGCCATTCACTTGTTGCGGCCAAGCCCGTTCCAGCCGCGCCGGCGCATGGAAGAAGGAGAGCTGGCCGATCTGGCGCAGTCGATTGCGGCCAAGGGGGTCCTGCAGCCGCTGCTCGTGCGCCGGATTGCGGACGATCCGCAAGCATTCGAGATCATCGCCGGCGAGCGCAGGTGGCGAGCGGCGCAGATGGCGCAGCTCCACGAAGTGCCGGTCGTCATCAAGGAGTTGAGCGACCGCGAGGCGCTGGAAATCGCGCTGATCGAGAACCTGCAACGCCAGGACCTGACGGCGCTGGAGGAGGCCCAGGGCTATCGCCGCCTGATGGACGAGTTCGAACACACCCAGGATGCGCTTGCCCGCGCGATCGGCAAGAGCCGCAGCCATGTCGCCAACACGCTTCGGCTGTTGAGCCTGCCGGACAGCGTCAAGCGCCTGCTTGATGACGGCAGCTTGAGCGCGGGCCACGCCCGCACCCTGGTGGGCGTTGAGGATGCCGATGCATTGGCCGAGCAGGTCGTCAAGCGTGGCCTCAATGTGCGCCAGACCGAGCGCCTGATTGCCCAGCATCGCAGCCAGCCGGTGTCCGCACCGGAGTCCGAACCCGCTCCAACCAAGGACGCCGATACGTTGGCCCTCGAACGCGATCTCTCCGCCCTGCTCGGGCTGAAGGCGGAAATCCGGTTCAAGCGCGGCGGCGGCGCCCTGGTCCTTCACTACCGTACGCTGGAGCAGTTGGACGCGTTGTTGCACCGGCTGCGCCGAGGCGGCACCGATGAAAGCGACGGCGAGAACTACTGAGGGCCGTCACCGCGGCGCGCCGCGTGGGCGATCTGCAGAAGTGCCCGCGTTGCCAGCGCCAGTGCCGGCGCGCCAGTGGTCTTGCAGGCCAGTTCGGCATCCGTCAGCAGATCAAGCGCCTGGCCGAGGCGCTGCCGTGACCAGCGTCGCATCTGCTGCGTAAACGCCGGCTTCTGGTGAAAGATGACCGGCGGCTTGAGGCTCATCAGTGCCTGATCCGGCGTCTTGCCGGCCGCCACCAGCGCCTGCGCCTGCAGCAACCGCGTGATGTGCTGGGCGGCGACGCGGACGATGGCCACCGGGCTTGCCCCTTCCGCGAACGCCGTCTCCAGCGCCTTGTCGAGCGTAGCGAAGTCGCCAGCACCTGCGGCCATGACGATCGCACCCAGTGACAAAGCCGTGGAGTCGCCGACCGCGGCCATCGCATCGACGAGCGTGACACGGCCGGCCGAGCCCACGTAAAGCGACAGCTTCTCCAACTCCGCACGCGTAACCGCCCGATTGGCACCCAGCTGGGCTGAGAGGAAATCCAGCGCGTCGCCATCAACGCTCAAGCCCTGAGCCGCCAGGGTTTCGCCAATCACTGCGCGCAGGCTCGCCGCATCCTCCGCATAGCAGGCGATGGCAACGGCAGCGGGAGCGGCTTCGAACAACAAGCGGAGGCTGGAGCGCTTTGCGAGGTCGCCCGCCTCGGCAACGACAAGGCCCGGAACACCCCTTCCGGCGCCGGCGAGCAGCTGGTTGAAGGCGGCGGTGAGCGCGTCGCCAGCGTCGCGCACGCGCACCAGACGGCGCCCGCCGGAAAAAGACAGCGCTGCCGCCTCATCGACCAGTCGGGCCGGATCATTGCGGAGAGCCAGCGCCGGCAGCTCGGCGCAACGGAACGGATCCGGCGGCACACCGGCAACGGCAGCGATAAGGGCCGCCACCCGTTCGCGAATGAGGCTGGGATCGGGGCCGAAAACAAGGACGGCGACCACGTCGGCTCCAGGTGCCTTGAGGAAGCCGTCGATCCGCTTGCCGGTGAGTTTCACGATCAGCAGACCTTCAGGGCCCGCTCGGCTTCACGAACCGGCGGGAGTTACGGAGGGATCTGCGGAGGGGGTAGCGCCGGAGGGAGTAGCACCAGCAGGAGCAGCGGCAAAATAAGCCGCGAGGCGGCCGCGGATGTCGTACGCGATCTGCCGCAGCGCCTGCGAGCGGGCCGCCTCGTTCGCAGTCAGCGTCGAGAAGCGGGAATCGCCGATGTTGTAGCTGCTTACAACGCGGGAGTGGTTGTGGACGAGCGGCGCCGTGTCGCCAGCGGCGTAAAGCACGTAAGTGGCTTCGACGCGCAGGTTGGCGCGGGTCGCAAAGCCGGAGCGTTCGACAGCCAGCTCGTTCAGCTCTTCTTTCAGCTTGACATCGAGCCGGTACCGCACCGGCACCTGCAGCCGGCCGGGATTGAGGAGGTCGACCAGCTGGTTGCGCAGCTCCTGGCCCGGCCGGTCGTCGATCCGCTCGACGGTGACCGCGGCCAGATCGGCAACCGCGCTGCCATCGTCGCTTGCCGGCCCGTAGAGCGGCCGAAAGCCGCACGCCGAGAGCACAACGACGGCGAGCACGGCACACAGAATGGCGCCGACCAAACCGCCCGCGCGCCCGCGCCCACGTAGCCCGGGGCTAAACGACGACATTGACGATCCGGCCGGCAACGACGATGACCTTGCGCGGCGCCCGTCCCTCGAGCGCCTTGGCAACGCCCGGCTGGGCGAGGGCAGCGGCACGCGTCTCGTCCTCGCTGGCATTGGCAGGGATGGCGACCGTGCCGCGCAACTTGCCGTTGACCTGAACGCCGATCACGACCTCGTCGTCAACGAGGAGGCGCGGATCGGCGACCGGCCAAGCGGTTGCCGCCAGCATCTGCCGATGCCCAAGCGCGGCCCACAGCTCCTCCGCCAGATGCGGCATCAGCGGGCCGGCCAGACACACGAGGGCGTCGAAGCCTTGGCGGCGTGCCCAGGCGGTCGCGGGGTCGGCGCCTATAAGTTCGCCGAGCGCGTTGGCGAGCTCGCGCAGCCGGGCGACGGCACGGTTGAAGCCGAACTTCTCCAAATCGTCGGTGACTGCGGCGATCGTCTTGTGGGTCTGGCGGTAGACGCGTAACGCCGGCGCGTCGGCTCCCAGGTCCGCCCAGCCGGCGGGCTGCGGCGCGTCCGGCGGCGCCAGCGGGTGCTCAGGCGCGGTCACCATCCGCCACAGCCGGTTGACGAACCGCCAAGCGCCGTCGATGCCCGCCTCGGTCCACTCCAGATCGCGCTCCGGCGGGCTGTCGGAGAGCATGAACAGCCGCGCCGTGTCGGCGCCGTAGGCATCCAGGATGCCTTCCGGATCGACGACGTTCTTTTTCGACTTGCTCATCTTCTCCGAGCGCCCCACGGTGACTGGGGCACCGGTGGCGGCAAGGACCGCACCGTCGCCGCCGCGGCTGATTTCCGACGGTGCGTGCCAGCGGCCGTCGACGGTGCGGTAGGTCTCGTGGCAGACCATGCCCTGCGTCATCAGGCCGGCGAACGGCTCTTCGAGGCCCAAGTAACCGCAGCGCTTGAGCGCCCGGGTGAAGAACCGCGAATACAGGAGGTGCAGGATCGCGTGCTCGATGCCGCCGATGTACTGATCCACCGGCAGCCAGTAATCGACAGCCTCCCGCGGCAACGCGTCGTCGGCATCCGCCGCGCAGAAACGGGCGAAGTACCAGGACGACTCGAAGAAGGTATCGAAGGTGTCGGTTTCCCGCTCGGCGGCGGCACCGCACGTGGGGCAGGCCACGTGCTTCCAGGTCGGGTGATGGGCGAGCGGGTTGCCCGACCGGCTGAAGTCGACGTCCTCGGGCAGCACGACGGGCAGCTGGTCTGCTGGCACCGGGACAATGCCGCAAGCCGGGCAGTGGATGATCGGGATCGGACAGCCCCAGTAGCGTTGCCGCGAAACACCCCAGTCACGCAGCCGGTAGGTGACTGCGACAGCACCGGCGTTCATTTCGGTGAGCCGCCGCGTCGCCGCTTCCTTCGCCTTCTCGACGTCCAGGCCATCGAGAAAGCCGGAATGGATCAACCGGCCCGGGCCGGCATAAGCCTCGCCCGCGATCGAGAAAGAACCAGCGTCGATGCCATCGGGGCAGACCACCGGGGTGACAGGCAGGCCGTACTTGCGCGCGAATTCGAGGTCGCGCTGGTCATGCGCCGGGCAGCCAAAGATTGCGCCGGTGCCGTAGTCCATGAGCACGAAATTGGCGACATAGATCGGCAGTGCCTGCTCCGGCCGGAAGGGATTGAGCGCCTTCAGTCCGGTATCGAAGCCGCGCTTTTCCGCGGTCTCGATGTCCGCCTCCGAAGTGCCGCTCAAGCGGCATTCCTTGATGAAGGCGGCGAGCGCGGCATTGCCGGCCGCGCTCTCGGCGGCGAGCGGATGGTCGATCGCGATCGCGCAGAAGGAAGCGCCGAACAGCGTATCGGGCCGGGTCGTGTAAACTTCCAAGCGATCCGCGTGACCCTGTAGCGCAAACAGCACCCGCGCACCGGATGAGCGGCCGATCCAGTTCTCCTGCATCAGGCGCACCCGCTCCGGCCAGCGCTCGAGGCCCTTGAGTGCGTCCAGCAGCTCCTCGGCGAAATCTGTGATCTTGAGGAACCATTGCGCCAGCTTGCGCCGCTCAACCGGAGCTCCTGAGCGCCAGCCGCGGCCATCGATCACCTGCTCGTTCGCCAGCACGGTCTGTTCGACCGGATCCCAGTTGACCCACGACTCCCGCCGGTAGACCAGGCCGGCTGCGAGGAAGTCGAGGAACATCTTCTGTTCGTGGCGGTAGTAGGACGGATCGCAAGTCGCGAGCTCGCGGCTCCAGTCGTAGGACAAACCCATCCGCTTGAGTTGCATGCGCATGGTGGCGATGTTCTCGCGCGTCCACGCGGCCGGATGCACGTTGTTCTGGATGGCGGCGTTTTCTGCCGGCAGGCCGAAGGCATCCCAGCCCATCGGGTGCAGCACGCTAAACCCTTGCGCCCGCTTGAAGCGGGCAACGACGTCGCCCAGCGTGTAATTGCGCACGTGCCCCATGTGGATGCGCCCGGACGGATAGGGGAACATCTCCAGCACATAGAACTTGCGCTTGGCCGGATCGGGCTGGGCGATGAAGGCGCCGCTCTCTTCCCAGCGGCACTGCCATTTCGCTTCCGTCTCGCGGAAAGGATAACGCGTCATCAAGCTTTTCTTGATTGGGATTGGGGGGTGCCCGCAAGCGGGCGTTCGCGATCGCTCTTGTCAGGATTACTTCGGCAGAGCGGCGAACCGCAACTGACGGGCACGGGTCAAGATGGCATCCTCAATCTTCGCCGGTGCATCCGCAGCGACCTTGGTATCGACCCAGTTGCCGCCCTCTTCTTGCACCTGACGGAACACGGCCGCCTTCACGGCGTCCGACCGCAGCGAACGGCCCAGGATGTAGATGGTGAGCTTGAAGCGCTCCTTCGGTGCCTCTGGCATGGCATACCAGTCGGTGATGATGACACCGCCGAACGGATCAGCCGAAGCCACCGGCATGAATGAAATGGTGTCAAGCGATGCCCGCCAGAGGAAACCGTTGACACCGATGCCGCCACCGCCGCCCCCTTCGTCCGGCATCGCCTTCGCATCGCCGCCAATGACCAGCCCGCCCGGACCAAAAACGGAGTCTCGCTTGCCGTACTGCGGCTTATAGTCGCCCTTCAGCGGGTCCTTGTCCGGGTACTCTCCGACGACTTTTGCATCAGAACATGCCGAAAGTGCTGCAAAAGCCACGAAACACGCGAGCCCGATGGCAAACGCCCGCACGATCGCTCCGCGTGCTCGGGGATCGAACGCCATTGTGTTCTCCGTTCCGGCCTGACTTCAAGGTCGTAGCCGCCGCCGTCATGGCTGTCAACCAACCGCCGGCCGAGCCGCAAGTTGTTGCAATGAGGCTACACTTGGTCAGGATATACACTCAAACTTGCAGTGGCAACTTTGCTCCTGTGGCCGGCTCGTGTAGGGAATGGGCCGATGGATGAAATGAGCGGGCCTCCCCGTAATAGGGCCCGGGCGTTGTTAGGGGATTTCGGCGAAGGAAATTGTGAGGGTTTCAATGAAAAAGCTTCTGTACGGCACGACCGCGCTCGCGACAGCGGGCCTTCTGTTCGGTGCCGCCGGGGAGGCCAAGGCCGCCGACCGGCTCGAACTCGGAGTCCATGGCTATATGCAGCAATGGATGGTTTTGAACGATATCGGCCTCACCAACGTCGAGGACGGAGCCGGCAAGCACCCGTTTGACTGGGCCGCGGTGGACCAGAAGCACAACTCTGAAGTCTGCTTCACCGGTTCGTACAAGTACGACAATCAGGTCACCATCGGCGTCGACGTCCAGCTCGAAGCAAACACGTCGGGCGATCAGATCGACGAATCGTATCTTTGGGTTTCGACCGAGGATCTTGGCAAGATCATCATCGGTGATGAAAACAACGCCGCATACCTGATGCAGGTGACGGCACCGACCGGCGGCTTGTCGCACAACCAGGGCGTCTTGACCTCGCTGCCGAACCAGGGCTTCGTCATTGGCCCGCAGGGCTTCGCTTTCGACGACACGACGATGGGCGGCACGCTGCTGCGCTTCGACGACAACGACTCGGGCAAGTTCACCTACATCTCGCCGCGGTTCGCCGGATTCCAGATTGGCGCCTCCTACTGGCCGAACTTCGAGGGCGGTGGTGACAACAACAACTCCGTTCAGCGCGTAGCCGGCGCCACCGGCCCCGGCACCACCGGCAACATCAACGGTGCTGCCCTCGGCATCAACTACAAGGAAAAGTTCGGTGACGTCGGGGTCGAGGCCTCGTTGGGCGGCATGTACGGCGATACCCCGCCGGTCGCCGGCAGCAACGATCTCTACGCCGCCAGTGCCGGCCTGCTGCTCACCTTCGGTGGCTTTGAGGTCGGTGGCTCCTACACCCAGGCACAGGGCGACCGGAGCGCCACGCAGCAATACGACGGTTACGGCTTCGACGTCGGTGTTGCCTACACCACGGGTCCCTACAAGGTCGGCTTGGCCTACCAGCGCGGCAAGAACGAGGGTAACCCCGACAACTCGAGCGAGCAGCACGCCGACTACCTCATCTTGAGCGGCACCTACACGATGGGGCCGGGCGTTCGCATCATCGCCGGCCTCTATGCAGCCGACCTCGATGGCGAAGACGGTGCTGCCGCAGCCAACCAGGTCAAGGAATTCTCCGCGATCGGTGGCGGTGCGGGCATCACGCTCAGCTTCTAACCCCTTTTGAAATAAGCAGAACCCTCCTTCAAAGGGCGGCTTCGGCCGCCCTCCTTGTTTCTGCACGGCAACAGGAGGGCGCGGGATGCGCCGATCGCATGGCACCGCGGCAACGCTCGCGACGTTGGCCGCGACACTGGCTGCGCTTCCAGGCGGCACGCGGGCGGCCGAGCCCATCCAGCTGCGCATCGAGGGTGGCCACCAGCAGTGGCTCGTGGCCACGCAGCCCGAGCTCAAGAACGGCCAGGGTCAGCACCCGTTCGATACCGCCGTTGTCGACCAGAAGCACAACTCAGAGGTCTGGTTCACCGGCGAGACGCTGCTCACCAGCGGCCTGACCGTGGGTTTGACGGTGCAGCTTGAGGCCAACACTGTTGCCGATCAGATCGACGAGTCGTTCCTGTTCCTGAAGAGCGGGCCGAGCGGCATGCTGCAGCTCGGCGATACCGATAACGCCGCCTACAAGATGGCCGTCACGGCGCCTACGGGCGGGGTGACCATCAACGACGGCGACCTCGTCGGCATCGAGGCGTTCCCGTTGCCCGCAGGCTTCGACGGCACCAACACCACCATCGATTCGACCCCACTTACGCTGACAGATGACGACTCCGGCAAGTTCAGCTTCTACTCACCGCGCTACGCCGGACTGCAGATCGGCCTGAGCTACATCCCGCAGTTCGAGGCCGGCGGCGATAACAACAATTCGATCGCGCGTGTCAACGGCAGCGGCCGGATCACCAACGGCGTCGCTGCCGCCGTGAATTACACCAGCCCTGTCGCCGAGGAGGCGACGCTCGATGTTTCACTCGGCTGGCTGAGGGGCGAGACTCCGCCGGCTGAGGGTACGAGCGACGTCTGGGGATTGAGCGCCGGCGTACTCTTGACCTGGGGTGCGCTCGAAATCGGCACCTCGGTCGCCTACGCCAACGGTGACGCGCCGGCCGGCCGCTCGCTCGATGGCTACGCCTACGACATTGGCATTGCGTACACCACCGGCCCCTATCGCGTCGGCCTCACCTACATCAAGGGCGTTTCGGCCGGCAGCCGCGCCGACAGCGCGCGCCAGTACCTGGACCAGGTAAGCCTGAGCGGCACCTACAGGCTCGGTCCGGGCGTCGATCTGGTCGCGGGCCTGTTTGCGTTCGACGCCGACGGCGAGAAGGAAGTCGCCGGCGCCGGCGAGGTCGCATCGTCGAGCGGCATCGGCTTCGCGAGCGGGCTCAAGATCCGGTTCTAGCCGCGCCTTTGCGGGCCGCCCGGCGCTCTGCTAGGCTTGGCAGTTCAAGGCCACGCGCTGGGCACAAGGGGCATCGTTGGGACAGATCATCTGGCTCGCTTCGTACCCGAAGTCGGGCAACACGTGGCTGCGGGCGTTCCTCGCCAACTACCGCGCCGGCGGGAGTGAACCGGTCGACATCAACCGCCTGCCGGAGCTGTCGTTCTCGGACAGTCGGGTGCGCTACTTCGATCAGGTGGCGGGCCGCCCGACCGCCGGGCTCCCCTTCGCCGAAATCCATCGGCTGCGGCCCGACGTGCACCGGCTGTTTGCGCAAGCCCGCGACGGCACGGTGCTGGTCAAAACGCACTGCGCCTTGAGCCGGATCGACGACATCCCGACCATCACACCCGAGCTCACGGCGGCGGCCCTCTACGTCGTCCGCACGCCTTTGGACGTCGCGGTCTCGTTTGCGCATCATTTCGGCCTCTCGATGGCAAGCGCAGTGCAGGCGATCAGCTTTCCGCAGCTCAAGTCGGCGCCGCAGGGCGATACGGTCGCGCAGCCGTTCTCCGACTGGTCAAGCCACGTCCAGAGCTGGCTCGATGCACCCGGCCTCAAGCTGCACTGGCTGCGCTATGAGGACCTGCACCGGGCGCCGGCGCGCGCGTTCAAGGGCGTCATCGCCTTCCTCGGCTGGCCGCTCGAGGCGGAGCGGCTGCGGAACGCAATCCGGCAGAGCGATTTCCGCACGCTTGCCGCACAGGAGGCGAAAGCCGGCTTCGTCGAGGCCTCGCGCAAAGCGGAGCGCTTCTTCCGCCGCGGCCAGATCGGCTCCTGGCGATCGGAGCTAACCGCAGATCAGGTCGCCTTCCTAATCGACCGCCATCGGGCGGTGATGGCCAGGCTTGGCTACTTGGGCGCCGACGGCAAGCCTGTGGTGCGCGAACCGGAGCGGGCGAACGGATGACAGCAAGCCTGCACGAAGCCCTGCGCCATCACCAGGCTGGCCGGTTGGAGGATGCGGCGCGGATCTATCAAGCGGTCCTGAAGGCGCATCCCCGGAATGCGGACGCGCTGCATCTCCTCGGGCTGGTGGCGCATCAGGAGGGCCAGCACGCCCGGGCGCGGATGCTTCTGGCCCGCGCGTTGAAGGAGCGGCCGGGCGATGCCCGCTTCCTTAATGTCCTGGCCGGCGTCCTGCGCGCCGAAGGGCGCCTTGAAGAGGCCGCAGCTCAACTGCGCCAAGCGCTTGCGCGATCGCCGCACGACACGACGGTGCTGACCAACCTCGGCCTCGTCCTGCAAGACCTGGGCGATAGCACGGCCGCACTCGCCGCCTACGACCAGGCCCTCACGCATGAACCCGACCAGCCGGAAGCGCGCGCGAACCGGGCGATCTTGCTGTTGCAGCAAGGCCGCTTTGAGGACGGATGGCGGGAGTACGAATGGCGCTGGTGGGTGCCGGGCTTCACCACCCCGGCCCGCAGCTTCGCAGCACCGGCCTGGGACGGAGCACCGCTGGCCGGGCGCACATTGTTCGTCCATGCCGAGCAAGGCCTGGGCTCCGCCATCCAGTTCGTCCGCTATGTCCCGCTTGTCGCCGCGCAGGGCGGCCGGGTGGTGCTGGAATGTCAGCCGCCGCTCAGGCGGCTGTTCGAGGGGGCGCTCGCCTCCCCGAACGCCCCGGCAGTCCAGCTGATCGTCAAGGGCGACGCGCTGCCGGCATTCGACGTCCATGCGCCGCTGATGAGCCTGCCACATCTCCTCGGCACGACGCTTGCCACCGTCCCGGCGCGCGTTCCCTATCTCACCGCGCCTGCCGATGCGTGCGCCCGCTGGGCCGAACGCTTGGCGAGTGCACCGCGCCCGCGCGTCGGCCTCACCTGGGCCGGCAACCGCAATCACCCCAACGACCGCAACCGCTCGCTCGCGGCCGATGCGTTGGCATCGCTGGTTCGCGCCGTCGCCGCAAGCTTCTTCAGCCTGCAGGTTGGCCAAGCCGAGGGCACCGCAGCGTTTCCGGCCGGCACCGTCATTGATCTGGCGCCTGCGCTGACCGATTTTGCCGAGACCGCGGCCGTGATCTCAGGCCTTGATCTCCTCATCTCCGTCGATACGGCCGTGGCGCACCTCGCCGGCGCGCTGGCCAAGCCTTGCTGGCTGCTACTGCCAGAACCGGCCGAATGGCGCTGGCTGGAGCGGCGCGACGACAGCCCCTGGTATCCCACCTTTCGCCTGTTCCGCCAGCGCGCGCGCGGTGACTGGGCGGACGTGGTGGCGCGGGTGACGGCGGCGCTCAAACTGTTCCGGCCGGTGCCGTGAGCCCGCCCAAGGCACCCAAGCCGCCGAAACAGCCCAAGCGCCCGGCGAAGGGCGATGCACTGGCAGCCCTGTTGCGCGATGCCGTCCGTCTGCATCAGGCGGGCGAGAGCGAACGTGCGCAAGCCCTCTACGCCCGCATCCTCAAGCTTGCACCCGACCAGCCCGACGCCCTGCACTTGAGCGGCCTTCTTCGCTACCAGGCCGGCGCGCTGGCGGAGGCGGAAGCGCTGATCCGCCGCGCGCTCGCGCTTAATCCGCGCGCCGCCAGCTATCACAACTCGCTTGGCGTCGTCGCCCTGGCGCAAGGCCGTGCGGAGGAGGCGCGGGCACACTTCACCGCCGCGCTCGCTCTCGATCCCGCCTACGCCCAGGCGCTGAACAACGTCGGCAATGCGCTGCAGACCCTGGGCCGCCTGGACGAGGCGGTCGCGGCCTATCGTCAAGCGCTCGCCCTCAAGCCTGCCGATGCGGATACGCACGGCAATCTCGGCCGGGCCTTGCAGGCACTGAACCGGCCAACCGATGCAGCGCAAGCGTTCCGCCGTGCACTCGCGCTGAAACCCACCTCGGCGGCGGCGAAACGCGGCCTGGCCGACGCGCTCGCCGGCACGCCGGCGCGGGCGGAAGCCGAAGCGCTCTATCGCGAGGCGATCGCGCTCGCCCCCGAAGACGCGCAGAACCGGGCGGCACTGGCGGCGTTTCTGGAGCGGACCGGCCGGCTGGAGGAAGCGCTCGCCGTGGCCGGCGAAGCGCTCGTCCGCGATGCTGGCAATGTGCGTGCCGCGGTCGCCCAAGCCCGCGCCCTGCGCCGCTTGGGCCGTGAGGGAGACGCGCTGGCGCGGCTGGACGGCCTCGATCTGAGCCAGGCCGATGCGGAGGCCCGCAGCTACGCCACCTTCGAGAAGGCGATGCTGTGCGACCGCCTGGGCGCCTACGATCGGGCGATCGCGCTGTTCGCCGACGCAAATGCGCTGATGCTGACGACGCCGGCTGCAGCCGGCATCGATCGCGAGGCGTATCCGCGCCTGATCGCTAAGCTCAAGGCCCGCTTCACCGCGAGCTGGGTCCAGGGATGGACGCCAGCCGTCGAAGGGCCAAGCGACCGGCCGGCGCCGATCTTCCTGATCGGTTTTCCGCGCTCGGGCACCACGCTTCTCGACCAGATCCTCGATTCCCATCCAGCACTCACAACGATGGAGGAAAAGGACGCGCTTGATGTCGTGCGCGCCCGCGTCGAACGCTTGCCCGGCGGCTACCCGGACGCGCTTGCCCGCCTCGACGCGAGCACTATCCGGGACCTGCGCGATCAGTACTTCGCCCGCGTCCGGCATCATCTGGGCGGTCCGCCGGCCGGTATTCTGGTCGACAAGATGCCGCTCAACACCGTCGATGCCGGCCTGATCTGGCGTTTGTTCCCGGAAGCCAGGATCCTGCTGGCGCTGCGCCATCCGTGTGATGTGGTCTTAAGCGGCTTTATGCAGCCGTTCCAGCTCAACCAGACGATGATCCACTTCACCACGCTCGCTGGCACCGCGCGCTTCTATGCGGACGTGATGGGCCTGTGGCAGCGCTACGCGGAAGTGCTGCCGCTCAGCGTGATCCAAGTCCGCTACGAAGATCTGGTCGAAGATGTCGCCGCCGAGACCAGGCGGATCGTTGCCGGCCTCGGCCTCACCTGGGATGATGCGGTGCTGCGCTATGCCGAGCACGCCAAGGCAAAGGCAATCGCGACGCCCAGCTATCATCAGGTGGTGCAGCCGATCTACCGCCGCTCGGCCGGCCGCTGGCTGAACTACCGCGACGCGTTCGTGGACCTGCTGCCGATCCTCGAACCCTTTATGGCCGCGTGGGGTTACGACGGGAGTTACGGCGAGGAAGCCTGATGCCGGCAACGGCGCTGATCCCGGCAATCCCGGCGATTGGAAGGTTCTTGAGCCGACGCAGGGTCGCGGCGCTGATCCCGCCCAGGGCGTAGACCGGCAGCCCGCTCGCGCGGGCCAGGCGGGCAAAGCGGAGGAGTCCTAGGGCCCGGCCGCCCGGATGGCTCGCGGTCGGGAACACGGGCGAGACGAGCACGGCATCGGCTCCGTCGGTGAACGCACGGGCGATCGCGGCACCGGAGTGCGCGGCTGCCGTCACCAGCCAGCCCGGCCGCTTGAAGCGCTGCCAGCCGGGCGCCGCCACCAGGCTCTCGGGGAGATGCAGGCCATCGGCGCCGATCGCGCGCGCAAGTCGGGCATCGGCCGCGACCAGCAGGAGCAAGCCCCGCTGCCGGCACAGCCGCTTCAACGCGCGCGCATGCGCGGCCCGCTCCGGAAGGCCGTAATCGCGCACGATCACCGCATCGCCGGGCTTCAGCCGCGCAATGTCCGTTGCCGGCTCAGCCACCCGCGCCGCATCAGTCATCAGCAGCCGCGGCGGCAGCGTACCTGCGGGCCGCGCGTATTTGAGCGGGCGCACGGCCTCTGCTACCGTTGCCGCGGGCAGACGGCGGGAGCGGCGAATGGCGGAGTTTGTAACGGCTGACATTGCGGCAGCAGAGGTGCAGGCCAATCTCGCCGCCGTCAAGGCTCGCATCGCCACGGCCGCCCGCGAGGTTGGGCGGGAGCCGGCCGAAGTGACGCTCGTCGCCGTCACCAAGACCCATTCTGCCGCCACCGCCGGCCACGCGATCGCCGCCGGCCAGCGGGTGTTCGGCGAAAACCGGGTGCAGGAAGCGCTCGCCAAGTGGCCCGCACTGAAGGCGGCGCACGCGGACATCCGGCTGCATCTGATCGGGCCGCTGCAACGCAACAAGGTCCGCCGCGCCGTCGGCCTGTTCGACGTCATCGAGAGCGTCGACCGCGAGGAAATCGCACGCGCGATCAAAGCCGCAGGAGCCGAACAGGGCCGCACGCCGGACATCTTCATCCAGGTCAACACCGGCGAAGAGGCGCAGAAAAGCGGTATCGCGCCGGGTGAAGCGGACGCGCTGATCGCGCTTTGCCGGGACGAATGCGGTCTTCCCCTGCGGGGCCTGATGTGCGTGCCGCCGGTGGACGAGGAGCCTTCGCTGCACTTCACGCTCCTGGCAGCCATTGCCAAGCGCAACGGTTTGGCCGAGCTCAGCATGGGGATGACGGCGGATTTCGAGATCGCGATCCGCTTTGGCGCTACCCTGGTCCGGGTCGGCAGTGCCCTCTTCGGCGCCCGCCCGGCTTGACCCGGCGGCGTCAGTCCAGGTGACCGCCGCGCGCGAGCTTGGTGCGAATGTAATGCTCGTTGTGGCGGTTGGCGGGGAAGGTGTGCGGCACCCGCTCCGTGACCGTGATGCCGAGCCGGGTCAGTGCTGCCACCTTGTCCGGATTGTTGGTCATCAGCCGCACCCGCGTGACGCCAATGGCCCTCAGCATCTGCGCCGCCGGCAGGTAGACACGCTCATCGGCCTCGAAGCCGAGCTGCTCGTTGGCATCGAGGGTGTCGAAGCCCTGATCCTGCAGGGCATAGGCGCGCAACTTGTTGACGAGGCCGATCCCGCGGCCCTCCTGCGCCAGGTAGAGGATGAGCCCGCCGCCAGCTTCAGTAATCGCCGTGATCGCGCCGCGCAGCTGATCGCCGCAATCGCAGCGCAGGCTGCCCAACAGATCGCCGGTGAAGCAGGCCGAATGGACCCGCGTCAGAACCGGTGCATTGGGGTCAGGCGTGCCCAACTTGATGACGTAGTGTTCGAAGCCGCCGTCCAAGGGGCGGAAGGCTGCGATCAGCGCGTCTTCGGCGCCCGCTAGCGGTACCCGCGCCTCGGCGACCCGCTTCAAGGCGCGCGCCGTGGTGGCGAGGTACTGGAACACGTCGCCGGCATCGACCGCGAGCAGATCGTGGCGCATTGCCCAAGCGGCCAAGTCCTCGGCGTCTGCGCCAGCGATGTCGGCGATCACCGCCGCCGGCAACAGCCGCGCGGTCTTGGTGAGCTGCAGCGCCGCTGCTTCCAGCGCGTGCGGCTCGACCTCGGTGATGGTGCATGCCTCGGCAGCCGGCACCGGCAGCGCCGCTAAAGGATCGGCGATGGCGCGTACCGTTTCGAGAGAGAGCGGTGCTGGCGGCGTCACCACCACGATGCGCACCGCGGCCGGCAGCAAACCAAGCACGCTCGCCCGCCGCGCGGTCAGGGCAACCCGCGCCGCACCGCCCGCGCGCGCCGTGAGCTCAATCAGGCGCTCCGCCGTCGCCGCCTCGGCCGCCATCACCAGCGCGCCTTGGCCATCGCCGCCCGTGACCGCCACCGCCCGGCCACGCCGAAGCTCGGAGATCACCCGCTCGACGCTAAGAAGCGACAACGGCTCGCGTGAAACGGGGATGAGATGGCGGTACGGCATGAGGGTTACAATAGGGCTGGCGGCGGCAGCCGGCAATCGGCGGCAGGCGCCACCGTCAACCTCCCAGCGGACAGTCGCGCCTGCACGCGCACCAGCCGGTGCCTCTCCGCATCCCTCACGCTGATCGCCGCATCACTTCCGGCAGGCGGGTGGCGGGGGGCGTATTGCGGCTGCGGTGCGCGCAGATGACGCCGTCGATGATGACCATGCCGATGCCGGGCAGGTCGCCGGCCTCGATGCTTTTCAGCAATGTCGGCGCCGCCGAATGCTGGGCGGTGTCCATGATGACGACGTCGCACGGCCGGCCCGGCGCGATGATGCCTTGAGCCAGGCCGTGGATGCGCGCGGTATTGCCGGTAGCGAAACACAGCGCGGTCTCGGCCCCGATCTCGCCCAGGCTTGCGAGCATCGCGATCAGGCGCAGAATCCCAAGCGGCTGCACACCTGAGCCGGCCGGCGAGTCGGTGCCGAGGATGACGCGCTCCAGCTGCTTGAGCTCCTTCGCCAGGCGCAGCGCGTGCAGGGCGGCGGTCAGGTTGCCGTTGTGTACCAGCTCGATCGCACGTGAGCAGCGCTCGCACAAGCAGGTGATCTGGGCGAGCGGCAGGGCGGTGTGGCCGCCATTGATGTGGCCGATGACGTCGGCATCCGCCTCCAACACCACGTCCTTGTCGATCAGGCCAGAGCCGGGGATCGATGGGCCGCCGGTGTGGATGGTCGAGCGCAGGCCATACTTCCGCGCCCAGGCGACCATCTGCTTCGCTTCGTCGGCCGCCTTGACGCTGCCGAGCCCGACCTCGCCGAGGAGCGTGACGCCGGCGGCTGCCAGCTCAGCGAAATCGCTCTCCACCATGCCACGCTCGACGACAGGCGCACCGGCCAGCACCTTGACGCCTGCTGGCCTGGCGTTGGCGAAAGCCCGCTGGGCGGTGATCGCGTGCGCCTTGAGACCGGTGATGTCCTTCGGCCGGCCGGGCAAGTGTACCTCGCCGGCAGAGATCATCGTCGTCACGCCGCCGTTAAGGGCGCTGTCGATCCAGCCAAGCTGGTTCTGCCGCGGTGTCCAGTCAGCGAACACGGGATGGACGTGGCTGTCGATCAGTCCCGGCATGAGCGCCGCGCCGTGCGCATCGATCATGGTCGCCGCGCCGGCCAGATCGAGGTCACCCTCGCGGCCAACCGCGGTGACGAACCCGCCTGCGGCGACAACGGTATCGGCATCAAGAATCGGCCGCTGCAAGTCGCCGCTGATGAGGAGGCCGATGTTGCGGATGACCAGCTCCGGTGCCGCTGTCGCGCTCATTGCCGCCTTGTCCCTGCGTTCTCTTCCCTCTTTCTGTTCTAGCCAGCGGCGCGGGTGCTGCCAAGATTGGGGAAATCTTCAGTAATCAAACGTGACTTGGCGCTTTCAAGGCATTGATTTTAAGAATCAAGTGCGTATTCGTGGAAGGACAGCATGACATCGTTGGCTGAGACGACCGGTTCGAACCTTTCGCCCAAGGCGACGGCAGCAAACCCGCGCCGTTACGGCGGCTTCAATCTGCCGTTGACGGGCGCGCTCAAGCTCTACGCACGCTTTCGCCAGCGTACGCTCGACACGCAGGACGCAGCCGGCGCGCAGCGTGCACAACTCCTGAAGATGACGGAAGCCGCCGCCGCGACACGGTTCGGCCGCGATCACGATTTTGCCGGCATTCGCACCATCGACGACTATCAGGCACGCGTCCCTCTGCGGACCTACAATCAGCTTTGGGACAGCTACTGGAAGGATGCCTTCCCGCGGCTGGTGGATTGCACCTGGCCCGGTACGATGGCGTTCTTCGCCGTTTCGTCTGGCACGTCCACCGGCAAGGTGAAGTACATTCCGTGTTCCCGGGAGATGGTGCGTGCCAACCGGCGCGCTGCGATCGACATCTTTGTCCACCACCTGCGCAACCGGCCACACACGAAGGTGTGGAACGGCAAGTGCTTCGTGCTTGGCGGCTCGACGGCGCTGACCGAGCAGGCGCCGGGCGTGCGCTCCGGCGACATCAGCGGCATCGCCGCCGCCGAGAAACCGTGGTGGGCGGGGCTCGGCTACTTCCCCGGCAAGGATCTGACCTACATCACCGACTGGGAAGAGAAGATCCGCCGCTTGGCGCCGCTGGCGCTTGAGGAGGACATCCGCTTCTTGAGTGGCGCCCCTGGCTGGCTCTCGATCCTGTTCGAGCGGTTGGCGGCATTGCGGCCGGAAAGCGGCGGCCGGGTCGCCGATCTCTTTCCCAACCTCGAATTGCTCGTGCACGGCGGGGTCAGCTTCGCCCCCTATCGCAGCCGGTTCGAGAAGCTGATGGCAGGCAGCCGCGCCGAGCTGCGCGAGGTCTATCCGGCGTCTGAAGGCTTCGTCGCCATTGCCGACCGCGGGCCGGGCGAGGGTTTGCGGGTCATCGTCGACAACGGCATGTTCTATGAGTTCGTGCCGGTGAACGAACTCGGCGGGCCGAGCCCGACCCGGCACTGGATCGGCAACGTCGAGACCGGCGTTGACTACGCGATCGTGCTTACGACCTGCGCCGGCCTGTGGAGCTATGTCATCGGCGATGTCGTCCGCTTCGTTGACACAAAGCCGCCGCGGCTGATCATTACCGGCCGCACCTCGTACATGCTGTCATCCTTCGGCGAGCACTTGACCGGCGATCTGGTGGAGACGGCGGTGCTTGCGGCAGCGCGCGAGGTGGGCAGCGAGATAAGCGAATTTGCCGTCGGCACCGCGTTCTCGGCCGACCGCGACTCGCTCGGCCATCACGTTTACGTGGTCGAGTTCAGCCAGCCCGAACGCGTCGAAGCCTTCACCCGCGCGGTTGATCGGATCCTGCAGGAGCGCAACGAGGACTACCAGGAGCGCCGCGCGGTTGATGTCGGTGTCGGCGCCCCGGTCGTGCATGCAGTGCCGCCCGGCACCTTCGCCGCCTGGATGAAGAGCATCGGCAAGCTCGGCGGCCAGAACAAGGTGCCGCGCGTGATCGGCGATCCGTCGCAGCTCAAGGGCTTGCTCGAATTTATCAAGCGGGCCGGATAGGGCGCTGGCGCCGGCGTTCAGGTATAAGAGCTCAGGCGCCGGCCTTCAGCGTCATGACGTGGGGAAACTCCGCCGCGACGGTTTCCCGCCGGAGCGGCATGTGGATGTACTGCCGGCGCAGCCACAGGCCGATCTGATCGGCATAGTTGGCGCTGCCGAGCCAGGCGTCCTGCCCGCCCAGGATGACGAACCAGTTGGCATCCGGATCGCCGAGATCGGAGATATGACGCGCCATCTGGCCGAAGGTAGCGGCGTGGCGGCGGTTGACCAGGCCGTGCGCCATTTTCATCGGCGTTTGACGCGAACCGCCCACGGGCAAGTCCTCGACCACGAACGCGCGGCCGATCAGAGGCAGCCTGGCGAGTGTATGGCCGATCCGCAAGCGGTGCATGTCGCCCCACTGGCGGTAGCGCGCCGCATCGCGCTCGGCCTTGGCGACCGCCCGGCGCAGGATCTTGTTGCGCTTGGCGGGCTTGATCGCCATCAGGTCGCGTAACAGAAACGTTGTCAGATAGCTCCACTGGCCGAGAAGATCGGGCAAGTCGGCCTGCCGCTTGCCGCCATAGAGCGGCGGCACCAGGTGGAACAGGAGAGCTTCGAAGGCTGCGGCGCCGAACGCATCGGCGGCGTAGTCGCCATTCCAGCGGCTGAGCCGGCGCAGGAACTTGTCCGGCCGCACCGGAAGGTTGAGCGCCTCGATCTGCTGCGCCAGTTCGCCGGCCACCTTCGCCGCGTCCGGGGCGTTGGTATCGGTTTGGATGGCCCTCAGGTTGTCGATCGAGATCTTGTCGTGCGCGCGCAACAGCTCGTAAAGGCGGCGGATGCGGTCGTCAGCGCCGAAGGTGAAGCCAATCGGCACGTCGGTGCCAAGCGGTCGGTCGTTGGCCGATGCGAGGACACCGGCCGGTGGATTGACAACCCACGGCAGCTCGGTCGCGCACTGGAAGCCGCGCCAGTGAGTGGCCGGATCGGCAGCGTTCAGGACCGGATCGTCCTTGGGAAACGGCGCCCGCAACGGGGCGCGGACCGCCATGATCTTGCCGATGTTGCCGGCCCGATCGGCAAATACCATGTTCTGGCCGGAAACGGCGTAAGGGGCGAACGCGGCGCGGAACTCGTCCGGCGTGCGGGCGCGCGCCGCCTTCAGGAACGCCGTCAGCTCGTCGCTGGGCTCGTGGCCAACCCAGCGCAGTGCGAGCGGCCGGCCGTGGACGTTCAAGGCTTTGGCGTCGTTGATGATCGGGCCAAACGGCGTGCGCCGGATCCGATGCCGGCTCGATCGCCAGCCGCGCGCCTTGATCGTTGTCTCGCTGGTGACGATCTGCTCGGCCGGCAGGTCGCCGACGTCGTAAAGATCGCTGGACGAGGCCCGCATGTTGGTGCCGCCCCAGGCGAGATCAGGATTGCGCCCCAGCATGATCGCCGGCAGCCCCGGGATCATGAAGCCCGCGACGTGGAATGAGGGCGAGCGCAGCCCTCCCAGCAGCCAGAGCGACGGCAGGGACAGGCCGAGATGCGGGTCGTTGGCAAGGAGTGCTGCCCCGGTGGCGCTCCGCTGCGGTGCCACGGCGAACGAATTGGACCCCGCGCGGCCGGCGCCGACCAGCAAATCCTCCAGCATTCCCGGAGTGCCTTCGGCGTGGGCGCCGGGCGTCGGGCTTTCCCCCGCCTCGATGGTGCGGTTCCACAACCGCGTGAAGCCGGGCTGGGCGCGCCGCGGCAGCAGCGACATGAAAGTGATCCAGGTGAAATCGGTGCTGGCCAGTCGGGAGCCGGCAAGCAGCGTCGCCATGGTGTGGCGCTCGGGCTTGAGGCCTAACACCCCGAACTCCGGCGGCAGCTCGGTGATCCGCTCGTTATAGCTGTTGATCCCGTCGAGGAACGCTTCGCAGCACTGGCGCGTCTCATCGGGCAGCGTCCGCTCGATCTCGGGCACCGCGGCTCCGTAATCGAGGATGCGCAATGCATGGTCGAGCCGCTTGGCGACCGGCCCGAAAACCTCTGCCAGCCGCCCTTGGAAGAAGTGAATAAAGAGCGCGATCTGGGGGCCACGCAGGTGGGCGTGGATCATGCCGAGCGCAAAAAACAGGTCGTGATCGCTTTCCGCATCGATGAACGGCACCTGGTAGTCGTTCCAGCGGATCGTCACATCCTTTTCGACCGCCAAGCCCGCAGTCGGGAAGGCAGCGAGCCGCTCGGCCGTGCTCCGTCGCGGCGGTCGCAGGGCCCGGATCAGCGAGCGGAGGACCGCCATCAGATCGCCCTGCCCGCAACCGAGCGCGACCGCGCCGGAATGGTAGCAGCTGTCCCCGGCGAACGAAGGCTCAGCGGGATTGCATGTGACACGGTGAGGTCGGTCCAGTGCATCGGGCGGAACAGCGCCTCATGAGGCTTGACGGACGAAGGTCGCCGAGAGCGACCGGGACTGTCGCGATAGCCTGTTCGGTGTCGGCGGTCAATCAGCCGCAGTGGCAACCGGCGAATGGTCCGGGCGCGGGTGTTGCAGACGACAACGGAACGGCTTAACCAGAGGCGGGACGGGCATCGGCCCGCGGGCCGTCCTCTTGACCCCGTTGCCCGCGGGACCATGGGTGCGGGCGGGGCAGCCGAGGGCGACGATGATCGCGATCCTGCGCATCTTTTTCCGCGAAGAGGTGGCCAATCCGTGGCTGGTGCTGGCGTGCCTGCTTCTCGCCGGCCTCGCGGGCGGCATTGGCATTGGCAGCCTTGTCCCGCTGGTCTCAATTGTCTCCGACCCGGCCGCGGGCACGGCCTCGCCGATGGGCCGGATCGTCGTGGAGAGCCTTGCCTTCGTTGGCTTGGCGCCGGACCTGGGCCCCATCGTTGCCATCTTTGTTGGCGGCATGGTGCTGAAATCCCTCTTCACGTTGGCCGCCATGCGCTACGTCGCCTACGCGTCGGCGATGGTGATTACCGAGCTTCGCGCCAAGCTGCTGCGTGTACTCCTCGATGCCGAGTGGAGCCACTTCATTACCCAGCCGGTCGGGATCATCGCCAATGCGGTAAGCCTGGAAACGACGCGCTCCGGGCGGCTTTATACGATGGCGGCGACCTTCCTCGCCAACGGCATTCAAGCGCTGATCTTTATCGTCGTCAGTTTGATCGTCTCCTGGAAGCTGTCCCTGATGGCGATCGCCTTCGGCGTCGGCATGGCCGCGGCGCTGCACTACCTGGTGCGCCAGGCCAAGGAGGCGGGCAGGCGCGAAACCAAGCGCTCGCGTGAGCTTCTGACCTTCATCACCGATGCTTTCAACAGCATCAAGCCGCTGAAGGCGATGGACAAGCAGGGCCATTTCGCCCAGCTGTGCGAGAGCAAGAACCAAGCGCTCAATCAGGCCTTGCGGAAGCAGATCTACTCCCAAGAGGCGCGGCGCAATCTCGAGGAGATCATCACCGTCGTCTGCCTGGGCGCGGCCTTCTACGCCGCTGTCACCGTCTGGGGCTATCCGGCGGCCGAGGTGCTGATCGTGGGCGTACTATTGTCACAGACGACGCGCAACATCGGCCGCATTCAGGACAATCTGCAGAAGGCGGTCGTCAACCAGAGCCCGTACCGTGCCGTGCGCAAGTTGATCGCCACCGCCAGCGCGGCGGAAGAGCATACCGGCGGCACACTGCCGGCGAAGTTCGAGAACGGGTGCACCTTTGAGCACGTGAGTTTCGCCTATCCGCAGAGGGAAGTGCTGAAGGACGTGAGCCTGGCGATTGCCGCCCGCAGGACGACCGTGCTGACGGGCCCGTCCGGCAGCGGCAAGACGACGCTCACTGACCTGCTGGCGGGGCTTTACCGGCCGCAGGCGGGCCGCATCCTCGTCGATGGCGTGCCGCTTGAGGAGATCGATCTGCGTCGATGGCGCCAAAGCATCGGCTACGTGCCGCAAGAGTTGATTTTGTTCCACGACTCTATTCTCGCCAACGTCACTCTCGGCGATCCGCGGCTGAGCTTGGCCGACGTCCGCCGGGCCTTGGAGGCGGCCGGCGCCTGGGCCTTCGTCGAGGCACTGCCCGAGGGGGTCAACAGCAGCGTTGGCGAGAAGGGGTTCAAGCTTTCCGGCGGGCAGCGCCAGCGGATCGCGCTCGCCCGCGCGCTTGCCACGCGGCCGAAGCTCCTGATCCTCGATGAGGTCACAAGCGCACTTGATCCGGCGACGGAACAAGACCTCTGCCAGCGGCTGAAGCGGATCGCGCGCGAGGTTACCATCGTGGCGGTGACCCATCGGCCGGCGTTCCTGGAGATCGCTGATACGGTCTATCGGGTCGAAAACGGCTCGGTCTATCTGGCGGCAGCAGCGCATCCGAGCCCGCACGCGGACGAGCAAGCGGAGAGCGACACGCCACAGGGGGAGCGTCCGCGTGCCAGCTGGTAAGCGTTCGTACCCGTACCGGCCTCGACATTGCCGCGCCGCGCTTGTTGCCTTCGCGCGGCATGGGCTTAAACTCACGCGTTTCTGCCTAACCCGCCGGGAGTCGTCCGATGCAGATGCTTGACCTCGACGCGTTTGCCCGCACGCCGCTGCAACATGAGCCGTGCGATTTCCTTGTCGTTCCCAATTTCGTCCGCGCGGAAGCGATCGTTGCGATCAACCAGGACTACCCCTTGATCGACGCGGCCGGCAACTTCGCGCCGGAAGACCTCACGTACGGCCCGGCGTTCTCCACCCTCCTGGAGGAGTTGCACAGTCCTGAGTTGCGGCGTGCCTACGCCGAGAAGTTCGGCTTCGACGTTTCTGATTTCCCGCTGCAGGTAACGGTGCGAAAGTTTTCCGAAGCCTCGGACGGCAATGTCCACAATGATTCGAAGATGAAGATGATTACGACGTTGATCTACTTCAACAAGGACTGGCAGGCTGCCGGCGGCCGGTTGCGGTTGATGCGCTCACCGAAGGATATCAACGAATATGCTGTCGAGGTGCCGCCGGAGGCGGGAACGCTGTTGACGTTCCGCCGCTCGGAAACCTCCTTTCATGGCTTCCTCCCCTATGAGGGCGAGCGGCGATCCTTGCAGATGTACTGGGTCAAGCCGAAGCGGGACCACCGCGGCGAGAAGACACTTACGCTTAAGAAACGCATCAAGAGGTTTCTTAAAGAACGGGCGCGGTAGCAATCAGAAGAAGTCAGCGATTGCGGCTGCGCTGCCAACGCCCAAGACCAGGAAAGTCAGGCTCATCCCGGCGACCCGCGCCCGGATGCTGCCCGCGGCCATCGACCAGGCGTGGACCACGCGACCTGCCAGGAGGCAGATCCCCAAGCAGTGGACGAGCCAGGCCGGATAGCCGGCGCCTTCGACGGCGGCCAAAATGATGAGCGCCAGCGGAACATACTCACAATAGTTGCCATGCGCGCGGATACGCCGCGCCAGCTCGGCATCCCCGCCGTCACCCGAAGAGAGGCCGCGCGCTCGCCGCAGCTGGATGACGCGGGCCGAAAGCACGATGAGCATCAGGCCCGCCAAACCCGCATAGAGTCCGGTAATCGCGAGCGACATCCCTCGAACTCCTCCCCCTGGCGGCCGGCCGCGACCGGTTACGCCCGCTTCAAAGGTTTGTACTTGATCCGGTGCGGCTGGTCGGCGTCGGCACCAAGCCGCCGATGGCGATCGGCCTCGTAATCCTGGTAGTTGCCTTCGAACCAGACCACCTGGCTGTCGCCCTCGAAGGCGAGAATGTGGGTGGCGATGCGGTCGAGGAACCAGCGGTCGTGGCTGATGATCACGGCGCAGCCGGCGAAGGACAAGAGCGCCTCTTCGAGCGCCCGTAGGGTATCGACGTCAAGGTCGTTGGTCGGCTCGTCCAGCAGCAAGACATTGGCGCCGGACTTCAACATTCTTGCCAAGTGCACGCGGTTGCGCTCACCGCCGGAGAGGTCACCCACCTTTTTCTGCTGATCGCCGCCGCGGAAGTTGAACTGAGCCACGTAGGCGCGGCTCTGCACCTTGCGCTTGCCGAGCTCGATCTCATCAAGGCCGTCCGAAATCTCCTGCCAGACGGTCTTTTTCGGATCGAGCGCGTCACGCGACTGATCGACATAGCCCAGTGCGGCTGTCTCGCCGATCGTAAGCGTGCCTTGGTCGGGCTTATCCTGGCCGGTGATCATGCGAAAGAGCGTCGTCTTGCCGGCACCGTTGGGGCCGATGACGCCTACGATGCCGCCCGGCGGCAGGCGGAAATTCAAGTCCTCGATCAAGAGGTTGTCGCCATAGGCCTTGCGCAGATGCGCCGCCTCGATGACCTGCTGGCCGAGGCGCGGTCCGGCCGGAATGACGATCTGCGCCGTGCCCATCTGCCGTTCAGCCGACTGCGCCAGCAGGGCATCGTAGGCGGCGATGCGGGCCTTCGATTTCGCCTGGCGCGCGCGCGGGCTGGCGCGGATCCACTCGAGTTCGTCGGCGAGCGTTTTCTGCCGCGCCACCTCCTGACGCTCCTCAACTGCGAGGCGCTTCTGCTTTTGCTCGAGCCAGGCGGAATAGTTGCCCTCGTAGGGGATGCCGCGCCCGCGGTCGAGTTCCAGGATCCAACCGGTGACGTTATCGAGGAAGTAGCGGTCGTGCGTGACGAGGATCACCGTGCCCGGATAGTCCTTGAGGTGGCGCTCCAGCCAAGCCACCGATTCCGCGTCCAGGTGGTTGGTTGGCTCGTCCAGGAGCAAGAGGTCGGGCTGCTCCAGTAACAGCCGGCACAACGCCACCCGGCGCCGCTCGCCGCCCGAGAGGGTCGCGACACTGGCTTCGCCAGGCGGGCAGCGCAGCGCGTCCATCGCGATTTCGATCGTGCGGTCAAGCTCCCAGGCATTGGCGGCGTCGATCTGTTCTTGCAGGTGGCCCTGTTCCTCCAGGAGCGTCGCCATCTCATCGTCATCGAGCGGCTCGGCGAAGCGTGCGCTCAGTTCGTTGAAACGCTCCAGCAGGTCCCTGGTCGCGGCCACGCCCTGCATGACGTTGCCCATGACGTCCAACGAGGGGTCCAACTGCGGCTCTTGCGGCAGAAAGCCGACGCGCACGCCTTCCGCCGGCCAAGCCTCGCCGGTGAAATCGTGGTCGAGGCCGGCCATGATGCGCAGGAGCGTCGACTTGCCGGTGCCGTTGGCGCCGATGACGCCGATCTTGGCGCCGGGGAAGAAAGAAAGCGTGACCCCTTTGAGAACCTCCCGCCCGCCGGG
This sequence comes from Defluviicoccus sp., assembly GCA_029624735.1. GTDB lineage: Bacteria > Pseudomonadota > Alphaproteobacteria > Rhodospirillales > Defluviicoccaceae > Defluviicoccus. The sequence goes on along the minus strand of JARSSM010000027.1, from coordinate 11,942 downwards.
GTAGGTCCGGCTCAGCCCCTTCATCACGTAGATATACTGGTAGGATGCCATGGCCTCACCTTGCCGCATTGCCGGGAGCCGGGGCGGAGCCGCGGCGCGGGCGTTCTAGACCGGATCCATCCGTTCGCGCAATCGCCGGGGTCTCTCCTGTGCATGCGGCTACGGCCGCGCCGGCCATTGACAACGCGCGCTGGCACCAGCATTAAAAGCCTCTTTCTTGCGAAAGGTGGTATACTTAGACAAGGGTGAAACACGCCGACGGGTCGAGCCGGTGTGAAGAAGAATGAGCGAGACCAGGGAGGAGGGAGTGGTGAAATCCATTCTCGTCGTCGAGGACGAACCCAATATCGTGTTATCCCTGCAATTCCTGATGAAGAAAGCAGGGTTCGAGGTGCGCGTCGCCAACGACGGTGAAGAAGCGCTGGCGCTCGTGCAGGATCGTGCCCCCGATCTGATTTTGCTCGACGTCATGATTCCGAAACGCGACGGTTTCGACGTCTGTCAGACCATTCGGGCCAACCCCGACTGGAAGGATGTTTACATCATCCTGCTGACCGCCAAGGGACGCGAGGTCGACCGGGAAAAAGGCATCGCGCTCGGTGCGAACGACTACGTGACCAAGCCGTTTTCGACCCGGGACCTGACCGAAAAGGTCAAGCAGATCCTCAGCGGCGGGTGAGGCGCCGACCGGCCAAACCGTAGTGCGCCGCATGGGTCCCCGTATCACTCTGATCCTCGTCTTTTCTTCGATCGCGCTGGCCACTGTTGCTGCCGTCATCGCCGGGACATGGCTGGTCGCTCAGGGGATGCCGGGCGCCAGCGACGAAACAACCTCCTTCCTTATCGCCTATGGCGGCGGCACAGCGGGCGTCCTGTTGGCGCTCATCGCCGTCTGCTGGGCCTATCTCGACATCGCCGTCGTCCGGCCGCTGCTGGCGCTCGGCGAGGGCATTGACACCGTTCTGCACGCCAACCCCGAGCACGAGATCGAGGTCGACGAACACCAGTTGGGCGGCCTGCCGCGGGCGGTCAATGACTTGATCCGCCACCTCGCGATCGCCAAGAAGAACGTCGATGACAATGTCCGCCGCGCCACGCAGACGATCGAGGACGAGAAGAACAAGCTCAGCACCATTCTTCGGGAGCTGCACGAAGGTGTGATCGTCTGCAACACCAGCCATCGCATTCTGCTCTACAACAAGCGGTCACTGGAGATCCTCCACGTCAGCGGCACCATCGGTCTCGACCGCTCGCTGTTCGATCTGATGAGCCGACAGCCGATTCTGCATGCCATCGAACGGCTTAACAATTATCTCGCCAGCGGCCGTTACGCAGGTGGATCGGACAGAGCCAGCGTGCCGTTCGTCGGCGCTACGATCGACAGCCGCTTCATGCTCGAGGGACGGCTGGGCCTAATTATCGATGCCGATGGCGCACCGGCTGGATACGTCCTGTCGTTCCAGGACGATACGGACGAGCTGGCGGCACTCGGCCTGCGTGACCGGCTGTTGCGGGAATCGACCGAAGGGCTGCGGGCGCCGGTTGCTAATCTGCGGGCGGCGGCGGAAATCCTGAGCAGCGCCCCGGAGCTGAGTTCCTTGGAGCAGACGGAGTTCAAGAAGGTCCTGCTCAAGGAAAGCAAGCATCTGTGCGATCGGCTGGAAACGCTGGCGTCGCAGTACCGGGCTATCGTCACCAGCCATTGGCCGACCAGCGATCTCTTTTCTGCCAACCTGTTCCAGACCATTCGCGGCCGTGTCAAGGAACAGCGCGGCATCGACGTCGTGATTGTCGGCATCCCGCAGTGGCTGCACGGCGACAGCTACAGCCTGGTCGAGTTGCTCAATCGTCTGGTTTTGCGCTTGCGGGCGCACACTGGCGTGCCAACCTTCGATCTCGAAGCGGTCGCGGGCGACAAACACGTCTATGTCGATATCATCTGGCACGGCGCACCAATCGCGGCGTCGGATCTGCATGGGTGGCTTGAGGATACGGTCGAGGAAATGCTTGGCGGACTGACGCTGCGCGATGTGCTTGACCGGCACAAGACCGATGCCTGGAGCCTCACCGGTGTCGACGGCCGCGCCCGGCTGCGGATTCCGCTGCCGACAGCCCAGCACATGACCGTCGTCCAGGAGCAGCGCAACCTGCCGCCGCGGCCCGAGTTCTACGATTTCGACCTGCTGCGGCGGACGCCCGACCTGGGTGAGCTCGGCCAGCGCTCGCTGCGCTCGCTCAACTTTGTCGTTTTCGATACCGAAACCACCGGCCTGGCGCCGTCGGCCGGCGACGAAGTCATTTCGCTGGCCGGAATCAGGGTCGTCAATGGCCGCATCCTCACCGGCGAGTCGTTTGACCGTCTGGTCGATCCGGGGCGTTCGATCCCGCCCGAGTCGATCCGCTTCCACGGCATCACCGACGATGACGTCAAGGACAAGCCGCCGATCCAGATCGTCCTGCCGCAATTCCGCAGGTTCGTCGGCGATGCCGTTCTCGTCGCCCACAATGCCGCCTTTGATCTCAAGTTCCTCAAGATGCGGGAAGCCGAGAGCGGTACCAGCTTCGACATGCCCGTGCTCGACACACTGCTGTTGTCGGCGTTCCTGCATGACCAGGCGCAGAAGCACTCTCTTGATGCGGTCGCACAGCGTTTCGGCATCCCGATTCAGGGCCGGCACCGTGCGCTCGGCGACTCACTGATCACAGCCGGCGTCTTTCTCAAGATGATCGAGCTCTTGGAGGCGCGCGGCGTCACAACGCTCGATCAGGCCATCCAGGCGGGACAGAGCGTGATGAAAAAGCGGGCGTGGAAACCTCAGTTTTGACCCAGGCGGAAACGATTGGCGGTCCTTCTACAAACGGAACGAGCGAGGTGCCAGATGGCAGCGCATGAATCCGACCACGCGGAGCCGACGGTGCAAGCGGCGCAAGGATATCTCAACGACCGGTTGATCGCGCTCGCAGCCCTGGGTGCGCTCCTGTTTCATCCTCTTTTCATTGGGCTGTTTGAGGCGCCCCTTCTTGTCATGGGCATCCCCTTGCTGTTCCTCTACCTTTTTGGGATTTGGGTGCTGCTGATCATCGCTTTGGCCGTGACGACGGAAACGGCACCGGCGGCGACCATCGAACGCGACGACATCGGCAGCGGATCGTTCTAGAAGGAGCGCAACGACCATGTTGCCGGGCTGGCTCATCGTCGTCACGTCGTTTGGCTACCTGTCGCTCCTGTTTGCGATCGCCTATTTCGCCGACCGCCGCGGCCGACAGGGTCATCCGGTCGTCAACAACCCCACGGTGTACGCACTCTCGATCGCCGTCTACTGCACGGCCTGGACGTTTTACGGCTCCGTTGGCCGCGCCGTGTCGTCAGGCGCCGGCTTCCTGCCGATCTATCTTGGCCCGACCCTTATGTTCGCGCTCGGCTGGGTGGTGATCCGCAAGATCCTGCGCATCAGCAAAGTCCACCGCACGACCTCGATCGCTGATTTCATCGCTTCGCGCTACGGCAAGAGCCATCTCTTGGGTGGCCTGGTGACGATCATCGCCGTCGTCGGCATCATGCCGTACATCGCGCTTCAGTTGAAGGCCGTGGCGAGCAGCTTCACGGTTGTGCTGCACTATCCCGACCTGAGTGGGGCGGCCGCGGTCACCTCGCTCTCGCCGCTGCGCGATACCGCCTTGTGGGTGGCGGCGTTGATGGCGGCCTTTTCAATTCTGTTCGGCACCCGCCACATCGACGCGACCGAACACCATCAAGGCATGGTGCTGGCAATCGCGTTTGAATCGGTGGTCAAGCTGGTCGCGTTCACCGCGGTCGGCCTGTTCGTGACGTACGGGATTTTTGATGGCTTCGGCGATCTGTTTACGCAAGCGGCGGCCGATCCGCGAATCGCGCCTTTGCTGACGTTGGCGCCCGCGGGCAATGACTGGCTGCCGCTCACCGGGCTTGCCATGATCGCCATGGTTTGCCTGCCGCGCCAGTTCCAGGTGACGATCGTCGAGAACGTCGAGGAATCCCATCTCAACAAAGCGATCTGGCTGTTTCCCCTCTACCTGCTGGTGATCAACGTCTTCGTACTGCCGATCGCGTTCGCCGGCCTGCTCCGTTTTCCGCTTGGCACCGTCGATCACGATATGTTCGTGCTGGCACTGCCGATGGCTGAAGCCTCGCCCGGACTGGCGCTGCTGGCCTTCGTCGGCGGGCTTTCGGCGGCGACGGGTATGGTCATCGTCGAGACGGTGGCGCTGTCGACAATGCTGTGCAACGACTTGGTTATGCCAATGCTGTTGCGCTTTGCCTGGCTGCATCTGGCTGAACACAAGGATCTTTCAGGGCTGCTGCTGACCATCCGTCGCACCGCCATTATAATCATTCTCGCAATGGGATACTTGTTCTTCAGGTTCATTGGAGAATCGTATGCACTGGTCGCGATTGGTCTGATGTCTTTCGCGGCCGCGGCGCAATTCGGGCCTGCAATCATAGGCGGAATCTACTGGAAGGGCGGCTCCCGCCGCGGCGCGCTGGCCGGCATATCGGCCGGATTCCTGATCTGGATCTACACGCTGCTGCTGCCCTCGTTCGCCCGCTCGGACTGGTTGCCGATGTCGTTCATCGAGAGCGGTCCATGGGGTATCGAACTCTTGAAGCCTTATGCCCTGTTGGGTTTGACGGGGTACTCATCGATCGCCCACTCGCTGATCTGGAGCCTATTCTTCAACGTCGCCATCTTCGTTGGCGTTTCCCTTCTCGACCGCCAGAGCACGATCGAGCGCATCCAGGCGGCCTTATTCGTTGACATCTTTCGCCATGCGGGCAGCGGCACCAGCACCGGGATGTTGCATGGACGGGTCAGCATTGGCGATCTGCGCGCGATGGCCGAGCGTTTCCTGGGTCGTGATCGCGCCCGCGATGCCTTTTCCGAGTACGCGCGCAGACGAGGCCGCAGCATCGAGCCCGGCGGGCAGGCCGACGGCGAGTTGGTGCAGTTCGTCGAACGCCGCCTGTCGGGCGCGATCGGCGCCGCTTCCGCCCGCGTGATGATTGCGTCAACCGTCAAGGGCGAGGGCGTTGGTTTCGAAGAGATCATGCAGATTCTCGACGAGACCTCGCAGGTGCTCGAATACAGCCGCCAGCTCGAACAGAAGTCGCGCGAACTGGAGAAGGCATCGGGCGATCTTAAAGCCGCGAACGCGCGCCTGACCGAGCTCGACCGGATGAAGGACGATTTCCTGTCAACGGTGACCCACGAGCTGCGCACGCCCTTGACCTCGATCCGGTCCTTCTCCGAGATCCTGCATGACTCGCCCGACCTTGAGCTTGGTGAGCGGCAGCAGTTCCTCACCATCATCATTCGCGAGAGCGAACGCCTCACCCGCCTGATCAACCAGGTCTTGGATCTGTCGCGGATCGAAAGCGGGCGCATGAAATGGGTGATGTCGGAGGTCGATCTGGTCGAGGTCGTCGAACATGCGGTGGCATCCATGCGCCACCTGTTCGAGGAAAAGCAGGTCGGCCTCAAGGTCTTCAAGCCGGAATTGGTGCCGATGGTTCGTGCCGATCGCGACCAGCTGATCCAGCTCGTCATCAATCTTCTATCGAACGCACAGAAGTTCGTTCCGTCGGGAACGGGCGAGGTGGCGGTCGAGGTGACCTGCGGCCGCAACACGCTTCTGGTCAGTGTTGCCGACAACGGACCCGGCATCCCCTATCACGAGCAGGACAAGATCTTTGAGCGCTTCCATCAGGTCCGCTCGGGCAAGACCGGCAATCCGCTCGGCTCTGGCTTGGGCCTCGCGATCTGCCGTGGGATTGTCGAGCACCTGGGCGGGCGGCTGTGGGTCGAAAGCACGCCCGGCTATGGCGCGACATTCTATTTCAGCCTGCCAGCCATCCATGCCGACGCGCACGCCTGAAAGGAGCGCCTAAAAGAGCTGCGCCGTGAATTCCATGTGGACGCGCCTGCGGATATGGTTGACCGCCTTCAAAGCCTCAATGAGGTCGGCACGCTGATGTTTGGACAGCGCGTCGGGATTGACGAAATAGCCGACCCGGCGGCCAAGGCGATAGTCCGCCAGTTGGCGGCGCATCAACGTATCGGTGATGGTCGAAAAGGCCTGGGTGAGATCTTCCCGCTCCGTCCGGCTGAGTGTGCCGCTCAGCGCCAGGGCGCCGATGCGGGCAAGCGTTGCCGTCTCCTTAACGCCGGTGCGCAGCGCCATCAGGCGGATCGCGCCCACCAGCGGGATAATGCCGGCATACTTGAGATTGACGTGGCCCCGGTATTCCTTTGACTCCTTCTCGGTAATGAAGCCGCCGAACAGGCCAAGGGCGGTGTTGTGGTCGACTTTGTCGTGGAACATCTGCTTGAGAAAGAATGGGTTGTTGCGGCCCAGCTCGGTTGCGACGCGGCGCACATCGTGCACCAGATCCTGGTCGCCCCAGACAGCTTGAAAATCGAAGAAGATGTCCGACAGCCGGATGGCAACCGGATTGCTCTTACGGCCCCACAGGCGGATCTGCTCCATCCACTGGCTGCGGGTCTTGCGCCACAGCGGGTTGACCGCCATGCAATAGCCGTTGCAGTAGGGAATGCCGACCTCGTTCAGGTCGCGGCACATTCGCTCAGCCAGCTCAAGAAAGTACGCATCGACCCGGCCATGCTCGGCATCGGGGTAGTCCTCGATGATGAAGGCATTGTCCTGATCCGGGAACAGGTAGTTCTCGCCGCGCCCGCCGGATCCCATGACGATGACGACCGCGCGCACCGGCGGCTCGCCCCAGCCCTCCGCCTCCATTTGTTTCAGGCTCGCCTCGCCGATGCGGCGGTACATATCGTTGTTGATGCGGGTGATCACCTGCTGGATTTCCACCGCCGGCAGGTTGTCCGCGAACAACTGTTCGGCGAGATCGATCTGGGCCGCTTTGACCTCCTTCATGCCCTCGATCGTGCCCTCGCGGCTTAAGCGGTCGAGCTGACCCATCAGCCGTTCGGACGCTGCCGCCAGCGCATCGTTAAGGTAGATGAGGCCGGCCAGCCGCCCGTTCCAGTCGACCACCGGCATATGGCGGAGGCCGTGGCGGCGCATCCAGGCAATGGCTTGGTACAAGTACTCGCGTCGGCGGATGGTCATCACCGGCATGGTCATCACCGCCTCGACCGGGGTTTCGGGCGGCACGCGGTAGGCGACGCGAAGCGCGATATCGCGCTCAGTGATGATGCCGATCGGACGCTCCATCGGATCGACGACCACAGCGCAGCCGGCGCGCTCGGCCGCGAGCAGGTCGATCATCGCGGCGCACGGCGTCCCTGGGGGGATGGCCAGCACCTTGTTGCGGCTATGCATGAAGTCGCGCACGAGCATGCTGAAGACGGCCGTCTGCGAGCGCGCCGCGGCCGGCTTGGTCGTGTGCCGCGCGATCCTGGCCGGCTGCTCGCCGCGTCCGTTCTCGGCCGGCTGCTCAGTGCCCGTTCGGGATGTCGTGCCGACCGCTACCCCAGGACTCTCGTCCGCCTTGTGCTCCGCCGCAGGACCGGGTTTGTTCATCGCCTCCCTGCCCCCGTCATGAGTGCGATCGCTTGGCGGGGTGGCTGGCCAAAAAGCCGTGCCTGCCGGGCAAACCGCCGCTCCGGTGTTACCTTACGCCGTCGTGGGGGGGGCGCAAGCCCTCAGCCGTGGCATCGACGCGAATGATGGCGTGCCTGTTGCGTCTCTGGTGAGTACGGCCGCGACGAAGGACGGGACTGCGGCATGGCCGGTATTGAGCGGGAGCGTACAAGCGGGCTAGTGTCCCGGCCGGAGTATCCCTTCGAGAAAGCCAAGGCCGATGAGAATGTTCGCGGCGCTCGTCCTGTGCGCCATGCTCGGTGGTTGCGTGGACGTGGTCGATTCCAGTGCCAAGGGGATCTGGCTCGAACCGCCAATGCTGAGCCTTGACAGCCCGGACGCGGTTGCCGAGGCGCACTGCGCCCGCTACGGCAGGCGGGCGGTCCGGCAGGGCCAGTTTGGTGGCCCAGAAGCGACGTTCGTACCCGTAATCGCCTACGACTGCCGGTAGCCCTGCCCTCCGCGCGCCGCCGGTGGGTGATCTCGATACCAGGCCTCGACGAACCTTAAGGGTTTTTTATCGGCTCTCGCCGCACACTAGCAGTTGTAGTGGAACTGCTTCGCGAGAGAAATCAATGCGCCCGCCACCGTTGCCCGAACGCAGGAAGGAGGAACGCTATCTCGCTCCGGGTATGGTCGTGCACTGTGACGGAGAGGCGTGCGCGGTAATCGACGTCTCGCGATCGGCGGTGCGGTTCGTGCGGTCGCAGGGCCTCATGCTCGGTTGCGACAGGCACGACCTTGTTCTAGAGTTCCCGCGGGCTGGTGGGGTGGTCCGCTATCCCGTCGAGGGTCGAATCATACGCTTCACTCAGCTCTGTGTCGTCATGGGCTATGATCCGCCAGCCGCGGACTGGGAGCAGCAGATCAAGGCGCTTGACACCGCCGAACTGACCGCGCTCACAGATTTCTGAGCCGCCGCCATGATGGATCGAGAGATATTGCAGATTTTTCTGCGGTCTGGCCCGGCGCGCAAATATGACGTCGGCCATTTCTCGCGGAGGGTTGCCGCTGAAACCGGTGATTCGTCTGCACTTCTCTTTAGAACACATTTCTTGAATCATTCCATACTATTCAAGAGCGTTGTAATTGATAAGTCATACAAGATAAGTGAGAGCAGACCTATTTCGACAATTATTTACTCTCCCTACGATTATTTAAAGCCAGGCGATGGCGGAGAGTCGTTCATATTTTCAGAAGAAAACTTTCAGCGATTCTTTCAATACAAGGTACGATCAGAGACTGTTGACATTGCATCTTTTTCGTCTGATCTGGATGCGCTTAACGTGTTTGACTCGGTACCGACATTCAGTCCGATCATCATCGAGCTTGCCTTTACGCGCTCGAACATCCGGCCATCAAGTATCTACTTCGATCTGACACCGGAGCTGCGGGTCAAGCTCAACACCCACATGAAGGCACGCATCCGCCCGCTTATTGTCGCCGCTTACGAACAGTCATCGTGCGATATCGAACGCGCAGTCGAGGAGATGACCTCAAAACTGCTCTACCTTGAGGATGCAGACAGCGTGATGCCGTTGATCGAAGCACTGCGCCTCGATCCAAGTACGGCTCTTGAGGTCCTCTCGTCGTGGATTGGCATTACCTATTTTGAGTATGAGTACGCCGCTCTGCAGCCGCAGCTGCGCGCTTTGTCGGAGTGGATAACCAAGAATGCCAAGACGAAAGATTCGCTCCGACCAAACGAGAGCGAGTATCTAGCGACGCTTTCGCGGTTCGTGCGCGGAAGAATGAAAGAAGAGTGGGCGCGTGTCGTCGACCTGTCGAAAACATATCGCGAGACTTATCATGCTCTGGTTTTCAAGAGCGATATCAAGCGGTTCTCTGATTTTCTCAATAGCTGCCGCCACGTCTACTGGGACCTCGGCGAGACCCTGGGCCGGTTTGAACAAGCGACCATCGCCTGGCGCATGTTCGAACGCCAGCTGATGGGGCACAAGCCTAGCTATCGCGTCGTGATCTCACTCTACACAGTGCTGCGCAAGCTTCTGGGCGCGCCGCCTGCTGCCACCGCACCCGATCCTGAAGACTCGCTTGGCGAAAATCGCGGTGGCTTCTCGACTCTGACGGCGGATCTGTTTTGAGGCTGTCGCGCCGCGTCGGCGCTGGTGGGCCCGGCAGGACTCGAACCTGCAACCAGACGGTTATGAGCCGCCAGCTCTGACCAGTTGAGCTACGGGCCCCAGCGCTGCCCCGGACCGTCCGGGATTGCCCCTGATCGCTGGGACGATGACAGCGGATCATAGTTCCCCCCACCTGCGCAAGGGGCGAGCCGCGTGCCTTTAGCCGAGCGCGCTGAGGAGCGAGAGCAGACGTTCCAGCGGCGCGCCGTCACGGCTCAGCGCCAGCGACGTGCTGAAGTGGCCAGCATCGCAACGAAAGACGTTTGCCGGGGGAACGCGCCAGTCGGTCACCAGGGCCTCACCGCCTTCAGCGAGTGTCACGTCGTCGGCAACGCCCAGGAGGACCACAACTTGCTCCGGCGACATCACCGGATCACCCACTGGGTTCAGGAGTGGCCGCCAGCGGGTCGTCTCTTCGAGCGTCCAGCCGGCCGCCTGCAGTGCTCCAGGCACGCCCAAGCCGCACGACAAGCTGCCTTCGAAAGCGACAGCCTCCAGCGCCTGCGACGGGGCGACGAGAAACAGCGCATCGGGCCGCATCTCGGCGGGCCAGTGCCGGGCAACGGTCGCGACCAGCTGCGCCGTGAGGGCGCCTAGGCTTACCCCGCCGACCGCGACGGGGCCGCCGCGCGTCGCCCGTGCCCAGGCCACGAGCAGACCGATTTCAAGAACGGCGGCGTGGAAGAAGTCGAGCAGGCCACCGACGCCCAGCGCCAGGATCGGCTCGCCGCCATAACTGTGCGCCATCCGCCTGCGGCCGTGCCAGGGAAGCTCCGGCAGGATGACACGGATGCCGGACTGCAGAAGCCCCGTGATCGGCTCGCGCTGATAGCCCCAGTATTCCGGTTCCATGCCGATCCCGTGCGCAAAGACCAGCGTCGGCTGGGGGTCGAGCCGGCGCCGCGCCTCCGGCAATGGCGTGCCGACTCGCGCCCAGGCCTGTGGTCCGACCGCCGGCACCGGGCTCGGGAAGCGTAACCAACCGTCGACCCCATCACCGTTGATAAAACCGCGCGAGGGTTCGATCGCCTCGGGGCCGATGCGGTGGACGAATGCCCGAGCGGGGTCACGCAGCCGCTCGCTGTGCCGGCGTTCGACCGTTGCCTTGTCCTCGATCCGCCAGGCGACCGCCGGAAACGGATGCTCCAGGTGCAAGGGCGCGAACAGCGACCGCAGGCCCATCAATTGCGCCGCACGGCTGAGCCGCTCGGCCTCGACATCGATGTGCGCCGGCCCGGGGCCGAAAAAGGCGCGCAACCACGCCTCCTCCGCGGCCTTGAGGGCTTCGTGCCGCCGCTGCACCAGCGTCAGGATGCGCGGCACCAGGCGATCGCTGCGTCGCCGGGCCGGCAAGGCGGCGAAAAACCGTTCCGCTGAGCCTTCGGCCGCGACTGCCTCTGCCCAGGCCCGCGACAACGGGAAATACCAGGTGGTGAGAATCTTGAGGGCGGCGCGGTCGAACCATGGCCGCAGGATCAGATCGCCGAGTGCGCTCTTCAGCACACGGTCTAGCCGTCGCGGTGGTGCTGCGCGGGAGCCTTCCGGCACGAAGGTGTCAGTGGTCGAGGAAGCTGCGCAGCTTGCGCGAGCGGCTCGGATGCTTGAGTTTGCGCAAGGCCTTGGCCTCGATCTGGCGGATCCGCTCGCGTGTGACCGAGAACTGTTGGCCCACTTCTTCGAGCGTGTGGTCCGTATTCATGCCGATGCCAAAGCGCATCCGCAAGACCCGCTCCTCGCGCGGTGTGAGGCTTGCCAGCACGCGGGTGGTTGTTTCGCGCAGGTTCGCTTGAATGGCTGCATCAAGCGGCTGAACAGCATTCTTGTCCTCGATGAAATCACCTAAGTGGCTGTCTTCCTCGTCGCCGATCGGCGTTTCCAGACTGATCGGCTCCTTGGCGATCTTCAGGACCTTGCGCACTTTCTCAAGCGGCATCGACAGCTTTTCCGCCAGCTCCTCGGGCGTCGGCTCGCGGCCGATCTCGTGCAGCATCTGCCGTGACGTACGGACAAGCTTGTTGATCGTCTCGATCATGTGCACGGGAATACGGATGGTGCGCGCCTGGTCGGCGATCGAGCGCGTAATGGCTTGGCGGATCCACCACGTCGCATACGTTGAAAACTTGTAGCCACGGCGGTACTCGAACTTGTCGACCGCCTTCATCAGGCCGATGTTGCCTTCCTGGATGAGGTCGA
>JARSSM010000026.1 GCA_029624735.1 Defluviicoccus sp. | reverse complement strand
AAAGAAGTCGGAAGAAAAACCTTGCAAAACCGGGGGCATCCACACACGCCTCGGGTTTGCGCCATCCTCGGTGTCCTGGCGGCAGCCGGCCCCACGGGGCCGCCTTGCCTCCCTCCTTGTTCTTTCTCCCACGGCGGCGCGGAGGTGCTATAAGCGGGGTTTCTTTGGGGACCGCCCGGCCAGCCGGGACGCAAACGACACGGACGCTGGAGCCATCGGCCGCGGTGCCCTTTCGCCCCATCTACCGAGGAGGAGAGAACGATGAGTGGACTGAAACCGGGCGTTGTTACCGGCAAGGATTACGAGACGCTGGTCGCCAGCTGCAAGGCCGGCCACTACGCGCTGCCGGCGGTGAACGTCACCAGCACGAATACCATCAACGCCGTGCTTGAGGCCGCCGCCAAGGCCAAGGGCGACGTCATCGTCCAGCTCTCGAACGGCGGTGCGCAGTTCTACGCCGGCCAGGGGTTCCCCAACGGCAGCCTTGCCAAGGTGCTGGGTGCCGTCTCCGCCGCCCGCCACGTCCATATGATGGCCGAGCACTACGGCGTTTGCGTCGTCCTGCACACCGACCACGCCAACAAGAAGCTGATCCCGTGGGTCGAGGGCCTGCTCGACCATGGCGAGGCGTTCCATAAGGAAACCGGCAAGGCGCTGTTCAGCTCGCACATGCTCGATCTGTCGGAAGAACCGCTCGACTGGAACCTGAACGAGTGCGCGCGCGTGCTGAAGCGGATGGCCAAGATCGGCATGAGCCTGGAGATCGAACTCGGCGTCACCGGCGGCGAGGAAGACGGCATCGGCGGCGAATTCGACGAGAGCGCCGACAACGCCAAGCTCTACACGCAGCCGGAGGACGTCCTGCAAGCGTTCGACAAGCTGTCCGAGATCGGCAGCTTCTCCGTCGCCGCCTCGTTCGGCAACGTGCATGGCGTCTACAAGCCGGGCAACGTCAAGCTGCGCCCGGAGATCCTGAAGAACAGCCAGGACCTGGTTGCGCGCCGCCACAACGCCGGCCCGAACCCGCTGAACCTCGTCTTCCACGGCGGCTCCGGCTCGGAGAAGGCGCAGATCACGGAAGCGGTCGGCTACGGCGTGTTCAAGATGAACATCGACACCGACACCCAGTTCGCCTTCTCGGCACCGGTCGGCAAGTTCGTCGATGAGCATCCGAAGGCGTTCAAATACCAGATCGACCCGGAGGACGGCACGCCGTTCAAGAAGTTCTACGACCCGCGCAAGTGGCTGCGCGCGGCCGAGCTCGGCATGGTCGAACGCTTATCGGAAGCCTTCAACGACTTGGGCGCCACCGGCAAGACGCTTGCCCGCGCTTAAAGGCGTAGCCGGCTTGAACTGACGACAAAGGCGGGCGCGGTCCTTCCCTTCCCCAGGCCGCGCCCGCGACGTCAGGGAGTGTGTGCACGCTGTGCCGCCGCCGTGCGCACAAGCTCGGCAGCGGCGGGCGTGATGCGGCGCACGATCTCGGCAATGCCGTCGGCGTTGGGGTGCAGGCCGTCCGGAAGGTTCAGCTCCGCGACGCCGGCAACACCTTCGAGGAAGAACGGATAGAGCGGGATCTTGTGCCGGGTGGTAAGGTCGGGAAAGATCGCTTCGAACCGCTCGCCATCGGCGGTGCGCCAGTGCGGCAGGAGGCGCATACCGGTCAGCAGCACCGCAATGCCGCGCGCACTCAGTTGCTCAAGGATCGCATCCAGGTTCCCGTAGGTGACTTCCGGATCGATGCCGCGAAAGGCGTCGTTGATGCCGAGTTCAACGATCACTGCGTCCGGCTGTGCGGCACGCTTGGAGCCCAACAGCCAGGTAAGCCGCCCCCGGCCGCCGGCGCTGGTATCCCCGGAGACGCCAGCGTTCTCGACCGTGACGTTGAGGCCGAGGCCGCGCAAGGCGCGTTCGAGCTGCGCCGGAAAAGCGTTGGCGCGCTCCAGCCCGTAGCCGGCGGTCAGGCTGTCGCCGAGCGCTAACAGGCGGATCGGCGGTTCGGCCGTCGCTGCCGCTGCGACCGGTCCGCCCAGCAGCAGCGCAAACAGGAGAGCCGCGCCGCTGACCAGTGTCCGCCTGCGGTCGAACAGCGCAAGCCCCCTGCCCGCCCATCCCGGCAGCAGATGAAATGCATGCTCCTTAGGCCGCCGCATTGGTGCCCCCATCCTCAGGCCCTGGCGGCCGCGGCCAAGCGCTCAGGGCGCAAGCGGCACGGGCATATTGTTCAGTGCCTGATAGACGGCCGCTTCGATCGCCGCGTTGCTTTGTTGCCCTGCCTCCGTTGCGAACTTTTCGGTTCCGGTGCCCCGCCAAAGGAGCTGGCGGGTCTGCGCGTCCAGGAAGACAATGGTAAAGCTCTCTTCGGGGGTCTTGTAGACCTCCATCCCGCTGTAGGCTTCGACTTGCGTGCCTTTAGGGCTATCGGCCAACTGCAACTCCGCGCCGAGAAAACCGGGACCGGCCGCGGCACGGTTGCGGTCGATATAGACATTGCTGAAGGCGGCGAGGAAGTCCGCCGGCTCTCCACGCCGAAACCCCTTGTCAGCAAGATCGTCGTCGACCGCCTGCTCCACTGCGAACCGGGTCGCGGGCGCCATCGTTGGATCGTAGCCAAGTCGGTAACGGACCATCTCCTCCGAGGTCATCCAGCGATATGTGCGGTAGCGCGATGCGGCGACGGCTGCAGCCTTCGGTGTATTCACCTGCTGGGTGATCTGCTCCGCGATCGCCGCCTCTTGCGACGATATCGGCTTGGAACTCTGGCAGCCGGCGATCAGGCCGCTCAAGCACAGGAAAGCAGCGAACCGCCAAAGTGAGCGCATAACGTGATCCCTCCTCGAACCGGTCGTGCGCAGCGGCCGCGAGCGGCTTCCGTCACCTTGCTGCGCCGATACACCAAGCCCCCAACCGTTGCCGCCACATGACCTTGACCGGCGGGTGCCAGGGGATACCACGCAATTGACCCGCGTGCGAGACCTCCTGCGTGCAGCGCCGGCAGCCGAGAGCGGCAACGCACCCAGCAGGAACGCAAGGGTGACCGCCGCCGCCAGAGGCGCAGCATTGTTCTCAAGCGTCAGTCGAGACAGGCGAAAAGATGGCCGATCTGGTTGACGCGGCGGTCGATCAGGCGTGCCCGTGCCCTGGTGACGGGATCCGGGTGCCCAGCGTGCCAGCGCCGGGGATTGGGCAACACGGCCGCGATCAGTGCGCTCTCGTTCCGGGTCAATCCGCTCGCCGGCTTGCCGAAGAACGCCCGCGCCGCGGCCTCGGCACCGTAGACGCCGGGCCCCATCTCGATGACGTTGAGATAGACCTCCATGATCCGCTGCTTGCCCCAGAGCGCTTCGATCTGCGGCGTCATCCATGCCTCCACGACCTTGCGCAGTGGGTCGCGGCCGGGCCACAGAAGAATGTTCTTGGCGGTCTGCATCGTAATTGTGCTGGCGCCGCGCGGCCGTTCGCCCTGCAAGAGCCAGCCGCGCAATTCACCCTCAATTGCGCCAGTATCGAAGCCGCGGTGGCTGCAGAACAGGTTATCCTCGGCAGCGATGACCGCATGGACCAGATGCGGCGAGATGCCGTCGAGCGGACGCCAGGAACGGCGCGGCGGCAGCCCCTCCGCCCACCGGATCAACATCAGCGGCGTCAGCGGCGGGTCGAAAACGGCATACGCGAGCACCGCCAGCGACGGCAAGAGCACCAGTAACAACACGCTGAACATGACCCAGCGGCGGCAGCGGGCGAGTAACGCTCTCATCTTGCGGCGCGCTCCCGAACGGCTTCGGAGACGATCTCGCTTATCGCATAGACCGGGTGCGGGACAAGGCCGCCTCGTTTGCCACGAAATCTCGCCTTGTCCTCATACGGGTGCGACGATCGGCCGGCAGCGCTGGCAGGCGCATCCGGCCTCCTTGGCTGTTGCGAATCTTTTTCGGTTTTTTGGGGTGGATCACCTCGAATAAATCACTTATCCTCAAACAGGGTAGATGCTGGAGGCAATGCAAAGGTCGGGTGGCCATCTTGTTGCTGGTATCGGCGGAGGTGTTCAATTCGTTTGCCAGCGGCGGCCGGCCGCAAGCCGGCATGTGGTCGCACTGGGATCGTTCGCCAGGACGTCAAAACCAAACGCCACCTGCAAGCGTTTGGATTTCCTGAAAAACTCGATCACGGTAGCGAAACAGGGGTTGATGATGAGTGCAGACACATTCGGTCCGAGGCCGAGGCGCCGTTTCGAGCAGCCGGACCAAAATGTTGCCTTTGCGGAGTTTCCGGCGGCTGCCGGCAGCACGCGTTACGCCGGCCGCTGCGAGGCAGCGGATGCCGACCTTCGTGGCATCGGAATTGTGCTTTGCGGCGCATCGGCGATCATCACTGTCGCCTCCGTGACGTGGCTGGCACTGAGCTTCAGCTGAACCTATAGCCCTTCGCCTCTGGCCCCATCGGCAGGGCGCACGCGGTCGCGCCAGTCAAGGCCTGCGCTGTCGGCCGCGAGCGTCTGCCGCCGGCCTCCCCGTCGCGCCTCTGCTTCGCACCTCTCGGCCGCCGCCGGGAGAGAAAGCGCATCCCGGCGGACCGCCACCGCGCAGCCGTTTACCAGACCGTAAGATTTGCCGTCGATAGTGGCACGAATTGACCTCGGTCGCCCCTTATTGGGGGCAATGCAGCGCATGGACCTGGCAACGGCACCTCTGTTCGGCTTAATGCGGGAGCGCATGGCTTGGCTTGCCCAGCGCCAACGGGTGCTGGCGGAAAACATCGCCAATGCCGATACCCCCCGCTTCAGGCCACGCGACATTGCGCCGTTCGTGCCGGCAGGCGATCAGACCGCGGCACAGGGATCGGTGGCACTCAGCTTGACGAACGCCGGGCATATCGCCCCTGCGGGCGGCCAGGCGGAAGGCGCCGCAGAAGAAAAAGCGCGCACGGTTTACGAGGCGACGCCAACCGGCAATGCGGTCGTCCTCGAAGAACAGATGGCCAAGGTCAACGAAACGGCGATCGCCCATCGCCTGGCGGCGCAGGTTTATCGCAAGTACTTGGGCCTCGTACGGATGGCAGCAAGCGCCAAGGGTTAGCAGCGCGCACTGGAGCGACCATGGACGATATGATGCAGACGCTGAAAATCTCGGCCGCCGGCTTGAAGGCGCAGGGCACGCGCCTGCGGGTCATCGCCGAGAACGTCGCCAATGCCAACAGCCTGCCACTGGCCCCCGGCCAGGCCCCCTATCAGCGGCGCACGGTCAGCTTCCGCTCGGTGCTTGACAACCAGGTCGGCGCCAAGATGGTCGAGGTCGCTCGCATCAGCGGCGATAAGGCGCCGTTTCCACGCAAGTACGATCCGACCCATCCGGCGGCCGACGCCCAGGGCTATGTCGAGACGCCCAACGTCAGCTCCTTGATCGAGATGGCCGATATGCGCGAGGCACAGCGCTCCTACGAAGCCAATCTGAGCGTCATCCGAACATCGAAGGCGATGCTGCAGGAGACGGTCGATATCCTCCGCTGACGATTGACGGCAGGCGCCAATCCCGCGCGCCGCCTTGAAGGCGAACCGCCATGACAAGCCCCATCACCGCGTTCAACAAGGCAATCGCCGCCTACACGGAAGCCTGGCGCACTGAGAGCCCGCAGGCACCGCAGCCGGCCGGGACTGCCGGCCCGAGTTTCGCAGGCCTGGTCAAGGATGCGCTCGCCGACGCCACGACCGCCGCCAAGGGCAGCGAGGCGGCAACCGCCGCGGCGATGACCACGGGAGGAGACATGAGCAGCGTCGTCACTGCCGTCGCCGAAGCGGAAGCAGCACTGCAGACCGTCGTTGCGGTGCGCGACCGGGTGATCGAAGCCTACAAGGACATCATGCGGATGCCGATCTGAGGCGCCGTCGCCGCCCCCCGCCGCGGTAGCGAGGATATCATGAACGAAGCCACGCTCATCGACATCGGCCGGGACGCGATCTGGGTCTCGTTCCAACTGGCGGCGCCGCTGATGGCGGTTGCGACCATCGTCGGCGTCATCATCGCGCTGGTGCAGGCGCTTACCACCGTCCAGGAAGCGACGCTGACCTTCGTCCCCAAAATGGCGGCGATGCTGGTCGTCATGGTGCTGCTGCTGCCATTCATGATGGCGACGCTCACCGAATTCACCCACGCCATGTTCGATCGCATCGCCACCCTGGGTTGAGGGTGAATGACGATGCTGAACCAAGTCTTGAATGCGGATCTTATCGTCCCGGCGTTCGTTTTTCTCCGCGTCGGCGCGATGCTGGCACTGCTGCCCGGCTTTAGTGCCGCCTATGTCCCCTTACAGATCCGCCTGCTGCTGGCGCTTGCGATAAGCGTCCTGGTCGCCCCGGTGGTAGGCGCCAAGCTGCCCGTCGCTATGAGCGAAGGCTCGATGCTGCTGCTCGTCATCAACGAGAGCCTTGTCGGCCTGTACTTGGGCACACTGGCCCGCATCATTGTCTCGGCACTGAACGGCGCCGGCAGCCTTACGGCCACCTTTGCCTCGCTCGCCAACGCGCTCACCAATGATCCTGTCGCCGATCAGCAGAGCGCCACGCTCGCCGGCTTCTTCTCGCTGTTCGGGCTACTGGCAGTGTTCGTCACCGACCTGCACCACCTGATGCTACAGGCCATCGTTGCCAGCTATGACCTGCTGCCAGCAGGCGATGCGCTGCCAGCCGGCGATATCGCCGGGACCACGGCCCGTCTCGTCGCCGACAGTTTCCTTCTCGCCCTGCAACTGGCGGCACCGTTTTTCGTTGTCGGCGTCGGCTACCAGTTTGCGTTGGGCTTGATGTCGCGGCTGATGCCCCAACTATCGGTGTTCTTTGTGGGCATCCCGCTCCAGGTCGGCCTACAAATGTGGGTGATCACACTAACGATTTCGGGCATAGTTCTTGTGTTTCTCAACCAGTTCTCCCAGTTGATGGCAGCTTTGGCGCTCCCCCCGGCTTGAACGGTAACGGGTGATGGCGGAGACGGAAGACGAAAGCAAAACTGAAGAACCGACAGCCCGACGCCTGCAGCAGGGGCGCGAGCGTGGTCAGGTCGCGGTTTCGCAAGACATCAAGACCTGGGGCGGCCTGGTTGGGACCGCGCTGGCGCTGGCCTTCCTCGTGCCACCGATGGGGCGCGAGGCAACCGCCCTGTTGCTTCCGTTCATCGACCATCCGGAGGCGTTCCGGCTCGAAAGCGCGCTCCTGCCGTGGGCCCTCATCGATCTCGTGCTGGCCGTCGGCCGGCTGGTTGCGCCGATCCTGGGACTGATGCTGTTGGTCGGTATCGGCCTCGGCGTGGCCCAGGTCGGTCTTCTGTGGGCGCCGGACAAGGTCGCACCCAAGGCAAGCCGGCTCTCGCCGCTTGCCGGCATCAAGCGGATCTTGTCGCTGAGCGGCGTGGCCGAGTTCGCCAAGGGCCTCGTCAAGATCGGCATCGTGGTTTTCGTCTTTCTCTCCGTGACGTTGCCGCTGCTCCCGCATATCGACGCTCTCGCGGCAATAGCGCCGGCCGCTGCCCTCGCCCGCCTGCATGATTTCGCCGTCCGCTTCGCCGGCGCCACCGCGGCAGTCATCGCCGTACTCGCGGTTGTCGACTACCTGTTCCAGCGGCTCATGTTTCTCAAACAGATGCGGATGACGCGCCAGGAAATCCGCGACGAACACCGCGACAGCGAGGGTGATCCGCACATCAAGGCGCGCATCCGCCAGCTGCGAACGCAGCGGGCGCGCCAACGGATGATGGCTGCCGTGCCGCAGGCCGATGTGGTGATCACCAACCCGACCCATTACGCGGTCGCCTTGAAGTACGACATGGAAAAAATGGCGGCGCCGAAGCTGGTCGCGAAGGGAACCGACCTGGTTGCACGGCGCATCCGCGAACTGGCGGAAGCGCATGACGTCCCGATCGTTGAGAACCCGCCCCTGGCCCGTGCGCTGCACGGCAGCGTCGAGATCGACGGCGAGGTTCCGCCGTCACATTACGAAGCGGTCGCGCGCGTCATCGGCTACGTCATGCGGCTCAAACAGGGCCGGCGCTGACCCGACGGCCAGCGGTTACGAAGACTGTCGTTACAAAGAAGGCCGTTACGAAGAAAAGGACGAACAGCCCGATGGCATCTGACAAGGCCTCTGCCGACAGACAGCAGCCGCGGCGCTATCCAGAACCAGAGCGCGGCCCCTCGGCCGGCGCGCGCGCGGGGCAAGCTGCGCGCAGCCGCAATGACTCAGCGAAGGGGCTGAAGCCCGCTCACGCCGAACGGCTGCAGGCGCTGGGCGAAGTCGCGCTTGATGTGGCACATGACTTCCGCAATTTGCTGACGGCAATGCTGAACGGCTGCGAGTTGATGCTCGATCGCCACGGCCCCGAGGACCCGCTGCACGAGGATCTGACGCAAGTGCTGGCGACCGCTGAGCGCGCCCGAGCGCTGGCGGAGGAACTCCTGATGTTTGCCCGCGGGGCGCCCGCGCAGGCCGTGCCGCTCGCCATCGACGGTCGGTTGTTGGCGCTCGCACCGGTGCTCGACCAGCTCGTCGGGGCAGATGTGACGCTGACCCTGGAGCTTGAAGCCGAGGGGGCTGCGGTCCTGATTGCGCCCAACCGGTTCGATCAGGTCCTGTTCAACCTCGCTGCCAACGCCGGCGACGCGATGGCAGACGGCGGGCGGCTGGTCATCCGGTCGTCGCGCACGGCCGATGCCGAGGGCAGGCCGTGCCTGCAGATCGATGTGATCGATAGCGGACCCGGTATCGCGCCGGAGGTCAAGGAGCGGATCTTTGAGCCGTTCGTAACGACAAAGGCAGCATCGGGCGGCACCGGTCTCGGCCTTGCCATGGTGATGCGGGTGGCGGCGGAAGCGGGCGGCCGGGTGCAGGTGGAGAGCGTGCCCGGACAGGGTGCCTGCTTCAGCCTGGTGCTGCCGGTTTGCGCCGAGGAAGGGGCCGCCGCCGCGCCGCCCATGGTCGTGCAGAATGCCCCGGCCGCGGCGCGGCCGGACACGCAGCCAGCGGTCATCATGCTGGTCGAGGACGAAGACGCGGTGCGGACGTTTGCCGCCCGCGCACTCAGCGGCCGCGGCTATGAGGTTATCGAGGCGGCGTCGGCGGAGGACGCCCTAGCCGCCCTGCACGCGCGGGGCGACCAGGTCGATCTCGTCATCAGCGACTTGATGCTGCCGGGGATGGACGGGCTCGCCCTTGCCGACGCGATCCGCGCCCGCGGCATCTCTGCGCCATTCCTGCTCGTCTCCGGCTATGCGATCGATGGGGCGACCGGCGAGGCAGCGCCAACCACCAGCGCCGCCCACGGCGTTCGGGTGGTACCGAAACCGTACACGTTGTCCGGCCTGTTGGCTACGGTCGCTCAGTCGCTTGAGGCGCCAGCAACCGCCGGCGAAGTCCCTTGAACCGGCGGCACTCCCTCGGGCCTGCCGCCCATCACCGCCGCAGCGGTCGCACCGGACTTCAGATGCGCAGTCCGCCGGGGCCCAGGCTCAGCGTGCGGACAAGGTCGGCCTGCCGCTCGCTCGAGGTCTTGCTGAAGATCTGTTTCAAGTGCTTGCGCACCGTCTCGTAGGTGAGACCCAGGGCGGCTGCGACCTCATCGAGACGCTTGCCCGTCGCCAGCAGGGCGGCAACCCTGGCTTCGGCACGGCTGAGGCCATAGATCCGGGTGAGCCGCCTGGGATCAACCTCCACCGGCCGTTCCGGATCGGCGGCGAAGAGAACCGCGGCGGGATCCGAGCGGTTGCGTGCCTCCGAGAAGTCCTGCACCGGTGACAACAGCAAGGTCACCGGTTTTCGGCCGGGTCCGCGCGGCAGCGAGAAGCCCTGGATTTCGCCGGCGCGCTCGCCAGCGCGGCTGGGGCCGCCGAGAATGAGGTCGCGCACCTTCACCCGGCCGCCGGTCAAGCGGACGCCGAGGCCGCTGGTACTGACGTAGAGGCCTTCATCGTCCTGCAAAATCTCGCGTGCGAGCCGGTTGGCGACGACGATCTGACCGCCGTCGTTGAGAAGGAACACGCCGATCGGCAACGCATCCAGCGTATCGAGCGCAATCCGATGCAGGCTTTGCAGGCGCTTGAAACCGACGCCTGCCGACAGCCCACGGCGCAGCGCCGGCAGCAGGCGGCGAATCAGGTCCGCATCGTCCTGCCAGAAGGCGCCCTTGGCGCGGGCACGGCCCAGCATCAAGAACAGAACCCGATCGCCCTCAACGTTGATGACGCCGAAGAGGTGATGGAACAACTCCTGCGGCCGCAGCCAGAATTTGTAGAACTCCGTCTCGACGAGGCGCGCATCCGGCAGCAAGTCCTGACTCGCCCAGACCGTGTCGGCCGCATTGAACTTCTCGTGGTCGCGCAGCCAAACGTTATCGCGGGCATAGAAATCGGCATAGGCCGTCACGTAGAGCGCGTCGATACCGACCGAGTGCTCAAGTCGTCCGCGGCCGGCATCATGCTCATGACTGGCGATTGCGCAGACATCGGCATCGATGAGATCGCGCAAGCGGGTGAGGACCTGGGGCCAAGCCTTGGCGTCGGTTCCCGCCTCGTAGAAGCCACCGACGATATCGACCAGCACCGCGCCGACGCCATCGAGCAGGCTGCGGGCCAGGGTCGACTTCGACCCCATTGGAGCCAGCTCATAGGGGGCGCCAGTAGTAGCGTCGATAAACGACTCGCCGCCGCTTATCAGGCCGCGTGCAGCGGCTACGCTCTCGTGATCCGCGCTCTGTCTGCGTTCGTCACCCGCGCGCCGTTCGGATCCCAGACGACGATCAGACACCATGCGGCGATCCCGCCCAGATCGGCGTTCAACAAGGTAGCCATTAGCCATCCCCACGTATCCTTATAGCCCCACTCGAACCGCCTAGTTTTATTCAAATCACATCCGCGCGACCATGCCCCATACGGGCCACCGGGGCACGATAAAGGCGGAAGGCAATAATCGTTCCACTGCGGCGCGTCCTTCCTCGGCTGACTCTCTCAGGCGAACTTCGATGCGTCAAGCATCCCTACGCGCGAGAATCCGCTTCGTGCGCGCCGAGCCGGAATAAAATGAAAAAAAACAAAAAAAGATGGCATTTCTGGGGCATCATTACCCCAAAGGGGCCAAATAAGAAGTGGCGTTTTCAATAGCTTAGAGAAATTGCTTTGCGAGGAGAAGGCGACGGCTAGCTTCAACGCCATTGCAGTGCGGCAGTGCCTGTGGAATAAGGGGAACACTCATGTTAATGGCCAGAATGCGTGTCGTGGAGCGAGAAACAGGCGACAATAAGAAGCGGGCGATTGAGGCGGCAGTCAGCCAGATCGAGCGGGCTTTCGGCAAAGGCTCGATCATGCGCCTCGGGCAGCGCGAGACAGTCGAAACCGAGTCGGTCTCCACCGGCTCGATCGGGCTTGATGTCGCGCTTGGCATCGGCGGCCTGCCGCGCGGCCGCATCGTCGAGATCTTCGGCCCCGAAAGCTCGGGCAAGACCACGCTCGCCCTGCACGTGGTCGCTGAAGCGCAGAAAAAGGGCGGCGTCTGTGCCTTCATCGATGCTGAGCACGCGCTTGACCCCATCTATGCCCAAAAGCTGGGCGTCAAAGTCGATGATCTCCTGATCTCGCAGCCGGATACCGGCGAACAGGCGCTTGAGGTGGCCGATACGCTGGTGCGCTCGGGTGCGGTCGACGTCCTCGTCATCGATTCCGTCGCGGCGCTGGTACCGCGCGCCGAACTCGAAGGCGAGATGGGCGACCAGCAACCCGGCCTGCAGGCGCGGCTGATGAGCCAGGCGCTGCGCAAGCTCACAGGCTCGGTCTCCCGTTCGCGGACGATGGTCATCTTCATCAACCAGCTGCGGATGAAGATCGGCGTGATGTTCGGCAACCCGGAGACGACGACCGGCGGCCACGCGCTCAAGTTCTATGCCTCGGTGCGCCTGGAAATCCGCCGCATCGGCGCGATCAAGGACCGCGACGAGACCGTGGGCAATCAGACCCGCGTCAAGGTCGTCAAGAACAAGCTCGCGCCGCCGTTCAAGATGGTCGAGTTCGACATCATGTACGGCGAAGGCGTTTCCAAGATGGGCGAGCTGCTGGATCTCGGCCTCAAGGCCGGCCTCGTCGAGAAGTCCGGATCCTGGTTCTCTTACGGTTCGGAGCGGATTGGCCAGGGCCGGGAGAACGCCAAGACCTACCTCAAGCAGCATGCCGACCTAGCCGCCGAGATCGAACAGAAGATCCGCGCCAACGCCGGCCTCGTCTCCGCCGCCTTGCTGTCGACGAATGCGGATGCGGAGGATGCCGACGGCGCTTGAGCGTCCCGGCACCACTTGGCCCTGCCTCCTCCTGACGGCCCGCGGCCCCGCTCCCATCGGGGCCGCCGCTTCTCTCCGCCTCGGTTCTGCTTGCCTGGACACCCGCCGCGGCGGGCGCTAAAAGCGGCAAAGTTGGGGCAGACGTCGGCCCCGCCGTGATTGAGAGAGGCTGACCCGCAGGGCCATGCAGACCGTCAACGACATCCGCAAGGCGTTCCTTGACTTCTTTGCCCGCCACGGCCACCGCGCCGTGGCCTCGAGCCCGCTCGTGCCGCGGAACGATCCCACGCTGTTGTTCACCAACGCCGGCATGGTCCAGTTCAAGAACGTCTTTACCGGCATCGAGCGCCGTGATTACGCGCGCGCGGCAACAGCGCAGAAGTGCGTACGGGCCGGCGGCAAGCACAACGACCTGGAGAACGTCGGCTACACCGCGCGGCATCACACGTTCTTCGAGATGCTGGGCAACTTCTCCTTCGGCGATTACTTCAAGGATCTCGCCATCGAGCTCGCCTGGACGCTGGTCACCAAGGAGTTCGGTCTGCCCGCCGGGCGCTTGCTCGTCACCGTCTACGCCGAAGACGACGTTGCGCATGCACTGTGGAAGAAGATTGCCGGCCTGCCGGACGACCGCATCGTCCGCATTGCCAGCTCGGACAATTTCTGGTCGATGGGTGAAACGGGACCCTGCGGGCCCTGCTCGGAGATCTTCTACGACCACGGGCCGCACATCCCAGGCGGCCCGCCCGGCAGTGCGGATGCCGACGGCGACCGCTTCATCGAGATCTGGAACCTCGTTTTCATGCAGTACGAGCAGGTCACGGCGGACAAGCGCATCGACCTGCCGAAGCCTTCGATCGATACCGGCATGGGCCTGGAACGCGTTGCCGCCGTCATGCAGGGCACGCACGACAACTACCGCATCGATCTCCTGCAGGCGCTGATCCATGCCGCCGCCGAAGCCACCGGCACCGAGCCGGAAGGCCCGCACGCGGTCTCGCACCGTGTCATCGCCGATCACTTGCGCGCGTCGTCGTTCCTGATCGCCGACGGCGTGCTGCCCTCCAACGAGGGCCGCGGCTACGTGCTGCGCCGGATCATGCGCCGCGCCATGCGGCATGCGCACCTGACCGGGTGCGAAGAGCCGGTGATGTGGAAGCTGGTGCCGGCGCTGACCGCCAAGATGGGCCAGGCCTATCCGGAGCTCGTGCGCGCCGAAGCGCTGATCAGCGAAACCCTGAAGCTTGAGGAGACTCGCTTCCGCCGCACGCTCGACCGCGGCCTGAAGCTCCTCGAAGAGGCGACCGCAGAGCTGCCGGCAGGCGGCGTGCTGGCCGGCGAAACGGCGTTCAAGCTCTACGACACCTACGGTTTTCCGCTCGATCTGACCGAGGACGCGCTCAAGGCGCGCCGGATGACGGTCGACGCCGAGGGCTTCAAGGCGGCGATGGCGCGCCAGCGGGAGGATGCCCGCCGCGCCTGGGCCGGGTCCGGCGAGGCAGCGACCGAGGCGCTGTGGTACCAAGTCCGCGACGAGGTCGGCGCGACCGAGTTCCTCGGCTACGAAACCGAGGAAGCGGAGGCGAAGATCGTCGCCATCGTCCGCGATGGTGCTTCCGTCCAGCGCGCCGAAGCCGGTGAAACGGTCGCGCTCGTCTGCAACCAGACGCCGTTCTATGGCGAATCCGGTGGCCAGATGGGCGATTGCGGAGTCATTGCCGCCCCGAGTGGTGGCCGGCTGTTGGTCAGCGACACCCACAAGAAGGCCGGCGACGTGCACGTTCACGTGGGCATTGTCGAAAGTGGCAACCTCGGCGTCGGCGACGACGTCGCGCTGCGGGTCGATCACGACCGCCGCGCGGCCCTGCGCGCGCATCACTCGGCAACCCACCTCCTGCACGCGGCCCTGCGCACGCGCTTGGGCGAGCACGTGACGCAGAAAGGCTCCCTCGTGGCGCCGGATCGCTTGCGCTTCGACGTCAGTCATCCGAAACCGATGAGCCCGGACGAGATCGCGGCCGTCGAGGCCGACGTCAACGCCGAGATCCGCGGCAACAACGACGTCGCCACCCACCTGATGGATCCGGAAGCCGCCGTGCTCGCCGGCGCCATGGCGCTGTTCGGCGAGAAGTACGGCGATGAGGTGCGCGTCGTCTCCATGGGCAGCCCGCGCACCGCCGATCAGGCCTATTCGGTCGAGCTGTGCGGCGGCACGCATGTGCGGCGCACCGGTGACATCGGCATGTTCAAGATCGTGGGCGAGACGGCACTCGCGGCCGGCGTACGCCGGATCGAGGCGGTGACCGGTGCTGCGGCGCTGGCCTTCGTCGCCGAGGAGGAACGCTGCCTGAAGAGCACCGCCCAGCTCCTCAACACGGCGATTACGGACGTGCCGGATCGGGTTGCGGCGCTGATCGAGGAGCGGCGCCGGCTGGAGCGTGAGCTGAGCGAGGCACGCCGCGCGCTCGCCACCGGTGGCGGTAGCGGCAGCGGCGCCGAGATCCGCCAGGTAAACGGTATTCGCTACTCATCGCGCGTTCTGCCCGGCCTGCCGGCCAAGGAACTGAAAAGCCTTGCCGACGACTTGAAGAAGCAGCTGGGCTCCGGCGTCGTCGCACTCATTGCCACCGCCGAGGGCAAGGCTTCGCTGGTCGTCGGCGTGACCGAGGATTTGACGCCAAATCTGAACGCCGTCGCGCTGGTGCGGATCGGCGCCGCGGCGCTGGGCGGTGCCGGCGGCGGCGGCCGGCCGGACATGGCGCAGGCCGGCGGCCCGGAGCCGGAGAAGGCTTCAGCCGCGCTCGAAGCGATCGAGCAGGCGCTCGCCCAGCCGGCTTAAGCACGGCGGCGGTTGGCGAGCGCGGTCGCGAGCGGACTCATCGGTCGTTCCGCTTCCGCGCCGTGAACCTCCGCATCGATCTGCTGCAACTGGCCGATGACGCGATCCATGAAGTCCTCGATCGCCTCGTCGGTCATCGCCGCCAACAGGTCGGAGACGGCGGGGTCAAGGTCGGTGCCGGCTTCCGGTGCTTGCGTCGGGCGCTCGGCAAAGGAAAAGCGCAGCCGTTTCGCCGCCGCCAGCGGATCATCCTCTTCGAGAAAGCCGCTGACATAGGCATTGATCAGGAGCCGGCGCTGGGCGCTCAAGTGCGCCAGCAGCGTCATCAGCACCGAATTCATTGCGCCATCCTCCGTCCGCCGGCGGGCTGTCCGGCCCGCGCCTCACAATGACGGCGGTCCGGTTGCGATGGCGTTAACCCCCGGCAGTCGATGGCGGAGGCCTCGTCGCCGACACGACCGACTCGTCATTGCGAACCCGCTTGAAGCGGGTGAAGCAATCCAGCGAGATCAAGACCGCAAAATCCCTGGATCGCTTCGCTCGCGCTCGCGATGACGGCACTACTCAGAGCTTGGACTCGCCCAAGGCGGCGAGCGCCTGGTCGATGTCGGCTAGCCGGCGCTCGAAATAGGCTCTTCGATGTTCCTGGCCGGCCTGCATGTAGACATCGAAGGCACCCTGGATGGCCTCGCGCGCCTCGCGCAGCATCGCTGCATTTCGGTTGCGCTCACCAAGAACTTGCAGCGCATTGCCCAGGTTGTTCTGGATCCCGGCCCACTGCAGGGGAACGTGCGCGCGGGTAAACTCCTCAAGCGCCGCGCGGTAGGCCGTGATCGCCTCCTCCAGCCGCCTGGTGCCACTCTCCCGCTCGCCCAGCCTCAAGAGGGCATTGCCCAGGTTGTTCTGGGTCGCAGCCCAGTCAAGCGGTACGCGCACGCGGGTTCGCTCTGCAAGTGCTGCACGGCAAGCCTTGACCGCCTCTTCCAGCCGCCCCGAGCCGCTCTCACGCTCGCCCAGGCGGAAAAGCGCAATGCCCAGGTTGTTCTGGGTCCCGGCCCACTGCAGCGGCACGCGCTCCCGGGTGTACTCTAGGAGCGCCTGGCGGTAGGCCTGGACCGCCTCCTCAAGCCGCTCGGTGCCGCTTTCCCGCTCGCCCGTTTTCGTAAGCGCCAAGCCCAGGTTGTTATGGGTCATGGCCCAGTCAAGCGGCACGCGTTCGCGGGTTCGCTCCTCCAGCGACGCACGGAAGGCCTGAACCGCATCCTCCAGTCGCTCGGTGCCACTCTCCCGCTCGCCCAGGCATGCAAGAGCGCTGCCCAGGTTGTCCTGGGTCATGGCCCACTGCAGCGGCACGCGCGCACAGGTGTACTCTAGGAGCGCCTGGCGGTAGGCCTGGACCGCTTCTTCCAGGCGCTCATGTCCGCTCTCCCGCTCGCCCAGCGCTCGAAGCGCAGTTCCCAGGTTGTTCTGGGTCATGGCCCACTGCAGCGGCACGCGCGCGCGGGTAAACTCCTCCAGCGCCGCGCGGAAGGCCCGAACCGCCAATTCGAGCCGCTCGGTGCCGCTATCCCGCTCGCCCAGTTTCGCAAGCGCCAAGCCCAGGTTGTTCTGGGTCATGGCCCACTGCAGCGGCACGCGCGCGCGGGGTGTCTCTTCAAGGGCCGCGCGGTAAGCTTCGACCGCCTCTTCCAGCCGCTCCGTGCCGCCGTCCCGCTCGCCCAGGCGGAAAAGCGCAATGCCCAGGTTGTTCTGTGTCGTAGCCCAGTCGAGGGGGACCAGTTGCCGCGGGCGCAAGCGCACGAGCTCATGAAGCCGCGCGATGGCTGCCGCAAGCGCCGCGTTATCCCCCTTCTCCTCCCCCTGGCGGTAAAGGGCCTGGGCCTCCCAGTCGAGGTAGTTGAGCCGGTCAGCATGCGCGGGCGGGACGCGGGCTGCGGCGGCAGCAAAGTGAGCTGCCGCCTCAGGATAGCGCAGGCGGGTCAGCGCGATTTGCCCGCGCTGTGCCATCGTCGCCGCTGCCTCCACCTGGCGGGCATCGATTGCCGCATTCTCCACCGCAACCAGTTCGGCCAAGTGCTGGTCCGCTTGCTCCAGATCGCCCCGATCGAGGGCGGCGCGCGCTTGCTCCTTCAGCCCCGCGATCGCCGGCACATCGCCGGAGGCGGCCTTAGCCTGACTCAGCGCGACTTTGTAACTCTCGGCAATTTCGGCGAGCTTCTCGGACCACTTTTCCGCCGGCACTTCCCTTTCACCGAGAATGTGGAGAAAGGCCTTCAGCGCGCCCTCGCTCACACCGAGCTTGTGTTCGAGTTCGCGAATGGTCGCCTGCTGCTGCGCGCTCAACCGTTCCCAGGGCTCGGTCGCCGACTTGATCAAGGGCGCGAACTGCTCCGGCGGGGTGGTGATAGTGATCGGCGCGTTGACGGTGCCCACGACCGCGACGCTGCCGCCGCTCGCGGTAATGTTGGGCACCGTGGCGGGAGGCGTTCTTCTTGCGTTGTTGCGAACGTAGGTTAAGAGGGTCCAAGCGCCGCCGATGACCACAACCACGCCCCCGCCCAACCAGCCGATGATGGTGCGGGTGCTTTCGTCCTGGACTGCGTTCCAGATCGTGTCCCAGAGCCCGCCCAAAGGCTTCCCCCTCTCTCCTCTCGCACAACCGCAACTTTGGCACGAGCGGGCCACGCACGAAAGAACAAAGCCGGCCGTATCGGCAGCGTCTTCACTGCTGCCTTCCTCATTTCTTCGTCATACGCGTGCTTGTCACGCGTATCCACTGCCGGGGCCGTCCCCGAACAGGAGATGGCCGGCCTGCGTCGGCCATGACGCGGGGGGGGGGGGGGAAGGCGGCCGGCGGCGACTGGCCTTGATGGTGCCGGCCTGGCGCCTTACGCTTACGGCATCGGCGATGTGCGAAGGGATACAGGCGGCATGACCAAGCGATTTTCGGGCACGGAGACCTACGTCGCGACCGAGGACATGAAGGTTGCGGTCAACGCTGCCATCGCGCTCGAACGGCCGCTGCTGATCAAGGGCGAGCCCGGAACCGGCAAGACCATCCTCGCCCACGAGATCGCCGGAGCCATCGGTGCGCCGCTGATCGAATGGCACATCAAATCGACGACCAAGGCGCAGCAGGGCCTCTATGAATACGACGCGGTCGCGCGGCTCCGCGACTCGCAGCTGGGCGATGCGCGCGTCCACGAGATCGGCAACTACATCGTCCGCGGCAAGCTGTGGGAGGCGTTTGCGAGCGACACCCGGCCGGTGCTGCTGATCGACGAGATCGACAAGGCCGACATCGAGTTCCCCAACGATCTGCTGCTCGAGCTCGACCGCATGCAGTTTCACGTCTACGAGACGAAGGAGACCATCAACGCCCGCCAGCGGCCGATCGTCGTCATCACGTCCAACAACGAGAAGGAGCTGCCGGATGCCTTCCTGCGCCGCTGCTTCTTCCACTACATCCGCTTCCCCGACCGCGAAACGATGCAGAGGATCGTCGACGTCCACTATCCCGGCATCCACAAGCGCCTCGTGCAGGAAGCCTTGACCGTCTTCTTCGAGGTGCGCGAGGTGCCGGGGCTGAAGAAGAAGCCCTCGACATCGGAGCTCCTGGACTGGATCAAGCTTCTGATGGTCGAGGACATCCCGCCGGAGACACTGCGCACGGCGGATGCGCGCAAGCTGATCCCGCCGCTCTACGGCGCCTTGCTCAAGAACGAGCAGGACGTGCATCTGTTCGAGCGCTTGGCTTTCCTCAACCGCCGCGAGGGACGTTAGGGTGGTGGCACCTCCACCCCTGACGCGCGAGGAGGCGGCGCGGCTGATCCGCGCGCAAGGAGCCGAAATCCACGCGCGGGGGGTCACCCGACTGGCGCTATTCGGCTCGCTCGCCCGCGGCGAAGGTCACGCATGCAGCGATATCGACGTTGTGGTCGATATTGATCCTGCGTGCCGGTTTTCGCTCCTCGACCAGGCAGGATTGCGGCTTTTCTTGTGTGATCTGCTCGGACGCGAAACTGACGTGGTGGTTCGCCAGGACCTTCGCCCCGACTTCAGAGCCCGCATCTCTGCTGATGAGGTCGTCGTGATCTGATGGAGAGAGGGCGCGTCCGTGATCGTCTTGAGCATATTCTCGCAGCGATTGCCGCAATCGAGAGATTGACGGCGGGAATGACCCTGTCCGCATATGCTGCCAATGCTGACCTCGTGGCAGCCGTGGAACGGTACTTCGAGAAGTTGTCCGAAGCGTCTAGGCACTTACCGGCAACGCTGACGGCGCGCCATCCAGAGATTCCATGGCGAAGCGTCGCTGACCTCGGTAATGTCTTGCGACATGCCTACGATCAAGTGAGTGATCAGCGGTTGTGGTTGGTGATCACAGACCACCTGCCAGCACTTAGAGCGGCAGTTGCCGCGATGTTGGATGAAATCGAGGGCTGTACCTCATCGTGAGGCATGTGTTGCTGCGGGAATAGCCCATGTTCATCAACTTCTTCCTCGAACTGCGCCAGGGAAAGCTGCCGGTCAGCCTGCGCGAGTACCTGACGTTCATCGAGGCAATGCGCGCAGACTTGGCCGCCTACTCGGTCGATGACTTCTATTACCTGGCGCGCGCCTGCCTGGTGAAGGACGAGACCAACCTCGACAAGTTCGACCGCGTGTTCAGCCAGGTCTTCAAGGGCCTGACGCCGCCTGAGGGCGAGGTGGCGGAAATCCCCGACGAGTGGCTGAAGAAGATCGGCGAGCGCCTGCTGACCGAGGAGGAAAAGGAGCAGATCAAGGCACTTGGCGGCTGGGACAAGCTGATGGAGACGCTCCGCGAGCGGCTGAAGGAGCAGAAGGGCCGGCACGAGGGCGGCTCGAAGTGGATCGGCACCGGCGGCACCTCCCCCTTCGGCGCCTGGGGCTACAATCCGGAAGGGGTGCGCATCGGCCAGGACGAGAACCGCAACTTCCGCGCGGTCAAGGTCTGGGACAAGCGCGAGTTCCGTAACCTCGACTCCGACGTCGAACTCGGCACCCGCAACATCAAGGTCGCGCTCCGCCGCTTGCGCCGTTTCGCCCGCGAGGGCGCGGCCGATCAGCTCGATCTGCAGGGCACCATCCGCTCAACGGCGAAGAAGGGCTACCTCGACCTCGCCATGGTGCCGGAACGGCACAATGCGGTGAAGGTGCTGTTGTTCTTCGACGTCGGCGGATCGATGGATCCGTTTGTCGAGGTGTGCGAGGAGCTGTTCTCCGCCGCCCGCACGGAGTTCAAGCATCTCGAATACTTCTATTTCCACAACTGTCTCTACGAGCGGGTCTGGCGCGACAACCGCCGCCGCTTTGATGCGCCGACCTCGACCTGGGACCTCCTGCACACGTATCCGCACGACTACAAGGTCATTTTCGTCGGCGACGCCTCGATGTCGCCCTACGAGATCCTGCAGCCGGGCGGCTCGGTCGAGCACTGGAACGAGGAGGACGGCGCGACCTGGCTGAAGCGGGTGGTGACCGTCTATCCGAAATGCGCGTGGCTCAATCCACTGCCGCCGGAGTGGTGGGAGTACACAGGTTCGGTGCGGATGATCCGCCAGCTGTTCGCAGGGCGGATGTACCCCCTCACCCTCGACGGCCTCGATGCCGCCATGCGCGCCTTGAGCCGGTGACTCCCAGGAAGCGGCTCTAAGAGATCAGTTCCATCTTGAAGTGGTAGCGGAGCGACTTTCGCAGTTCATCCACCACCTTGAGCGAGGCAAGCAGGAGCCCGCGCTCAAGCTTGCTCAAGCTCGCGGGCGCAATGTAGTTGTCGGTCGCGGTGCCGGTCTGCGTTAGCGCCAATTGCGCGCGCAACCGCAGCATGCTCATGAAATCGAACGCCTCGATCAAATCGGCGGCGAAGCTGTCGGTGAAGCTGCCCTCGCTTGCAAGGGTCTGGATGCGGCTGATCGTGTTGGTTTCCCTGATCGCGTGTTCAAGCGCGAGCGAGCGGACACCGTGTACGATCGGGAACAGCCCGCCCTTCTTGATGTCGAGCTGGCCCGCATGCGGCGGTGCCTTCTCGACCACGAACCGGCCAAGAAAGCCAAGCGGCAGCGGGAACTGCAGGGTTGCCTTGGCAAAATAACCAACGTGAGTGCCCTCCCGCTGAAGGAGGTCGAAGAGATCCTCCTTGAGGCCCTTGAGCAGCTTCTCGTCGCCGGCCACCGCAGCGGCATCATAGAAAATGGCGAGGTTGAGCAAGCCCTCAGGCTTGCCATCGAACAGCCAAAGGGCGAGATCGCGCCGAAAGGCCGCCTGCTCGCGTGCCCACGCCGGATTGGAGACCATGACGTTGCCCGGACAAGGCGGATAGCCCATTTTGCACAGCGCCTGCGAGAACGCCTGCAACGGCGCATCGGTGCGCGCGCGGTCGGGCGGACTGCCAAAAATAATGGCATTGTCCTGATCGGTCGGCAGCAACTGCTCCGCCCGCCCCTCGCTGCCCATCACCATCAGGCAAGCCTCGGCGCGGATGTCGGCCGGAACGACCTGCTCGAACAGACGCCGGAAGATGCGCCGGTTAAGGTCGGTGACAACGCGGGCGATATAGCGCGGCTTGACGCCACGGCCGTGCAGGGCGGCGATCAGGCGCGGGATCGCACGGCCCGCCTGTTCAAGCTCGGCGACGGTCGAGGCCCGTTCAACCCGGTTGGCGATGGCGAACGAACTGTCGCCGACATAGCGCAACAGGTCCGCCTGCTCGAACACGCCCAAGATGTCGCGGCCGTCGGTGACGACCACATGGCGGATCGCGCGCTCCGTCATCATCACGAGCGCGTTGAACAGGAAATCCTCGCGATCAAGACTCGCAAGGTCGTAGCTGGCAATGCCCGCAATCGGCGTGCTGCTGTCGAGCCCCATCAGAACCGACTTCTCGCGGACATCGCGGCCGGTGAAGATGCCGACCTCCCCGTCGTCGCGGCGAACAAGGACGTAGGAGGTTCCATGCTGCTTCATCTGCTCGACCGCACTCTGCAGTGTCGTTGCCGCGCCGACGAACAGCGGCGGATGCAGCGACGCATCGCCAAGCCGGATCAGCAGCAAGGAGCCCGCTTCGCGCTGCTGCTGCAGCGCGATCAGCGCATCGGCCTTGCGGATGAGCTCCTCATCCCAGAAGCTCTGGAGCGCCGTGTTGCCGCGGATGAGGGCCTGAACGACGGCCGTCGGCAGGGTCACACAGGTGGTTGATTGGCGCGCGATGAAGGTTGATTCGGTCCGGCCCTGGACGATTGCGCGATAGTCAAACGCCTGGCCCGGACCGAAGCGGTCGACGATGCCGATCGCGTCGTGTTCTTCGATCAATCCATCGGCGACGACGAACAGGCGCCCGGGAACCTTCCAGCGCGGCAGCACCGTTTCCCCGGCGCCGTAGTGCGCGGTCTGCACGACACCCGCCGCCTCCGCCTGTTCGGCCGCATTGAGGCGATCGAACGGCACGACCGTCCGTAACCAATCGCCAGGATCGGTGATTGCACTGACAGCAGGCAAACCGTTCCCTCCCGCTGGTCCAAGCCGCTGGCACCGCGGCCCAAGGGCTGGGCGTTCGGATCGCTGCCGTGTGACCCGTTCCCTCCGGCGGTGATACACGAGCAGGGCGGGGCGGGATAGAGGGAAGCCTGAATTGGGAGCGTTCGGCCTTCATTCCGGCCGAAGAACCGGCGGGCAGCCGGGAGAGACCGGGAGCGGCACGCAAAAAAAAAGGTGGGCCGGGGGAAGCCCCTCCGGCCCAGGTTGTCGTGAGTGTCTTGCTGTGAATACGCGGGCGACTACTCGGCAGCCGCACCCTTCGGCTCGCCCAGCACAGCACGCCGTTCAACTTCATTGAAGCCTTCCTGCGCCGCCCGCTCGGGCGCCAGCAGGGAGACGACAATGCCGATCAGGAAGGCACCGGTCATCGTGTAGATGCAGGGGTTCTTCAGCGGGAAGTACCACCACTTCGCCATGATGTCGGCCTTGTAAGCGGCGATCGCGGCATTCGCAGCGTCGACCACTTCCTTGGGCGATCCGGCAGCTGCCGCCTTCGGGCCCAAGAGGTCGAACTGGATTGTCGGCCCGCAGTAGATCAGCACCAGCGTGCCGATCGCCCCGAACAAGATGCTGCAGACGGCACCCCAGGTAGTGAACTTGCGCCAGAACACCGACAGCACCAGCGCCGGGAAGTTTGCCGAGGCTGCGATCGAGAACGTGAGGCCCACCATGTAGGCGACGTTCTGACCTTCAAAGACGATGCCGAGCAACACGGCGCAGACACCCAAGAGGAGCGATGCGGCGCGCGCGGCGAGCATCTGTTCGTGCTGCGGCGCATGGCCGCCACGGACGACGTTCACCCACAGGTCGTGCGAGAGGGCACCGGCGCCCGCCAGCGTCAGGCCCGCCACCACCGCGAGGATGGTCGCGAATGCCACCGCGCAGATGAAGCCGAAGAAGACCTGACCGGCAAGTGCGTTGGCCAGCAGCGGAGCAGCCATGTTGCCGCCGCCACCGGCAGCGAGGATGCTCTTCTGCCCGACCAACACCATCGAGCCGAAGCCGAGGATGAAGGTGATGAGATAAAAGAAGCCGATCCAGATGGTCGCCCACATGACGGAGACGCGGGCTGCCTTGGCATTCGGCACGGTGTAGAACCGCATCAGAATGTGCGGCAGGCCTGCCGTACCGAACATCAACGCCATCCCGAGCGAAACCGCATCCCACGCCCCGGTCACCACCTTCGTGCCCGGTTCCAGCACCTTGCCGCCGTAGCAGAACAGTTGCGAGCCCGCCGCAGCCGCCGGGTCGCACCCTTCCTTGGCCGCTTGGGCGAACAGGTTGATGGGGTTGAAACCAAACTTCGACAGCACCATCAGCGCCATCGCGGTCGCACCGCCCAGGAGCAGACACGCCTTGATGATCTGCACCCAGGTGGTGGCGATCATGCCGCCGAACAGCACATACATGATCATCACGCAGCCAACGATGATGACCGCCCAGACGTACGGGATGCCGAACAGGAGCTTGATCAGCGTGCCGGAACCGACCATCTGCGCGATGAGGTAGGTCAGCACCACGGCCATGGTGCCGATCGCAGCCGCGATGCGCACAGGCTTTTGCTGCAGCCGGTAGGCAACGACGTCCGTGAACGTGTACTTGCCGAGGTTCCGCAGCGGTTCGGCAATCAGGAACAAAATGATCGGCCAGCCGACCAGCCAACCGGTGGAGTAGATCAGGCCATCGAAGCCATTCAGCGCGACAAGGCCGGCAATGCCGAGGAAGCTCGCTGCACTCATGTAGTCGCCGGCGAGCGCGAGGCCGTTCTGGAAGCCCGTGATGGACCGTCCGGCGGCGTAGAAGTGTTCCGTCGTCTTCGTCCGCTTCGCCGCCCAGTATGTGATAATGAGCGTCGCCGAAACGAAAACAAAGAAGAACAGAATGGATGTTGTGCTTGTTTGCGGCATCTTTTTTTACCTCGCGAGATGAGTGAGTTCTTCGATCTCGCGGTCATACACGCCGTTCGCCCACTTGGTGTAGATGATCGTCAACACCCAGGCGAAAACAATCACCAGCGCGCCCAACAAGATCCCGAGCGACAATCCCTCGTTCAGCCTGCTCGCCAGCAACGCCTTGTCGAACGCCACCAGCAGGATAAAGCCGTAGTAGGCGACCAGCATGATCGCGCTCAGCACGAAGGCGATACGCCAACGGTGTGCCGAGATCGCGTGCAGCCGCTGTTCGTGGTCGTGCATCGATCCTTCCTCCCACGGGGTCCCTTGAACCCCTTGTTAGCCTCCGGGTATGGGCATCTAGCAAGTTATCAAGTCACAAGTCAAACGTCGCGCCGAACAAATGGCCTGGTTTTTTCCTGATTGGGGTAAAAAAAATATCCTTGACACGTGAAAACCACAATTGTCATTTCGCACATGCAGCACGCGTGGCGCATCAATCTGTGTATCAGTGAATTGGGGTTGCTCTAACCGGCAGGTGATTGCAGGGGGCCGCTTTCTTGCCTGCTAATACACACAGAAAACGCTTTAATGTGTTACTCAGTGCAGTTACAAGGCGCGCTCGGCGTCACTCGCGTCCCGAGAAAAACGGCCGCCCCGGGCGCGGCGAAATCGTCGCTGCACTGCGCAACCACGATTGCAATGCAGCAATGTTGCCTATCCCTAGCCGCTGCCACGACTGCCGGGACAGTTGAGCGAAAGAGTTGAGCAGCCCTGCAGCAGGGCATCGCCGCGCAGCAAATGCGCTCCGGCCATGCTACTGCCCATCGAATGGGCGATTGGGCAGAACGATTGCTGGCGTCGCGGCACGATTCAGCGGTACCTTCGGCAGGTGCGGTCGTGCTCACCCCTTTACGAGGCGCACGCTCCCATAGCAGTGCGATTCATTCCCAACAGCACCGAGATGGCGGTTTGGCATAAGGATTGCTTCTGTGCCGTGGCAGGAGGACGGTTCGGCGGTGACAAGAAAGAAAACCGGAATGCTGAAGCGCGCGTTCGACGAAATGCATGGCTTCGACGATGGGCTGCGCAAAGCCTATCAGGCCTACGACGCATGGCTGAAGACGACCCACATCGAGCGCCTGGTCGAGAAGCACCAGCAGGCCGATCTGATCTTTCGCCGCCTCGGAATCACGTTTTCAGTTTACGGCAGCGAGGAAGGCGTCGAGCGCCTGATCCCGTTTGACGTCGTGCCGCGCATTCTCGATGCCGAAGAATGGCGGATCGTCTCCACCGGTGTCTGTCAGCGCGTGCGTGCCATCAACGCCTATCTCGATGACATCTACCATGGCCAGAACATCCTGCGTGCCGGGCGCATTCCGGCGGAACTGGTTCTGAACAATCCGGCGTTCCGGCCGGAAGTCCTGGGCCTCGACCTGCCGCGCGGGGTCTATGTCCATGTCGCCGGCATCGACGTTGTCCGCGTCGGGCCGGGCGAGTTCTATGTCCTGGAAGACAATGCCCGCGTGCCTTCCGGTGTCTCGTACATGCTGGAAGACCGGGAGACCATGATGCGCCTGTTCCCGGAACTGTTTCCACTGCACGCGGTCGCACCGGTCAACCACTATCCGGAAATGCTGTTGCGGACGCTGCGCTCGGCGGCGGCACCTGGCGTCGTCGATCCGACCGTTGTCGTCCTGACGC
Organism: Defluviicoccus sp.; assembly: GCA_029624735.1. Classification (GTDB taxonomy): domain Bacteria; phylum Pseudomonadota; class Alphaproteobacteria; order Rhodospirillales; family Defluviicoccaceae; genus Defluviicoccus. The sequence continues at coordinate 48,092 of JARSSM010000026.1, read as the reverse complement.
CGGGCCATTTCAACAGCGCCTACTTCGAACATGCGTTCCTCGCCACCCAGATGGGCGTCGAACTGGTCGAGGGGCAGGACATGTTCGTCGAGGACGACACCGTATTCATGCGGACGACCGACGGGCCGCGCCGTGTCGACGTCATCTACCGCCGCATCGATGACGACTTTATCGATCCGCTCGCCTTCGATCCCTCCTCGCAGCTGGGTGTTCCCGGCCTGCTGTCGGTGGTCCGCAACGGCCGGGTGACGCTCGCAAACGCGATCGGCACCGGCGTGGCGGATGACAAGGCGATCTACTGCTTCGTCCCCGAGATGATCGAATTCTACCTCGGCGAAAAGCCGATCCTCAGCAACGTACCAACCTATCGCTGCGCCATCGCTGACGATCGGGCCTACGTGATCGACCACCTCGAAGAGCTGGTGGTGAAGGAGGTCGCGGGCTCCGGCGGCTACGGCATGCTGGTTGGGCCGACCAGCACCGCCGAGCAGCGCTATGCTTTCAAGGCGTCCATTCTCGCCCATCCGGAGCGGTTCATTGCCCAGCCCACGCTCAGCCTTTCGACCTGCCCGACGCTGGTCGATGGCAAGCTGGTGCCGCGCCACGTCGACCTTCGTCCCTACGTCCTGACCGGGGAAACGACCTCGGTCGTGCCGGGTGGCCTGACGCGGGTCGCTCTGCGTGAAGGCTCGCTCGTCGTCAACTCGTCCCAGGGTGGCGGCACCAAGGATACGTGGGTGTTGGAGGGCTGACGGGTATGCTCGGACGCATGGCCAACAATGTCTACTGGATGGCCCGCTACATCGAGCGGGCGGAGAACTTGGCGCGCCTGCTTGCCACCACTTATCACATGTCGCTCATGCCGACTGCGAGCGGCGAGGATACGGCAAACTGGGAAGCGCCCTTAATCCTTGTCGGCGGTCGCGAGGATTTCCTCAGCCGCTATGGTGAGGTAACCCCCGGCAACGTACTCAACTACATGGCGCTTGATCTCGACAACACGTCGAGCATCCGAAGCTGCATCAGGGTTGCACGTGAGAACGCCCGGGCGACGCGGACCGGGCTCACGACCGAAGTCTGGGAAGGCATCAACCAGACCTACATCGAACTTGAAAGCATGTCCTATCCGCAGATGCTCGACGACGGCTTTCAGGAGTTCTTTGACTGGATCAAGGAGCGCTCGCACACCTTTCGCGGCGCCTGCTATGGCACGCTGCGTCGAGCCGAATGCTTCGCCTTCACCCGGCTCGGCACCTTCATCGAGCGGGCGGACAACACGGCGCGCTTCCTTTCCATCAAGTGGGACATGCTGACCCCGAGCGGTCGGCCGCTCGGCGCCGTGGACTACTATCGCTGGGGCGCGCTGTTGCGTGCTTTCAGTGCCCTGAAGGCCTACCGGGAAGTCTATTCGACGATCATCGAGCCACGCCGAGTGGCCGAACTTCTGGTTCTGCGCCGGGACATGCCGCGCTCGCTGGTTGCGTGCACGCTCGAGGTCGCCGGCGTCCTGCGCGGCCTTCGGTCGCAGGCCATGTGCACCCGCGTCTGCGGCCAGATCCATGAACGGCTGGAACGGCATCGGATCGATGGCATCCTGCGCTCGGGCCTGCCGCAGTTCCTCAACACCTTCGTCGCCCGCAACAACGAGTTGCATGCGATGATCGGCCGGGAGTTCATGTTGGTGCTATGAGACTGAGCATCGCCCACGAAACGCATTACCGCTTCGAACAGCCGGCCAACCACAGCATCCAGTATCTGCGCCTGGTGCCGCGCAACGACACCTCGCAGGAGACGATCGCCTGGCAGGTGTCGACGCCAGGCCGGATGAAGCGCTGGATCGATGGTTTCGGCAACACGGTCTACGTCTCGGTGCAGAATGGCCGGCACGACGAGGTGCCTGTCATCGTCCGCGGCGAAATCGAAACCATAGAGACGCATGGCGTGCTGCCGGCCGACGACGGCCTGCCGCCGCAGATGTTCTTGCGCGCGACCCGCTATACGGCGATGGACGATGCGATCGTGGCCCTGGCCGAGCCCTATCGGGAGCGCCTGGCGGACGAGGGCATCATCGCCGCCCTGCACGGCATGATGTACGCCCTGCACACGACGGTCGAGCATCGCCCCGGCGTGACCGGTGTCGAGAGCACGGCTGCAGAAGCGCTCGCGCATGGCTTTGGTGTCTGCCAGGACCACGCGCACCTGTTTATCGCTTGTTGCCGGCACTTGGATATTCCTGCCCGCTACGTCTCCGGCTATCTGTTTGCACGGTCCGGGGAACGGGGAACGCTTGCGAGCCACGCCTGGGCAGAAGCCTACGTCAGCGATCTTGGCTGGGTCTCCTTCGACGCCACCAACTGCCAATCGGCGACGGACGCTTATGTTCGGCTTGCCATCGGCTTCGATTATTCCACCGCGGCACCGATCCGCGGCGTCCGCAAAGGTGGCGGCGACGAAGAGCTGACGGTGACGGTCAAGGTCGGCGAGGCGCAATAGCTCTTTCGCCACGGCGCGAGAACAAGCAGCCGCTCTTACGCCACGGCATAAGAACAAAAAGCTGGAGCCAACAGAGGTGACCTACTGCCTCGGAATGATGCTTGAGGAAGGACTCGTGTTCGCCAGCGACTCGCGCACCAACGCGGGGGTCGACAGCGTTGCCACCTTCCGCAAATTGTTCGTGTTCGATCAGCAGGGCGAGCGGGTGTTCGTACTGCTGACGGCCGGCAATCTCGCCATCACGCAGGAAATCGTCGGCATGGTCGAGCGATCGCTCTACACCGACGATGCGGAACGCAGCATCTTTCAGGCTGAAACGATGTTCCACGCGGCCAAAGTTGTTAGCGGCTTCCTGCGCACCGTCTTTAACCGTGACGGCGAGTATTTCCGGGCGCACGCGACAGATTTCAACGCCTCCATGATACTGGGTGGCCAGATCAAGGGCGAGCGCCCGCGCCTGTTCCTGATCTACTCGACCGGCAACTTCATCGAAGCCGGAGAGGAAACACCCTATTTCCAGCTTGGCGAGACCAAGTACGGCAAGCCGATCCTGGAGCGGGTGCTGACACCGCATGTGAGCTTGAGCGACGCTGCCAAGTGCGCGCTCGTCTCGTTCGACTCGACCATCCGCGCCAACATCTCGGTGGCGCCGCCGATCGATCTCGCGATCTACCGGCGCGACGGATTCTGCATCACGTCCCGCCAGCGAATCGAAGAGGATGACCCCTACTTCAAGGCGTTGCGCCGGCATTGGGGCGAGGGCTTGAAGCGGGTTTTCAGGGAAGCACCGGATCCGCCCTGGCGCACGGATACGGAGCGACCGCTGCCGGCGCAGGTGCCGCTCGCCATGCAGCGCTGAGCGGCCGTCTACCGCGATCGCCGGAAGCGCTGGTGGTCCGGTTCGGTACCACCAGCGCGTTCGGCAACCTGCGCTATTCGAACTCGACGATGATCTGGCCGACCGCCAAGGTATCGCCAGCCTTGGCGTGAATCTTCGAGATCCGTCCGATGCGGGCCGAGCGCAAGATGTTCTCCATCTTCATCGCCTCGACGACCGCGAGCTCTACGCCCGGCTCCACCTTGTCACCGACCTCGGCCGAAATCGACCGCAACAGGCCCGGCATCGGCGAGACCAGGTACTTCGACATGTCGGGCGGCTTGCGCTCGGGCATCAGCTTGATCATGTCGGCTACGCTCTTGCGGTGGATTACCACATCCACCTCAGCGCCCAAGTGGAACAGCTTGAAGCCGAGGCCGCTCGGCTCGACCTTGAAGCGCTGCGGCATCGCGTTGACTTCGCACCGCATGACTGGATCGCCGACCTGCCAATCGCTGCGGACCGCGATCAGCGCGCCATCGATCATGATCTCGAAGCCCTCTTCCGCGCCGCCGCCCGCCAAACTATCAAGCAGGACCGGGTAGGGCTTGCCGTTGACGGAAACCTCCCACTCGCGAGAAAACTTGCGCTGATAGCCAGGCATCTGGTTGCTGACACGCGAAGACCGGTAGATGTGCCGCACGTACATCAAGAAGGCGGCAGCGATGATCGCGTTGACGTCTTTCTCTTCGAGTGGTGCCGGCGAAAAACCTTCCGGATACTCCTCGGCAATGAAGGCGGTGCTAAGCCGACCCTCAAGGAAGCGCGGGTTGGCCATCAGCGCCGTCAGGAAGGCAATATTGTGCTGCACGCCTTTGATGTAGAACTCATCAAGTGCACGCCGCATTAGCGCCACAGCGGAAGGCCGGTCGCGATCCCAGGTGGTGATTTTGGCGATCATCGGATCGTAGAACATCGAGATCTCGCCGCCCTCGTAGACGCCATTGTCGACGCGGACCTGCGAGCCCTCCTCCGGTGTCCGATAGCGGACCAGACGGCCAATCGAGGGCATAAAGCGCCGGTTTGGATCCTCGGCGTAGATGCGTGCCTCGACCGCCCAGCCGCTCATGTGAACGTCTTCCTGCCGGACGGTCAGTTCCTCGCCGGCGGCGACGCGCAGCATCCATTCGACCAGATCGAGGCCGGTGCAAAACTCCGTCACCGAGTGCTCGACTTGGAGGCGTGTGTTCATCTCCAGGAAGTAGTAATTGCGTTGCTGGTCCATGATGAACTCGATGGTCCCAGCCGAGGAATAGCCCACCGACTTGCAGAGCCCGACGGACCGCTCCCCCATTTCCCGGCGCAGAGCCTCGTCAACGATCGGCGACGGGGCCTCCTCGATCACCTTCTGGTGTCGGCGCTGGATCGAGCACTCGCGCTCGCCCAGGTAGAGGACATTGCCGTAGCTGTCGCCCAGGACCTGGATTTCGATGTGGCGCGGGTTGACGATGAACTTCTCAATGAATACCCGGCCGTCACCGAAGGCTGACAGGGCCTCGCTGGACGCCAACCGGAAAGCGTCCCGCAGTTCCGCCTCATCAAGCGCGATGCGGATGCCTTTGCCGCCGCCACCGGCCGCCGCCTTCAGCATCACCGGATAACCGATTCCGCCCGCAATCTCGGCGGCCTTGTCGGCGTCGGGGATGGTGTCCCAGTAGCCCGGCACGGTCGGGACCCCGGCCTCAGACGCCTTGCGGTTGGCGAGGATCTTGTCGCCCATAAGGCGGATGACTTCCGGATCCGGACCGATAAAGGTAATCCCGGCTTCTTTGAACGCCCGGGCAGCATTCGCCCGTTCGGCGAGAAAGCCATAGCCGGGGTGAACCGCTTCGGCGCCGGTCCGCTTGCACGCGTCGACAATCTTCTCGATGACGAGGTAACTGTCCTTTGCCGGCGACGGACCGATGTGAACCGCCTCGTCACACATCTGTACATGACGGCTGTACTTGTCCGCGTCCGAATAAACGGCGACCGTCTTGATCCCCATCTTGTGCGCGGTGCGATGGATGCGGATGGCGATTTCGCCCCGGTTCGCTATCAGGATTTTCTTGAACATTGCGAGCGCTCGCTACTCTACAGAGGAATGTTCGCGTGCTTCTTCCACGGGGTCTCGACCCGCTTGCTGCGCAGCATCGTTAAAGCTTTGCACAGCCGCGCCCGGGTGTCCTGTGGCATGATGACGTCGTCGATGAACCCGCGCCGCGCGGCGGCGAAGGGGTTCGCAAATTTGCCTTTGTAGTCCTCGGTCCGCGCCGTGATCTTCTCGGGATTACCGAGTTCATCGCGGAAGATGATCTCAACCGCGCCCTTGGCGCCCATCACCGCGATTTCGGCCGTCGGCCAAGCGAAGTTGATGTCCGCCCGCAGGTGTTTTGAACCCATGACATCGTACGCGCCGCCATAGGCCTTGCGCGTGATCAGCGTCAACTTTGGCACGCTCGCCTCACTGTAGGCGTAGAGCAGTTTAGCGCCGTGGCGAATGATGCCGGTGTGCTCTTGGTTGACGCCAGGCAGGAACCCCGGGACATCGACGAAAGTCACGATCGGAATATTAAAACAGTCACAGAACCGGACAAAACGGGCGCCCTTGATCGAGGCGTCGATGTTCAGGCAGCCGGCCAGCACGGTCGGCTGATTGGCGACGATCCCCACGGTCGAGCCGTTGAGCCGGCCGAAGCCGACAATGATGTTCTGTGCGTAGTCGGGCTTGATCTCGAAGAAGTTACCCTCGTCAACCACCTTCTCGATCAATTCCTTCATGTCGTACGGGACATTCGGATTATCGGGAACGAGAGTGTTCAGCGACGGCTCGACCCTGTCGATACTGTCAAACGTTGGCCGCACAGGCGGCTTCTCGCGATTCGAAGACGGCAGGAAGTTGATCAATCGGCGGACGTAAAGCATCGCCTCGACGTCGTTCTCGAAGCCATTGTCGGCAACGCCCGACTTCGCCGTGTGCACGCTCGCACCACCCAGCCCCTCGTGATCGATCTCCTCATGCGTGACCGTTTTCACCACATCCGGCCCGGTCACGTACATGTGTGAATTGTCTTTGACCATGAAGATGAAATCGGTCAGCGCGGGCGAGTAGACCGCCCCGCCGGCGCATGGCCCCATAATCACGGAAATCTGCGGGATCACACCGGAGGCATCGACGTTACGGACGAACACGTCGGCGTAGCCTGCCAGCGAGGCAACGCCTTCCTGAATCCGCGCGCCGCCCGAGTCGTTCAGGCCGACGACCGGCGCACCGATCTTCATCGCCTGGTCCATGATCTTGCAGATCTTCTCGGCGTGTGCCTCAGACAGACTGCCGCCGAAGACGGTGAAGTCCTGGCTGAATACGAACACCGGCCGGCCGTTAACGGTACCGTAACCGGTTACCACCCCATCACCGGGCGTCCGTGTGGCCTCCATGCCAAAATCGATGCAGCGGTGCTCGACGAACATGTCCCACTCCTCGAAGGAGCCGGGATCGAACAGAACGTCGATCCGCTCGCGCGCCGTCAGCTTGCCGCGTTTGTGCTGCGCATCAATCCGCCGCTGGCCCCCACCAAGCCGGGCCAGTTCGCGCTTTTGTTCAAGTGCCTCAACGATTGCCCGCATTTTTGTGCTCCGCCGTTCGCAACCGCAACATTCTAAAACCCTTCCAACGAAGTTCAACACATTACTGAGTGCAGGTTGAAGCAAAGGCGGATTATCATCCACCGCGAGGCGGAAGCGTTCGCGCCCCCGCGTCGGGAGGGTAGCGGCCATGTACGCCCCGTCGAGAGTAAAACTGGTGGAAGTGGGCCCGCGCGACGGCCTGCAGAACGAGCCTGAGGCCGTGCCGACCGCCGTCAAGATCGGCCTGATCAATCGGCTGGCCGCAGCGGGCCTGCGCGTCATCGAGGTCGGCAGCTTCGTCTCGGAGCGCTGGGTGCCGCAGATGGCCGATACGCCGGCCGTGCTGGCGGGCATCGCGCGCGCGCCCGGCACGCGGTACGCGGTACTGACACCGAACCGGCGCGGCTTCGACGAAGCGCTCACCGCTGCGGCCGATGAAGTCGCCGTGTTCGCGGCCGCCTCGGAAACGTTCTCCCTGCGCAACATCAACTGCAGCATTGGCGCCAGCTTGGACCGTTTAGGCGCGGTCTGCGCCGCGGCCACGGCCGCCGTCATGCCTGTGCGCGGTTATGTCTCTTGCGCGCTCGGCTGTCCGTACGAAGGCGACGTACCGGCGGCCAAGGTGGCGGAAGTAGCATCGAATCTGCATCGCATGGGCTGCTACGAAATTTCCCTGGGCGATACGATCGGCGTCGGCACGCCTTCGCAGGCACGCGCAATGGTCGAGGCGGTGGCGGCCGTCGTCCCGATCGAGCGGCTTGCCGTCCATTTCCACGACACCTATGGTCAGGCGCTCGCCAACCTGGTGGCCGTGCTCGATCTCGGCGTCGCGGTTGTCGACAGTGCGGTGGCTGGCCTTGGCGGCTGCCCCTATGCGAGAGGGGCAACCGGCAACGTCGCGACGGAGGATGTGCTGTACATGCTGGACGGACTTGGCGTCGAAACGGGGGTTGCCATGGCGCCGCTCCTCGAAGCGGGTACCTATATCTGCCAGGCGCTTGGCCGCGAGCCGGCCTCACGCGTGGCGCGCGCGCTCGCCGCCCGCGAATCTGCCTGCAGCTCTGCGGGCGCGCGTCGGCCGTGAGCGATACCTACGATCTGATCCTTGCCCGCGGCACGCTGTGCACGCCGTCTGGCCGTGTCGAGGCCGACGTCGGCATCACCGGCGGGCGGATCGCGGCGCTGGGCGATCTCGGCGCGGCACCGGCGGCTACCAGGCTCGATTGCTCTGGCCTGCACGTGCTGCCGGGCGTCATCGATACCCAGGTTCACTTCCGCGAGCCGGGGATCGAGCACAAGGAGGATATCGCCACCGGCACGGCCGCGGCGGCGATGGGCGGCGTCACGGCCGTCTTCGAGATGCCGAACACCAAGCCCGCAACCGTCACCGCGGCTGATCTGGCCGATAAGTGCCGGCGCGCCAAGGACCGCGCCTGGGTCGACATGGCCTTCTATGTCGGCGCAACGCCGGACAATGCGGGCGATCTGGCCGTGCTCGAACGGCTGCCCGGCTGCGCCGGCGTCAAGCTGTTCATGGGCAGCTCGACCGGCACGCTTCTGGTGGCCGACGACAGCGCCATCGCCGCCGTGCTTGCCAACGGTCTGCGCCGCGTCGCCATTCATGCCGAGGACGAGGAGCGCCTGCGCAGCCGCTTCACGATCGTCGCCGGCGGCGCCGATGTCGGTCAGCACCCGGCATGGCGCGATGTCGAGACTGCCGTCAACGCCACCCGCCGCGTCCTCGCGCTGGCGGAAGGTGTCGGCCGGCCCGTGCACATCCTGCATGTCTCGACAGCAGAGGAACTCGCGATCCTCAAGGACCACCGCGACATCGCCACCGTCGAGGTGACGCCGCAGCATCTGACGCTCGCAGCACCCGGCTGCTACGAAGCGCTCGATGCGTTCGCGCAGATGAACCCGCCGATCCGCGAAGCCCGCCACCGTGACGCGCTGTGGCAGGCGGTGAACAACGGTCTGGTCGATTGCATCGGTTCCGATCACGCGCCGCACACGCGCGAGGAAAAGAAGAAGCCCTACCCCGAAAGCCCGTCCGGCATGCCGGGCGTGCAGACGCTGGTGCCGCTGATGCTGGACCATGTGGCGAAGGGCCGGCTCAGCCTCGAGCGCCTGGTCGATCTCACCAGTGCCGGCCCGGCGCGCATCTTCGGCTTGGCCGGGCGTGGCCGCATCGCCCTTGGCTACCGTGCTGATTTCACCATCGTCGATCTCAACGCGAAACGGATGATCACCCATCGCTGGATCGTCAGCCGCTGCGGGTGGACACCGTTCGATGGCTTGACGGTGCAGGGATGGCCGATCGCCACGCTGATCGGCGGCCGCATCGTCATGCACGAAGGCCAGCTGATGGGCCCGCCGGCCGGAGAGGCAATCCGCTTCATCGGCGTTGGGTGAAGAAGCCGCGGCCTGCGCGGGCAGGGATCAGGCGAGGCCGAGGCCGCTGCCGGCCTTGAGCACCGCTTGCTGGCGGAACGCCGGCGCCCGGCATTCGAACAGCGGCCGATCCGCGCGCATCAGCGCGAGCTCCAGCGCCGCTGCTCGACGCTGGCGCTGGAATCCGGTGCTGAGGACGTCGCGGCAGTGCGCTTCCGTCACCGGCTGGCCGCACAGGTAGCGCTGCGGGTCCGCAAAGCGGGCGGCGTGCGCCTGCCACCAGCGCGCGATCAGCTCCGGCGCTGGCCAGGGCAGGTCCTCGTCGGGGTCGAGCGCGACGTCCTCATCCTCCGGGTTCTCGTTCGGGCCGGACTCGAAGCCCTCTGGCCGATCGGTCTCAAGGTCGTCATAGGCAAGATCGGCGCCGGTGATCATGGAGAACGCCTCGCCTGCAAGGCGTGCAAGCTCGGGCGTCTGCATCCGCTCGATCAGCCACGGGACATAGGAGGCATCGCCGTGGACGCCGATGGCGGCGATCAGGAGCCGCAGCCAGGCGGGTGCGGCACTTAAATCCCTGAACCAAGCCTGCGCGGCCGGCGATGTGAGCAGACGCGGAGCAAGCTGGAGAGCCGGCGCCTGCCAGGGCGAGGCCAAGTCGGCGGCAATCGTGAACAACTGCGCCAGCCCTTGACCGCGATCGCCAAGCAGCACCGCGGCCGACGCCGCTGAGAACCGGCAGCCGGGATCGTCGTCGGTGAGGTGCTCGTGCACCGCTTCGCGCAGGTCGTTGCGGCCGAACTCACCGGCGGCTTTGAGCGCGCGGGCGCTTAAAGCCGGCTCTGGATCGGCGATCGCTGCCTGCAGGCGCGCGCCGGGGTCGACCCGGTGCAGGGCACAGGCGGTAAGCCCGAGGCGGCGGCGGAACGGCTCTTCGGAATCGAGCAGTTCCTTTACCGTGCCGTGCAGATGCGCCCGCTCGACCCAGCCCAGCGCCGAGAACAGACCCGGCGCTGCTTCCGGCATCCGCGCGGCAAAGGCGATGACGTGATCGACGCGCACCCGGTCGCGGCTCTCCAGCGCCAGAACCGAGGCTGCGAACAGCTCGCCCGGCTCCTCGAACTTGAGCTGGTCGCTGGCGAGTTGCCACCCCGCCTCGCCCGCGACCCGCAAGCCATCGACATGCGCCTCGACGCGGTTGTCGAGCTTGGCCAGGTCCTTCAGTCGATAGTGGGGTGCCCGCACCGCGGCGGCTCGCAACAGCCACAGAAAGGCGGCTTCCTCAGCGTGCTGGCCTACAATATCGTCGCGCAGTATCGATCGCATCGGTCTCGCCCACCCGAGGATTAAACGGGCTGATTTGGCGGATAGAGGACCTCCGTCCAAGTCTCGCCATCGAAGCGGATTAACCGTTCGCCGCCGCCCGACCAAAGTTGTCCATCGCGATAGCTGAGGAACCCAAACACATCGACGTCGGTCGGGCGGACCGAAACCGGCTCCAAGATATCGCCCTCAAGGGTGTAGAGTCCGTCGGCTGATGCGACGTAAAGGCGGTCAAAGCAGAACGCCATGTCCTTCATCCGCGCTTCGCCATGGCTGACGGCCAGCGTTTCCCATCCATCCCGATCGCCGCGAAACAGTGTACCGTTGAATCCGCACGCGTAGGTCTCGCCACCGACGCACAGGATCTTCTCGATGCCATAGGTGGTAGGCGTTTCGAGCCGCTCCCAACGACGCCCGTCAAAATGAAAGATGCCGCCTCCCGTCCCGCCTGCGTAAATATCGCGCTCCGAGTGGCCGTGAATGCTGTTCAGCATCGAGAACGGATCGCCGTCGAACAGACCTTCGTCAATCGCGAGCCAGCGGCCATCCTCACGGCGAAACACCTGATGACCCATTCCGCAAGCGTAGAGGTGCCGGCCAACGACGTCGATGCCACGAAAGCCTAGGTTGCGCTGGTCTTCGATGACCTCGGCCGAATGTTCGCCACCGGCGAAACGATGAATCACGCCGTTGCGCAGCAAGACATAAAGCGCGGTACCGTCGCTCTCATCAAGAACGGCAAGCCCGCGGATGAACTCTGGCGTATCGCCTAACCGCGACCAGGTTCCGCGTTCGTACAGTGCCAACCGGCCTCTCGGCTCTTCGGGGTCCCATGCGAATAGAAAGCCAGCAAGGCACACATGATCCGCACCGAGACAGGCAACATCGATGATATTCATTTGTTCAGGTGGCCGTGCCACAACACGCTCCTCCCTCAAGAAGACTACAAAAGTGACAGATTCTTGCCCGCTTCTGTCGGGGTCGCTTTCATGGGATCGTTCGGTCCCAATCCGCACTTCTCATAATATGAGTCGAGCTGTGCCTTGACGCACTTGAAAGCCTTCGAACGCGGACTCAGCGCTTTGCCATTCGTCCCGATCCCGGCCGCCTTGGCGCCTGTTGTCGTTGCCTGGTCTCGCGTGTAAACGCCTGTGTCCTTAACGGTATTGTATTCGATCGGGTCCTGAAACGCGTGCATGTCGCCATGGGTATCGGCGTACTGGTTCCTGCCCTTTGCGCAGATCACGGGGGCGCCACTGTGTGTACACTTGCCGTTGCCATGGGGATAAACATTGCCAGTCCCTTTGGCCTTGCCCATGAGCCGCCCAGGAACCAAGTGGTGGCCCGTCGGCGTATCCGTACCGCCGCAGGTGTAAGTGTCACCAGTCTTGTACGGGACAAGTCGGTATTCTTCGCTGACGTTTTCGCAATCTTTGAGGCTATCGAAGGTCCCTGAGTCAAAATTGACCCAGCCAACCTGATTGCCTGTGCTCATTCCGTTGGAGTTGGTCGTGTCAAAATGACGGTCGACGTTTTCGCCCTCGGCTTTAACGTCGAACGACCACATTACAAAGTATGTCTTACCTTGAATGCAGTGCGTAACGACCCCCATTCCCAATGTCTTGGTCGCCGGGTCATTCCCCATGCACTTCTTATAGGACGAAGAATTCTTGAGCATGATCTCCTTGCCGGAGATCTTAACGGTCTTGCTGCCGTCGGTCGTGTCAGATGCCTGCGAAGTGATCGGATAGGGGACCGGGATTGGCCCTGCCGGCGGTGAAGGCGGGCTCAGGCACACATCGGGGAAGGCGGCAATGACCTTCGCATCGCCGGACTTGCAGGCGATTTCCATTCCGTTAGCAAAGACGTCATTGGCCATCTCTGCTCACTCTTTCATCGGGCCGGTTACGATAGCAGCTGCCCGGTCGCCCGTATCGGAACTGCAATGGCAAAGCGCGCCATGGTGCGGCGAGCGCCCCCTGTCAAACAAGTACTTAAGATACCCGAGCATTGCCGCCCCGGAAGCGGCACCGATCGCACCGATACAGTCGCCAAGGTGCAAGAAGTCGAAGTGCAGCTTGCGCATCTTGAGTGTTCGGCCCAGCGCATAGTTGGCTTCGTTCATGCCGTAGCGCTCGCCGGTGACATCGGCAATCCGGTAGTCGACGTCGGCCATGGTGAGCCCAGCATCGGCGAGAGCCGCATTGATTGCTGCTGCGAGGCCAACGCCAAGAATGGGTCGTTCGTCCTTGATGCCAACCGGCTCGTGCGCGAAGCCGATCCCGCGGATAAGGACCGCGTCGGGCGGCGGGCGCGCACCGGCGGCGGCGACCATCAGGCAGGCCGCCGCTTCGCCTGGGATCAGGCCATCGGGATTGCCGGTCGTTTTCAGCCTTTCATCCGCATCGAGCTGGTCGAGACAATCCATGCCCGTCAGCGAGTCGACGCCGGCAACGAGGCATGCGCGTGCCCGACCCGCGGCGAGGAGGGATCGCGCATGTGCGAGGGCCCGCAGCGCGCCGGTGCTGCCGGCCGCGAAAACGCGGCTGTCACCGTGCAGTTGCGTCCGCAACCGCTCCGCCAAGGCGGGCAGAATGGCCTCATCGAACCCAAGCGGCCGTCCGGCCTGATCCGGTGGTGACAGGGCCGCCAGCACCGGAATGCCGTCTGCCCGCGCATCCCCGAGGGCTTCCTCGACAGTGAGGGCGAGGAGGCCGAGCAACAGCGGAAACCCAAGCTTGCGCGGGACAGCGTGGCGGGCGAGCGCACCGGTGATCGGGAAGCCGCCGCCATCCGTTGCCGGGATCTCGACGAAGCCCGCGATACCGGCTGCGATGGCGGCACATGAGGCGGGCGCAGTGGCACCGACTGCCGTCACCATCCCAGTGCTGACAATCCGCACTAGCGTACGCTCTTCCACTCGACGTACTTCGAAACGCCCTTGAAGTACGGCTTCCATGATCGCTGCAAGCCAAGCCAGTACTGGGAGCAGTGGCCGATGACAATCGCACGTAACGCGTAGAGTTTTCCCTTCACAGGCATGCGCGCCCGCCAGACCAGGCTCAATTTCATCTCATCCGCCCAAATGACCACGGTATCGAGCTTTGGCGTAACAACCATATCGGACCGGTCGACAAACAAGAAGCGAACGGGCAGATCGGCCTTGGGGAGCGTGAACCGCTGCATCCCATCGGGATGCATATTCTGCAGCAGGACCCCCTCCCCGCCCCTGATCTCGGCCACGATTTGATCGCCCGGTGCGGCCTGGTGATAGCGTTCGTCGAAATCATCCGGCAGGAACGGATAGCGCTGGTCCATCCATGCCTGATCATAGGTGCCGGCATAACCGATGCGCGGCGTCCAGTGCGGACAGACGAAAGCAAACCCCGCCGTCGGCACGATCTCGTTCCAGTGCCGCTGCTCGTGGCCGGGAAACGCCAGGTTGGGCACCCTGGTCCCGAGGATCGTGTCGAGGTCTGGATTTGCGTGCAGGCCGCAGCCGACCAAGTTATCGCGGTGGAAACGGTGCCGGCTGGCGTCGGAGAAAGTTGTATCCTGGCCGCCGAATGCGCGCTCGTATGTCAACGGCATTCGGGTGAACGGCCGCGGTTCTCCTGGCTGCACTCTGCCCGCAAGCGTCCGTTCCCACAGCCGTTCGCCGGTGACATCGATGCTCTTGTCGATCAGGCCGGCGACGACCAAGCGAACGGTGGTTCGGGTCACCGCTCTTTCACGCGGGGCGTATGCCGCCCCCACGACCACGATGTCGGTCATCGGCTTGCTGGGGGCGAAGTCGTAGGCCTCCAGGATACTCGAGCTGGCCGGATCGCCGTGGTAGGCATCGGCATAGACGAGCGAGCGCTGTTCCTCGGCGACAACCGGCGGTTGGCCGGGCGGCCCTAGGTCGTAGGTCGCTTTGACGACCAGCAGATAGCTTTCGCGGCCATCCGGATCGATCGTGATGGTCGCCTCAGCAACGAAGGGCGTGCGGTTTTCGATACGCACTCAGTTGATCTCGACCGAGCCTCCCTGGATCCGGTTGGCACCCGAGGAACGGCTGAGCACGTAGGCGCCGCGAATGAGGATCTTGCCGGCGCGGGTCAAGGTGATGCTGGCCTTTCCACATTTTAGCTCGATCTCGCTTTGTGCGGTCAGCACGACCCGCTCGCCATCGAGAAGGGCGGCGCCTCGCTCCGCGCGCTGCGTGTCTGAACCGCCAGCCGTGACCACGGTCGTCTCCTCTCGGATCAGACCCAGCACCAGCGGCCGCGCCGGATCGCCCTCGATGAAAGACAGTGCGACGCGGCGGCCGATATCGTCGGCTCCGATCACGGCTGTCGTGAGAGCCGCAACGGGAAGCCCGGCGGGAGTACCGGCGAAGTTCACCTTCACATCGCCATTCGCCGCAATGCTCGTAATCGTCCCGATGACAACCTCTCGACCGCGTCCCGCCAAGCGGGCTGCGGGAGTTGCCGATGCGAGCGGGTCCTCAATTCTCGAGGATCTTTTGTCCCTTAATGATGACATTTCCCGAACCCTTGATATTAATCGTTTTTCCCTCTATTGTAATGTCACCATTCTTTTTCATCTGGATACTTGCGCTTCCCGTGTTGATGGTGATCATATCGTCGGCCGTGATCGTCACTTTCTTCGCAGTCAGCGAATACTCTTTCGTCACCGTTTCGGCATGCTTGCCGCTGATGCTCTCACTCAAGTCCTTGCCGACCTTGACGGATTTGTTGCCGCTGACATCCTCGGACTTGTTGCCGCCGACTTTGAGAGACTGATTGCCGCCGACGTCGACGCTCTTGTTGGTGCCGATGGTCTCCGACTTGGACGTGCCGATTGTCTGCGTCTTCGAGGTGCCGATTGTCTGCGTCTTGGTGGCGCCGATCGTCTCCACCATCGCCGCGCCGACCGTCAACTCCATCAGCGCGCCCACCGTTTCGGCGTAATTGATGCCGACGGTCTCGGTCAGCATTGTGCCGATCGTGATCGTCATGCTGGTGCCGACCGTTTCGGTGTGGCTGGACCCGATGGCGAGCGTCTTGTCGACGCCGACCGTGCCGGTCTGGTTGTTGTTGATGGTGTAGGTCTGGTCGTGGCCGATCTTGATCGTCTCGTCGACGGTGACATCGCGGAAACGGCTGTTGAGCACGTGCTCGCGCAGGTCGTGCTCGATCGTCGAGTCCTTATCGTATTGGCCGTGCTCGCGGATCAGTTCGTTGCCCTTGGTGTCGTCGAGGACATACTCGTTGTAGCCACCACCGCCCTTGGTCGAGTCCGACTTCACGCCGCTGATCACGGCCGCGCCCGGCAGGCCATAGGGCGGCATGCTCTCGGCGTTGTACACCCGGCCGGTGATGATCGGCTGGTCCGGATCGCCCTCCAGGAAATCGACGATCACCTCTTGGCCGATGCGCGGGATCGCCACCGCGCCCCAACTCTTGCCGGCCCAGGGATGGGAGACGCGCACCCAGCATGAGCTGTTCTCGTCGTTCTGACCGTCCCGATCCCAGTGGAACTGGACCTTCACGCGGCCGTACTTGTCGGTCCAGATCTCCTCGCCGCCCGGGCCGGTGACGATTGCCGTCTGCGGCCCCTTTACGGTTGGCTTGACGGCAATCTTGGGCGGCCGAAACGTCCGGCTGTGGTCGATCGCCGTGAGCTTCACGCGACAGCTGCCCAGCGCGCCGCCTGGTTCGATGCCGGGTTCGATGCCGGATTCGTACGCCTCCGCCACCACCTCCAGCGCCGTCCCGACAACCGCATAGTCGCGATTTTGATCGCCGCGCGGATGCTTCTCGAGCGCAAACACGGCACCCGGAGCCAAGCCGGCAACATCGCCTTCGGCCTCGATGCGCTCGAACGCAGCGTGCTTCTCCTCCAGGCGCAGGCGGCTCAGCTGATCGCCATCGGCCTTGGTGGTATAGGCACCCGGATAATCATAGATCTCAAACCGTGCGAGCTCGTGCTTGTTCGGGCTGATCAGGCGGCTCTCCAGGCTCGCGCTCGGCTTCTCGAAGTCGAAGTCGCGCAAGACCGCCACGCCCGGCTGCACCTCTTGGCCGCTCAGCCACGACGAAAGATGGTCGCGTTCGCGAAAGGCTGCCTCGTCGGGCGGATAGAACGGGATCGTCTCGTAGCCGGGCAGTTTTTCGAGGCTGGCGTTGTCATCGACCAGCATCAGGGTGTGTTTGCTCTTATCGTGCCGGAAGTAGTAGAAGATCCCCTCTTCTTCCATCAGGCGGCTGACGAAGTTGAAATCGGTCTCGCGATACTGAACACAGTACACGCGCGTGCGGTAACTTCCTGTCAGCTTGGAGAGATCGAACGCACTGAAACCGCGGTCCTCGAACACGTGGCGCAGAATGGCCGGCACCGTCATGTTCTGGAAGATGCGGCAGTTGGACGTGCGGGTGAGAAACCATAGCCACGGCGACAGCCGGCAGCGATAGCTCGAATATCGTCCCAGCGTGCCCTGGTAGGCGAACTGGCTCGCCAATCCGTGCAGATGGCGCTGATCGCCGGTCGGCAGATCGATGCGCACGGAGCACGCCTGACCCAGCAGCGCTTTGGGCGATAGCGCCGCCTCCGTGCTCAAGAGCTCAAGATCGATGCTGAACAGGCAGCTCAGCTGCTCGGCCGCCACCAGACGCCGGAACAGGAGCACGTCCTTCCCGAGCGGTGTCGTGACGGCAACGGTCCGCTTGTCCTGTGAGGCCACAGTACTCCCGCGTCCCCTCCCGAGTATTTTTCTTGATGGTAACGGATTCCACGCCGGTTGCCTAGGCTAGTGCAGCGACCCAATCGGGCGATTCACGCCCGAGCAAGGTTGTCGCTGCACAACATATTGAATCGCGTGCACTTTCGGCACAAACAGGATGGCCGCTCTGTTTGTGCTCGTGCACGAGGGATGCTTCGGCAGAGGCGCGTTCCGGGACGCCCGCTGGAAGTGGCTTCAGTTCCGCGGTTCCGCCGTCCGCGCTCTGCACAAAAGAAAAGCGGGGCCCTTGAGGCCCCGCGGCAGTTCCTTCGCTTCGAAAACGGTGCTTAACCGAGCGCCTGGACGATTTCTTCGGTCATCTTCTTGGCGTCGCCAAACAGCATCATCGTCTTATCAGCGAAGAAGAGCGGATTCTCGACGCCGGCATAACCGGATGCCATCGAGCGCTTGACGAACAGGGTCGTGCCCGCCTTGTCGACATCCAGGATCGGCATGCCGAAGATC
This sequence comes from Defluviicoccus sp., assembly GCA_029624735.1. Lineage (GTDB taxonomy): Bacteria > Pseudomonadota > Alphaproteobacteria > Rhodospirillales > Defluviicoccaceae > Defluviicoccus. The sequence continues at coordinate 30,174 of JARSSM010000026.1, read as the reverse complement.
GGGCTCGACTTGTCGGTGCGCGCCGACGGGTTGGTGGTGTCGTTGGCGCCGATGACATACGCGACGTCGCAGGTCGAGAACTCGTGGTTGATTTCTTCGAGCTCGAAGACGTCCTCGTACGGCACGTTGGCCTCGGCCAGCAGCACGTTCATGTGGCCGGGCATGCGGCCGGCGACCGGGTGGATGGCGTACTTGACCTCCACACCTTCCGCCTTCAGCTTGTCCGCCATCTCACGCACCGCGTGCTGCGCCTGCGCGACGGCCATGCCGTAGCCCGGGACAACGATGACCTTGGACGCGTTCTTCATGATGAAGGCCGCATCCTCCGCCGATCCCGCCTTGACCGCGCCACGGGGACCACCCGCACCAGCGGCCGGCAACGCCCCTTCGCCGCCGAAGCCGCCCAAGAGCACGTTGAAGATCGAGCGGTTCATCCCCTTGCACATGACGTAGCTGAGGATCGCGCCCGAGGAGCCGACCAGCGCGCCGGTGATGACAAGCGCCGGATTGCGCAAGGTGAAGCCGATGCCGCACGCCGCCCAACCGGAGTACGAGTTCAGCATCGAAACCACGACCGGCATGTCGGCGCCGCCGATCGGCACGATGAGGAGGAAGCCGATCGCGAACGAGAGGAGCACGATCATCCAGTAGACCGAATACGACTCGCTCAAGCAGAAGACGACGATGAAGGTGACGATCGCGGCGCCGATGACCGCATTCAGCGGGTGCTGGAACGGAAACACGATCGGGTTGCCGCTCATCAGTCCCTGCAGCTTCAAGAACGCGATGATCGAGCCGGAGAAGGTGATCGCACCAATCGCGGTGCCAAGCGCCATCTCAATCAGGCTGCCGGCGTGGATATGGCCGACGGTCCCGATGTTGTACGCTTCCGGGTGGTAGAGCGCGGCTGTGCCGACGAAGACCGCGGCCAGACCGACAAGGGAGTGGAATGCGGCGACCAGCTGCGGCAGTGCCGTCATCTGAATGCGCAGCGCGATGAACGTGCCGGCGCCGCCGCCGATCAGCATGCCGAGAAGGATTGTGCCGTAGCCAACCACATCCGGTTTCAACAGCGTGGTGATCACCGCGATCGCCATGCCGATCATGCCGAACAGGTTGCCGTTGCGGGCAGTCACCGGCGAACTCAAGCCGCGCAGTGCCATAATGAACAGCACGGCGGAGATCAGGTAGGCGAAGCCGACCCAGACTTGACCAGACATCGTTTCGGCTCCCTACTTCTTTTTCTTGAACATCGCCAGCATGCGCTGGGTAACGATGAAGCCGCCGAAGATGTTCACCGACGCCAAGGCCACGGCAAAGAAGCCCATGAACTTCGAGAAATCGAACTGAGCCGGGCCAGCGGCGAGCAGGCCGCCAACGATGATGACGGACGAAATCGCGTTCGTGACGCTCATCAGCGGCGAGTGCAGGGCCGGAGTCACGCTCCAGACGACATAGAAGCCGACGAAGCAGGCGAGCACAAAGACGGTAAACAGCGACAGGAAGCCGCCGTCCCCCCCGGCGGCTGCCGGCACCAACGCCACTTGGCCGGCATCAGTCGCAAGCTGGGCAGCCTTTTCCGCGAGCTTGCCTGCTTCCGTCGCCAGCCGCGTTGCCTGATCGACAATCGTTGCCGGATCCATGATTATTTTGCCTCCCCTAGGAGCAACGGGCTGACGACCTTGCCGTCACGGCAGACCACCGTGTCCCGCACGGTTTCGTCTTCCCAATTGAATTTCAGGCCTTTGCTCTCCTTGTCGACATGCGGCGTCAGGAAATTGAGCACGTTGCGGGCGAACAGAGCGCTCGCGTCCTTGGGCAGCCGGCCGGGAACATTGAGGTGGCCGACGATGCGCACACCGTGCTTGACCACGACCTTGCCCGGTTCCGTCAGCGCGCAGTTGCCGCCGGTCTCCGCCGCGAGATCGATGATGACCGAGCCCGGCTTCATCGACTTCACCATCTCCTCGGAGATCAGCTTTGGCGCCGGCTTGCCGGGGATCAGCGCGGTGGTGATGACGATGTCCTGCTTCTTGACGTGCTCCGCCACCACTTCGGCGGCCTTCTTCTTATACTCGTCGGACATCTCCTTGGCGTAGCCGCCGGAGGTTTCCGCCGACTTCATCGCCGCTTCGTCGACCATGATGAACTTGCCGCCCAGGCTCTCGACCTGCTCCTTGGTCGCCGGCCGGACGTCGTTGGCGGTCACCACGGCGCCGAGCCGCTTGGCGGTCGCGATCGCCTGCAGACCGGCGACGCCGACGCCCATGATGAACACCTTGGCCGGCGGCACCGTTCCGGCGGCCGTCATCATCATCGGCAGGGCGCTGCCGTATTCGGCCGCACCGTCGATCACCGCCTTGTAGCCGGCCAAGTTGTTCTGGCTCGACAGAATGTCCATCGACTGCGCGCGCGAAATGCGCGGCATCAGCTCCAATGCGAACGCTGTGACGCCCGCCTTGGCGTACGCTTCGACCTCGTCACGATGGGTGAGCGCTGCCAACTGCGCGACCAGGACGGTGCCCGGCTTCAACAGCGCCAGTTCGTTCGCATTCCCGTTGAGCAAGGGCCGCTGCACCTTGAGGACAACGTCAGCCTGACCCAAGGTTTCTTGCTCGTTGCCGCCAATGCTCGCACCGGCCGCCTGATACTCGGCGTCCGTCATGGCCGCCGTCTCGCCGGCGCCGGTCTCAACGATGACCTCGAAGCCAAGACCCACATACTTCTTGACGATGTCCGGGGTCGCGGCGACCCGCGTCTCGCCTGGCATGCGTTCCCTCGGTATGGCGATCTTCATGCTGGATATTCCCCGCGTTTGCCCGTGATCGCTTTTGGAGTGCCCTTATGCCCCCTCCGCTGCCGTTGTACAAGCCCGCGCTTCCGTGCCTAAGGCCCAAACGGCGCGGCGCAAGGGTATGCACGCAGGCGGCCTTTGTCTCGGCACGGCGATTGTGACAAGAATGAACGAGCGCCCCGCGGAAGGCGGGCAGCGCCATGGGGAGCAAACCGCGGCGATGGAGACGGATCGGATCGAGCAGCTTGCGGTGATCGCCATCCTGGGCGTCCTCGTGGTCGGTTGCGTCGTGGTGCTGAAACCCTTCTTCGCCGCGCTCTTGTGGGCGGTAATCCTGGTCTGCTCGACCTGGCCGGCCTTCGCCTGGATCGAGCGGCGGTGCGCCGGCAACCGCTCGCTGGCGGCGCTCCTGATGACGCTCGTGCTCGCAGCAGCATTGTTAGGCCCGATCGTGCTCGTCGGATCGAGCATAACGGGGCCGCTCAAGGCACTGCCGGAGACGGCCCGCGCGCTGATCGAGCGGGGGCTGCCACAACCGCCGGACTGGGTGCACGAAATCCCCTTCGTCGGCGAACGGATCGATCTGACGTGGCGCGAAATCGTCGCCGATCCGAAGACGCTGGGCGGCAACGTCGATCAGGTGGTGCGGCCGGTCACCGACTGGATGCTGCAGATGGGGGCGCGCCTGGGCGGCGGCGTGCTGGAGCTAGCGCTCAGCGTCATCGCCACCTTCTTTTTCTATCGCGACGGCAAGGTGGCTGGGGAAACGCTGCATGCGATCAGCAACAAACTCGCCGGCGCACGGGCGACGAAGCTGATCGCGGTCGCCGAGACGACGATGAACAGCGTCGTCTACGGTATCCTGGGCACCGGCCTGGCCCAGGCCCTGCTCAACACCTTCGGCCTCGTATTGGCGGGCGTGCCGGGCGCGCTGCTGTGGGGCTTTTTCACGTTCCTTCTCAGCATCGCCATGATCGGCGCACCGCTGGTCTGGCTTCCGGCGACGATCTGGCTGTTGTCTCAAGGCCGCATGGAATGGGGGATTTTCATGGCCGTTTGGGGCTTCTTTGTCGTCAGCGGGGTCGACAACTTCCTCAAACCCTACTTCATCAGCCGCGGCACGACGCTGCCGCTGCTGCTTGTCTTCTGTGGCGTGCTGGGCGGCGTACTAGCCTTCGGCTTGCTCGGCATTTTTATTGGCCCGACCCTGCTCGCGATCGCGTTCACCCTCATCGCCGAATGGAGCACTGCGGAGCGAAAGAAGGCACGGACGGCCGACGAGCCGACCGACCGCTAAAACACGCGCTTTGCCTCAGGCCCCTTGAGCTGGCGAAGGTTGATGCGTGATTAGCGGCACCTCGGCGTCTGCCGCGTCGCGCACCGCTTCCCCGAACGCGATCCGCCGGCACGGCACCCGCAGCCCGGCCCGATCGAGAAGCCGGCGCACCAGGGCAAGCTTGCGATCCGTCGTTGCCGGCGCCAGCCATACGCTCTGCACGAGCTGCGCCGGCGCGACTGCAACCGCGTGGTCGGCGGCCGGCGCCTCTGCCGTGCCCACGCTCACCACCGCCCGGACCTCGCGTTCGTAGGCGAGCGTCGGATCGCCGATGAGCGCGCTCACCAAGCGGGTGTCGATGGAACCGGCGCCGCCGGCGGCTGCCGCAGCCCGCCCATAATCGACGGCACCGACGATCACCGTTTCCGCCGGCCGTGGCTGCAAGGCTGCGTTCAACGCCGCGATCGTCGAACCGATGCCGATCACCTGGCCGGCGGCCTCCTGCAGGCGCCACAAGAGCGGATCCTGGTCGGCGCCGGCATACCAGCTATCGATCCAGGCGACCGGCGGGATCGGCAAGGCGCGGATCGATGCGATAACCTCTGCAAGCTGGTTTTCGCGTTCCTGCGCTGCCCACCAGCGCTCAAGCTTGCCGCGCGCATGCGGCTTCTCGGCAGCCGACAAGCGCAGGAGAGCCGCCGGCAGCCGTTCGCGCACGAAACGGGAGAAGGCACGATCGGCATCGCCCTCCCAACGACGAAAGACGATGCACGAATTTTCAACCAGCTCAAGCAGGGCCTCAAGGTCCAAGAAGCGAACGATGCTCCCGTCAACGCCTGTACCATCAACGCCCGTGCCGAAGGCGAACTCGCCCGACGTCTGGTCCATCTCGTTTCCTCCCTGCCCTAGTCGCTGCCGTGCGCCGGTGACGCTCGGTTGAGAGAGAGTCGCCGCCATTTCCCGCCGCGTCAAGGCAGGAAGATGCGCCGGGATGGCCAGCCGGATACCGGGACGGCTGCGGCCGGCACCGCTGCATGCTGTGCTGTCTTGTCCTCAGCCAAGGAAACACATGGGGGTACCCGACGAATGGCGCGTCGGGTTGGCGAAGAATAGAGAGTAAAGGGCGTCTTTCCTGAATACACCCAAATGGGTATGCCGCGTTCGCCATCACACCGCCGCTGCCAGCATTTCCTGTGAAGATCACGACAATTTTATTTTTCTTCGCCACGTCAGTATGTTAACCGCAGCGCCGGGCGAGCAATAGAATGCCGGAAGGGGTGTGGGCCGGTAGCAGTGGTGCTTGTTTGACAGTTGCGTGTCAGAGGCAGGGATCAGCTGCTGACTGCTTGTCATCAGTCTGTGAAAGTATTTGAATTAGCATTTTCTTTGTTTAGAAAGAGGAGCAATCGCCGCCGCTGGCCAAGAGACCCCTGATGCAGCCGCCTTTCAGGACGCACGCGCTGCAACCTGGCCGGCCCGACGGCGCGGGAATGATGAGGAGGACAAACATGGTGCGCGAGAACGCCGACAAAGTGCTGCACATGAACCGGACTGACGGCCTTAATAAGGTGTTGCGGTCGTTGCAGAGCGGCTCCCCCGACGTCGAGGCAAGCGCGCTGATCTCCGAGGACGGGCTGATGATCGCAAGCGCGTTGCGCCAAGACCTTGACGAGACGCGCGTGGCCGGCATGACGGCGACCCTGTTGAACCTCGGCACGCGTGCGGCGGTTGAATTGGGCCGCGGCGAAGTCCTGGAGGTCGTTGTCCGCGGCGATCAGGGCTATGCGGTCATGGTCAGCGCCGGCCGTGGCACGCTGCTGCTCGTCGTCGCCAACGAGAATGCCAAGCTCGGCTTGATCTTTTTCGACATGCGCGAAACCGTTCGGGCGATTCAACGCATTCTTTAGGGCCAGCGCATTCTCTTTAGGGCTAGCCTATTCCTTAGGGAACGCGACGCCACACAACGGGACCCCTCACCGCGAGGCGCAAGAGCGGCACAGCCGTCGGCGTGTTCTTGGCGACAGAGACACAGCAATGACCTCGCCGCGCGCGACAACGACACGGATCCCGAAGCCGCAACCAGCAGGCGCGACGGGAGCATAACAACAATGCCGAATACCGTTCTCTACGACGACGGAACACACAAGAACATTCTCTTGGAAGATTTCGGGCTGGGCGGCCTCGCCGTTCAGTCGAACCAGCACATCATCGCGCATGGCGGCGCCGGCATGCTGCTCGACCCCGGCGGCCACAAGATCTACAGCAAGGTGCTGGCGGCAACGTTCGCGGTTCTGCGCGGCGGCAACCTTGAATACATCTTCTTGTCGCATCAGGATCCCGACATCGTCGCCGCCATCAACGGCTGGCTGATGACGACCGATGCCGAAGCCTACATCTCGAAGCTGTGGCTGCGCTTCGTGCCGCATTTCGGCCTCGACCATCTGGTCGCCGACCGCCTGCAGCCTATCCCGGACGAGGGGATGGCGGTCAATCTGGGTGGCGCCTCTTTGACGATCCTGCCGGCGCATTTCCTGCACAGCGTCGGCAATTTCCAGGTCTACGATCCGATCGCGAAGATCCTCTACTCCGGCGATCTCGGCGCCTCGCTCGGCGCCGAGTACACGTTTGTGTCCGATTTCGACGATCACGTTCAGTACATGGAAGGCTTTCACCGGCGCTACATGGCTTCCAACGCGGTCATGCGCGCATGGGCGGCGATGGTCCGCAATCTCGACATCGAGATCATTGCTCCCCAGCATGGCGCACTGTTCAAGGGTCGCGAGATGGTGAGCCGCTTCATCGACTGGTGCGCCGGGCTGGAATGCGGCATCGACCAGGTCATCGGTCTGTTCCGGCTGCCGCAGCCAACGCCGCCGGCACCGGGCGGCGGCGCGGCGGCTTGAGCAAGGGAGGCGGCGGTGAAAAAGCATCGGTTGATAGGCGAGCGGACGCCGGTCTGGCTTGCGGTCGCGCTGACACTGGTCGGGATCACCGGCGGCGTCGAAGCGGCGTTGAGGATCGCGACGCCGGATGACGGCAGTCCGTTCCGCCTGCCCGGCTTCGTCGCCGAGGTTGCTCAACACGCCAGCCTCGCCATACCCGTGCCGGTGGCTTCCGATCCCGGCGATGGCGGCACCACGGTAGCCAGCGGCGCCACGGCCGCCGACGGCAGCGGCAATCTCCGCTTGGCGGCAGACGCTTGGCGCCGCTTCGAGGGGAAGAACGCGTCAACGCCGGCGGCACCCGCACCCCTGCCGCAGATCCTGCCGCCGGCGCTTGCGCCGAAGGCGGAGGAGTGCGCGCCGGTGTTCGGCGTCACCTTCGCCCACGGCAGCAGCGGCTTCAAGACGTCCGCCTTCGATGCACCGGCATCGCGGTTGAAGGAATGGTCGAACAAGCACCCGAACGCCAAGATCCGCCTGGACGGTTACACGGATGCGACCGGCGATGAGGAGTTCAACCTCCTATTCAGCCACCGCCGGGCGAAAGCGGTCGCCGACATGCTGGTGAAAAGCGGCATCCCCGGCTGGCGCATCAGCACCCGCGCGCTGGGGCCGCAGCCGGTGGTCGCGGGCGCACCGGTGGGCGAACTCAACCGCCGCGTCGTCATGCGCATCGATGGCTTCCCCGAATGCGCACCTTCAACCACCAATTCCGCATCGTGACACCGCATAAGGCAGGCAGGGGACTATGTTACTGACCGCATCCATCGGCCTCGGTTCCGCGGCAGCGTTGCTGTGCGCAGGCTACCTCCTCGGCTCGCACCGGGGCGTCAGCGCGCGCGAGAAGCTGCGCGAGCAGGGGCTGCGCCAGACCTACGAACTGCAGAACCTGCGCAGCCTCGTCACCCGCGAAGACGATCGCGCCGAATCGAAAGCCCTGCGCGAGGCGCTGGGCCGGATGAGCGAAGCCCTGATGCGCCAGGGCGACGCGCTGCAGAGGATTGTTGAACCGCTCCTGCACCGCGACACCGAGGTCGAAAGCCTGCGCACGATGGTGCAACAGGTCCTAAAGCCGCTCGCTCATCGCGAGCAGCTCGCCTTCGATCTGTCCAACCTGCCGGTGCCGGTCGGGCAGCGCAGCGAGCTCACCAACCTCCTCGACCGCATTGCCGATGCCGGCCACTTCGAGACCGTAGTCCTGGTCAACGATGAAGGCCTGCCACTGGCTGCCAGTACTCGTGCGCGCGATCTCGAACGCCTTGCGGCGCTTTCCTCGCTCCTGGTCGTGTTCGCCGAACGCTTGAGCCGGAATGACGCGCCGGCGCCCCTCTCGATCGTCATGCACGACGAGACCAACACCGAGGCATTGTGCCGGCTGTTCACCGTCGGCGAGCAGCGCCTGCTTCTGGTCGCCGTCGCCATGGGCTTGCCGCTCACGCCGACCGCGCTCGACGCCGCCCTGCCGAAAGTCAGCTCGATCCTCGCCACCTGACCGCTCCGGCGCCCTCGTTCATAAAATAAGAGCGCCGGCAGTGTGACCGCCTTCACCGATTGCTTCCTGTGAACCTGGTACAGTGGTTGCTTGCGTAGATGATGCGCAACAGCCTTCTGAGGACCACGGGCGATGCACGAGCAGACAGCGGCACGGTGGTTTTGGCAACGGCGCCGGCAGCGGGTGCCCAGCAGTACGGCAGACACCGCTCTGGCGCAGACGTCTACGGCCTTCGAGCGCTTTGTTCTCAACGGCCAGATCCGCAACATCTCGATCGCGGGCGTGCACGTCCACGTCGATCCGGCGCTCCAGCCCTCCTCGCCGTTCACGCTGCGCCTGTTCGGCCTTGGCCGGCTGGAAGGCCACGTTGCCTGGCGGACCGAGGAACGCATCGGCGTCGCCTTTGCCGGCGTGCCGGACAGCATCATCGAGCTCGTCCGCCAACCAGCCTGAGGCAGCCAGCCTGACGCTGGGACAGTCCGCCCCCCCCCGGCCGCGGCTTAAACGCCCAGCGTCTGTTTCAGAAAAGCAAGCGTGCGCTGCCAGGCAAGCGTGGCGTCATCGGCGTCGTAGCGAGCGCCGGTCGGGTTGGCGAAAGCGTGATCGGCGTCGTACCAATAGACGGTCAACGGCTTGCCGGCAGTCGCCATCGCTTTTTCAAAGCCGCCCACCATCTCGGCATTGATCCAGGGGTCGCGGCTGGCGAAATGGCCGAGCACGGGGCCCTTGAGCCGCGCGAGCTGCTCGGCCGGCCGGTCGACGCGGCCGTAATAGATCACGGTGGCATCCACCGGCTCAGCGATCGAGGCGTTGAGCGACCAGCCGCCGCCGAAGCACCAGCCAAGCGTTGCGACCTTGCCGGTCACATCCTTGCGCGCCTTCAGCCACTGGATCCAGAAGGCAACGGTCTCGGTCGCGGCGGCCGGGTCAACCGCCTCCATCAACTTTTTCGCCGCCTCGCGCTCGCTCGCCACCGCCCCGCCGTAGAGGTCGATCGCGAGCGCCAACATCCCCTCACGTGCGGCTTCGGCAGCGACGGCGCGAATCTGGTCGTTCAGCCCCCAAAACTCGTGAATCAACATCACGGCCGGCGCCGGCAGTTTGGCCGGAACGGCAAGGCTTGCTTGCACGGTGCGGCCGGAAGGTGTCGTCCCCGTCACTGTCGTGAGCGTCGCCGCGACTGCCTGCGCCAGCGCCGGACTGCTAAGTACGGCCGCAAGCGGAACGCCTGCCGCCAATCCGTGTACCAACTGCCGGCGGCTGACCCCTTGTCCCATCGTCCTCATCCTTCACTTTGACGGTTGAGCCCCAGCCACCATGTGGGCATGTTGAGACCCGCATGCAAAGGATCGACACGCCGGTGAGACATCGCCTGCCCAGCCGCACCTTAGACGTTGCCGCCTCCCAGGCCGAGCGCGACCGGCGTGCCGATCTTGCCACCATCGGGACACTCCTGCCCTATCTGTGGCCGTCGGGCGAGCCTGGCATCCGCGCCCGCGTCCTCGCCGCCGTCGTTTTCCTGATCGGTGCGAAGGCGACCAACGTCGTGGTGCCGGTGTTCTTCAAGTATGCGGTCGACGCGTTAAGCCAGCCGGCCGGCGTCGCTGTCGTGCCTGTGGCGTTGATCGTCGCCTACGGCCTTGCCCGCGTGCTCGCGCAGACCTTCGGTGAGTTGCGCGATGCCGTCTTCGCCAAGGTCGCGCAGCGGGCGGTACGGGAAGCGGGGACCAAGACCTTCACCCACTTGCATGGCTTGTGTCTGCGTTTTCATCTCGACCGCCGCACCGGCGCGGTCAGCCGGGCGATTGAGCGCGGCTCGCGCGGCATCGAGTTCCTTCTCAATTTCATGCTGTTCAACATCCTGCCGACGCTGGTCGAGATTCTCCTCGTTGCCGGCATCTTGTGGTGGCTGTTCGGTATCGGCTTTGCGCTCGTCATTTTCGCCTGCATCGGCGCTTACATCTTGTTCACCGTCGCCGTCACCGAATGGCGGACCAAGTTTCGCCGGCGCATGAACGAGACCGACGCTGACGCGCACACCAAGGCCATCGATTCGCTGCTGAACTACGAGACCGTAAAGTATTTCGGCAACGAGCTGCACGAGGAACGCCGCTTTTCCGCCGCGCTCGCCAGCTACGAGGCGGCCGCCGTGCGCAGCAAGGTGAGCTTGAGCATGCTGAACATCGGCCAGGGCGGCATCGTCGCCATCGGTCTGATCGTCCTCATGCTGATGGCAGGCCAAGGCGTGCAGCAGGGGACGATGACGATCGGCGATTTCGTCATGGTCAATACGTACCTGATCCAGCTCTACATGCCGCTCAACTTCCTGGGCTTCGTCTACCGCGAGATCCGCCAGGCGCTGACCGACATGGAGCACATGTTTCAGCTGATGCGTGAGCCGGCAGAAATCGCCGATGCGCCGGGGGCGCCGGCAATCGCGCTGAACGGCGGCGCTGTCGTCTTCGATCGGGTGTCGTTCGCCTACGACGCGCGCCGGCCCGTGTTAACCTCGGTCAGTTTCGCGGCCGCGGCCGGCCACACGGTTGCTGTGGTGGGCGCAAGCGGCGCCGGCAAGTCGACCATCGCCCGGCTGCTCTATCGCTTCTACGACGTGAGCGGCGGCCGGATCCTGATCGACGGACAGGACATCCGCGCCATCACGCAAGCCTCGCTGCGCCAGGTCATCGGCGTCGTGCCGCAGGACACCGTGCTGTTCAACGACACCATCCACTACAACATCGCCTACGGCCGGCCCGGCGCGCCCGAGGCCGAGATTGTCGAGGCGGCGCGGCTGGCGCGGATCGACGATTTCGTCGCCTCGCTGCCCAACGGCTACCAGACCCAGGTCGGCGAGCGCGGGCTCAAACTCTCGGGCGGCGAGAAGCAACGGGTCGCGATTGCGCGGACCATCCTCAAGAACCCGCGCATCCTCATTTTCGACGAGGCGACCTCGGCACTCGACACCCACACCGAGAAGGAGATCCAGGCCAGCCTGCGCATGGTGTCCAGCGGCCGGACCACGATTGTCATCGCCCACCGCCTCTCGACGGTCGTCGATGCCGACGAAATCATAGTGCTCGACCGCGGCGAAGTGGCGGAGCGCGGTCGCCACCTCGATCTCCTTGCCCGCGGCGGTCGCTATGCGACGATGTGGGCGCGCCAGCAGGAACTCGAAGAGGCGCGCGAACTCCTCGCCCACGCCGATGCGGTCTAGGTTTTGCAAAGGCGCCCGTCGTGATGCTGTTCACAGCCCAAACGACGGCGGTGGTGTAAAAGCCGGTTCGGGAATCGCGAGCAGGCTTGAGGCTGGCTCCGGCAGCGGCCGGTCGTTTCTGAGACAGTGTTAACTGACCGACGGACGCAACGCAGCACGATGGACAAGCTCAATATCCTACTCTGGTCCTCGAAGGGGGCGTCAACCGCGTTCTATGGTGGTGGGCCGATCGCCGCCTTCCGCCTGTACCAGAATCGCGATCCGGCGACGACACGGCTCGCCCTGGCGCACGGCCGGGCGGAACAGCCGCCGCACCCGGAAGTGTTCGATGAGCAGCACCTCGTCACCGGCCTGTGGCGTCCGGCCGATTTCGCACGCAACGGCAGCGGCGCCGATGGCGCGCGGCACGCGGCGCTGCTCAGCGATCTGCGGCTTGTGGCGGCAAAGGCGAACTTCATTGCCCGCGCCCGCGGTTGGCTGCAGCAAAACGCCAACCGCTACGATGTCTTCCACGGCATCGGCATCCACGCCGACGCGCTGACGCCGGCCGTATGCGCGCATGCGGCGGGCATGCCGACGGTGATGACAACACTGATCGAAGGCGAGCTCAACCGCCCAAGCCGATTCGCCAGCCTGTGCGGCCTTTACCGCAGGCGGATGGCCGAGCTGCGCGCGGTCAGTGCCGTCGTCGCGATCAGCAGCAACATCCACCGCCGCCTTCGCGAGGCCGGCGTGCGCGAGGACAAGATCGTCGACCTGCCGCTTGCCGGTGTCGATACCGAGCTGTTTCGGCCGATTGCCGATCAGCAGGCGAAAGTGGCGCTGCGGGCCGAGCTTGGTGTCGCGGATCGGCCAACCTGCCTCTTTGCCGGCACCATCCAAGGCCGCAAGCGGCCGCATCTCCTGGTCCCGGCGTTGGCAGAAATGCGCGCACGCGGGCTTGATCTGCAGCTGTTGCTTGCGGGGCCGGAGCACGACAAGGGCTATGCCCAGCGGATGCGCACCGAAGCAGAGCGGCTCGGCGTCGCCGAACACATTGTCTGGTACGGTTTTACCCGCCGGATGAGTGAACTGATGCGCGCCGCCGATCTGCTGGCGCTGCCGTCGGAGGATGAAGGCATGCCGGGGGTGGTCATGGAGGCGATGGCGTCCGGCATCCCCTGCATCTACACAGACATTTCCGGCGCGCGCGATGCCATCGATGATGGCGTCAACGGTGCGATCATTCCCGCCGACGGCAGCGGCCTTGCCGATGCGCTCGCCGGCTACCTCGGGGTGCCGGCGCGGATGGCGGCGCACGGGAAGGCGGCGCGCCAGAAGGCGGAGCGACAGTTCAGTAACCGCGTTGTTCTTGAACGCTATCTTAGAATCTTTGACAACGTGCGCCGGCAGCGGCCACCCGGCGCTTGAACGGGAAGAGTGCCCGGCATAAGGACTGCGGCAACGCGTGACGGTATTTGCTACTTCTCCTCCAACGATTGCTGGCCTACAAACTGGAGCTGGCCGGAGGCTCGGGGAGACGGGAACAAGGGCTTGGCGACACCGATAAGGTCTTTGTCCACCCATTCGGGGTGGCCATTCTTGCTCGATTTTCGGATCACCTCCATCGTGCAGGTGTGGGTGGTCCTTCTTGTCCTCATGCTTGCATGGCCAGCGGCCGCCTCACCGGTCGCGCCGGATCTGCGCCAACGGATCGAGCACCTCAGGGAGAACGGCAAACTCAGTGTCGGCGGCGTCACGATCGGCGCGATCGAGCTCCTGCCGCAGCTTTATGAGCGCAGCACGTTCAATCGCTTATGGACCCGCGAGAGCGACATCGAGGCGCTCCTGGCGGCGATCCGGACGAGCGACCAGGACGGTCTCGACCCGGACGACTTTCACCTCCAGCCGCTGAACCGACTGCGGCGCGAGCTGAACGCAACTGAGAAACCCCTCAAACCCGGCGCAGCTGCCGATTTCGATCTTCTGTTGACCGATGCCCTGCTCCGGCTGGGCTATCAGCTGTTTTACGGCAAGGTCGATCCCGAATCGCTCGATGCCGGCTGGAATTTCGAGCGCCCGCTGTTGAACGAGGAGGCGGTCCCGGCCATCGAATCGGCATTGCGATCGGGCACAATTGCCGAGCTTCTGCGCAGCCTGGAGCCGCAGGATCCGACCTACGCGGCGCTCAAGCGTGCGCTCAAGCGCTACCGCGAAATCAAGGCACGCGGCGGCTGGGGAACCATCCCAGCGGGGCCAAAGCTCGAAGCACCGATGGAAGATGCCCGCGTCGAGGCGTTGCGCCGGCGCCTTCAGGTCACCGGTGAATTGGCCACCGGTGGCTCGCGGCACTTGTTCGACGAGGCCGTCGTTCAGGCAGTCAAGCGCTTTCAGACGCGCCACGGGCTGGACGCCGACGGTGTCGTCGGGCTGGCGACCCTTGCCGCCCTGAACGTCCCCGTCGACGCCCGCATCGATCAGATCCGTGTCAACCTGGAGCGAACGCGCTGGCTCGGGCGCACGGCCGAGCGCGACTACTTGGCTGTCAACATCGCCGGCTTTGATGCCGTTCTCGTCCGCAACGGCGAGCGGATATGGGCCGCGCGCGCGATCGTCGGCCGGCCGTACCGGATGACTCCCCTGTTCCGCTCCGACATGACCTATATCGTCTTCAATCCGACCTGGACGGTGCCGCCGACGATCCTCAAGAAGGACCTGCTGCCCAAGGTCAAGAGCGACCCCTCGTTCCTTACGCGCAATTCATTCAAGGTGGTCGATCGGGGCGGGCAAACGGTGGACGCGTCGGCAATCGACTGGTCGACCGCGCGTGCCGGCACGCTGCCCTACCAGATCGTGCAGCAGCCGGGCACAAAGAACGCGCTCGGCCGCGTCAAGTTCATGTTTCCCAACAAGTATCAGGTCTACTTGCACGACACGCCCGACCGTACCTTGTTCCAGCGCGCGGCGCGGACCTACAGCTCCGGCTGCATACGCGTCGACCAGCCGGTCGAACTGGCACGGCTGTTGTTGGACGGCGCACCGGAGTGGTCACCGGCGCGGATCGACAAGGTGCTGGCCGGCAAGAAGACCGTCACCGCGCGCCTGCCCGTCGCAGTGCCGGTGTTCCTCCTCTACTGGACGGTCGAAGTGCCGGCCGACGGCAGCGTGCACTTCCGCAACGACATCTACGAGCGCGACCCCCCCATCCTCACCGAACTGCGCAAGGAATTCCGCCCCACCGTGCGCCGTCCGAAACCGCCGGATCCAGAGACAGTGCCCGAGGCAGGTGGAGAGCAGGCGCCCATGGTCGCGCCGGAGGAGGTGATGCAGAGGGTGCCGCTCAAAGCCGCGGGCCCGACTGTGGCCGGAGCGCTGCCGCCAGTGCCGGCGACGCCCTAGTGCACTGGCACAAACAGAGCGTGCATCCTGTTTGTGCCGAAAGTGCGCGCGATTCAATATGTCGTGCAGCGACAACCTAGATGTCGTGCAGCGACAACCTAGCTCGGGCGTGAATCGCCCGATTGGGTCGCTGCACTAGATCTGTTCCCAGTCCGCGTCGGCGAACAAGCCCTCGCGGCACTGCCGGCGCCAGCGGTAGATGGTCTCGTCCAGGAAGTCGCGATCGATCAGGTCACGCTTCCACGCCTTCGAGAACACGGCCGTGCTGCTGCGCGGCCGGCTGTTGGCCGAAAGCTCCTCGAAGCCCAGCCGCATCGGTACGCTTACGCCTTCACCGACGGCGATCGCCTCACCATTGAAGAGGGCGGGCAACGCCGTCAACAGTCCGGTGGCGCCGTCGGGCAGGACCCGGCGGACGAATTCCTGGTCGTGCTCGTTTGACATTCTGAGCGCGAAGATGGTGTTGCACTGGGAGAGGATGGTCGTCGACAGCTCCGATGGCCGCTGGCTGACGAGGCAGAGCGAAACGCCGTATTTGCGGCCTTCCTTGGCGATACGCGCAATGGCACTGCGGGTGAGCGCGAAGTTTGATTCTCCGTCCTGCGAAACATAGCGGTGGGCTTCCTCGCAAACGAGCAGCACCGGCACCGCCTGCGCCTCTGCGCTCCAGATGGCAAAGTCGAACACCATCCGGCACAAGAGCGAGACAACGACGTCGACAATCTCCGACGGCACGCCGGAGAGATCGAACACCGTGACCGGCTTGCCCTCGACCGGGACGCGCAGAATCCGGCTCAAGACATCGGTCATGGTGTCGCGCACGACGAGGCCGGAGAACATGAACTCGAAGCGACGATCGGAGCGCAGCGTCTCGATGCGCGATAACAGGCGCATGTAAGGCAGCGTGCCCTCGGCTTTGTTCAGCCGCCCCATCTGATTGTTGATGATGCGCTCGACATCGCCGACACGGAACGGGATCGGCGTGTCGACGGTGGCGTGGGCCGCCTCCTCCTCGTCGGCAAGGAAGTCCCGCCTCGCCTGCAGCACCGCCTGCTTGAGGATGGTCATTTCGGTCTGGCGGTCGGCGCCTTGGGTCGAGACCAGCGCGCCTACCAGCTCGTCGAAGTTCATGAGCCAGTACGGCAGGTGCAGATTGGTCGGGTTGATGACTTCCGCCGCAGCGCCAAAGGCAGGCGCATATTCGTTGTGCGGATCGAGGATGACGACGTGACCGGCGGTATGATGGTTCAGGATCGAGCGCAGGATGGTCGCGACTGCGCACGATTTGCCGCAGCCGGTGGTGCCGAGGACGGCAAAGTGCTTGCCGAGCAACCCATCGACGAGGACGTAGGCCGGCAGACCGCCACTGCCAGTCACACTGCCGACGCGCACACACGCACCACCGGGGCGCGCATAGACGACGGCCAGATCCTCCGGAGTTACGGCGAAGATCTCCGCGCCCAAGCGCGGGTAGACGGAGACGCCGCGGCAGAACACCATTCTGCCGTCGGTATGCTCGACCGTTTCGCCCAACAGGTCGATCGCCATCATCCGTGGCGCCGCCTCGAACGAGGCTTCACTGTCGGCGGTCCACTGGCGCGAAATGACCCCGAAGACGAGCGAAACCCGGGTGACGATTTTGACCAGCTGACCGAACTCGGCCATCGGCCCCCGACCACTGTTGCGGCCCTTGCTGGTCGCGGCGACGACTTCGGGGTCGAGACGGCCGGTCACCTTGGCACCGGCAACGGAAGCGACGCGGCCGAGGCAGGCTGGGCCACTGTCCATCGGAACGACTCCTTGTGCGCGACGGGCGGAATGCGATTCGCGTCTTGCTTGATAGCGGACGTGCGATTAACACCGGGTTTAAAGAGGCGATCGGAAAAAAAGCCTACGAAAGGCAAAAATTCTGTTGCGCTTTGCCTCTGTTCACCTTATGTCTTCGCGCCAACCAGGAACCGCGGCGAGGAGATGCCTCCGTGAATCAGTCCCATCCAGATCTGCAGACGATCAGCCGGGTCGTTTTCTCGCACGCCTGGACCGACGTGAATGAATGGGCACGCTCGATTGCGGCGCTTGCGGATCTCAATGATGAGGAACTGGGCGCTCTGCCCGCGCTGGCGGCGGGTCCAGCCAAGCCTGCGCACTGAGGCGTTTTTTGCGGGCCTGTCGCGCCTCTTTAGGGCGCTGTTGCGGCGAGACCCATCTGCCAGAACGCAGTTTCCAGCCGTGTTGCTTGGGTGAAGGTGGTCGCGAGCGCCGGCAGGCGCGGCTCACTACCGCGGCGAGCGAAGAGTTCGTCCATCTGCCGGCTGTGCGCAGTTGCGACCGCCTGATAGTCGGCGCCGGCGTACATCTCGATCCAGGCGCGGTAGGGATTGCCGGCCAGCACGGTCGACGGTGCCTCCAAGAGCGCGTGGCCGATCTCGGCGTATCCGAGGATGCACGGCGCCAGCGCTACCTGCAGGTCGAGGAGGTCGCCGGCAAGGCCGCGTTCCAGCACGAAGCGGGTGTAGGCAAGCGTCGCCACGTCCTCCTCAGCCGTCGCCATCTCCGCCTCGCTCAGGCCCCAGCCGCGGCAGTAGTCGACATGCAGGCGCATCTCCTGATCGATCATCGCGGACAGGCCACCAGCGGCAGCGCGGATGTCGGCGATCGTCTCGGCCTTGAACGCAGCCAAGCCATAGGCGCGCGCGAAATGGATGAGGAACAGGTAGTCCTGGCTCAGGTAGCAGCGGAAGCAGCGCTCATCGAGCGTGCCGGCGGCGAGCTGTTGGACGAAGGGGTGGCCGATGAAGGCGCCCCACGCCTGCCCGCTGGCGGCGCGCAGGCTCGCGAACAGGGAGCAAGCGTCGTCGGCTGCGGCCACAGACGTTCAGAGCCTCGTCAGCTTCCTGCCATCATGTTGCGCGCACCGGCAGGCAGCTTGACGATGAGGCCGTCGAGGTCGTCCGTCATCCGGATCTGACAGCCGAGGCGCGAGGTGTGGGTCAGCCCGAACGCGAGATCGAGCATATCTTCCTCCTCCTCGGTCGGCGGATCGAGCCGGTCGTACCATTCCGCATCGACAATCACGTGGCACGTGGAGCAGGCGAGCGAGCCTTCGCACGCGCCTTCCAGGTCGATATCGTTGCGGTGCGCGATCTCCAGCACCGAGAGCCCTAGCGGCGCCTCGACCATCATCCGGGTCTTCCCGTCCGGCGCGATGAACGTCATCTTCGGCATTATGCAGGCCAGCCTTTATTGCTACGTGATTTGAATGTGTGTCCGCCTGCCGCAACGGGCCCGCCGTGGGCGCGACCGCGCTTCAGACGTGGAACGACTCGCCGCACCCGCAGCGGCCTTTCTCGTTCGGATTGCGGAACACGAATCCCGATTCAAGCTTGCCCTCAACATAATCCATTTCGCTGCCGAAGATGAACATCGTCGCCTGCGGATCGATCAAGAAGGTGACGCCGTGTGCTTCCACGACCTCGTCGAGCGGCCCCTTGGCATCGGTGAACTCGAGCGAATAGGCCATTCCCGAACAGCCGCGGGTGCGCACGCCGATCCGGAGCAGACCGGCGCCCGGTCCCTTCTCGGCCAGGATCGTCTTGACACGCGCAGCCGCAGCCGCGGTCACGGAGATGGGCTGATGCAATCCAGTCCCGACTTCGGGCATGTTCACCTCACTGCAGACACGTCTGTTGAAATCATGGCGAACCAGCAGGGCCGGTTTCAATGGCCTCTGGCGCATTGCTCCATGCCGGCTGCGCGCAGGCGCTAAGGCGCTGCACGGCAGAAATGATGCGCTCGCAGGCATAATCAACTTCC
Organism: Defluviicoccus sp.; assembly: GCA_029624735.1. Taxonomy (GTDB): domain Bacteria; phylum Pseudomonadota; class Alphaproteobacteria; order Rhodospirillales; family Defluviicoccaceae; genus Defluviicoccus. Next base: position 11,265 of record JARSSM010000026.1, on the reverse strand, counting down.
GCCCGGGTGGTGAAGCGGCCGAGGCCGATGCGCACGCCGGTACTTGCTGCCGCTTCGCCGATGCCGAGCGCACGCAAGACGTAGGACGCCTCGACTGCAGCCGATGTGCACGCCGATCCGGTCGAGATCGCAACGTCCGGCAACGCCGCTAGGAGCGCCTCGGCATCGCCGATAGCGGGAATACTGATGTTCAGGTTACCGGGCAGGCGCGCCGTCGCCGAACCATTGAGGTGCACACCGGGCAGCGCCTGACTGAGCCGCCGCCAGAGATGGTCGCGCAGGGCGCCGATCCGTTCCGCCTCCGCCGCCATTTCTGTTCGCGCAATGCGGCAGGCGGCACCGAAGCCGACGCACAGCGGCGTCGCCAAGGTGCCTGAGCGCAGACCGCGCTCCTGGCCGCCGCCGCTCAGCAGCGGTTCGAGGCGAACGCGCGGGCGCCTGCGCACGTAGAGCGCGCCGATCCCCTTCGGACCATAGAGCTTGTGCGCGGACAAGCTCATCAGGTCGATGCCCATGGCCTCGACGTCCAGCGGGATCTTGCCCAGCGCCTGCGCCGCGTCGGTATGAAAGAGGACGCCGTGGGCGCGGCACAAACGGCCAATCGCCGCCAGCGGCGCCACCACGCCGATTTCGTTATTGGCGGCCATCACCGAGACGAGGACGGTGCGCGGACCGATCGCCGCTTCCAACCGTTCGAGGTCGATCAGCCCATCGGCCTGCACCGGCAGCGCGCTCACCGTGAAGCCGTCAGCGGCGAGGCTGGCGCAGCTTTCGAGGACGCACTTGTGCTCAGTGACGGAAGTGACGATGTGATCGCGCTCGGCCCGGTGAAAGCGGGCCGCCCCCTTAATCGCGAGGTTGTTGGCCTCGGTTGCGCCGGAGGTAAAGATGATCTCCCGCGGGCTCGCCCCGATCAGGGCCGCGATCTCGGCGCGTGCCGCCTCCACCGCGTCACGGGCGGCACGGCCGAAACCATGTCCCTGCGAATGCGGATTGCCGAAGACGCCGGTGAAGTACGGCAGCATCGCCTCGACCACCTGGGGGTCGGCAGGCGTCGTCGCCTGATAATCGAGATAGACCGGCGTCCGCGGATGTGCGGCTGCTGTCACGCGGGGCCCTCCGGTAAGCGCAGTGCGCGTCGGATCAGCGGCTGGCCGCCGCGAGTTCCGCCTGCGGCCGCGAAATGAAACCGCTGTTCACCAGCGGCACCCGCTTGTTACAGACGTCGGCCAGCGTCACCGCGCTCAGGAAAACGTGGATCTGGCGCCCCAGTTCCTCCCACAAATCGTGGGTCAGGCAATGGCCGCGGCGCGAGTGACAGCCGTTGGTGGCGCCTGGCGTGCACCGCGTGGCCGCCAGCGGTTCGTCAACGGCCAGCACAATGTCGGCGATGCGTACCAACGCCGGATCGCGGGCGATGCGATAGCCGCCGCCTGGCCCGCGCACGCTGCTGACAAGCCCCGCCCGGCGCAGCCGGCCGAACAGCTGCTCCAGATAGGACAACGAAATCTCCTGCCGCTGCGCAACATCTGCGAGCGGCACCGGTTTGCCAACATCGGCGACCACAAGGTCGGCCATCGCCATCACCGCATACCGTCCCTTGGTGCTTAGTCTCACAAGCTACCTCCTCCACTGAAGCTGACCCCCGATCAGGCGCGCGCCTTGTCGCCAATACCCTGCACGATTGCTCTCGCAACAAGGCTCTCGCTCTCCGCCGGCGGCAGCGCATCTCCCCCTTCGAGCCGCTGCAAGCGTTCTTCGAGTTCAACCACGCGGTCGATCAGGACGCCGACCTGTCCGCGCAGCGTATCGATGCAGTTGACGATCGGATCCGGACACCCGGCAGGCGTTCCATAGGCTGCGAAACGCGCCGACTCGGCGCGGTCGCGCGGCATCATGACATGCGCCGGAATGCCGACCGCGGTCAGCCCCGGCGGCACGTCGCGCGTCACCACCGAGTTGGCGCCAACGCGCGCCCCTTCGCCGATGGTGATCGGCCCCAGCACTTGGGCTCCTGAGCCGAGGATCACGCCCGACTGCAGCGTCGGATGGCGCTTGACGTTGACCTGGGCGCGGGAGTCGACCGATGGCGCGATGCCGCCCAGCGTCACTCCCTGATAGAGAGTGACATCGTCGCCGATCTCCGCCGTCTCGCCGATGACGACCCCGTGGCCATGATCAATCACGAAGCGGCGGCCGATCGTCGCGCCAGGGTGGATCTCGATCCCGGTCAACAAGCGGCCGAATTGTGAAATCAGCCGGGCGAGCAGATACCGCCGCCACAGCCACAGCCGATGCGCAACCCGGTGCAGAACGATCGCGTGGAAGCCGGGATAGCACAAAACAATCTCCAGCCGCGAGCGGGCCGCAGGGTCGCGAGCGACGAAAGCGCTCAGGTCTTCGTGAAGCCTCTTGAAAACCATTGGGCTCTCATTATGTTACACGCCCATCCGCCGACGCTGAGAATGCGCAACTGGCAACCGGGACGCGGCGCGAGATATAAGATGTCCTACTAATTTTATCAAGATTATCCGGCTCCATGGCACGCCGCAGCCGGCACCATGGTTCAGGCTGGATAGACGCTGAGGAGGAAACCTCCGCGGTCGGATGGCGAGACCAGGGTAAGCGAGTTCATGCCGGAGATCATCTTCAACGGAACCGAAGGGCGGCTGGAGGGGCGTTACCACCACTCCCGCCGGGCAGGCGCCCCGATCGCGCTGGCGCTGCATCCGCATCCGCTGCAGGGCGGAACGATGAACAATCGGGTCGTCTTTGCCCTGTTCCACGCCTTTCAGCGCCGCGGTTTCTCCGTTCTGCGCTTCAACTTCCGCGGTGTGGGCCGGTCGCAGGGGCGCTTCGACAGCGGCCCCGGTGAGCTGAGCGATGCCGCGGCGGCGCTCGACTGGATGCAGAGCGTCAATCCCGGCGCGTCTGGCTGCTGGATCGCCGGCTACTCGTTTGGCGCCTGGATCGGCATGCAGCTGATGATGCGCCGGCCCGAGATCAGCGGTTTTTTATCGATCGCGCCGCCGGCGGGCTCGCTTGATTTCACCTTCCTCGCGCCGTGCCCGGCTTCCGGATTGATCGTGCACGGCGACCGCGACGACGTCGTCCCGCTCGATCCCGTGGAGAAACTGGCGAAGAAGCTGGGCAGCCTGCGCACGGTCTCGGTTCAGTTCCGCGTCATCAATGGCGCCGATCACTTCTTTGCCAGCCACATGCCGGAACTCGTGCGCACCATCGACGAGTATCTCGACCGCACCCTGACCGCCGTTGCGTGAGGTTTGAGGCGAACCGGCACCCGCTCCGCGGACGCCCGGCCTACAACTCGACCAGCCGGTTCGGCAATTCGTTGCGGTCATCCGCGCGTTTGGGGCAGGGTCCCGCCATCGCCTGGGCGCAGGCTTCGATCGCCCCAACAAAGCCATCGGCGACGCGGCCGGCGCGGATGTCGCGGGTGAAGTCGGCGATGATGCGTTCCCAAACGGCAGCGCCGACGTGCGCGTGCACGCCGCGGTCGGCGAGGATTTCGACGTAATGTTCGGCGACGGCGACGAATAGCATCACGCCGGTGCGATCCTTCGTCGATGACAGGCCCAGTTCGAGAAACTGCTCGTGCGCGAGGTGCCGCGCGCGCAGGGCCTTCTCCCGCTGCGGGACCAGCGCCATCCGCACCGGCTGCCAGTGCAGAAACGCGGCCGCGCCGATAAACAGCACCACCTGGCCGGCATAGAACTCGACGTGGCTGAAGTCGACCGGCAGCAGCAGCCACACTCCGGACAAGAGGAAGGCAAGCGCGGCTGCGGCGAGGATCGGTACGTGCCGGTAATCGTCGGCGCGGGCGGCAATCACCGTCACGAATTCACCGGAGGTCCGTTGTTCGGCGGCGGTAACCGCCGCCTCGATCCGGGCGCGATCCTGAACGCTCAAGAAAGCCATCGTTCACCAGCCGCCTGAGGCGCCGCCGCCGCCGAAGCTGCCGCCGCCGCCGCTGAAACCGCCCCCACCAAAGCCGCCGCCCCCGCGGCCACCGCCGAAACCACCGCCGAAACCGCCTCCCCGGCCGCCGCCGATCACAATTCCCCGCTGTGAGGCCCAGATCACGAACACGATCAGCGCCAGCATCAAGAACAGAGCAAGCGGGCTTGCCTCGTCCTGCCGCTCCTCGATCCGCTTCGCCGCGGCTTGTACCTCGGGCGCGTCGCCGGTGAGCGTCTTCAAGATCGCGCCGGTGCCGGCGACAATGCCAGGTCCCATCTGACCAGACCGGAACGCCGGCACGATAATCGTCTCGATGATGACGCGCGAAACGGCATCGGTCAGCACGCCTTCCAGGCCATAGCCGACCTCGATCCGCACCTTGCGCTCGGCAGGCGCCACGATCAGGAGCGCACCGTTGTTCTTGCCCTTTTGGCCGATCTGCCAGTGGCGGCCGAGCTGGTAGCCGTATTCCTCGATCGGCACCCCCTCAAGGCTCGCAAGCGTGACCACCACGACCTGGTTGGTGGTCGCCTCTTCGTGGGCTTTCAGCGCCTGCTCAAGGCTTGCCCGCTCCGCCGCGGTCAACAGCGCCGCACCATCGACGACGCGGCCGGTGAGCGCGGGAAACGCCAGCGCGAGCGCGGCGGCCGCCCACGCGAGGACAACCGCCGCAGCCAGCGCGCCCGCTGCCGAGCGGCATGAGACGACGCGCAGCCCCATCGCGCTTATCGGAACTGAACCCGCGGCGCCTGGGTTGCTTCCTCGGCGATCGTAAACGTCTGCATCGGCTGGGAGTCGGAGTAAAGGATCCAATGCCAGATGCGGCCGGGGAACGTCCTCAGCTCGGTGTTGTACAGCCGCACCGCCTCGATGTAGTCGCGCCGCGCCACCGCGATCCGGTTTTCCGTGCCTTCAAGCTGCGATTGCAGTGCGAGGAAGTTCTGGTTGGCCTTGAGGTCAGGATACCGCTCGACCACCACCAGGAGCCTGCCCAAGGCCGAGCCGAGCGCCGCCTGGTTCTGCTCGAAGGTCTTGAACGCATCCTCGTTGGTGAGAATGTTGGCGGGCAGCTGCGTCTGCGCCACCTTGCTGCGCGCCTGGATCACCGCTTCCAGGGTTTCGCGTTCGAAGTCGGCTGCGCCCTTGACGGTCTCGACCAGGTTCGGGATCAGGTCGGCGCGGCGCTGGTATTGGTTCAGCACCTGCGACCAGGCCGCCTTGGCCTGCTCGTCAAGCGTTGGAATCGTATTGACCCCGCAGCCGGTGAGAAACAGCGTCAATGCCCCGATCAACGCCAGGACTGGCCCGCGGCGTCGCGGCGCGTTCGCAAAGGCAGTTCCGATCATCGCTTGTTGATCCCCTCTGTGGTTGTTCGTTGCGCATCTCGTCCGGGACAGCTGCCGCACAGACGTTCAACGCAAAGTCCGCCTGCCCTAAACTCCGGGCTCATCAACCGCCGAACACGCGCATCAGCCGGTCCCAAAGGCTAGGCTCGTGCGTCTTGCCAGCGCGGGCCTCGCGCGGCTCGTCAACGGCCGGCGGAGGTGCGGCTGCCGGCGGCTGTGTCAGGCTCGGCAGCGGCCGATCCGGCAGCTTCGCATGCGCCGCCGCCATGATGCCGCGCCAGAGCTGCGCCGGCAAGCCGCCACCGGTAACGCTCTTCATCGGCGTATCGTCGTCGTTACCGACCCAGACGCCAGCGACCAGGTCGGCCGAAAAGCCAACGAACCAGGCATCACGGAAGTTCTGGCTGGTTCCCGTCTTGCCGGCGATCGGCCGGCCGAAGTTGGCGGCGCGGCCGGTCCCGGACTTCACCGCCTGCACCAGCATCGCGGTGACCGCCGCCGCATCCGCCGGCGCGAGAACGCGGCCGAGGCCTGAGCCGGAGCGGACGTAAAGCGCGCGGCCGCTCGCGTCATGGATGCTCTCGATCCCGAATGGCCAGACGCCAAAGCCGCCATTGGCGAGCGATGCGTAGGCGCCGGTCAACTCGACCAGGCTGATTTCGCTGGTCCCGAGAGCAAGGCTCGGCGTCACCCGCAGATCCGCCGTCACGCCTAAGCGTCGGGCGACATCGACGATCCGCTCGGCGCCAGCATATTCGCCCACCCGCACCGCGACCGTGTTGATCGACTCCGCCATGGCCTGCGTCAAGGTAACGCTGCCGCGGTAGCGCCCGGTGAAGTTGCGCGGCTGCCAGCCATCGACCCGCACCGGCGCATCCTCGAACCGGCTGTCCGGTTTGAGGCCCGCCTCCAGCCCGGCAAGATAGACGATCGGCTTGAAGGCCGAGCCGGGCTGGCGGTAGGCACTGGCAGCGCGATTGTAGGGCGATTTCCAATAGTCCTGGCCGCCGACCATCGCCCGCACCGCGCCGTCGGGTGCGAGCACGACCACGGCGGCTTGCGCGACGCCGGACTCGACGGCCGGTGCGCTCGCCAAGACCTTGTCGACGCGCTCCTCGGCCAGGGTCTGCAGGCTCGGATCGAGCGTCGTCCGTACCAGCAGATCGCGATCAGGCGCGATCGCGTACTGACCGATCTGGGCGATCACCCAGTCGACGAAGTAGCGGCCGATCTGCGGCTGGCGGCGGATGCTGCTGGCGGCTTCGCCTTGCGCCAGCGCTGCCTTCGCATCAGCCGGCGTGAGGTAGCCAACCTCAGTCATCCGGGCGATCACTTCGCGCGTCCGCGCCTGCGCCCCCTCAGGGTTGCTGATCGGGTTGTCGCGCGAGGGCGCCTTCAGGAGACCGGCCAGCAGGGCCGCCTGATAGGTCGTCACCTTGGTGGCCGGCCGGTCGAAGAACTTCCGCGCCGCCGCATCGACGCCGTAGGCGCCGGCGCCGAAGTAAGCGCGGTTGAGATAGATGGCGAGGATCTGATCCTTCGAGAACTTCTGCTCCAGCCACAGCGCCAGCAGCACCTCCTGGAACTTGCGCTTGAGCGAGCGCTCGGGGGTGAGGAACAGGTTCTTCGCCGCCTGCTGCGTAATGGTGCTGCCGCCCTGGACCACCGTGCCGGCGCGCAGGTTGGCAACCAGGGCCCGGCCGATGCCGATCAGATCGAAGCCGAAGTGGTCATAGAAGCGTCGATCCTCGGTCGCGATCACCGCCTTCGGCAGCGCCGGCGGCAAGTCCGCGACCGCGACCGCCTGGCCATAGTATTCGCCGACCGTGGCCAACTCGCGGCCGTCGGCGGCGAGCACGCGAATCGATGGCTGGCGCGTCGGCGCGGCCGCCAAGTCCACATCGGGCAGGGTGGCGCCGTACCAAGCGACTAAGCCGCCCAAGGCGATGACGGCCCAGATCGCGGCCACCGCAAGCCACTTGACCAGCGGCCGCAACAGCCGCCCTTGGCGTTGCTCCGGAACAGCTTCGTCTCGTACGGGCACCTGCGCCCCTTCCCCAGCTGTGATCTCGGGCTGATCGCGTAATACAGCTTTCCCGCCGGCTCCGCGATTGGCTCCAGAGCACCGCTCTAACGTACGGAGAAATATGAAAAATTAAAGGCGGCGCGGCGTCGTTGCCCGAATTGACCCATTTGGGGTGGCCGGCTTATGCCCGAATCGTTCCCACCATCTAGGGTTCTGTGCGTACACGACTACATGATCTTGCGATCGTACCGAGGCTCTCAGGCCACGCGCGCGCGCGTCTTCAGCGCCTGGCCTGCCAGTGTCCGCCCCAATTCCCAGATGCCGCCCAGGCTTTCGGCATCGCGGACCTCCTCCTCGAACGCGGCGCCGACGTGCGCAACCTCCGCGTCACCGATGATCAGCGGCGGCAAGAGCTTGATCACCGGCATGTTGTGTCCGGCGACCTGGGCCAGGATGTGGTGGCGCTGGAACAGAGGAATAAGGATAAGCTGACAGAACAAGCCTTTGCTGGCGGCATCAAGCATCGCATAGGCCCCCCGAAGCTTGAGGCTCCGTGGCGCGCCAAACTCGATTGCGATCATCATGCCCTTGCCGCGAACAGCACGGAAAAACTCGCGCCCCTCAAGGCGGCTCCGCAGCTCGGTCATCAAGCGCTCACCGACCGAGCCCGCGCGCTCAATCAAGCGCTCGTCCTCCATGACCTGCAGCGTCGCGAGCCCCGCCGCCATGGCGAGATCGTTCTTCGCGAAGGTCGAGCCGTGCACCACCGCCCGGTCCATGCGGTCGAACAGCTTCTCGAAGATCCAGCGCCTTGTGAGAAGCGCCCCGACCGGCACGAAGCCGCCTGAGAGCGCCTTGGCGAGGCAGACGATATCGGGCTCGACGCCCCAGTGCTGGCTGCTGAGAAAGCGCCCCGTCCGGCCCATGCCGGCCTGGATCTCGTCGGCGACGAACAAGGCGCCGTACTTTCTGCACAAGCGCTGCACGTCGGCGAGATAACCGTCGCGCGGAATGTTAACGCCCTTGCCCTGGATCGGCTCGACGATGAACGCCGCGGCATCGCGCGCCCGCAAGACTTGTTCGAGCGCACCGGCATCATCGAAGGGAACCCGCACGCAGTCGCCGACCAGGGGTTCGAAACCCTTGCGAAACAGATTATCGCCGTTGAGCGACAAGGCACCGTAGGTGAGACCGTGGAACGCGTGTTCGCAGTAGACGATCTTGCTGCGGCCGGTGGCGGCACGGGCGAACTTGATCGCGGCCTCGATCGCTTCCGCGCCCGAATTGCAGAAGAACGCCTTTTCGAGCCACGGCACATGGGCGATCAGCCGCTCGGCCAACAGCGCAGCCAGGAGCGAGACATCCATCTGCACGAGGCCGGCCATCTGGCCGTCGAGCACCTGCTTCAAGGCGGCGATGACCTGCGGATGGTTGCGGCCGAGCGCAAACACGCCCCAGCCGCTCAACAGGTCAAGGTAGCGCGTGCCGTCCCGATCGATCAGGTAGGCGCCCTCGGCACTCGCGTAAGTGCGGTCGAAGCCGATCGTCTTCAGCACCCGGACCAGTTGGCCGTTCAGGTGCTTCTCAAACAGATCGAACTTTTCGTCGGCCCGGGCCGCGATCAGGCTATTGAGATCGAGCGTCATCAAGCGTCCTCGTGAACGGCGGGTGGTCTGTCGCGCACACCCCTCCACCCTTGGCCGGCCGCGCTCAGGCCAAGTGCTGGGCGAACAGGCTCAAGGTGCGATCAAGCGCAATCTTGGCCGCGTCGGCCCGGTAGTCCTTTCGCTGGTCGCAGTTAAAGCCGTGCCCAGCGCCATGGTAGAGATAGATCGGAACATCGGGAAAGGCGACGCGGATCTTTTCGACGTTCTCGATCGGGATCAGCGAATCCTCGGTCCCGAAGTGCAGGATCAGCGGGCAGTGCGGCGTCTCGCCCAGGAACTCGACGATGTGACGGCCATAGTAGGCGGCGACGCACGCGACATTGAGCTGACAGGCGGCAAGGAAGCTGACCGAACCACCCCAGCAGTAGCCGACCACGCCGACCGCACCGTTAGGGTCGAGTGCTCTTGCCGCTGCGTCGATGTCGACCAGGGGATTGTCCCAGCCAAGCTCGCTCACCAGAGTGCGGCCTTCGGCAATCCCGATTTCGTCGTAGTCGAGCTCGACACCTGAGCGCAGGCGGTCGAACAGGGCCGGTGCCACCGCCTCGTAACCGGCATCGGCGAAGCGATCACAGACGCTGCGGATGTGGCTGTTGACGCCGAACACCTCCTGCACCACCACCACACCGCCTTTGCGTACGCCCTTTGCCTGCGCGCGGTAAGCGCTGAGCGCATGGCCGTCGCTCGCTTCAAGCCGGATCGTTTCGCCCATGGGTTTTGTCCTTCTCCTCCCTTTTCAGCCGGCCATGTCTGGACAGGGCGGCGCCACCGCCGCAATATGGCCCAGAATGCGCTGGGAATCGATCTCTGCCGCATGAGAGGCTTGCCGCACGTGTCAGACGCTACCCATTCACCGCAAATCGCCCGCGCCCGCGCCGCCTTCGAGGGGATCCCGCACTGCCAGCACATCGGCATGCAGATCACCGAGCTGATGCCCGGCTGGGGCATGATCACGCTGCCCTACAGCCCGCGCCTGATCGGCGATCCGCGCAGCGGCGTCGTCCATGGCGGCGCCATCACCGCGCTCCTCGACACGATGTGCGGCGTGGTGGTGATAGCCACGATCCCGGACTGCCAGGAGGTGGCGACGCTCGATCTCCGCATCGACTATCTGCACCCCGCTACTCCGGGTCTCGACATCCGTGCCTCGGCCGAATGTTTTAAGGTTACGCGGGCGATCGCCTTCGTCCGCGGCGTCGCCTTCCACGAGGACAAGGCCGCCCCGATTGCGCATGCGATCGGAACCTTTGTCTTCGCCACTGCAACCGCACAGACACGGCCGCCGGCAGCCGATTTGAGCGGCGGCCAGCCATGCTGAAGACGATCGCCGAGTTCAAGCGCGCCGGCCGGGTTGAGGCGATCAACACGCTCATCCCTTACGCTGGCCTGGTCGGCCTGGAGGCATTCACCGACGAAGGCGGCCTTGTCGCCGTGCTCAGGTTTCGCGAAACCAACATCGGCAACCCGGTGCTGCGGGCCGTGCATGGCGGCGTCGTCGGCGCCCTCCTGGAGCACGCCGCGATCCTGCACCTGTTGGCGGAAACGGACGTTCAGGTGGTGCCGAAGATCATCAACCTTTCGGTCGATTACCTGCGCTCATGCCGGGCCGCCGATACCTTCGCCCGCGGCCGCGTCATCCGCCAGGGCCGGCGGGTTGCCAACGTCCGCGTCGAGGCGTGGCAGGATACGCCGGAGCGCCCCGTCGCTGCCGCGCACGCGCATTTCCTGCTGATCGACGAAGGCGCGGCTACATCCTGAACGGGCCGCCGGGTCGGCCCGGACGGCCGAATTCCTGCGCCTCGCAGGCGTTGAAGCCCTCGTCCCACCCCTTCTGGTACGGCGCCTCGACCTCATAGCGCTGGGTGTTCTTGATGAACACGGAAAACGGATCGCCGCCCGCCTTGCGGCCGCTTTCGCAGCCGTCGCGATAGCCTTCGCTGTAGGCCGGCGGCTGATCTTCGCCGGGCGGCGGCTCGTTGGCGTTACCGCACGCGCGCACGCCAACGATGACCGAGGCAACCGCCAGCATCCGCACCGCCCTCATGCGCGCCTCTGCCGTTCCATCGTCCCTTGTCCATACCCTGGGCGAGGCGCTCGCACCCCGCTCACCATTGGCTCCCTCACCCTCCCGCTGGCGCGGGTCCCTCCCTCTCCCGCTTGCGGGAGAGGGTCGGGGTGAGGGGTATCCCGGGTCCGAACCGGATAGATAGTGGACAGATTAGACCGGGTAGATGGTTGACACGTC
>JARSSM010000025.1 GCA_029624735.1 Defluviicoccus sp. | reverse complement strand
ACGTGTCAACCATCTACCCGGTCTAATCTGTCCACTATCTATCCGGTTCGGACCGGTCGCAGAGCCCCTCCGGCCCCTCGTCCTTCAGCCGATCCCGCCAGCGACGGAACGTCCGTTCGCTCATCCCCAGCATCTCCGCCGCCTCAACCTGGCTCAACTCGCCCCGCTCGTGCCGATCCAACAACGCCTCGAACCGCATCCTCCGGATCTCCTGCAACACGCCCGCCCGGCCCATGCACCGCTCCCGACAACCCTGCCTGAAGCGATTCCAAAACCGGACAGATCTCGCGCTACAAACTCCGGACAGATCGCGCGCTTACTACAGCGCTGGCCTCGATGGTGTAGCGAGCGCGTCAAGTTGACCGGTTTTTGTAGCGCATGAATTGACCGCTTCTGTGGTGGTGGTTGGGGCGGTGGGGTTGTGGGCAACGCGGGGAGCGTTGTCCACAAATCCACCGCCCTTGTCTGGCGGCCGAAGCGGCTCAGGCGGCCAGCGCATGGGCATTGGTGATGTTGCCGAGGGCGTCGTAGTCGGCGAGCCGGTGCGGCCCCCAGAAGACGGCGAGACGGCCGTCGGGATATTCGAGGACACGCACCTTGGCGCGCACGAAGTGAGGACGCAGCGGTGACGGCGGAATCTGCAGGCTGAGCCGCTTCCATTTGACGGTGTTGTCGTTGCCGACGACCCGCTCTTCCTGGATGCAGAGGACATCGCGCCACGCCTGGGCGGTGTCGGCGACGAAGGCGGAGCCGTTTTGTTCGGCGGCAACGGCGAAGCGAGCGTTGTACGCGGGCAGATAGACCTCGGCCAACCAGCGGTTGGCCGTCTCGGCGTCGCTGATGCCGGCGAGGCGCAACTCCTTCGGCAGCCGGTCCTGCAGCGTTCGGAATGCCCGCTCGGAGCGGCCGCGCGCCTCCGGCGAATAGGCGGCGATATGCTCGATGCCGAGCTGCGCCAGCGCCCGGCCGACCTGGGTGAGCAGCGTCCGCGACACCTTGCCGCCGGCGGCCGGCGTATGGAAATAGTGGCTGCCGCGGTCGGTGTAGAGGGCGCAGAACAGGCCGTGGACGGCCACCACCTCGGCCAGACCGCGGAAGCTGGACGCGGTTGCTTCCTCCGCGACCAGGAACGCCGAATAAATCTCTGATGTGGCGTCGTCGAGGGTGACCACCAGGTCGAGCGGCGGGGCGCCGTCGAGCCAGTCATGCCGCGAAGCATCCTGATGCAAAAGCATCCCCGCCATCGGCCGGCGCGGCCGCTTCTTGCGGTGCGCCGACCGCCTGGGCGCCGGCCTCACCAGTCCCGACCGGTGCAGATGCAGCTTGGTCACCGTGTAGCCGAGCTTGTAACCGTGCCGCTTCACCAGCTGTTCGTGGAAGTGCTTGACCGTGAAATCGGCATAGTGATCGCGCCACAGGCCCAGCATCCGCAGGATCTCGTCTTCGCCCGCCCGCCGGCTCGACGGCTTACCGATCCGCCGGTCGATCAGTCCCTCCGGCCCTTCGTCCCGAAGCCGGTCGCGCCAGCGACGGAACGTCCGTTCGCTCATCCCCAGCATCTCCGCCGCCTCAACCTGGCTCAACTCGCCCCGCTCGTGCCGATCCAACAACGCCTCGAACCGCATCCTCCGGATCTCCTGCAACACGCCCGCCCGGCCCATGCACCGCTCCCGACAACCCTGCCTGAAGCGATTCCAAAACCGGACAGATCACGCGCTACAAACCCCGGACAGATCTCGCGCTTACTACACTGCCGGCCTCGGTGGTTGACCCGATGCATCGAGCTGTCCATACTCCGGCCCGACTTGGAACGATGTTTGCTTACGGCGCCGGCAAGCCTCAAGCATCAGCGTGTGAGCCAAGCGCGGTGGGACGAATGAAGGAGGAGTAAGGCGTGTCGACGCAGGTGGCATCGGCGCTTGGAGATCAGACGCAAGGCGGGCTCGCCTCGGCGCGGCGCGTGCTGAGGCTTGAGGCGTCGGGAATCCAGGCGCTGTCAAGCGCCCTTGATGAGACCTTCGTTAAGGCCATCGCGCTGCTTGAGGGCGCGACCGGGCGCGTGGTGGTCACCGGCATGGGCAAGAGCGGCCACATTGCGCGCAAGGTCGCAGCGACCCTGGCATCGACCGGCACGCCGGCCGTGTTCGTCCACCCGGCGGAGGCCAGCCACGGTGACCTCGGCATGGTGACCGAGAACGATGCCGTGATCGCGTTCTCCAACTCCGGGGAGACGCCCGAACTCGCCGACCTCGTGACTTATTGCAAGCGCTTCGAGATCCCGCTAATCGGCATCACCGGGCGCCCGGGCAGCACGCTGGCCGAGGCAGCGAATGTTGCCCTGCTTCTTCCCGACACCCCTGAAGCCTGCCCGATGGGCCTCGCGCCGACGACCTCGACGACCGTCATGCTGGCGCTCGGCGATGCGCTGTCTGTCGCCCTTCTGGAGCGCAAGGGCTTCTCCTCGGACGATTTTCACGTTCTGCACCCCGGCGGAAAGCTTGGCCGGCGGCTGCTCCGGGTTGCCAATGTCATGCACACCGGCGAAGCGATGCCGCTTGTGAGCGGCGACACCTCGATGGCCGAAGTGCTGATCGTCATGAGCTCGAAGGGCTTCGGCTGCGTCGGCATCGTCGATGAGGAGAGCCGGCTGGCTGGGATCATCACCGACGGCGACTTGCGCCGCCACATGAGCGGCGACCTCGTCAGTTTGCGGGCGCGTGAGGTCATGACCGCGAACCCGAAGGCAATCCGGCCCGACGCCCTGGCCAGCGAGGCGCTCGGTTTCATGAACGGCCGTAACATCACCAACCTGTTCGTGGTCGAGGACGGGCGGCCGGTCGGCGTCTTGCACGTGCACGACTGCCTGCGCGCCGGCGTGGCTTGATCTTGCGTCTGCGGTCGTGACCGGTTCGCCCCTGACGGCTCGGCATCTCCCGGGCCTTTCGACCCGGCTGGGAACGATCCGTTCCCCGCTCGCTATCCGCGTCGCGAGGGTCGCCTTCATCGCGCTGGCCGCAGCCGGCTGCGGGACATTGGTGCTGTGGCCTTACCTCGCTCCGAGCGGGGATCGGCTGCACATCGCCGCCTCGCTGCCCGTCGTCGACCTCGGCCAGGATCGCGACGCAGTCCTCGACGCCATCTATACCGGTATCGATCGCAGTGGCCGGCCATTCTCGCTGCACTCGATCCTCATTCGGCCGGTTGACAGCGAGCGCAGCCGGGTCCAGCTCGCTTCGCCCGAGTTGAGCATGACGCTGGCCGACGGCCGGCCGGTGACGATGCAGGCCAACGTTGGCGTCTACGATCAGGACCAATGGATTCTCGCGCTGACCGGCAAGGTAGTGCTCGAGGTTGGCCAGGACTACCAGATGAAGACCGAATCGACGCTCCTTGATATCCGCAACGAGCGCGCCGAGGGCGATAAGCCGGTGCTCGCGGCCGGCCCATTCGGTCACCTGCAGGCAGATGGCTTCCGCCTGGAGGAGGGTGGCAAGACGCTGACCTTCCTTGGTCGCTCCCGGCTGATCAGCCGCGAGACCTTCGACGCCGGCGCGTCATGACTGGAATGAGCATGTGTACGCTCCGGAGCATGTGTGCGCCCCGGCTCCGTTGTTTCCTGACCCGGGTTGTCCTCGGCAGCTGGCTCGTGCTTGCGATCGGTCCCGCCCACGCCTTCGCGCTTGAGCCGGCGCAGGCGGGCGATCCGATCGAGATCCAGGCCGATCAGGGCATCGAGTGGCGGCGCGAGGACAAGATCGTCTTTGCGCGCGGGAACGCGCGTGCCATCCGCGGCGATCTCACCGTCGAGGCGCGGGTCTTGAGCGCGCGCTACCGCGAACGGGCAGACGGCACGACGGAAATCTGGGAGGTCAATGCCGATGGTGACGTCCGCATTGCATCGGCGGCAGAAACACTCGCCGGCGATCGAGCGACCTTCGATCTCGCCAATAACGTCCTCCTTCTCACCGGTGATCAGCTCCGGCTGGAGAGCGGCGACAGCGTGATCACGGCCGAGGAAAGCATGGAATACGCAACGCGAACCCGCACCCTTGTCGCGACCGGCAACGTGCATGCCCGTCAGGGCGAGCGCGAGGTGCGGGCGAAGAGACTCAAGGCGTTCCTTCGCCCCACGAACCAGGCTCAGGCTCCGAGGCAGAACGCGACCGGGGGTGCCTCGCGGCTGCGGCGAATCGAGGCCGAAGGCAACGTGCGGATCGTGACGCCGAACGACGTGATGCGCAGTGACCAGGCGGTCTACGACCTCGACGCGGGTGTCGCGCAACTCACCGGCGCGGTCAAGATCACGCGCGGCGAAACACAGCTGAACGGTTGCACGGGCGAGATGGACTTGAAAACGGGTGTCAGCCGGCTGCTCGCCTGCAGTGGCACGGCCGACACCGGACGCGTTCACGGTCTCATCGCTCCGGGCGCGATCAAGAAGTAGTAAGGCACAAATTTACAGGGCGCGACGCCCAACGATCCGGCTCGGGACATGACGCTCACTACGGATATTGCCACGCCGTCGACAGAAGCCGCCGCAGGCGAGGACCGCGGCCGCAACAGGGTGAGCGAACGCGGGCTCTATGCGATCGGCCTGGCGAAGCGGTATGGCCGGCGGCCGGTCGTCC
Source organism: Defluviicoccus sp. (assembly GCA_029624735.1). Taxonomy (GTDB): domain Bacteria; phylum Pseudomonadota; class Alphaproteobacteria; order Rhodospirillales; family Defluviicoccaceae; genus Defluviicoccus. The sequence goes on along the minus strand of JARSSM010000025.1, from coordinate 72,478 downwards.
GCGGCGTCAGCCTGTCGGTGCAGCGTGGCGAGATCGTGGGGCTGTTGGGAGCCAATGGCGCCGGCAAGACCACATGCTTCTACATGGTGACCGGGCTTGTCGCGCCCGATCAGGGCAGCATCGTTCTCGACGGTCAGGATATCACGGGACTGCCGATGTACCGCCGCGCCCGGCTCGGCATCGGCTATCTGCCACAGGAACCCTCGGTCTTTCGCGGCCTCTCCGTGGAGGACAATCTGCGCGCCGTAATCGAGCCGCGCGAGCGGGTGCGCGAACATCGGGACGCGATCGTCGACGCCCTGCTGACCGAGTTCGGGCTCAGCAAGGTGCGCCGCTCGCCGGCAGTCGCGCTCTCAGGCGGCGAGCGGCGGCGGGTCGAAATCGCGCGCACGCTTGCCTGTAACCCGCAATTCATCTTTCTCGACGAACCTTTCGCCGGCATCGATCCGATTGCGCTGAGCGACATCCGCGATCTCGTCGTCCACCTGAAGGACCGGGGTATTGGCGTCCTGATCACCGATCACAATGTCCGAGAAATGCTCGACGTCATCGATCACGCCTACATCATCCACGACGGAACCGTGCTGATGGAGGGATCCGCGGCCGCCATCGTCGATAACCCTGATGTGCGCCGCCTCTACCTCGGCGAACGATTCAGCCTCTAGATCGCCTGACTGGTCATCACCATGGCGCTCGGTCCCCGTCTCGAACTCAGGCAGAGCCAGTCGCTGGTGATGACGCCGCAGCTGCAGCAGGCGATCAAGCTGTTGCAGCTCTCGAGCCTGGAGTTGACGGCGTACGTTGAGGCGCAGCTTGAGCAGAACCCGCTGCTGGAACGCGAAGGCAGTAGCGAGGCAGACGGTCGCGCCGCTGCCGACGGGGAGGCGCTGGTTTCGGTTCCCGACGGCGATCCGATCGCGGTCGATGAGGCGGTGGGTGGCACATCCCTCGATATTGCCGAGGCGAGCCTCGACTTCGAGATGCCCGACAACGTGTTCGATGACGATCGCGCCACGGCCGGCGGCCTCAGTCACGACGGTAGCATCGGATCCCGCGAAAAAGGGGGGAACGCGGATGATGGCGATGTTAACCTTGAAAACCGCCTCGCCCAGCGGCCGACGCTCAAGGATCACCTGTGGGGGCAGGTCGTTCTCGATATCGATGATCCGGTCGACCGGCTGATCGCGGCCCATCTTATCGACCTTCTCGACGATGCCGGCTACCTCACAGGCGAACCTGGCGCGATCGCGGACTTGCTCGGCTGCGCGGAGGAGCGGGTGGCCAGCGTCCTTGCCAGGCTGCAGCGGTTCGATCCGCCCGGGATCTTTGCCCGCACCCTGGCGGAGTGCTTAAGGCTGCAGTTGCACGACCGCGACCGGCTTGATCGGACAATGGCCTGCCTGCTCGACCACCTCGATCTGGTCGGCAGGCGCGAGTGGGGCGCGCTGTGCCGGCTGTGCGAGATCGATGGCGAGACGCTGAACCGCGCTCTCGCCGAGATCCGCTCGCTTAACCCCAAGCCGGCGCTCATCTTCGATTATGCAGAAGTCCAGCCGGTCATCCCCGACATCTTCGTGCGGCCACGGCCCAAGGGCGGCTGGGCAATCGAACTCAACAGCGATGCCCTGCCGCGGGTGCTGGTCAACAACCGCTATTATGCCGTCGTCAGCCGCGCTGTGCGCAGCAAGGCCGAGCGGCAGTACATCAGCGAGTGCCTGCAGTCGGCCAATTGGCTCGTCAAGGCGTTGCATCAGCGGGCAACTACGATCCTAAAAGTGGCAACAGAAATCGTCCGCCGGCAGGAAGGCTTTCTCGCGCATGGCGTGCAGTCGCTCAGGCCTCTGGTGCTGCGCGACATTGCCGAGGCGCTGGGGCTGCACGAGAGTACGATCAGCCGGGTGACCTCGAACAAGTTCATGGCGACGCCGCGCGGGATCTACGAGCTCAAGTTCTTCTTCACGCACGCGGTCGGCGGCTCGAATGGCGATGATGCGCATTCCGCGGCTGCGGTTCGGCATCGCCTCAAGGCTTTGATTCAGGAGGAAAGCCCCGATCGGATCCTGTCCGACGACGCCCTTGCCGAAACGCTGCAGAAAGAAGGGATCGACATTGCGCGGCGGACCGTTGCAAAGTACCGGGAGGCATTGGGGATCTCCTCCTCTGTGCTGCGTCGGCGCGAGAAGAGCGAACTCAGGTAGGCACAGGCCGGCACCCGAGCTTGACACGACTTTTACTGGCATCTATCGTCCCGCTTCGCGCGGGTCGGGGCCTTGCCGCTGCGGCGGTTCGGGCTTAGCTCATGGGGCGGTGTGAGTGTAAACGGTCGGGAATCCTGGGGTGACCAGGGCAAAGGCCGGCACCGGGAGAACGTCATGATGGACCTTGCGATCAAAGGGAAGGGGCTCGATATCGGTGAGGCGCTGCGCGCCCACATCGAGGCGGAGTTGAGCGGCATCGTGGCCAAGTATTTTGCGCGCGCGCTCGACGCGACCGTCGCGGTTTCGCGCGAAGCGCACCAGTTTCGCTCCGACATCACGGTGCATCCGCTCAAGAGCGTGGTTATCCAGGGCCGCGGCGCCGCGGAAGATGCCTATGCCGCGTTTGACACGGCGCTTGAGCGGATCGCCAAGCAGCTCCGTCGCTACAAGCGGCGGCTCAACGACCACCACAAGGGGCGCCCCGGGGAGGAGGCTACCATCCCGGCCCTCAAGTACGTCATCCAGCCGGAGAGCGAGGAAGAGGAGTTGCCGGCCGAAGGCCAACCTGCCATCATCGCCGAGCTGCCGACGGAGATTGAGACGTTGAGTGTGGGCGAGGCGGTGATGCGCATGGATCTGGCGGACGTGCCGACGCTGATGTTCCGCAACCGGAAGCACGGCGGCCTGAACGTCGTCTATCGTCGGCGTGACGGCAACATCGGCTGGATCGACCCCGCGAATACGCAGACGGCGTAACAAGGGCCTCGAAAACGATGGATATCGCTGATCTGCTCGGACCTAGCCAAGTTGTGGCGAAGCTCAAGGCCACGAGCAAGAAACAGGCGCTGCAGAACTTGGCGCGGCGCGCGGCGGAGATCACCGGTCAGAGCGAGGACGCGATCTTCAAGGCGCTCGACAAACGCGAAAAGCTCGGCACCACGGGTGTCGGCAACGGGATTGCCATCCCGCACGGCAAGCTGCCGAACCTCGATCGCATTTACGGCGTTTTCGCAAGACTTGAGCACCCGATCGACTTCGATGCGATCGACGAGCGGCCGGTCGACCTGATCTTCTTGTTGCTGGCGCCGGAGGCATCGGGCGCCGATCACCTGAAGGCGCTGGCGCGGGCATCGCGCCTGCTGCGCGACAAGAACGCCTGCGAGAAGCTGCGCGGCACCGACGACAGCGAGGCGCTCTACGCGCTGCTGGTCGACACAACCGCAAGCTGGGCGGCTTAAGAGATCGTCCTTGGAGGCTGCTGGCCGGCGGCTGTGAGGAGCGCGCTGTCGGCGGCCCGGATCGCAGCCGCCGCCAGATCGAGCCAGAAGCCGCGTTCGGGGGCGCCCAGCGAAGCCCACGCCTCGCCGCCCCCGTCGTGCAGCTTGCCGTAGAGGACACCCGCAACCTCGTCGAGACGCTCGGGCGGCGGCTCGTCCGTCAGCAGCGTGGTTAAGCCTGCCGTGAGCACCGCCGCCGCGATGTCCTCATGCGTGTGCTCGGCCTCGCCCTCGGCCAGCGCGATCAGCATCTCGCCCAGGACGTCGGCAGCCGTCTCGACTGCGACCGGCCAGCTGTCAGTCATGGCCGCCTCCGCGAGTGCGCCTTGCTTCCCCGCGTCGCACGTGAGGTGGTGGGCCCGGCAAGGATCGAACTTGCGACACCGTGATTAAAAGTCACGTGTTCTACCACTGAACTACGGGCCCGGCGGCCGGCGCCGCGGGCGCCTTAAGCGAATTTCCGGTCGATCTGCGCCAGTTTTCGCCGCATGCGTTGCGCGACTTGGGCCGGCACGAACGACGTAATGTCGCCGCCAAGGATGGCAACCTCCTTGACGATCCGCGACGCGATGAACTGCTGGCGTTCCGAGGCCATCAGGAATACCGTCTCGACCCGCGGATTAAGCCGGGTGTTCATGCCGGCCATTTGAAACTCGTACTCGAAATCCGAGACCGCGCGCAGGCCGCGAACGATCGTCGTCGCCCCCAGCTTCTCGACGAAATGCATCAGCAGGTCATCGAACGGGCGCACCTCGATCGAGCTACCGTCGCCATTGCGCAACAACGCGACCTGTTCTTGCATCATCTCGACCCGCTCCTGCAAGGTAAACATCGGCACCTTGCCAGGATTGGCGGCAATCGCAATGATCAGCCGGTCGACGACTCGCGTCGCGCGCGTGATGATGTCAAGGTGACCATTGGTGGCCGGGTCGAATGTCCCCGGGTACACGCCGACTCGCGGCTGGCCCATCGTCCTTATACTCCTCCGAGTGATTCTCTGTTCACTTCTGGTGCTATCCCGCCGACGAGGTCCCGCCGGTCTGGTCGCGCCGATTACGTCCCATCGGCGTCGCCGGTATCCTCAACGTTTTGGGGAGTCCCGGTCTCATTTTCCATCCCCTCGCGGGGTGTCGCTCCGTTTTCCTCGTCCGCGCCCGCGGCCGGGGCGTCGTCGACGTCGCGGATGCGGCTGACGGATACCACGCGCTCGCCTTCTGCGGTCGCGAACAGGCGCACGCCGCGGGTCTTGCGGCCCATGATGCTGATGTCGGTCACCGCGATCCGGATCAGCTGGCCCGCATCGGTGACCATCACGATCTGATCGGTCGGCAGCACCGGAAACGCCGCTACGGCGGTGCTCTCCCCTTGTGCGCGGGTCAGGTCGAGGGCGGCGACACCGGAGCCGTCACGCCCCGTCGCGCGGTACTCGTACGCCGACGTCCGCTTGCCGTAACCGTCCTCGGCGACGGTCAGGAGAAACTCCTCCGCCTCCGCGAGTGCTGTGAAGTCCGGCTGGTCGAGCCGTTCCGCCAGCGTCTCATCGGCTGCACGCGCGTCCGGCCGCTCGCTATAGTCGCTGCTCGCCAAGCGGCGGCGCGCGTTCGCGGCGAGCAGGTATTCCTCGCGGCCGGCCGCATCGATCTCGACATGCGTGAGGCCGCACATGCTGATGACTTCATCTTCGCCACCCAGCTTGATGCCACGCACACCGGTCGAGGTCCGGCCGCTGAACACGCGCAGATCGGCAACGGGAAAGCGGATGCACTGGCCGCGGCGGGTGAACAACAAGACGTCGTCGGCATCGGCAAACGGGCGCACCCGCACCAGCCGGTCGCCCTCGTCGAGCTTCATCGCGATCTTGCCGCCGGCGTTGATGGTGATGAAGTCGCTCAAGGCATTGCGGCGCACCCGCCCCGATGAGGTGGCGAAGACGACATAAAGGTCGCCCCAGGCGCTTTCGTCGCCGCGCAGCGGCATCAGCGCCGTAATCGTCTCCTTGGCCTTGAGCGGCAACAGATTGACCATCGCCTTGCCGCGCGCCTGCGGTGTCCCTTGCGGCAGGCGGTAGGTCTTGAGCTTGTAGGCGATGCCGGTCGAGGAGAAGAACAGCACCGGCGTGTGCGTGTTGCTGACGAAGACATGGGAGACGAAATCCTCCTCCCGTGTCGCCATGCCGGCGCGTCCCTTGCCGCCGCGGCGCTGGGCACGATAGGCGCTCAAGGGCACCCGCTTGATGTAGCCGGTGATGGTGACCGTCACCACCATGTCCTCGCGCTGGATCAGGTCCTCGATGTCGGCTTCCGGGCCGATCTCTTCGAACCGGGTGCGCCTTGGCGTTGCGAACCGTTCCTTCACCTCGACCAGTTCGGCGCGCAGGACTTCGAGCAGTTTCGCGCGCGAGCCGAGGATGGCGAGGTAGCCGGCAATCTCCTTGGCAAGCGCGTCCAGCTCCTCGCGGATCTTTTCCCGCTCCAACCCGGTCAAGCGCTGCAGCCGCATATCGAGGATCGCGCGTGCCTGCGCCTCGCTCAAACGATACTGGCCGTCCTCGATGCGGTGGTCTTCCTCTTCGATCAGTCGGATCAGCGGCTCGATATCGCGTGCCGGCCAGCTGCGGCCCATCAACGCCTGGCGCGCGGCGGCAGCATCGGGTGCCGTGCGGATGGCCTGGACGACGGCATCGATGTTGGCGACTGCCACTGCAAGGCCGACCAGGGCGTGCGCGCGCGTACGTGCCTTGCCAAGCAGGAAGACGCTGCGCCTGCGGATGACCTCCTCGCGGAAGGTGAGGAACACCTCGATCAGCCGCTTCAGGTTCATCGTCTGCGGCCGGCGGCCGTCCAAGGCCAGCATCGTGATGCCGATCGAGGTCTGCAGCGGCGTGAAGCGGTAGAGCTGGTTGAGCACGACTTCCGGCTCCGCCTCGCGCTTGACCTCGATGACGACGCGGATGCCGTCGCGATCGGATTCATCGCGCAGGTCGGCAATGCCCTCGATCCGCTTTTCGCGCGCCGCCTCGGCGATGATTTCGACCAGGCGCGCCTTGTTGACCTGGTACGGGATCTCGTCGACGACGATCGCCTGGCGTTCCTTGCGGATCGTCTCGATGCGGACAGCAGCGCGCACGGCAACCGAGCCGCGGCCGGTCTGATAGGCGGCGATGAAGCCGTGCCGGCCCAGGATGATGCCGCCGGTGGGAAAATCCGGCCCCTGCACGTGGCGCTCGATCAGCTCATCGATCGAAACCTCGGGGTCGTCGATGACGGCGCAGCAGGCGTCGATCACCTCGCCCAGATTGTGCGGCGGCATGCTGGTCGCCATGCCGACGGCGATCCCGCCGGCACCGTTGACGAGCAGGTTGGGATAGCGTGCCGGCAGCACCATCGGCTCCTGCACGCTCTCGTCGTAGTTGGGCTGGAAGTCGACGGTTTCCTTGTCGATGTCGTCGATCAGCGCATGCGCCGCTTCCGCCAGCCGGGCCTCGGTGTAGCGCATCGCCGCCGGCCGGTCGCCGTCCATGGAGCCGAAATTGCCCTGGCCCTGGATCAGCGGCAGCCGCATGGCGAAATCCTGCGCCATGCGTACCAGCGCGTCGTAGATCGCCTGGTCGCCGTGCGGGTGGTACTTACCCATGACATCGCCGACGATGCGCGCCGCCTTGCGGAACGGCTTGTCATGCGTGTAGCCGTTCTCGTGCATGGCATAGATGATGCGCCGCTGCACCGGCTTGAGGCCGTCGCGCGCATCGGGCAGCGCGCGGGACACGATCACGCTCATCGCGTAATCGAGGTAGGAGCGCTTCATCTCCTCTTCGATCGCGACCGGCGTGGTATCGGAATTGGGGGGATCCGGCGGGGGGCTCGCCACGTTTGTCAGCTCGTCAGACCGATGCGTTGTTGCCGCATAGCACAAAGACTTAGCACGCCCGCGGGTCTTGCACAACAAAGCGACGCAAGCGCAAGCCGCATCCGTCCGCGCGCACGGCGCTAAGGACTTCTTAACCGCACTCCCGTATTGGTTGGGGTGTGACGACCTGTGTCTCTTGCCACAGTCTCTTGAGTGTGAAGGGCTCCATGTCAGACCTGTCCCAGCCCCGAGAATTCACCGCCGAGATCAGACGCTTGCAGCGCGGCAGCAGCTCCCACGGTGCCGACGCCGGCCAAGAGCCGTGCTCCTGTCGCACCGCCGGCAGCGGCCAGATCCTGGCTGCGATCGCCGATCTCAAGCAGATGCTCTCAGGTGTGGTGGTCGCGCCTGGGGCGGCGAGCGGGTCGAGCGCGCCGGCCGATGGTGCCGAGTCGGCGGCGATGCGCGACGAAGTGGCCGCGCTGCGCCGCACCATCCAGCGCACCAAGGACGAGCTGGCGGCGCTCAGGGCCAAGCGTGCGCTGCCGGTAGCGGTCAGCGTCACCACCAACGAGCTCGATGCCGTCGTCGAGGCAACGGAAACGGCGACCAACTGCATCCTCGCTTCGGCGGAAGAGATCGACGGCGCGGTGCGGACGTTGCGCGCCTTCTGTGCCCGCGACGAGGAAGTGAGCGTGCTCGAGGAGATTGCCGAGCGCGTCGTGCGCATTTTCGAGGCCTGCAACTTCCAGGACATCACCGGCCAGCGCATCACCAAGGTCGTCAACACGGTCAAGTCGGTCGAGGCCTCGATCGACCGCATGATCGATTACCTGGGCGGCCCGGCCGCCTTCGCCGAATTCGCAGCGCCTGCGGAAGACCCCGAGGACGACACCCACCTCCTCAACGGCCCGCCGCTCGATATCGACAGCAAGATCTCCCAGGACGACATCGACAAGCTGTTTTCGTAAGCCGCCGCCCGGCCAAGTCGCTATCGCAACAGCCGTCTCTGAAGATGGCTCTGCATGTCCCGGCGGCCGTCGGCGACGCAGCGCCAGATGTCCTCGATGTCGCGCTCCGCGTCCTCGGTGAGGAAGACGTCGAAGGGCATCGGCCGCGCTAGCCCTTGATGCGCTTGCGCACGGTTGCGAACGCCTCGCCGACGGGGCGAACCCTGCCGTCCTCGATAGTGCGGTTGCCGAGAGCGAGGATCTTCAGGAGTGCCAGCGTCTCCTGCGTCTGCTCGTAGCTGGCGATGTCCTGGAGCACCGCCTTGGCCTCACCATGCAGGGTGATGATCACCGGCTCCCGGCCCTCGGTCAGGTTGCGGATGACCTCAGGCGCGTGGGCCTTCAAGTAGCTGATGGGCTTGACCTGATCCGAGAGTTTCATGAGCCGGCCTCCGAGCACATTGACCAGAATATAGACCGAATTTGGCCCACGCCCAAACTCGTTATACGGGCGAAACTGCTCCTCTGCGATTGCGCTCAATTCCGTGCGACAAGACTACCGCGGAAAATGGTCATCAATGACTGAAACGCCCCCGACACTGGACCCGACGTCGGCCCGCGGTTGCATAAAGCCGTCCCTCTTCAGTAGTCTCTGAGGGCATAACACGCTCGCGGGGAGAAAAGGGGGATGGCAGCCAAGGAGACGGACACGCAACGGCCAAACGTGCCGCTGGTGCGGATCTTCCTCTCCTCGCCCGGCGACGTGGCCGAGGAGCGGGCGTTCGCACGAGAGTTCATCAAGAACGAATTACCGTATCGCCCTGGTTTCCTCGGTCAGATCGCGATTGAACTGATCGCCTGGGATGACCCGGCGGCGCGGATCCCGATGCTGGCGACCGAGACGGCGCAAGAGTCGGTCAACGCCGCCCGCCCGCGGCCGGCTACCTGCGACATTGTCATCGTCCTCCTGTGGTCGCGGATGGGCACACCGCTGCCCGGCACAATTCTCAAACCCGACGGCACGCGTTACCTCTCCGGCACCGAATGGGAGTACGAGGACGCGGTCAACTCAACGCGGGAGCCGAAGCCGACGGTGCTCGTCTACCGGCGGACGGAAGAGCCCATGATCGGTCTCCGCGACCCGCAGAAGAAGGAGAAGGAAGAGCAGTTCGAACGGGTAGAGGCCTTCTTTGCCCAGTTTCGCAATCCTGACGGCTCGATCAAAGCCGGCGTCAACGATTACGCGACCGCTGCCGAATTCAAGCCGTTGCTGCCCCAGCACCTCGAGAGGATCCTGCATCGGCTGCTGCCGCCTGCCTCACGGGGCGGCGATAGCGAAGCGCCCTCTCTCCAGCCCACGATTCCGCCCGAATATGTCGCGTGGCTGCGGCGGACCTGCGCTGACGTTTCCCTCTTGGGGCAGGACATTCAGAAGGGCCAGGCGATTACGCTGAGCCAAGTCTATGTACCGGCACTGACTCGGCCGGCGGCAACGCCTGAGGTGGCGGCTCGTGGCAAGGCGCGAGCACGCCCCGAGGCGGAGGAAAAACAAGCAGTCTCACTGCTGCGGAGGCTGAACGCGGAGTCGCTGTACGTTCCGGCTCCGGCCGGTGCGGGCAAGTCGACCTTCTGCCGCTGGGCGGTGCTGCAGAGCATTGCCACCGCGCCGATCGGCCATGCGGTGCTGGCGCCGGACGAATTCGCCGAACCGGAGCCCAAGTCGTTGCGCGGCCGGCTGCCGCTGCTCGTGCCGCTGCGCGATTTCGGGACCGACATGGACTCCGGCCGCGGCGGCCGGACGTGGCACAGGGGCGATCTGGAAGATGCGCTCGCCACCTGGGCAGGCCGCCTCGAAGGTCTCTCGGCCGGCACCGTCAAGGCGCACCTCAAGGCTGGCAGCGCATTTGTGCTGCTCGATGGTCTGGACGAGGTGCCGGTCTCGGACACGCGCGAGGGCGCAACTGTCTACCCACGCGAACTGCTGCTGAGCGGCCTCGCCGACGCCCTGCCCGATTGGCTGCGGGCCGGCAACCGGGTTCTGCTGACCAGCCGCCCCTACGGCCTCGACGAAGCCAGGCTGCACCGCCTGCGGCTGCCGGCAGCGGCGTTGGAACCACTACCCAGGGCACTGCAGGATCTCTTCGTCAGTCGTTGGTTCCACACTCTCGGCAAAGTCGAGGTTATTCCCGAGTTGATCGCGACCATCCGCAGCCGCGACGTTCTGGCGCCGCTAGTTGAGAATCCGATGCTGCTGACTGCCTTGTGCGTCCTCTACGACAATGGTGGCCGGCTGCCCGATGACCGCTACGATCTTTACAAGAGTATCGTTGCTGGCGTGCTGCACAATCGTTACCCCGGCGAGGTCCGCGAGCGGGAACCGGTGCTGCGGCGGCTGGAGGCGATTGCGCTCGGCATGCACGAAGGCGAGGAGGACGCACCGAGAACGATCCCGGCGGCGGAAATCAGCTGGGTCGAAGTGGAGCAGTGGCTTGCCCGCTTTGCCGAGCTGAACCCCGCTTACGAAAAGGGTTCGGTCGGGGCGGCGATCCAGCGCGAGGAGCTGTTGACGCGCTCGGGCCTGCTGGTGCCGAGGTCGGGCGAGCGCGCTAGTTTTTATCACCTCAGCTTTCAGGAATTCTTGGCGGCACAACGCTTGGCCCGGACCGGCGATGCGCTCGACCGGCTGTTCCGCGAACGTAGCGCGACGCCTGAGTGGCGTTCGACGCTCCTGTTTCTGTTCGCCGCCCAGATCGCGATCAAGGATGCCCAGTGGGGCCTGCACCTGCTGCAGCGCCTGATTGCCGATCAGGACCGGACCGCGGTCAAGGCCAAGCCGGCGCCGGCGGTGTTCATTGCCGAAGCGCTGGAGCTGTGCCTAGCGAAAAAGTATGCCGTACCGGAGCGCTTAACGGAGGATTTTCGCCGTCTCGTCCTTGCGGCGATCGACGACGAGATCGAATTGCAAGCGCGGAACGCGCTGGCGCTGATCCTTGGTAGAGCGGGCGATCCGCGCATTCTTGACCTACGCGATGAGCGTGCCTACGTCGAGGTTCCGTCCGGCACCTACCCCTATGGCGAAAAGGGAGAACCGGTCGAGATCAAGGCCCCGTTCCTCCTGGGCCGCTATCCGGTTACCAACAGCCAGTACCGGACGTTCATGGACGCCGGTGGGTATGCCAGGCGGGAGCATTGGTCGTTCGCCGGCTGGACGTGGCTTCAGAAGGAAGGGGCGATCGAGCCAAGATATTGGAATAACCGGCGCTGGAACGGCCCGAACCAGCCGGTGGTGGGGGTGAGCTTCTGGGAGGCCGACGCCTGCTGCCGCTGGGCTGGCGGTCGCCTGCCGAAGGAGCGGGAATGGGAGGCCGCAGCCCGCGGTCCCGAGGGCTGCGAATACCCCTGGGGCAACGACTGGCAGGATGGGATCTGCAACAGCCGTGTGGCCGGCCTCGGCGTCACCTCCACCGTGGGGCTGTTCCCGCGCTCCCGCCAGGCCCGGCTCGGCCTCGAGGATCTCGCCGGCAACGTTTGGGAGTGGTGTGACAGCCTTTACGATCCGGAAGAAATCAGTAAGCCGGATGCGCCGTGCGTGCTGCGTGGTGGCTCCTATAACGTCTCGTCCTGGTACCTGCGGGCGACCAACCGGGGCGGGGACCGGCCCGAGGGCAGGGACTGGGGCGTCGGCTTTCGCTGTGTGCTTGCCCCGCTCCAGCCATGATCGACGTTGCCGCCGGGGATCCCGTCTGTTATGCTCTGCGTATTATACGGCGCATACTGGCGGCGTAATGATCAGGTCGTTCCGGGATCGGCGCAGTGCCGCCTTCGCTGCCGGCGAGCGGGTGAAGGAATTCCACGCGTTTGCAAAGCAGGCGCAGCGGCGGCTCGTCATTCTCAACGCGGCGGAGCGGATCGAGGACCTGATGATGCTGCCGTCCAATCGTTTCGAGGCGCTGCGCGGCACGCGTCAAGGCCAATTCAGCATCCGCATCAACGAGCAGTGGCGGATCTGCTTCACCTTCCGCAAGGGAGACGCTTTCGATGTCGAGATCACCGATTACCACTGACGAGGGGCCGGTCCTGAACCTGCCGCCGATCCACCCGGGCGAGATCCTGGGCGAGGAGCTGGCCGGGCTCAGCGTTTCCGCCAACGCGCTCGCCCGTGCCTTGGACGTGCCGCCCAACCGCATCACCGAAATCCTCAACGCCAAGCGCGCCGTGACCGCGGATACGGCGCTCCGGCTCGCGCGCTATTTCGGCACTTCGGCCCGGTTCTGGATGAACCTGCAGCAGAGTTATGACTTGGCCATCGCCGAGCGCGACCACGGCGCAGCGATCGCCCGCGCGGTGCGGCCGCGGGCCGCGTGAAGGGGGATGAGCGCGTAGGGCGGATTAGGGCAACGCCCGTAATCCGCCGGATGCGTCGATGCGGCACCGCTTCATACGGCGGATTACGCTAAAGCTAATCCGCACTACGCGGACTGGGCCTTGCGCTTGAGGAAGGTGGCGATGCGGTCGTGCGCTCCCGGCCTTGCGCGGGCGCGGGCGATGGCTTGGGCCGTCTCCTGCATCAGGGCGGCATCGACCGGCCGGCCGGCAACGGCGCGGATCAGCGCCTTTGCGTCCGCCATCGCTGCCGCGCTGTTGCGGCCCAGTGTCGCCAGCATCCGCGCGCCGGCCGCCTCCAGATCGCCGGCCGCGACCACTTCATGCACGAGGCCTAGGCGTAGCGCTTCCGTGGCATCGAACGGTTCGGCCGTGAGCGCATAGCGGGCGGCGGCGCGGGCGCCGATCGCGGCCACGACGTAAGGCGAGATCACCGCCGGGATGATGCCGAGCCGAGCTTCCGTCAGCGCGAAGCGGGCTTCCTTCGCGGCGATCGCAATGTCGCAGGCGGCAACGACGCCGACGCCGCCGCCGTAGGCCGGGCCCTGGACCAGCGCCAGCGTCGGTTTCGGCAGCGTCGCCAGCGCGCCCAGCACGCGGGCGAGTTTCAGCGCATCGGCGACGTTCTCGGCCTCGGGGGCCTCACCCATGCGCAGCATCCAGGCGAGATCGCCACCGGCGCAGAAGCTCACGCCCTCGGCCGCGATCACCACGGCGCGGACGCGCGCATCCGCCCCCAGCGCCTCGATCGCGGCGCCCAAGCTCTCGATCAGCGCATTGTCGAAGGCGTTGTGGATCTGCGGCCGGTTGAATTGGATGCGGCCGACGCCCGTCTCATCGATGCTGCACACGAGCGCGTCTGCCATCGGCATCTCCTTCGCGCCAGCGCTACATGCGGAACACGCCGAAGCGGGTCGCCTCGAGCGGCGCGTTCAGCGCCACCGACAGGCTTAAGGCCAGCACCATGCGCGTCTCCGCCGGATCGATGATGCCGTCGTCCCACAGCCGCGCGCTGGCGTGGTAGGGGTGGCCTTGGCTCTCGTACTGCTCCAGGATCGGCCGGCGGAAGGCAGCTTCCTCTTCCGCCGCCCAGTCGAGCCCGCGCGCTTCCAGGCTGTCGCGGCGCACGGTCGCCAGCACGCCCGCCGCCTGCTCGCCGCCCATCACCGAGATCCGTGCGTTCGGCCACATCCACATGAAGCGCGGGCCATAGGCGCGCCCGCACATCGAGTAGTTGCCGGCGCCGAACGAGCCGCCGATGACGACCGTGATCTTCGGGACCCTGGCGCAGGCAACCGCGGTCACCATCTTGGCGCCGTCCTTGGCGATGCCGCCGGCCTCCGCCTTGCTGCCGACCATGAAGCCGGTGATGTTCTGCAGGAATACGAGCGGCAGGCGGCGCTGGGCACAAAGCTCGACGAAGTGCGCGCCCTTGAGCGCCGATTCTGAGAACAAGATGCCGTTGTTGGCGACGATGCCGACCGGATGGCCGTACAGATGCGCGAAGCAGCACACGAGCGTGGTGCCGTAGAGCTGCTTGAACTCATCGAACTCCGAGCCGTCGACGAGCCGGGCGATGACCTCGCGCACATCGTAGGACTTGCGCAGGTCGACGGGCACGATGCCGTACAGCTCCTTCGGGTCGTACTTCGGCGGCCGCGGCGGCTTGATGGCGAGATCCGGGCGCTTGACCCGGTTGAGGTGGCCGACGATGCGGCGCGCGATCGCGAGCGCATGCGCGTCGTCCATGGCGTAATGGTCGGTGACGCCCGAGACGCGTGCATGCACATCGGCGCCGCCCAGCGCCTCAGCGCTGACCACCTCGCCGGTCGCGGCGCGCACCAGGGGCGGACCGCCCAAAAAAATGGTCCCCTGGCCGCGGACGATGATGCTCTCGTCCGACATCGCCGGCACGTAGGCGCCGCCGGCGGTGCACGAGCCGTGGACGACCGCGATCTGCGGCACGCCGGCCGCCGACATCACCGCCTGGTTATAGAAAATGCGGCCGAAGTGGTCGCGGTCGGGAAACACCTCGTCCTGCTGCGGCAGGTTGGCGCCGCCGGACTCGACGAGGTAAACGCACGGCAGCCGGTTTTCGAGCGCGATCTCCTGCGCGCGTAAGTGCTTCTTGACCGTCATGCCGTAATAGGTGCCGCCCTTCACCGTCGGGTCGTTGGCGATCACCATGCATTCCTGCTGGTTGATGCGGCCGATGCCGGTGATGATGCCGGCCGCCGGCACCTCGCCGCCGTACATGCCATAGGCTGCGAGCTGCGAGAGTTCGAGGAACGGCGAGCCGACATCGAGCAGGCGGCGGATGCGTTCGCGCGGCAAGAGCCGGCCGCGGGCGAGATGTTTGGCGCGCGCCCGCTCGCCGCCGCCCTCGATGATCGTTTGCACGGTCGCGCGTAAGCCCTGGACCAGACCGCTCATCGCTTGCGCGTTGGCGGCAAAGGCCTCCGCGCGCGGGTCGACGGTGGATGCGAAGATGCTCATCCCCTGAGCCTCGTGCCGGCCGGCCTCACCTTGTCTCCTCGAACAGCTCGCGGCCGATCAGCCAGCGGCGGATCTCGCTGGTGCCGGCGCCGATCTCGTACAGCTTGGCGTCGCGCAGGAGCCGCCCGGTGGGATACTCGTTGATATAGCCGTTGCCGCCCAAACACTGGATCGCTTCGAGCGCCATCCAGGTTGCCTTCTCTGCGGCGTAGAGGATGGCGCCGGCGGCATCCTTGCGCGTCGTCTGGCCGCGATCACACGCGCGCGCGACCGCATAGACGTAGGCGCGGCAAACGCTGAGCGTCGTGTACATGTCGGCGAGCTTGGCCTGCATGATCTGGAAGCTGCCGATCGGCTGGCCGAACTGCTGGCGGTCGTGCAGGTAGGGGATAACGACATCAAGGCAGGCCTGCATGATGCCGAGCGGGCCGGCTGAGAGCACCAGGCGCTCGTAGTCGAGCCCGCTCATCAGGACATTGACGCCCTTGCCGACGGCGCCCAGCACGTTCTCCGCCGGCACCTCGCAGTCGCTGAACACAAGCTCGCACGTGTTGGAGCCGCGCATGCCGAGCTTGTCGAGCTTCTGCGCACTGCTGAAGCCCTTGAATCCGCGCTCGACCAGAAAGGCGGTGATGCCGCGCGGGCCCGAGGCCGGATCGGTCTTGGCGTAAACGATCACCACGTGCGCATCGGGGCCGTTGGTGATCCACATCTTGTTGCCGTTGAGGATGTAGCGGTCACCCCTGCGCTCGGCCTTCAAGCGCATGCCGACAACGTCGGAGCCGGCACCCGCCTCGCTCATTGCCAGCGCGCCCACGTGCTCGCCGCTGATCAGTTTGGGGAGATAGCGGCGTTTCTGCTCGTCGGAGCCGTTGCGGCGGATCTGGTTGACGCACAGGTTCGAGTGCGCGCCGTAGCTCAGGCCGACGGAGGCCGAGGCGCGGCTGATCTCCTCCATCGCCACGACATGCTCGACATAGCCCATGCCGGCGCCGCCCCAGTCCTCCTCGACGGTGATGCCGAGCAGGCCCAGCGCGCCCAGCTTCGGCCACAGATCGGCCGGGAAGACGTTGTCGTGATCAATGGCGGCGGCGCGCGGCTGGATTTCGTCACCGGCAAAGCCGCGCACCGTCGCGCGCAGCATGTCTGCCGTCTCGCCAAGGTCGAAATCGAACGCACAAGTGTCGTTCGCCGCCATCTGGACCTCCCGATAAGTTCTTGTTGTGGTTTTCTTGTCTTGGCAGCAGGCGAATATAGCCAAGTTCGCCGCTGCCCCCAACAGCTTTGCCCGTACTCCTCCCGGTGGCCGGGCCGGTCAATAGGACAGGAGCACGGGGGTGGTCATGCGGGCGAGGATGCCGCTGGTGAGGCTGCGCTTCATGCCGGGTGCGGCACGCCCGCGCCCCGCCGCGCCCAGTACGAGCAGGTCGGCACCAGCATCGGCCAAGTGCGAGAGCAGGCGTTCGGCGGCCTCGATCGCGTTCGCCTCAAAGACGAGCCGGTCGGGCGCAGCCGGCAGGCCGTGGCGGGTCAGGTGAGCGACGATGCCTTCGAGCGGTGCTGCAGCGGTGAGCCGGCCGGCCGCCTTGGCGCGTAGCGACAACACGCTCACGGCCTCAGCGCCATCGATCAGCGGCAGCGCGTCGGCAACGGCGCGGGCCGCCTCGCGGCTGCCGTTCCAGGCGATCACGACGCGCCGGCCGATCCCTTGGAACTGGCCGGCAAACGGCACAACCAGGACAGGGCGACCAGCGTGGGAAACCGTCTGTTCGATCAGATCGGATGGCACGCCTGAGGCCGTTTCGCGCGGGTCCGGCTGGCCGAGGACGGTGAGGTCCGCCTCTCGGGCCTGGACGATGACACCCTGCGCCACTGCGCTCTCAGCTGCCGCCTGCTCGACCATCCAGCCGGTCTCGATCTCGAATGCGCCCGCAATCCGGCGAAAGGCGGCCTCGGCGACGCGGGCGCCCTGTGTCAGCAGTGCCGGCTGGTGCGCGGGCGCGAGACCCAGTGTGGTCTTGCCGGCGTGGGTGAACAGGCCCAAGAGCCTTGCTCCATGCCGGCGGGCAAGGCCGCACGCGAGTTCGATCCGGCCGTTGGCGGCAGCCGTCGCGTCGATATGGACGACGATGTCGCGAATACGCATGCTCTTGCCTCCCCTCGCGTCGGCTCCGGTCTTGCCGCCGGCAACCCTGTTCGCTCGCCTCGCTCCGGACTTTGCGGCAGTCTGCGGGTCGAGACAAGCGCGCTCAAGCGCTTGCGGCCTGCCTGCGGGCGCGTAACCGTCGTCATCCCGCCACGCTTCCGGTCCGCCATCGATCCGGTTCGGACCTTGCAGTGGAGCGAGCCATGGCGGGATTGATGCTGCTCGTTGCTCAGAACAGGCTGCCCTGACCACCGGGAGGCTTGCCGCGGCCGGGAGCACGCCGGCTGGCGGGCTGCGGTGATGGAGCCTTCGCCGGTTGCGGGGAACCGCCTTCGGTCGCAGCTCCGTCTTCGATGCGGGCACCGGCCTCGCCGTCGTGCAGGCGCAGGCGCACGGCAAGCCCGGGCGTGAGGCTCGCAACGCTCGCAAGCGCATGGCCGGCGCGATCGAGCACAAGGGCAAAGCCGCGCTCCAGCACGCGCTCGTAGGAGCAACTGGCCAGCACCGCGCCCGCTTGCTGCAGGCGGCTGCGGCGGTCCTTCAGGATCTGCTCTAGCGCCCGGTCCAGTCCCCGCGCCGCATTTGCCAGCCGCTCACGATCGCGCGCGATACGCTCCGCCGGGCTCACGAGGCGCGCGACTGCCTGCTGCAGCCGCTGCTGTCGCGCCTGCAGGCCAACGGTGAGCGCGTTGTCGAACCGTTCCGACCAGTCGTCCAGCCGCTGGCGCGCGAGTGCCAGCAACCGGACCGGCTGCGGCAGTCCGCGCGCGGCCGCCGTCAGCCGCGTACGACCTTCCTCCAGCGTACGGCTTAAGCCGCTGATCTGCCGGCTGGCCAGGCCAAGGACGCGGGCGATCAGCTCCGCGCGGACCGGCACGGCGAGTTCGGCCGCGGCCGTGGGTGTCGGTGCCCTTAAGTCGGCGGCGAAATCGATCAGCGTGGTGTCGGTCTCGTGGCCGACGGCCGCGATCAGCGGGATTGCCGAGCCAGCGGCGGCGCGCACGGTGATCTCCTCGTTGAAGGCCCAGAGGTCTTCGAGGCTGCCGCCGCCACGGGCGACGATCAGCACATCCGGCCGCGGCACCGCGCCGCCCGCGGGCAGCCGGTTGAAGCCTTCAATGGCGGCTGCGATCTGTTCGGCAGCCCCCTGGCCCTGGACGGCGACCGGCCACAGAAGCACGTGGCGCGGGAAGCGGTCGGCAAGGCGATGCAGGATATCCTTGATCACTGCGCCGGTCGGCGAGGTGACGACGCCGATCACATCCGGCAGGTAGGGGATCGGCCGCTTGCGCTCAGCGGCAAACAGGCCTTCCGCTTCGAGCTTGCGCCGCCGATCCTCCAAGAGCTTCAACAGCGCACCGGCGCCGGCAAGCTCGATCGCATCGACAAGGATCTGATAGCGCGAGCGGGCCGGATAGCTGGTGAGCCGGCCGGTGACGATCACCTCCAGGCCGTTGTCCAGCGCGGCCTTGAACCTTTGCGCCGCCGGGCGCCAGCAGACGGCATCCAGCACCGAGTCCTGATCCTTGAGCGCGAAGTAGAGATGCCCAGACGCCGCGCGCTTCAAACCGCTGATCTCTCCGCGGACGCGAACGCGGTCGAACGTTTGTTCGATGAAGCGCTTGAGCGTTAGCGAAATCTCCGTCACGGTAAAGACGGGAAGGCTGGCCTCAACGCTCATCGGGTTCGTTCCGGGCATGGCGCCAGTATGACCGAAGCCGGGGCTGCCGGCAAAACACTGCGCTTTTCGCCAAGTTGGGGAACGTCGCTCATGCAGGTTCTGGTCGTTGGATCGGGGGGACGGGAGCATGCCCTGTGCTGGGCGATTGCGCGATCGCCCCTGTGCGAGCGGCTCTATTGCGCACCCGGCAATGCCGGCATCGCCCAAATCGCGGAATGCCTGCCGATCGCCACGATGGACCTTGATGGTCTGACCAAGTTTGCCGCCAACCTCGGCATCGATCTCGTCGTCGTCGGCCCGGAGGACCCGTTGAATGCGGGGCTTGTCGATCGCCTGCGCGCGGCCGGAATCCGCGCCTTCGGCCCCACCGCAGGTGCCGCCGCGATCGAGGGCTCGAAGGGGTTCATGAAGGACCTGTGCGCGCGGCAAGGCGTACCGACCGCCGCCTACGGCCGGTTCGATGAACCGGATGCGGCGAAGGAATTCATCCATCGCCACGGCGCGCCCCTGGTCGTCAAGGCCGATGGTCTGGCCGCCGGCAAGGGCGTCATTCTCTGCCACAACGTCAACGAGGCGTTTGCCGCCGTCGACCACATGATGATCGAGGACGCCTTCGGCGATGCCGGCCGCGAGGTCGTGATCGAGGATCTGCTGGTGGGCGAGGAGGCGAGTTTCTTCGCCCTTGTGCATGGCACGCGCGCGGTTCCGCTGGCGACCGCCCAGGATCATAAGGCGGCGTTCGACGGTGACCTCGGCCCGAATACGGGCGGCATGGGCGCCTATTCGCCAGCCCCGGTGGTTACGCAAGCCATGGTCAGCGAGATCATGCAAACGATCATTCAGCCGACCATCGAAGGTCTGGCTGCCGATCGCAGGCCCTTCACCGGCCTATTCTATGCCGGCCTGATGATCACCGCCACCGGCCCGCGCCTGCTCGAAGTCAACGCCCGCTTCGGCGATCCCGAATGCCAGCCGCTGCTCATGCGCTTGAAGTCCGATCTGTTGCCGGCGCTCGTTGCCTGTGCCGATGGCCATATGGACGATATCCACCTCGACTGGCACGACGAAGCTGCCCTGGTGGTGGTGCTGGCGACGCGCGGCTACCCCGGCCCCTACGCCCGCGGCTCGGTCATTCGCGGCATCGAGAAGGCGGAAGCGATCGAGAACGTTCAAGTCTTTCACGCCGGCACCAAGGCGCTCGACGGCCGGATCGTCGCCAATGGCGGCCGGGTTTTGGGTGTCACCGCGCGCGCGCCCTCGATCGCGGAAGCCCAGCGCTTGGCCTATTCCGCTGTCGATCGTATCGACTGGCCGGAGGGCTTCTGCCGCCGCGATATCGGCTGGCGGGCGATTGCGCGGGAGCGCCAAGGCTAGTGCAGCGACCCAATCGGGCGATTCACGCCCGAGCAAGGTTGTCGCTGCACAACATATTCAATCGCGTGCACCTTCGGCACAAACAGGATGTACCCTCTGTTTGTGCCAGTGCACTAGCTGGGCCGCTCCGCCAGGCAAAGTGCCAGTGCCGCCTGCCACCCAGGCAGCTGGACGCCGAACGTCGCGTAAGCCTTCTTGCAGTCGAGTACCGACCACGCCGGACGCTTGGCGCGGGTCGGGTATTCGGGCGTGGTGATCGGCACCAGCTGCGGCACCGGCCGGCCCTCGTCACCCCAGTGGGCAAAAATCGCGTGAGCGAATTGAAACCAGCTGGCGGCACCGGTGCAGGCCAAGTGATAGGTGCCGCCCACGCGTTCGAGCGCTGCCGCGCTACCCTGCGCCCAGCTCAGGGCCAAGATCTGTGCAGTCGCCTCGGCCAGCGAACGTGCCCAGGTCGGGTTGCCGATCTGGTCATCGACGATGCTCAAGCGATCGCGCTCGGACGCCAGGCGCTCCATGGTGTTGAGGAAGTTGCGGCCACGGTTGGCATAGACCCAGGCCGTGCGGAAAATGAAGTGCGCGCAGCCGCTTAAGCGGATCGTCTCCTCGCCGGCGAGCTTGGAGCGGCCATAGGCGCCTTGGGGCGCGACGGGCTGCGCCTCATCGTAGGGCGGCCGTGTGCCGTCGGCGCGTGTGGCCGGTGCGCCGTCAAACACGTAATCGGTCGAGAAATGCACCAACGCAATGCCAAGCCGCCGCGCTGCCGCCGCGAGCGCGGCGGGTGCGATGGCGTTGATCGCGAATGCCGTCGCTTCGTCGTCCTCTGCCGCATCGACGGCCGTATAGGCGGCGGCATTCACGATCAGATCCGGCCGCGCTGCCTCAATCGCCGCTGCAAGCGCCGCCGCATCGGCGAGATCGCAATCGGCACGGCCGCAGGCGATGACGTCGCCCAACGTGCTTAGCGTCCGTTCGAGCTCGAAACCGAGCTGGCCGTGGCGGCCCAGGAGCAGGATCCGCCTGCTTTCGCGTGCGCGTGCGGTCATCAGCCGGCGGTGTAGACCGGCAGCCGGTCAGGCGGAAAGTCGGCTAGGCGCGGGTTGCGCGCGTCCTTCGCGGAGAGGATGGGCGCCCGGTCCGGCCAGGCGATGCCGATGTCGGGATCGTCCCAGGCGATCGCGAGGGATGCTTGCGGCCGGAACGGGGCGCCGCACTTGTAGTGGGCGACGATGTGCGCACTCATCGCATAGAGCCCGTGCGCGAAGCCTTCCGGAATGAACATCTGCCGGCCGTTGTCGGGCGACAGCACGGCAGCGGTCCAGCGGCCGAAGGTCGGCGAGCCGCGCCGCACGTCGACGGCGACGTCGAAGATGTCGCCTTCAAGTGCGGTGATCAGCTTCGCCTGTGCACCGGGATTCTGCAGGTGCAGTCCGCGCAGCACACCCTGGCGCGAGATCGAGACGTTGTCCTGAAAGAACGGAACGTCGATGCCGGCGGCGCGGTAGCGCTCGCGCTGATAGGCCTCGAACAGGCAGCCGCGCTCATCCGGATAGCGATCGGTCTCGATCAGCAGTACGTCCGGCAGGTCCATCGGGCTGACCTTCACGCGTTCTCTCCCCTTGCGAACACATATGGGTGGCGACAGAGAGCCGCTGCGGCCCGCCCGAGTCAAGGCTAAGTCGGAGCCGGCGCTCGGCGCACCAGCGCTTGGCGCGCGATCGCGATCGGGCTAAACCGCGCATAGCGATCAAACGACACCCTATCGGGGCTTAGGAGCGCCTTCGCGATGAACGTCAAGACGGAGCCGCAGGGCGAAGCCGCAAGCAAGCCAACGCCCGCGGTCTGGCTGGTGCTGGGCGACAAGCTCGGCGACAACGCCCAGGTCGAGGTGATTGCGGAGCGGCTTGGCTGGCCGTGCGTCACCAAACGGCTGAAATTCCGCGCCGCCTACGTCACCGGCAAGCCGCGCTTCAAGCCCGCGCTCTATCATATCGACTTGGCGGCCTCCGATCCGCTCTCGCCGCCATGGCCGGATCTGATCCTCACCGTTGGCCGCCGCCCGTCGATGGCGGCGATGTGGGTGCGCGAACAGTCCGGCCTGCGGACCAAGGTCGTGATCGTCGGCCGGCCGCGGCGGATGCTGAGCGAGTTTGCGCTCGTGCTGGCGACGCCGCAGTACCGCCTGCCGGCGCGACCCAACGTCATGGCCCTGGACCTGCCGTTGATGCGGGTCGACCAGGCTGCGATCGATCAGGCCGTTGCTGAATGGCGGGACCGGCTTGCCGGCCTGCCCAGGCCGTTGACCGGAGTCCTCGTCGGCGGGCCGACCAAGCCGTTCATCTTCACGGCCGAGGTCGCGCGCGAGATGGTGCAGCGCTTGCGGCAATCGGCCGGTGACACCGGCACGCTGTTCGTCAGCACCAGCCGCAGGACGCCTGCAGCCGTGGTCGACGCTCTTGCCGCCGCCTTGCCGGATTCTGCGACCCTGTTCCGCTGGCAGCCGGATGCGACCGAGAATCCCTACCGGGCGCTCCTGGGCCTTGCCGACCGCTTCGTCGTCACCGGCGACAGCGTGTCGATGATTGTCGAGGTCGCGCGCCAGGGCAAGCCGCTCGCGATCTTCCCGCTGCCCGAAACCGCCTCGCCATGGGATCGGTTGCGCCGGCGGCTTGCGGCGACGTTCCAGCCGGCGCCGGGCGCTGCTGCGACCGCGTCAAACGATGCGAGTGCGCTCGCCACCCGGCTGGGCGATTTCGCCTACGAACTCGGCCTCGTCTCCTACGCCCGCGACTTCTCGGCCCTGCACCGGCGCCTGGTCGAGCGCGGCGCCGCCGTGTTCCTGGGCCAGGCGTTCCCCGCAGCAGGTGCGGTCAAGGCGGCTGATGACCTTGCGGCAGTGACCGCGCGCATCCGCGCCCTCGTGCAATAGCGCAACAAAATGAAACAAGCTTTTAGTGGCGCTTGCACGCAATTTGGGCATTTGCTACGTGGAGGGAAGATCTGGAGAGGACCAGCGGACCCAAATGCCGAAGCCAACCATTTTTATTCATACAAATCCTAAACAGATCGTCGGCGCGATCGTTTCCGAGTATTCGATCCGGCGCAACTCCAAGGCGAACGAGCAGTTCGACGTGCGGGTGATCAACACCGCCGACTATCCCTTCCTGCACGCCCGCCAGGGACAGGAGTACCTGCGCGACGGTGTCACGCGCCGCTGGAACATGGAGGACCTGCAGTCCTTCACCACGCTTCGCTTCATGCCGCCGGAATTGATGGGCTACCAGGGCCGCGCGATCGTGGTCGACCCGGATGTCTTTGCTGTCGGCGATGTCTGGGAGCTGATGTCGCGCGACATGGGCGGGGCGGCGATCATGTGCCGCATGCGCTCCGGCGCGAAGGAGAAGAAGGGCTGCTTCGCCACCAGCGTCATGCTCTTGGATTGCGCCAAGCTCAAGCACTGGAAGGTTGAGGAACAGTTCAACGCCCTGTTCGAGATGAAGCGCGATTACGCCAAGTGGATCTGCCTGCAGTACGAGCCGAAGGACTCGATCCGGCTGTTCGAGCACGAATGGAACGATTTCGACCGCTTAACGGCGCAAACGAAGCTGATCCACAACACCAAGCGCAAGACGCAGCCATGGAAGACCGGTCTCAAGGTCGATTTCATGCCGCCGGAGAAGCCGGCCAGCATCCCGCTTCTGGGCTGGCTCAACCGAATGCGCCGGCGTGTCTTTGGTGATTACGCGTTCTTGGGCCACTACCACCAGCACCCTGACCCGAACCAGGAGCGGTTCTTCTTTGGCCTGTTGCGCGAATGCCTGGACAAGGGCATCGTCACCGAGGCGATGATCCGCGAGGAGATGCGGCTCAACCACGTCCGTCACGACGCCCTCGAAGTGCTGGAGCGCACGGTACCGCTGGCGGCTTAGAGGCGGGCCCCTCTCACTCGTCATGGCCGGCGCCAGTGGCGGCCGGCGATGACGGCGCGTCTCGCCCTCGACGGGGGATTAGGTGGATTTGGCCGGCAGATCGGGGCCCCGCCTGCGCATGATGCCACACGGGGGATGGGTCATGCCCGCCTTCAGGCCTTATTGACAGCCTCGCCGTAGTGCCATATCTGTAGCTACAAAAAAGCGTAACGGCATGCGATGGACCTGGGATCCGGACAAGGCGGCGCGAAACCGGGCCAAACACGGGCTTTCCTTCGAAACCGCAGCTCTGGTGTTCGAAGATCCGCTGCAGTTGTCCCGGCTCGATCCGCATCCCGACGGCGATCGGTGGCAGACGATCGGCATGGTTGGTGCTGTGTTGCTGCTCGTGGTGCACACCGCACCCGAGGCCGACGAAACTGACGATGAACCGAGAGGGCGGATCATCAGCGCCCGCAAGGCATCGGCCAAGGAAAGGCGCGCCTATGAAGAGACCGGCCTCTAGCAAGCTGACACCGGCACAGGCCGCGGAACTGGCGGCACTCGCCACTTTGCCGGAAGCGGCGATCGACACCAGCGACGCCGCGGAGGGCGACTGGAGGGGGGCGCAGCGCGGATTGTTCTATCGGCCGGTCAAGCAGCAATTGACGCTGCGGCTCGATGCCGACGTGATCGCCTGGTTCAGGACCCACGCCTCAGCCGAGGAAGGCTACCAGACCCGCATCAACCGTGCACTGCGCGAATACGTCGAGGCACAGGGGCGGCGCGCGTAATTCCTCGCGGCCTCCCTGGAGCGCGTTCCAGGAACACAATACGCATCGCCACCAGCTCGGGCAGCGCAGGCGCGCGTGCCAGCGTTTTCTGCCCTATGCGTCGATGATCACCTTGCCGGGATTCATGATGTTCTTGGGGTCGAGCGAGCGTTTGATCGTGCGCATCAAATCGAGGGCGACTTCGGACTTGTAGCGCCGCAGCACGTCCACTTTCAGCTCACCGATGCCGTGCTCGGCGCTGAAGCTGCCGCCCAAGGCCATCGCGATGTCGGAGACGATGCGCTCCAGCCGATCCCAAGCGGCCATGAACGAGGCGCGATCGGCTCCCACCGGCTGGCTCAAGTTGAAGTGGATGTTGCCGTCGCCCAAATGCCCGAAGGCGACAACGCGGATGCCGGGCATCGCGTCTTCGACCGCCTTGCTTGCCCGGCCGATGAAAGCCGGCACGGCCGAAAGCGGCAGTGAAATATCGTTCTTGATGCTGCCACCTTCCGCCTTCTGCGCTTCGGGGATGCTCTCGCGCAGCCGCCACAGGGCGTTGGCCTGGGTGTCGCTCGCGGCAAGGACGGCGTCCTCGATGAGGCCGGCCTCGAACGCGTCCGCCAGGAGCGCTTCGGCCGCTTCCCCAAGCGGGTCGTTTGCGCGCGTGCTGGCAAGCTGGATCAGCACGGAGTAGGGGGGCGGACGATCGAACGGCGGCGTGACGCCTGGAATGTGTTGCAGGCAGAAATCCATCGCCCGGCCGCTGATCAGTTCGAACGCGCTCAAGCTGTCGCCGGCAGCGGCATTGCAGTGCTGAAACAGCGCAACCGCCGCCTCGACGCTGCGGAGCGCCGCCAGCGCCGTCACCGAAACCTTGGGTCTTGCAAACAGCTTGAGAACGGCCGCGGTGATGACGCCGAGCGTCCCCTCCGAGCCGATGAACAGCTGCTTCAAGTCATAGCCGGTGTTGTCCTTCCGCAAGCCGGAAAGGCTGGAGAGGATGCGCCCATCCGGCAGCACGACTTCGAGACCCAGCACGAGATCGCGGGCGTTGCCGTAGCGCAGCACCGCGATGCCGCCGGCATTGGTGGCGAGGTTGCCGCCGATGCGGCAGCTGCCCTCAGCGGCGAGGCTCAACGGGAACAGCGCATCGGCCTCGTCGGCGGCGCGCTGCACATCGGCGAGGATGACGCCGGCCTCGACCGTGATCGTCCGGTTGGCGGCATCGAGGCCGCGGATCTTGTTGAGGCGGGCCGTGGAGAGCACGATGCCGCCGCGCGGCACCCCGCCGCCGACGAGGCCGGTGTTGCCGCCGTGCGGGACGATCGGCACGTCTGCCTCCGCGCACAGGCGAACCACCGCCGCGACCTCTTCGGTCGTTGCCGGTTGGACGACGGCCGCGCAGGTGCCACGGAACAGGCCGCGCTCCTCGATCCGGTACGGTTCGAGCGCGTCCGCTGCGACGATTACCGCCTTGGCGCCGACCGCCGCTTGCAGCGCGTCGAGAACGCCGGGCGGCAGAACGGCATCGACATTAGGGGCTTCACGCGTCGTCATGACAGCCTCCGATATGGCGCCAGCCGTGCGTTCACGCCAGCTCACTCCAGGTCATCGGGCAGGGCGCAGGGCAGCGCCGGCCCGCGATCGTGGTCGAATGGATCTGGGTCGGGTAGATCCGGCTCGTCCGGCGCGGCGGCGCGGCTCAAGCGGTCGTTGATGGCGCGGCCCAAGCCCTGGTCCGGGATCGGCATTACCGCGATCGCCGCCACCTCCGGCCGATCGAGCGCGCGCAAGGTCGCAAACAGGTTGGCGGCCGCCTCCTCGAGATCGCCGGCCCGGCTCAAATTGACGCAATCCGCAGGCGCCTCAGGGCCGAAGCCGATCAATGCCTCGCCCGGCAACGCTGCCGATGCGTTCAGCCGCAGCGGCCGGCCGGGGGCGTAGTGACGGCGCAGCATGCCGGGTGCCGGCGGCGGCAGTCGCGGATCATGCGCCGCCGCGCCGATGACGGGGGTACCAAGGACGTTCGCGAGCGCCTCCGCCGTCACTGCGCCGGGGCGCAGCACGCTCGCCTCCGCGCCGCTGAGATCGACGATGGTCGATTCGATGCCGCACCGGCACGGCCCGCCATCGAGGATGAGCTCGACCCGACCCCCAAGGCTTTCCGCCACATGCGCCGCCGTCGTCGGGCTGACGTGGCCAAAGCGGTTGGCGCTCGGCGCGGCGATGGGCACCCCGGCGGCACGGATCAGCGCCTGCGCGACCGCGTGATCCGGCGCCCGGATGGCGACCGTGTCGAGCCCGGCGCTCACCAGGAGCGACAGCCGGCTCGACGGCCGGCGCTTCAGCACGAGCGTCAGCGGCCCCGGCCAGAAGGCTTCCGCCAGCGTGCGTGCCCGGGCATCCAGCTCAACCTCGGCCTCCGCTTCCGCCACTGTCGCGAAGTGCACGATCAAGGGGTTGAAGCGCGGTCGCTCCTTGGCGGCGAAGATGCGCGCCACTGCCGCATCGGATGTCGCGTCGGCGCCCAAGCCGTATACGGTCTCGGTCGGAAACGCGACCAGCGCGCCCGAGCGGAGCAGTCGGCAGGCTTCGGCAAGTGTGGCGGCCGTCGGCCGGGCGATGGTGGTGACCGCGCTCACGTGGCGCGCGGCGCCCCGCGGACGACGAAGTGCGGGTTTTCGAAGCCCGGCTTGCCGTACCGGAGCTCCTCGCCCGCAAGCGTCGTCACTTCGCCACCGGCGAAGCGGACCACAGCGTGGCCCGCGGCCGTGTCCCATTCCATCGTCCGCCCGGTGCGCGGGTAGAGATCGGCCTTGCCGCAGGCGACGAGGCAGAACTTGATCGAACTGCCCGACGAGATCGTCTCCGCGATGTCATAGCGGGCGAGGTAGGCGTCGGTCTCGGCGTTGCGGTGGGAGCGGCTGGCGACTGCAATCAGCCCCTTTTCAGGCAGCGGCCGGCAGGCGATGCGCTTTGCCGCACCACCCCCGGTTTCGGCGAACGCGCCCAGCGGGCTGCCCCAGTAGGTGTCGCCAATCGCCGGCGCATGCACCACGCCCAGCACCGGCAGGCCGTCCTCGATCAGCGCAATATTGACCGTGAATTCGCCGCGGCGGGTGACGAACTGCTTGGTCCCGTCGAGCGGATCGACCAGCCAGAACGGCCCGCCGTTGACCACCGGCGTGCGGCCGGCGGCGACCTCTTCCTCGGCCACGATCGGATAGCGGTTGCCCACGCCGTGGCGCAAGGATTCGAGGATGAGCTGTTCGGCGCGCTGATCGGCCTCCGTCACTGGCGAGGCATCGCTCTTGGCAGTGACAGCAAAATCGGTGTTGTAAACGTCCATGATGACCCGGCCGGCAGCAAGCGCGATCGCGCACACGCTGTCCATCAGGGTCTGGTCAATCGCCAAGCTCACGTTGAAATCCTTTCGTTATCAAGGGCGCCACCGACCGCATCGGAAGGCGCAGCAGCGGTCTTAAGGATGGGGTTCCCACAGCGCGGCCGGGTTGGCAAGGCCGGCCGAGGAAACCGAGGCAGCGTGAAAGCGCCACGCCTGGAAATCGGGAGCCCAGTAATCCGCGGCCAGCCCAGCCTTGGCCTTCAACTGATGCACGAATGCCTTGGGCTGTGGCAGCATCGTCCACACCTGCGGCAAGAACAGTGCTCGGTGCCCCCGGCTCTCGATGATCAGGCCGTCGGTGTTCGGCTGCAGGTCGGCCAGAAGCTCGCTCTCGGTCATGCAGAAGATGCGCACCGGCGGCGTCAGTACCGAGACCGAGAGCGTCAAGCCCCGGCGCTCCGCAGGCGAGAGCCTTTCGAAACGGCTGTCGCGAAAGGCGGCGGCAAAGGCATTTACGCTCACGTCCTCGGCGAGCGGGCGATACGCTTCCGGCGAGCCGACGCAGCCGCGCAAGTTGCCATCCAGCGTGAGCGTCACGAACGAGGCGCCTTTGCCGCGCAAGCCTTCCGGGTAGTCACGCAGCTCAACCGGCAGCGGCCGGCCGTAGCGCAGCCCATGATCGATCGAAGCGGAAGCCAGCAGCAACAGCGTTTCGCCATTCGCCTGCAGTAGATCGCGCGCGCTGCTGCCGGCGGACGGTGCGGTTGGCTCTGCCGCCGCCTCATGATCGTTACGGCGATTGGGCCTGTCCGCCGAAGGTTCGCTGAAAACCCAGGCGCCGTAGCCGACGACGCGCCGGCGATCGCCCGCCGTATCACCGGAATTGCGCAGATCGAGCGTCCGCACGCGCAAATGCCGGCGTTTGGCGAGCGCCAGCAGCCCCTTGACGGCAGCGCCGCCGCACGCCTGTTCGCGGCCGATCGCGGCGGCATCCAGCGTTTCGATCGCCCGGCAGGTGGCTGCATCGAGCGTGCGGGCGCTGTCGTAGGTGAGGTAATGGCTCAAGTCCGAGCTGACGACGATCAGCGTTTCCTCCGCCCCCCACAACCGGTCCAGCACGGCGGCCACATCGTCCGTCCGCGCATCGCCGACCACCAGCGGCACGATTGTAAACGTGCCCAGCACCTCTTGCAGGAACGGCAGGTGCACCTCTAAGCAGTGCTCCTCGGCATGGGCAGCGTCCAGTTCCGTAACGGCGGCAAGCGACAATACGTCCTCGATGGCCGCCCGATCGAGCGCGACCGGCCCCAGCGGCGTCGTAAAGGCATCGCAGCGCGGTACCGCCAACCCTTCCAGCCAGACTCGATGGCTGGGCCCGATCAGGACAACGCGCTGCACGCGGCCTTTCAGCCGGGCGAGCCGGGCATAGGCGGTGGCGGCAACAGAGCCGGAATAGACGTAGCCGGCATGCGGGGCGATGATTGCCTTCGGCCACGGCTCATCGGCTGCCGGCGGTGGCGCTGCTGCAAGCATCGCGCGCACCGCCGCATCGAGCTCGCGCGGGCTGGCCGGGTAGAACAGGCCGGCCACGGCTGCGGGCCGCACGTGAGACATGCTTTTCCGCCCCTTTGGCTTATACTTGGAAGGTTCGCGATGCGGAAATTGTAGTGGTCCGGCGGCGGCGCTGCCAGTGCCATTCGCGCTTTGGTCGGCCGTTCAGCGCCTGAACCCGGCACGCGTGGGAGAGGAACGATGGATCATCGCACCGCCAGCGAGAGTTTTGAGGGTGCGGCGCCAGCGCGCTACTGGCGGATGCTGGCTGATGGCAGGGTCGAGTGCGGCTTGTGTCCGCGCTTGTGCCGCCTGCACGAAGGCCAGCGTGGCCTGTGCTTCGTCCGTGCCCGCAAAGGTGACGCGCTGGTGCTGACGACCTACGGCCGCTCCAGCGGCTTCTGCATCGATCCGATCGAAAAGAAACCGCTCAACCATTTCCTGCCCGGTACGCCGATCTTCTCGTTCGGCACTGCCGGCTGCAACTTGACGTGCAAGTTCTGCCAGAACTGGGACATCTCCAAGTCGCGTGAGTTCGATACGCTGACCGATGCGGCGACCCCCGACAGGATCGCCGCGACTGCCGCAGCAACTGGCTGCCGCAGCGTCGCCTTCACTTACAACGATCCTGTCATCTTCCTTGAATACGCAGGTGATGTCGCCGCTGCCTGCCGCGCCCGCGGCCTGAAGACGGTCGCCGTCACCGCCGGTTACATTTGCCCCGAGCCGCGCGCCGAGTTTTTCGCCGCGATGGATGCAGCCAACGTTGACCTCAAGGGCTTCTCGGAAGATTTCTACCAGCGGCTGTGCAGCGCCGAGCTGCAGCCGGTCCTCGATACCCTCGTCTACATCAAGCGCGAGACCTCGGTCTGGCTCGAGATCACGACGCTCTTGATCCCCGGCGAGAACGATTCCGATGCCGAGATCGACGCGCTCACACGCTGGGTGGCAAGCGAATTGGGCACGGACGTGCCGCTCCACTTTTCCGCCTTCCATCCCGACTGGAAGATGCTGGACACGCCGCCGACGCCACCCGCGACGCTCACCCGTGCGCGGTCGATCGCGATGAAGAACGGCCTGCGCTATGTCTATACCGGCAACGTCCACGATCTCGAAGGCGACGCGACGACCTGCCATAACTGCGGCGCAGTCATCATCGGCCGCGACTGGTACGAGCTGATCGCCTGGAACCTGGACGATCAGGGCCGCTGCAAGCACTGCGGCACGCCGTGCGCCGGCGTGTTCGAGGCCAAGCCGGGCACCTGGGGCCGCAAGCGGCAGCCGGTGCGCATGAGCGCGCGGGCTTGACGAGGCGGCCGGCGACGCTTGGCAAAGCGGGGAAAGTCGGTAGAGTCCGGCCTGGGTTTGGTGACGGAGGGCAATCCGGTGCGTTTGCGAAACACTCTGGTGGCAGCGCTGCTGGCAAGCGCGGCGGCAATGGCGGCACACGAGGTCTTGGCGCAGGAGAAGCTGACCGGCGAACAACTTGAGCAGCAGCTCAAGGAGCAGGAGAGCCTCAATGCGGCGCTCAAGGACCGCATCGCCAAACTGGAGGCAGTCCTCAAGACCGACGTCTGCACCAACCCGGAAGCGGAAGCGCTCTTGAACGCCCCGCCGCCGGCTGCGACCACGCGGACGCCATAGAACGGGTTGGCCTTAGGGTCGGCGGCCGCGTTCCAACTGTTTGTGCTCGCTCAGGCGGAGGAGGTGCTGGCGGCTTTGGCAGCAGTGACTCGGTCTTTCTGGCCAACCGGCATTAGATCCCCAGGTCGCTCAAGTCTATCGGTTTCGCCCGCGAAGACTTGGCTATGTCACTCCGCAATGGCAGATCGCAACGGCGGGCAATCTCTTGCGACAGGCGTTCGAAATCCTCGTAGCAGTTGCGCACCGCCGACTGGTGTCCGCCGATCGCGCCGTCCGCCGGCTTCAAGAGAAACATTGGCTTATTCGCTTCCTGCGCCATCGGCATCAGGGACTTGTAATCTTTCATCTGGCCGAGACAATTCGGATCCGACTGCGCGCTTGGCGCCTCCGTAGTCTTGTCATCCAGGACATCGCGCAAATATGCCTCCGGCATTCTGGCAATCCATTTGCCGAACCAAGCTGCGGGGCGATCGCGACGCACGGCGTGGCGCATCGTCACGTAGCCGATCGGCTGCATGGTGCCCGGCGGCAACGCGAGATCCGCCGATGGATTTTTCTTCTTGCGCTCGTCCCAGTCCTTTCGCCACGCTCGCAGGCGAGGACCCATGTTGCGCAGCCCCTGCAACGAGAAGATATCGGGGCCAAGCGGAATCACCACGTAATCTGCAGCCAGCAACGCTGTCCGGTTGATGGCGCCTAGGTTGGGGCCGACATCGATCAGGACCACGTCAGCCCCGCCTTCTTCGGCAGCGTGACGGATGATGCGAAAAAAAGACGTCGTGACGCGGAAGGCTCTCTCGTCTCTGTCGAGGCAGTTTGGCCACTGCGCGGCGAGATCACTCTCGAAGTCCGATAGGCCCAAGTCACCCGGCACCAGGAATAGGCGATCGCTGTTCGCGATCCCACACTGTTCGACTTCCGATATATCTCCCAAGCCACGCTTCAATTTATCAACTGATGCATAGATCGTATTCGCCTTGTCTGTGTGAACTCTTGGCCACCACAGCGCTTCGATGGCCTCCTCGTCGAGAAACATGCTGGTCAGGTTCGCCTGCGGGTCGAGATCCGCGGCCAATACGGTCAGTCCGAGCTCTCCCAGCATCCACGCCACGTGGTAGGCCAGGGTGGTTTTCCCGACGCCGCCCTTGTTGTTGAAAAACGCGATCGTTTTCATGGGCGCGGTCTAAGCGTGACAAGGACGTTCTGCGGCTGAATATTGAAGTCAGGGGCCGGATTACCGTTCTCCTTGAAGAGGCGTCGAATTAGCCCAATGCCAATGCCGAAGCGCTCGACCAATCCAAGGTCTTTCATGGCGTTGGCCAGCGTCGGATTGCGGTAATCGGTGACGCCGGTGCCGAAGTTGTCGACCGTAACATTGCCGTAGGGACCACCCGGACTCTGGATCTCCAGCCGGTCTTCGTACCACGTGATGTAGACGGGTGCGTTCGAGGCGTCGTAGGTTCGATGCAGTACAGCGTTGCGAACAACCTGCTGAAGGGCTTTAGCCGGATAGTCGGGTCGGAGTTCGTGGCGCGCGCCGCCGATAACTAAGCGTTCACGAATATTGACTTCGAGGATCTCTTCGGCGCGGCGCACCTGATCGAGGATGGTGCCGCCAATTTCCTCCTGATCAATTGTGTCGTCGGTCAGGTCGCGGCCAGCGACGCGACGAAACTGAATGTAAGCACCGGGTATCCACCGTCTTGGTTCGATACCGACGACAAGGAGTCCAGTTCGCGTCGGCGTACCATCGCGGAAAACGAACCGTTGTGCCTTGAGCTGATCTTCGAGCGGCCTCTCGTTTTCGGCGATGACATCGGCAGCGACGGCCGAAGGAAGGTATTCAATCTGGAAGCGGCGAAGGTCAAGTTCGTTACGCTCCGCTCCGTGAACGGGCTGAGCATCAGGGGGCAGGACGCCCCAGCGCCGCTTCTCCAGCAGGCGGTGTTCCTCTGGGGCCGACGCGCTTCGACACGTCGGACCGACCCGCACCCATATTCGACCATCGACCTTGACGGGAGAGTTGTCCGAAGGGGCGACGATCACAGCCGCGACCTCGCAGCCGCGTAAGGTCCGCTTTTCCACCGTCATGACGGGAAAGGGCAGGATCTTGCCTTCATCACGCAAGCCGGCGAGCCGCTTTAGAAGCACGTCATCGATCGCGAGGTTCGCACACGAACCATCGTCGCGCATACCAACGACAACCACACCGGGTTTGCCATGACCCGCCAAGTCGTTGGCGAAGGCACAGATCACCTCGCGCAGCTTGTCGGTAACATGCTTTCCAGCGCTCTCAGTCAGCTCGAGCCGGTCGCTCTCGCCGGCTATGAAAAGCTCCTCAATCTCTTGATCGTTTAGCATTCGAGCTTTGCCTGCGCGTATGTCGTACCACCGTTATAGCACGCAATTCGTGGCTGACCTCGATCTCACTCACCGCCGGAAGATTGCGACCAGTTCGAGATGCTCCGACCACAGGAACTGATCGACCGGCGTTATCGCGTGTGGGCTGTAGCCGCTCTCTTAAGAGTCGGCCGAGACTGCAGCGGACACGAGAGTATTTGAGAGACAATATACAATTTGCGATCCTCGAAATTCTTGGGAACACGAGACACGATTCCCGAGGATGAAAAAGACCTTGTCCTCGCCAGCCTACCGCGCGCCGCTAAAGCTCCTTGCGGGAAGCGTCGGGCCGTTCAGCACCGTCAGCCGCTTCGGCTTCCTCCCCGGCATCGGCTTCATCCTCGCCTTGCGCCGGGGGCGGCGCGCTTCCAGGATCCGGCGCCTCGATTTCGGAGTCGGCAGCTGCGGCCAGTTGCTCCAGGTAGCCGGCGCCGGCCTTATACACGGTCTCGACCACCTCCTGCACCGTGCCGATGGTGCGGTAGTCGCCGTCGTAGTCGTTGAGCCCGCTCAAGTTGGCGAGCACCGGGTCACTCCGCCAGAGGATGCGCAGCGCCTCCCGTCTCGTTTCCTCGGCAACGCCTGCGGCCAGGAACACCGTGTAATCGGAGTCTGCCGTCAGCGTCGCCAGATCGGGCAACTCCGGTGCCGCCTCGGCCGGAAGATCTGCGGCCGGCTCCGTCGCTGCTGCCGCCTGTTGCTCCGCCGCTGCCGCCCCGTCCTCGGGCATCGCCGCACTCTCGCTGGTCTCAGCCTCGGCAGCGCCCGCCGCCGCTTCCGTCTTCAGCCGTGACCAGCGGCTGAGCGTCTCGCGCAGGCTGCCGCTCATCGCCGTCGCTCGCCCGCCACCCCGCACGCCTGCGGCCCGCCGCCGTTGGCCGCCTCGTCCGTTGTGGCCGTCTTGGCTGTTTGCCGGCGCTTGCGGAACGGTTCGGGGCGCGGGTGGCGATCGATAAAGGCCTGCAGCCAGGCGCAGACCGCCGCCGGCATGGCTACGGTCTCGACGATCTCCGCACCGCCGACGAGGTAATCCTGCGCATCGACCGGACACACCGTCAGGTGGAAGGGATGCATGCCGTCGCCCTCTTCGTCGGGCCGCAGAATGACGTACACGACCGGCTGCGCGCTGCCCAGGTTATGCAGGTAGCCGGCAATCGCATCACGAAAGAGCTGGATCTCCAGGTTGCCGGCGTAGAGCCGTTCCCAGCCGCGGCCTGCCGCCAGCGTTTGCGGCGCTGCCTCCGGTCCGCCACCGATGATGAGATCGGTCACACGCCACTCAGTCGCGGTCCAGGGACCGGCGCTCACGGTTCGCTCAAGCACCACGCCAACGCGTAAGCGTGCCGCCCCCGCGCCCTCGATGAGTGCTTCCATGCAACGCTCCTCCCGCTGGCCTTGGTTCCGGCAGCGCCAGATTCGTGTTTCGTACTTGGGCCGTTTGGCCCACAATAGCACCAAACGAACAGCAAGGCTCGTCCGCGAAGAGCCTGCAATGGGAGGCCAACAAGCATGGGCGGTTCAACGCCACGCGTACTCTTGTGCACCTGTCAGCATACGCTGCCGCTCGACGGCAAGAAGATCGCAGCCGCGCTCGGGGGCCAGGCGCCCGCCGTGCACACGGAGCTGTGCGCTGCCGAGGCGGACGCGGTGAGCCGGGCGCTCGATCCTGAAGCGCCGCTCCTCATCGGCTGCACGCAGGAAGCGCCCCTGTTCGAGGAGATCGCCGGCGAAGCACAGCCGCATGCCGGCTTGCGCTGCGTCAACATCCGCGAGAAGGCCGGCTGGTCGGACGAGGGCCGCCAGGCGCAGGCCAAGATCGCGGCACTCATCGCCGAAGCGGCGGTTGAGATCGAACCCTCGGCCTCGGTCTCGGCTACGTCCGAGGGCGTCGTGCTCGTCTATGGCGGGGATGAGGTCGCACTAGCCGCCGCGCGCCGGCTGAGCCGTCGGCTCGATGTCACCTGCCTGCTCAAGCGCCATGACCGCATCCTGCCGCCGCGGGTGCGCGATGTGGCGATCTTTGCCGGCAGCGTGCAGGCGGTCCACGGCCATCTCGGCGCCTTCGAGGTGACCATCGAGGGCTTGGCCGCGTCCTCGCCGTCGTCCCGCGGCGCGCTCGCGTTCGGCCCGGCGCAGGCCCGCTTCACCTCGGCGTGCGATCTCATCTTGGATCTGACCGGCGATCCGCCGCTGTTCGCGGCCGCGCGCGATGGCTATTTCCGCGTCGAGCCGGGCGATGCGGTGAAGCTGGAGCGGGCGCTGTTCGACATCACCGACATGGCCGGCACGTTCGAGAAGCCGCGCTACGTCCGCCTCGATCCGGCGCTGTGCGCGCACGCCCGCAACACCATCGTCGGCTGCCGGCAATGCCTCGATGTCTGCCCGACCGGCGCCATCACGCCCGCGGGCGATCATGTCGCGATCGACCCCTGGATCTGCATGGGCCACGGCACGTGTGCCAGCGTCTGCCCGACCGGCGCCATCCGCTACGACCTGCCAAGCGGTTACGCGCTCTTTGAGCGGTTAAGGGTGTTGCTGGCGGCCTACCAGCGCGCCGGCGGCAGGGCTTGCGAACTCCTCGTCCACGATGGCGAATTCGGCGAGGACATGATTGCCGTCATCGCGCGGACCGGCCGCGGCCTGCCGGCGAACGTGCTGCCGTTCGCCGTCAACCAGGTGACGCAGATCGGCCTCGACTTCCTGCTCGCAGCCCTAGCGTTGGGTGCCGGCCGGATCCGGCTGCTGACAGGCCCGGAGGACCGTCCCGATCTGGACAGCTTGCGCACGCACATCCGTCTGATTGACGCAATCCTGGCCGGCCTCGGCTACGGCAGCGGCCGGGTCGTGCTGGCGGAAGCGGATGACCCGCACCGCCTGGAGGAGGGGCTTTACGCCCAGCCCGTACCGGCGGCCGCCGCGGCAGCGCTTTCGTTCCTCGCCGCCGGCAAGCGGGCGCTTACCTGGCAGGTGCTCGACCACTTGCATGCCGGGGCACCCACGGGGGTGAACGTCCTGCCGCTCCCCGCAGGGGCGCCATTCGGCCGCGTCGTCCTCGACCAGGAGCGCTGCACGCTGTGCGTCGCTTGCGTCGGCGCCTGCCCAACGGCCGCGCTCTCGTGCGACCCGGAGCGGCCGCAGCTCGCCTTCACCGAGCGCCAATGCATCCAGTGCGGCCTCTGCCGCGCCACCTGCCCGGAAGATGCGGTGAGCCTCGAAGCGCTGCTCAATTTTGCCGACGCGGGCCGCCACCCTGTCGTGCTCAAGGCGGAAGAGCCGTTTCTCTGCATCCGCTGCGCAAAGCCGTTCGGCACCCGCAGCACGATCGAACGCCTCGCTGAACGCCTGAAGGACCACCCCTTGTTCGTGGGTGCCGGCCGGGCCGAGCTCATCAAGATGTGCGAGGACTGCCGCGTCAAGGCGCAGATGGAGGCGCCGCAGCCGATGGCGGGCCGGCCGCCGCCGCGGCCCGTCACCACCGACGACTATTTCAAGACCGATCCTGGCGAGAACTGATCAAGCTTCGGCAACGGAGAAGAGACGATGGACGAAGATGCCTTCAACATGAGCGTGCGCAAGTTCCTGAAAACCGTCGGCGTCACCGCCCAGCGCGAGATCGAAAAGGCGGTGCGCGCGGCGGCCGACGCCGGCCAACTGCCGGCCGACGGTAGGCTCAAGGCGAAAGCCGTGATCACGCTCGAAGGCGTCCCGCTCGCGTTTGCCGTCGGCGGCGATATCGAGCTCGGCGGCCCCGCCGGCGGCTGATCGCAGTAGCGCGTAGCAACCATTAAGCGGCGAGCGATTTGTTAGTCCACGGCGTGCCGCGGGTGACGACGGTGTTGGCGAAGATAAGGAGCTTGCGGGCACAGGCGACCAGTGCCACCGCATGGGCTTTGCCGCGCCCCATGAGGCGTCGGTAGAGGGCCTTGAGCGCCAGGTTCCAGCGGAAGGCGGCGCTTTACGGCTTCGGATCGGCCTCTAGTGTCGCGACGATCGCTTGCAGTTGGACCACCAGCAGCGGCGCGAAGTCGCGTGCCGTCGCGAACACGATGTCGGCGCGTGTCCCGAGGTAATCGTGGGCGAGCCGGTTGCGCATCGCGACGATCTGTTGCCAAGGCACATGTGGAAAGCGCTCTCGGATGGCAGGCGGTACCTTGCTCGCAGCCTCGCCGACGACGTGCAGGGCATACCTCACCGCATACTGGCTCCGCGTATCGTCAGCGAAAGCGTCCAGCGACATGCCCGCGACGAAGGCATGCGCCGCGCGGGCGTGCGTGATCATGTCGTCAAGGTAGAGGATCGGATCACGCATCAAAGCATGATGGCCTCGGCGAGGATGCGTTTTTCGATCCGAGGCTTGAGCGCATCCTTGATTGCCAGTTCCACCGGCAGATCAAGACGCTCGCTCAACTCACCTTCCAGGCGGGCGAGATCAATGAGCGTCAGACCCGGTTCAAGATCGACAATAATATCGAGGTCGCTGTTGGGCCGCTGCTCACCGCGGGCATAGGAGCCGAAAACGCCGATCTGCCGAAGCGGGTAACGCCTCTTCAGCTCAGGCTCAAGGCGTCGGAGCGTTGCCAAAATGGTGACGAGATCCTTCACGCTGGAAGCTCCGAGTTGGCGAGTGATGCGTCGCCCCGCGGTTGGGGCGGTGCGCTCCCGCATTGGCCATTCTACACGTCTTAATGGCGCACGAGTAGGGCAGCATGCGACGCATCCGGCGGATGACGGGCATTGCCCTCATCCGCCCGACGCGGCCTACCGCGCGCACTCAGCCGAGGTTCTTTGCCGCGAACTCCCAGTTGACCAGCTTGTCGAGCCAGGCATCGACATAGTCGGCGCGCCGGTTCTGGTAATCGAGATAGTAGGCGTGCTCCCAGACGTCGATGGTGATGAGCGCGCCCAGGCCCTGCTCGACCGGCGTGCCGGCATTCGCGGTCTTGGTGATTGCGAGCTTGCCTTCCTTGACGATCAGCCACGCCCAGCCGCTGCCGAACTGGGTCATTGCCGCCTTCTTGAACTCCTCGCGGAATTTGTCGTAGCCACCTAAGTCGCTGTCGATCTTCTCTTTCAGCTTGCCGGTCGGCTGGCCGCCGCCGCCCGGGCGCATCGAATGCCAGTAGAAGGTGTGGTTCCAAACTTGGGCGGCGTTGTTGAAGATCGCGGTGCGGTTGGGATTGGCCGTTGCCGTCTTGATCAGTTCCGGCATCGGCAGGTCGGCGAGATCCGGCGCGTCCGCCAACAGCTTGTTGAGGTTGTCGACATAGCCCTTGTGGTGCTTGCCGTAGTGAAAGCCGATGGTCCGGCTCGAAATCACCGGCTCCAGCGCCGTTTCCGCATAGGGCAGCGCCGGCAGCTCGTACGGCGTGGCGCCACGGCCGATCCGGGGGGCAGCGATGACAGCCGCCGCCGCGAGCGAACCCAAAAGAAACGCGCGGCGATCCATTTCGTCGAGGCGCGCTGCAAGGGTGGTGGTCATAGTATCCTCCCATTGTCTGTAGTCGTGCCGCCGGTGCGTTTTCCGCCCGGCTGATCTTCTTGGACGCGATGATTGTGTCGCGCGCCTGACTTGCGGACAAGAGACTTGATCGTGACGGGCCATGGCGCGCGATGCGCGTCAAGTGTTACGCTTTGCGCCGAATGCGGTCCGGATGGCGAGAGCGCGCAAGTGACCCTGAAGCGCCTGTTGATTGTTGCGCATGCACCGTCCGCGAACACGCTGGCGATGCGGGACGCGGTCCAGCGCGGGGCGACCGGACCGGATATTGAGAGTGTCGCGGTGCAGGCGATCGCCCCGCTCGCGGCCCGTCCCGATGACGTGCTGGCGGCGAACGCGATCATCCTCGGCACGCCCGAAAACCTCGGCTACATGAGCGGCGCGCTCAAGGACTTCTTCGATCGCATCTACTATCCCTGCCTGGAGCGCACGCAAGGCTTGCCCTACGCGCTTTACATCCGTGCGGGGCACGATGGCACCGGCACTAGGCGGGCGGTGCAGACCATCGTCACCGGCCTGCGCTGGCGCGCCGTGCGGGAGCCGCTCGTCTGCCGCGGCGGGTGGCAAGACGCCTTCCTTGCAGAGTGCGAGGAGTTGGGGGCGGTGATGGCGGCGAGCCTCGATGCCGGTTTGATCTAGTGGATCGGATCTGACGCTTGCATCCCAAACGTCAGATCGGTCGATCCACTAACCCATTGATCTGGTGGTTCGATTCAGCCAAAGGATAGGATTCATCCGTTGGCATCGAACCACTAGGCCCCGGCTTGATCGGGGTTCCCGCCACGCTCAGAGCGCGGCGCGCCCTCCGTGCGCCGCCGACCAGGCGATCGGGTTTTCGAGAAACGCCCGCACTTCCGCGAGCATCGGCGCCGGAAAGGCCTGGGCTGCCTCGGCCTCGCGCAGGACATCCCACCAGGTTGCGAGAAACGTGAGGTTCAGGCCGGCTTCGGCCAGGGTTGCCAGCGCACCGGGGAAGATGCCGTAGAAGAAGACCACGAACGCCCGATCGACAACCGCACCGGCCTCGCGAAGCGCATTCGCGAACGAAAGCTTGCTGGCGCCGTCGGTGGCAAGGTCCTCGACCAGCAGCACGCGCTCGCCTTCGCGCAGGTTACCCTCGATGCGGGCGTTGCGGCCGAAGCCCTTCGCCTGCTTGCGCACATAAAGCATCGGCAACGCGCATGCCTCGGCCAGCCAGGCCGCGTAGGGGATGCCGGCGGTCTCGCCGCCAGCCACCGCATCGAACGGCGCCCGCCCTGGCGCGCAGCCGAGCGCCTGGCCAGCCGCAGCAATGACGTGCCGCCGCTCGGCTGGATAGGAGATCAGGCGGCGGACATCGACATAGACCGGGCTCGCCCAGCCGGAGGTGAAGGTGAACGGTGGATCGAGCCGGGCGCCGATGGCACCGATGCGCAACAAGATGCGCGCGGTTTCCGGATCAGCGCCGTACGCGGGCGCACCCATCCCTGCCGGGGCTGCCATCAGACGATGGTCCCTTCGTCGGCGGGGGCGAAGGCGGCCTCCGATCGGCCGGCAGCAGCTACCCCTATGGTTGGCACCTTCGTGACCGGCGCCGGCGCTGACGGGCCAACGGCCATCGGCAGCCCTTCCTCAGCCCTCTCACCCGTCGGCGGCGAGAGGTTCGCGAGCGCATTGGCGGCGGCAAGCGTCTGCGGATGGGCGGCGCCGAGGAAGCGCGCCAGCTTCGCAAGAATGCCCTTGATGATGGCCTCGGCCTCCGTTCGCCGGCCTGCTTTGGCGAGGCCATCCGCCATCTGCAGGCGGGTCTTGAGCGTCGACGGATGGTCAGCGCCGAAGGCACCTTCCTGTTCGGCCAGCAGTTCGACCCACAGGGCGCGGGCATCGTCGTGCCGGCCGCTGGCGGCCAGCGTCTGCGCCAAGTTGCTCAAGCTCTGCTGCGTATCGGGGTGCGTGCTGCCGAGCGCCTTGGTCCGGTTGCGCCAGACTTCGCGAAACAGCGCTTCCGCTTCCGCAAATCGGCTCTGGCGGAACAGGGCGCCTGCGAGGTTGTTCTGGGATGCCAGCGTCTCCGGATGGCTCGGGCCGAGAGTGTGCTCCTGCTCGGCAACGAGCGAGCGCAGGATTGCTTCGGCCTCGTCGTGACGGCCCTGCCGACCCAGGGCGAAGACCAGGCTCTGGCGCGTGCGCTGGGTTTCGGCGTGGTGAGGTCCGAACACGCTTTCCTCGTGTTCGAGCAGGCGCTGCAACGCCGCTTCCTCCTCGTGGAAGCGGCCGAGGCTGCCGAACGCGGCGGCAAGCGTCGCTTGCGCCTGCACCCAGCGCGAATCGCCGGCATCGAAGCGGGCATCGGCAATGTTGCAGGCGCGTTCCAGCATCAGCGCCGCCGTCTGCGCAAAGCCGCGGTGATGCAAGGCGACAGCCTGCTCGGCCAATCTGTCGAGCTGCTGCTGGGCGACATTGGCGTCGCTACTTCCGAGATAGGCGGTCGCGAGTGCGCTCAAGGCCGCACCCGGGCCGTCCTCAGATGCAGCCTCGTTTACTGCAGCCTGGGCCACTGCAGCCTGCGCTGGCGTGGCCACCTGCAGCCTTCGCTCGATCTCGGCCGCGAGCGTGGTCGCCTCTGCGGTCGTGCCGCCCGCCGCGCACAGGGTCGCGACGTGGGCCAAGCGGCTTGCCGTGCGCAGGTGCTTGCTTTCATCGGCACCCGTGGCGAAGCTCAGGGCATATTCCGCCAGCTCCCGGCTGGAGGTAGCAACGACTGGGGCAAGGTCGTCAAACAGGCTAACGAGAGTCGCGATCGCCTGCTGATGGCGGTTCTCGCTCCGAGCCCGCCGGCACTGGGCAAGCCGTGTTGCCGGCGCTTCCGCCCGCGCCTCCTCCAGAAGCGTCGTTAAGTCATTGATTTTGACCTCCTGGCCGCGAACGAGATACGCTTGCGTGTCCAGTTGCGCCCTGAGTTCGGCCTCGCGTTCGCGGCCAGCGCTAAGATTGAGGCGGCTCTTGGCCATTCGCCGCGTCAGCCAGATAATGCAAACCACCAGAAGCGCTAATAACCCCAAAAATATCAGATTGTTCTCAAACGTGCCCTGGGGCAGCATCGGCGCCATTTCGGCGTACCACTTCAGAATGTCCATGTCGTCCACGCGCGCGTTTGTTCTCACGAATCGTCCCTCAGGCTGGCCACTCCCTTGGCAGCCTGGGGCCTGCGGATACCGCACGGCGCGCACTCTAGCATTTTTTTCTCGCGGCGAGAGCCTTTTGCGCCTGCGGTCGCTCGCCCGCCCGCGTTTCGCGCCGTTTGAAGCTTGATCATGGTGGAAATTCTTAGGCAAGCACGCGCCTGGCTTGCCGATGGACGGCCGATTGCGCTCGCCTGCGTCGTCTCGACCTGGGGATCATCGCCGTTTCCGGTCGGCAGCCTGATGGTGATCGCGAGCGACGGTGTCTTTGCCGGCGCGGTCTCAGGCGGTTGCGTGGAGACAGCCGTCATCGCCGAGGCTCCCGCGGTGATCGCAAGCGGGCGGCCCAAACTGCTGACGTTTGGCGTCAGCAACGAGACGGCATGGGAGGTCGGCCTCGTCTGCGGCGGGCGCATGCTGGTGGCGCTTCTTGCCGTCACGCATGAATCAGCGATTGCGGCACTTGAGGCGGCGCATGCGGCAGGCCAAGCGGCAGCGCTCGTCATCGAGCTTGCCAGCGGCGCCCACGGCGTTCTTTCGCTGCAAGGTGTCGCGGCCGAAGCGGACTTGAGTCCGGCCGCGATCGCCCTTGGCCGGCGCGCACTCGCCAGCGCTGCCGGGCAGGCGACAGGCGGGGAGTCGAACGGCGTGGTTGTCGTCACCTTTCCCGGCCGCTGGCAAATCATCGCCGTCGGTGCCGTGACCATCACCCAGGCGCTGGCGACGCTCGCCGAGATGCTCAACTACGCGCTGGTGATCGTCGAGCCGCGCGCGGGCTTCGTCGAACGGCAGCCGGCCTTTCAAACAGCGGCCATTGCACCCGCCCAAGTGCTCATCGCCTGGCCGGAGGAGGCGTTTGCCGGCCTGACCCTTGACCGGCGAACGGCGGTCGTGACGCTCAGCCACGATCCGAAGATCGATGACGAGGCGCTCGTAGCGGCGCTAGGCGCGGAACCGTTCTATATCGGCGCGCTGGGGAGCCGGCGCACGCATCAGGCGCGGCTTCAGCGTTTGCGCCAGCGTGGGTTCAAGGAAGCCGAACTTGCGCGCATCCATGGCCCCGTCGGGCTCGCCATCGGCGGCCGCAGCGCGGCCGAGATCGCGCTCTCGATCATGGCCGAGATCACGCAAGCCCGGCACGCTCTAGCCGTTCCCGACGAGCTGACCGTTTGCGACCGTGCGCAGCAGCGTCCGCGAGCTCCGTGAAGGACGGGCTAGATTGGGGGAATTTGGATCCGCATATTCCCGTCATCGGCAATCCCTGCTATTCGATCGCTGCGAGCCAGTAGCGCTATTGCGGCCATAGCGAAGTGCGCTTACCTCGCCATGGCGCGAGTTAACGACGCCGAGCCAAACGCCCTGGAGGGGGCATGGATTTCGCGACCACGAGGCGGGTGCGGATCTCTCGATCAGCGCGCCCG
Source organism: Defluviicoccus sp. (assembly GCA_029624735.1). Classification (GTDB taxonomy): domain Bacteria; phylum Pseudomonadota; class Alphaproteobacteria; order Rhodospirillales; family Defluviicoccaceae; genus Defluviicoccus. The sequence continues at coordinate 28,423 of JARSSM010000025.1, read as the reverse complement.
GACGGCGAACTGCTGGCTAATCGACTGGCGATTGCTGTCATCATTGTCCTGTTTGCGCTGGTTGCTGCCACCTTTCGTCATTATGGAGCGACCTTCGACGAAGCCGTGCAGGATGACTACGGCAACTACATCCTCGATTGGTACAGAACACGCGGAGCTGATCGAAATGCGGTCAGCTATCTCGATCTGTTTTACTACGGCGGCCTATTCGATACCGTCGCCGCGCTCCTCAACAAGGTGTCTCCGTTCAAGCATTACGAGACCCGCCACCTCTTGAACGGTGTGGTCGGTGTTCTCGGGCTGATCGGCTGCTGGCGGCTCGGCTGTCGCCTCGGTGGGGCTGCGGTCGGGCTGCTGGCCCTCATCGCCCTCGCTTTGATGCCGAGTTGGTACGGCATGATGTTCATCAATCCGAAGGACATTCCGTTCGCGACGGCAATGGTCTGGGGGACGCTCGTCCTCACGCAGCTTGCTGGCGAGCTCGATGCGCCCCGGTGGCGAACCGTTATTGCGCTTGGCTTGGTGACCGGCATCGCGCTCGGTATCCGCATCGGTGCCATTCTCTTGCTGGCGTACTTGGCGTGCCTGCTGGCGGCGGCTGCGCTGCAGCGCGGGGCGGCCGGATGGTTGCCGGCGCTCGCTGCCCTGATGCGGATGACGGCAACCATCTTCGTGCCGGTCGCCATTATCGGCTGGGCGGTCATGCTCGTGCTCTGGCCCTATGCGCAGCTTGACCCGATCGGCAATCCGCTGCGGACCCTTCTCCATTTTTCCGAACGTTCCGCCGACATTCCGACCCTCTTTTTCGGCGCCTATGTCGGCAGCGATTATCATCCCCGGCTGTACCTGCCGGTTTATCTCGTCATAAAGTTGCCAGGCATCCTCGTCGCCACTATCGTGGCGGCGATCGCGATGGGCATCTGGCGGCTGCGCTGCCGCGATTGGCGGGACCGGTGGCTTCAGTTCCTGCCGCTGATGCTCGCTATTGCCGTGCCGCTCGTGTACGTGATCGTGACCGCTGCGGAGCTTTACGACGCGGAGCGGCATTTCTTGTTTCTCTTGCCTTTGCTGGCGGTGGTTGCCGCACTTGGCACGCGAGAGCTTTTCAACGCTGCGCACAACCCCTTGCTCAGGTCTGGACTCGCGTTGATCCTCGTCGTCGGAGGGATGGCTGACCTCGCCGAGATGGTGCGCCTGCACCCTTACGAATATGCCTACTTCAACAGCCTGGTCGGCGACTTGGCGGGGGCGATGGGGCAGTTCGAAACGGAGTATTGGGGAGCGGCGCTGACAGAGGCGGCGGATACTTTGTCGGCGAACCTTGACCCCCGCGCCCCTGCGGAATCGATACCGGTCATGGTCTGCGGCGAGCCGATCTCGCTTGCGGAGCGGTTCCCGCGTTCCGTGCGCATCGTGGAGCGGGCGAGTGAGGCTCTCTACTACCTCTCCACCACCCGCAACCACTGTGATGGGGATGTGGCCGGAACCGAGGTCTTGCGTGTTGAGCGTGAAGGTGTGCCGTTTGCGGTCGTCAAGAGGGTTGCGCCGACGCTTGCGCAGGTTCGCGACCCTCTGAATCCTCCGACCGCGCGCGACTGAACCGGATCAGGCGGCGATCGCCATTTCCTCGCCCGCGATGCGCAGCACCGGGTGCTGGATGCCGTGGAAGCGGCGGGCCGCCTGCAGGCCTTCCTCGGTCACGGTTGTCTTGGCGACGACGACATGGAAGCGGCCGAGATTGCGCGGCTCGCCCAGAAGCTCGGTCGGCCAGCCGGCGGCGGCGATCGCGCCTTTGACCATCTGCGGCGCGGTGACCATCAGGTAGGCTTTGATCCCGTTCTGCAGCGCGAACTCGCCGCATGCGCACATCAGTTCGCCGATCACGCGGGCGCGGGTCGCGGGCGGCAGCGTGCGGTCGACGCCAAGCCGGGTCAGCTCCCAGACGTCGGGTTGCGAGGGCAATGCGTGGCCTTCGACCATATCGGGCCACAGCGCCTTGATCATGTAAGGGAACGTCGTCGGGATCAGGCGGGCCACCCCGCCGACAACGCCGCGCTCGTCACGCCAGATCAGGTAGACCGCCGCCGGCGTGTCGAACTCGTCCCATTCCATGCCGCGCACGTTGGGGACGTCGTAGCCTTGGCGCTCGACAAAGACGCGGTAGCGTAGCCGGTGCATCATGGGCAGAGCGTCGCCGAGGAGATGGGCGGTTTCAATGGTGATGGCGTCGATCATGGTCAGCCCCTTTTCAGGCTTGTTCTTCGGTTCCTGTTCCCGTTCGCCTCTAGCGGCTTTCTGTCCGTCGGCGAGCGTGAGAGAACGCATAAAGAACATGCGCCAATCCGTCAAGGGTCTATTTTCCTAGGAACGGAAAAAATATTTCCTATCTGCCCTCTCTATCCGATGTGTCAGGTATATGAGCCTTCCGTCAGCCAGGCAGTCTCAGGATCAGGCGCCACGGCAGGATCTGCTCCCAAGCGCCGGCTCGTTCAGCGGCCCTCTCCCGGCGAGCGCCCCTGGCCGAACAGGATCGCCCGCGACTGCTCATTGACCACTGGCTCGCTTGAGATGTTGTTGCCGATCTCGTAGGCGCGGACGACCGCCGCACGGGCGCGGATGGTCTCGAACCAGCGCTTGACGTTAGGAAAGGTGTCAAGGTCCTGGCCCTGCCGCTTGTGCGGGACGATCCACGGATAGGCTGCCATGTCGGCGATCGAATAGGTATCGGCGATGAAGGCCCGGTCCGCAAGCCGGCGGTCGAGCACGCCGTAAAGCCGCTCGGTTTCGCGCTGGTAGCGCTCGATCGCGTAAGGAATTTTCTCCGGCGCATACTGGGTGAAGTGGTGGTTCTGGCCGGCCATCGGGCCTAGCCCGCCCATCTGCCAGAACAGCCATTCAAGGACCTGGGTCCGGCCGCGCAGGTTGCTCGGCAAAAATTGGCCGGTCTTCTCGGCGAGATAGAGGAGGATCGCTCCCGACTCGAACACCGAGAGAGGCCCGCCGCCATCGCTGGGCGCATGGTCGACGATCGCGGGCATCCGGTTGTTGGGCGAAATCTTGAGGAACTCGGGCCGGAACTGCTCGCCCTTGCCGATATCGACCGGCTTGACCGTGTACGCGAGGCCGGCTTCTTCGAGGAAGATGGTGATCTTGTGGCCGTTGGGCGTCGGCCAATAATGGAGATCGATCATGGCTGCAGGCTCCTTTGGCGCTTGTGTCCCTGACTTCGGTCGGTTGCGAGCCCGCGTCAACAGTTGATCGCGCGAGCGTGGCGCCTGCGCCACCTCCATGCCTGTACGCGGTGATTGCGCGTCCCCCGGGGCACGGCGACGACCGCGCCGTGATCGCGCGGGCACACGGACACTCTTCCCGTGAACGGTTTGCGCGCCAACTTCGTGGTCTTGGAAGTACCCGTATGGGTTATTTTCGTGCAACCCTTAGAAGTGCCTGCCTCATTAGTGGAGAGACTCTAGAACTTCATCCTGCCGCGTACGCTCGTTGCAAGATCAACTGCTTATCACTCGCAACCCCTTCTGTCGGCATCGATATTTTCACTTTCCTTCTCCTGCACGAGTGCTAGACTACAGCATCCTCATGGGGTCCGATTGCGAGAGGAGCAACGAAGGGAAGGGGGATTCTGAAAACATCGTCCATCTAAGGCGAGAAGACCCGATCGTGAAGCTTGGCTACGGCCCCATCCGGGCTGGTTGCCGCTTCAGGAGGGTCTCGCGATCAGGCGAAGCAATTCATGCGTCGCACGATCATTCAGGATCCCTGTGCAGACGCGGGGGCGCCGCCGGAAAATAGGTGGGGTGAGCGGCGCCCCGTTTGCAGCGCGTACTCCGCAAGTCGCTCGTGATAGGCCCCTCCTGCCCCCAAATGACTGCGAAACAGCGTGAAGCTCGCAACCGGGAACGGTGATGAGCGGAACTGGTTGTTGCGCTGCAGATAGGCTCCGAAGCGCCCATCGTTCGCCCCGTTGCGGAAGCGGGCCAGCGTTACGTGCGGCCGAAACCGCCGCGGCTCCGGCTTGACATCGCTGCGCAACAAGGCGCTTTGCACTTTCTCGCGCAGATGGATCAGCAGCGGCGCCTTTTCGACGCCGACCCACAGCGTATGCACCTTGCCGGCTTGGGCGAAGCAATCGATCCCCGCAAGCGTCAACTCGAATGCTGGCGCCTCGATGCGTGAGAGCGCCAGGTGGATGTCCTCGGCGACGCCGCCATCAACTTCGCCGATGAAGCGCAAGGTGATGTGCATCACCTCGGAATCCGCCCATTTAGCGCCCGTCAAGCCGCCGCACAGGGGCTTCAGTTCGGCCAGCACGGTCTCGGGCAGCGCAACGGCGACGAACAGGCGATACATGGCAGGGCTCCCTTGGACGGTCTCAAGGCGCCGGATTGGGCGTTGCCGTGTGGATTGCCTCCAAGCCGTCGAGGACGGCCCGGTCGAGGCGAAGCGTGGCGGCGGCGAGCGTTTCTTCGAGCTGCTCAGGCGTCGTCGCACCGAGCAGCACGCTGGTCATGAACGGGCGGCTGGCGGCAAAGGCAATTGCCATCGCCGCCGGTGACAGGCCATGCGCGCGGGCGAGCGCCACGTAAGCCTGCGTCGCGGTGACCGCCTGTGGATTGCTGTAGCGCTGATAGTGCGGAAACAGGCTTAAGCGTGCGCGCGGCGGTGGCTTTGATGCGAGGTACTTGCCGGACAGGGTGCCCATGCCCAGCGGCGAGTAAGCAAGGAGGCCGCAGTCCTCGCGGATCGCGACTTCGGCCAGGCCGACCTCGAAGCTGCGGTTCAAGAGGCTGTAGGGGTTCTGGATGCTTGCCATGCGTGGTAGATCCAGCCGATCGGCGATACCGAGGAAGCTCATCAGGCCCCACGGCGTCTCGTTGGAGAGGCCGACGGCCCGGATCATACCTGCCTGCACGTGCTCGGCCAAGGCGTCGAGGATCTCTGCAAACGGAGTGAACGCTTGGTCGTCCTTGTGCTCATAGCCGAGCCGGCCGAAGCAGTTGGTTTTGCGTTCCGGCCAATGCAGTTGGTAGAGGTCGATCGTCTCGGTGCCGAGCCGCTTCAGGCTGCCTTCGATGGCGGAGCGCAGGCTGCCACGGTCGAAGACGATGCTGCCTTTGCGGATGTGCTGGACGCCGGGGCCTGCCGCCTTCGTTGCGAGCACGATGCGCTCGCGGTTGCGCCGCGCCCTGAGCCAGGCGCCGACGATCTCCTCGGTCCGGCCGGTGGTCTCGGCACGCGGCGGGATCGGATAAAGTTCGGCGGCATCGATCAGGGTGACGCCGTGATCGAGCGCGAGATCGAGCAGGCGAAAAGCCTCTTCGGCGGTGTTTTGTTCGCCGAACGTCATCGTGCCTAAGCCAAGGCGGCTGACCTTGAGCTGGGTTCGGCCGAGTGGAGAAATCTCCATGTCGCGCGAGCCTACGCCGTCAGAATTGGTAATGCCGGCTTCAGCGCCCGCAAGGCGCCGCCGACAGCGTTGCGGCGCGGCTGAACCGCGCCCGTTCGTCTTTCTTCTCGCGCCGCCAACGCGGCCACGCCGGGCTTAGAAATCGATACAGCGCCCTTTGCGCTCCCAATCGCCGTAGCGGGTCGGCTCAGCGCCTTTCGGTCCGCCGATCTCCTCGACCAGCGGCGGTGTGCCGGTTGCAGGCACTGCCTTGGCCCCGTCTTTCGGTGCGGCGCCCGTGCCGTCCGCCGCTTCACGGTCCGCGGCCGGCTGGCCTTCAATTTCGCGGCTGTCACTTTCGGCCTCGGCCATGACGGACCTCCCGTTTCGCATCCTTGTCGCGCGCCGACGCCAACACTACTACAGTAGGGGATCGAGGCAAGAGTGGCCTGCCGCAATGCCGGCCGGCCCAGGATCGCCTGGAGGGATCATGAACATGACACGCACCGCCATCTTGTTGGCCGGCCTGACAGCGCTGTTCCTCGCTGTGGGCAACATGATCGGCGGTGAGTCAGGAATGCTGATTGCGCTGTTGGTCGCGATTGCAACCAATGCCTTCGCCTATTGGAACTCGGACAAGATGGTGCTGCGCATGTACGGCGCGCAGCCGGTCGATGCCCGCTCGGCGCCTGAGCTGTGGGGCCTGATCGAGCAGTTGACGCACCGGGCCGGGCTGCCGATGCCGAAGGTCTACCTGATCGACACGCCGCAGCCCAATGCGTTCGCGACCGGCCGCAACCCGGAGAATGCTGCCGTTGCGGCGACGACCGGCCTGTTGCGGATCCTCAACCATCAGGAACTCGCGGGCGTGATGGCGCACGAGCTGGCGCATGTGAAGAACCGTGACACCTTGATCATGACCGTCACCGCGACGCTTGCCGGTGCGCTCAGCATGCTCGCAAATTTTGGCCTGTTCTTCGGCGGTAACCGGAGCGAGAACAACTCAAACGGCATAGCCAACCTGCTCCTCATCATCCTGGCGCCGATTGCGGCGATGCTGGTGCAGTTCGCGATCTCGCGCACACGCGAGTACGGCGCCGACCGGATGGGGGCCGAGATCTGCGGCCATCCGCTCTGGCTCGCCTCGGCGCTGCAAAAGCTGGAGGCGGGCGCGAAGCGGATCGCCAATCCTGCCGCTGACCAAAATCCGGCAACGGCGCACCTCTTCATCGTCAACCCGCTGCACGCACGTTCGATCACGTCCTTATTCTCGACCCATCCGTCGACCGAGGACCGGGTACGCGAGTTGCGCCAGCAGGCCGCGCGCACCGGCCAGACCGGACCCTGGGGCTGAGCGCGCGCAAGGCGCAGGCGGCGGCGAAAGCGCCCGCCGTTCCGGCCGCAGCCGCCGGCATTCACGCGCGCTGGCTGGCGCTCACGCTGCTTGATGCCGTCCTACAGCGCCACCAGCCGTTCGATGATGCCATTGCCCAGGCCGCACCGCGGGCGCGGCTGAGCGCCCCCGATCTGGCTTTCGCGCGGCTCCTGGCGGCGACCACGCTGCGCCGGCTGGGTCAGATCGATGCCGTCCTCGCCACGCTCTTGAGCCGGCCGGTGGGGGAGACGCCGCCCGCCGCCCGTGCGCTGCTGCGGCTCGGCCTGACGCAGCTCCTCTTCCTCGGCACCCCGCCGCATGCGGTTGTCGACACCGCCGTTACGCTCGCCCATCGCCGCCGCCCTCTGGCGCCGCCTGCGCTCATCAACGCCGTGCTGCGCCGCGCTGCTGCTGCCGGTGGCAGCCTGATCGAAGGCCACGACGCGCACAGGCTCAACACACCGGACTGGCTGTGGCACGCCTGGACAAAGGCCTATGGGGCGGAGACCTGCCGGCAGATCGCCGCGCAGCACCTTGAAACACCGCCGCTCGACTTGACCGCGCGCGATGATCCGCACGCCGTTGCTGGCGCGCTGGGCGGCATCGTTATGCCTACGGGGAGCGTGCGGCTTGCGCGTGCAGGCGTTGTCACCGAGCTTGTCGGCTATGCCGAAGGCGCCTGGTGGGTGCAGGATGCGGCTGCCGCCCTGCCGGCCCGGCTGTTGGGCGATGTGCGGGGCTTGCGCGTCATCGACCTCTGCGCTGCGCCGGGCGGCAAGACCGCCCAACTCGCAGCCGCCGGCGCCGAGGTGATCGCGATCGATGCTGAGCCGGCGCGCCTCGCCCGTGTGGCGGAAAACCTGGCCCGGCTGCGGCTTAAGGCCGAACTCATCGCCGCCGATGCCAGCACGTGGGTGCCGCCAGCGCCGGCCGATGCCGTCCTCATCGATGCGCCCTGCAGTGCGACCGGCACCATCCGCCGCCATCCGGATGTGCCCTGGTTGAAGGCAGCAACCGACCTCGCCGCGCTCAATGCGCTGCAGGACCGTCTCCTTGCAGCCGCGGTGCGCATGGTTCGTCCGGGCGGAAGGATCGTTTACTGTGTCTGCTCGCTGCAAGACGAAGAAGGGCCGGCGCGGACGGCCGCGTTCGTCCAGGGCGGTGCGCCGGTGCAGCCACTGCCGGTGACGGCCGACGAGATTGGTGGTCTGGATGCGCTCGTAACCGCTGACGGCGCGCTGCGTACCCTGCCATGCCACCTCGCTGCGGCCGGCGGTCTTGACGGCTTCTTTGCAATGCGGTTTACGCGGGTCTGAGAAACGGGTGCGATCCTGCTGTCTGCCCTTCTTCCGGCGTCTGCCAGGTGGGGGAGGGACGGCTGGGCCGCGTGAGCGAAGGGGAGAGCAACGTCTTGGCTTCGATGAGCGCGCCAGCCTGCGCGTGGCGTATGTGTTGCGGGCTGTGCGGCGACACCCATCTGACACCGGTGATCGAGCTGGTGCCGACACCGCCGGCCAACGCCTTCGTTGCCGAGCGCGCTCTGGGCGAGGTGCAAGCGTGCTTCCCGCTCGAACTCGTTCTGTGTGAGAGCTGCCGCCACGTTCAGCTCGCCCACATCCTCGACCGATACGCGATGGTGGGCGATGCGGTCGATGCCGACTCCGACTGGCCGGAGCATCAGGCGCACAACCTCGCCTGGGCGCGCGAACTGATGGAACGTTGCTGCGCACCCGAACAATCTCTCGTCATCGATATCGGCTGCAACGACGGCAGCCTGTTGGCGCTGTTCGAGGATGCTGGCTGGCGAGTCCAGGGCGTCGAGCCGTCGGTCAACGTTGCCGGCACGGCAATCGGTCGCGGCATCGACACCTACCCCGGCTTCTTCCAGCCTTCGATCGCAGCCCGGATCGAAGACGAGCGCGGCCCGGCCCGGCTGGTGATCGCCCACGACTTGTTGAGCCAGACCGATGACCCGTCCGGCTTTTTCGAGGGCGTGCGAATGCTCCTGCGGCCGGATGGGCTGTTCAGTTTCGAGGTCCCGTCGCTCCATGCCCTCGTCGCTGACGCCGGTGTCGACATGATTACCCACGCGACGCTTGACTATCACAGCGTCGCTCCGCTCATGCGCGCGCTCAACCGGAACGGGCTGGAACTGATCACCGTCACCCGCACCCGGCTGCATGGTGGCCGCCTGCGTGGCATGGCGCGACCGATGGGCGGGCCGGCCCCCGTCGAAGCCTCGGTAGCGGCGCTGCTGGCGGACGAGCGTAGGCTCGGCCTTGCCGACCCGGACACCTACCGCACGTTGGCGAGCCGGCTCGCAACAATCAGGAATCAGCTCGCCGTCTACCTCGACTCGGCGAAAACGGCCGGCCTACGCATCGCTGCCTACGGCGCTCAGACTGGGGCGACGACGCTGCTTTACCAATTGGGCCTTGATGCCGACGTGATCACCTTCATTGCCGATGCCAGCCCGCTGCATGCGGGGCACTATACACCGGGGCTGCACATCCCAGTGGTGGCGGCTGCGGAACTGGAGGCGCGCCGGCCGGACTTGGTGATCGTGCTCGCCTGGCAGGACGCGCAAGCGATTGCTGAGCAGCATCCGGCCTTCGAGGCCGCCGGCGGCCGTTTCCTCAGCCCCTTGCCGGTCCCGGCGCTCTGCGCTTGAAACACTGCGGCAGGACGAGCGATGCGTGCCCGGCCGGCCTTTGCTATGTCGACGGCCACCGTGCCACGCCGATCTGAAGCCTTGAGCCAGGGAGCACTCCTTTGATGTCTTATCCGATCCGCCGCGCGCTGATCTCCGTTTCCGACAAGGCGGGCCTGTTGCCCCTCGGCCAAGCGCTCAGCCGGCTGGGCGTCGAGATCCTCTCGACCGGCGGGTCGGCGGCTGCCTTGCGCGCAGGCGGTGTTGCGGTCAGGGAAGTGTCCGATTTCACCGGCTTTCCGGAGATCATGGACGGCCGCGTCAAGACGCTGCAGCCGAAGATCCACGGCGGCCTGTTGGCGGTCCGTGGCAATGCCGAGCACGAGCGGGCAATGGCCGCCCACGATATCCTTCCAATCGACCTTCTGGTCGTAAACCTCTACCCCTTCGAGGCGACGGTCGCGGCGGGCGCCGATGCCGCGGCCTGCATTGAGAACATCGATATCGGCGGCCCGGCCTTGATCCGCGCTGCCGCCAAGAACCATGCCTTCGTGACTGTGATCGTCGATGCCGCCGACTACCCGCGCCTGCTTGAGGAAATGGCAGCACACGACGGCGCCACCAGCCTCGCCTGGCGCCAGGCGCTGGCGGCCAAGGCATTCCGGCGCACGGCCGCCTATGACGCCGCCATCGGCCAGTGGTTCGCGGCGGAACAGGGCGAGGCGTCGCCTGAGCGCGTCGTCATCGCTGGCACGTTGCGGCAAAGCCTGCGTTACGGCGAGAACCCGCACCAGACGGCGGCGTTGTACGTGACGTCCGACGCCCGGCCCGGCGTCGCCAGCGCCCAGCAGATCCAGGGCAAGGAGCTGAGCTACAATAATCTTGGCGATACCGACGCCGCGTTCGAGCTGGTGGCCGAGTTTGACCAGCCAGCGGTCGCCATCATCAAGCATGCCAACCCGTGCGGCGTCGCCGAGGCGGCGACGGTAGCCGATGCCTACCGCAAAGCGCTTGCCTGCGATCCGGTGAGCGCATTCGGCGGCATCGTCGCCATCAATCGACCGCTCGATGCCGCAACTGCCCGGATGCTGGCGGAGATCTTCCTCGAAGTCATTATCGCGCCGGCGGTGGACGACGAGGCGCGCGCGATCTTGGCGCCGCGCAAGAACGTGCGCGTCCTGGTGACCGGCGCACTGCCGGACCCGGCCCAGGCCGGAATGACCTTCCGCTCGCTCGCCGGCGGTTTTCTCACGCAGGGCCGTGACACCGCCTTGATGGCGGGAGCGTGGGACGTGGTGACCAAGCGGCCTCCTACCAACGCGGAAGCTGCCGATCTCGCCTTCGCTTGGCGGGTGGCGAAGCACGTCAAGTCGAATGCGATCGTGTTCGCCCGTGGCGGCGGCACCGTTGGTGTTGGCGCAGGCCAGATGAGCCGAGTCGATTCGGCCCGCATCGCTGCGTGGAAGGCCGAGGATGCGCGCACGGCCGCGGGCGAGACGGAACCGCGGACGAAGGGTGCGGTTGTCGCCTCGGACGCCTTCTTCCCCTTCCCCGATGGGCTGATCGCTTGTGCCGAGGCCGGTGCCACGGCCGTGATTCAGCCGGGCGGCTCAGTCCGCGATGCGGACGTCATCGCGGCCGCCGACGCGCGCGGCCTTGCCATGGTGTTTACGCGGATGCGCCACTTCCGCCATTAGCGGCCAGATCCGGCTCGCGCACCGGCACGAGCAACCCTAAGCCGGCGATGAACAGCACCAAGATGGTGGCAAGCCCGGCGCGCTGGTTCCCCGCCAGTTGGGTGACCCAGCCGAACAGCGCCGGGCCGAGGAACGCGGTCGCCTTGCCCGAGAGGGCGTAGAGGCCGAACATCTCTGCTTCCAACTTCGGTGGCGCCAAGCGCGCCATCAGCGTCCGGCTCGCCGACTGGGCGGGGCCGAAGAACAGGCTCAAGGCGAGCGCCAGCACCCAGAACCAGGTGACGTCGGCAACGACGATCAGTCCGGCGCCGATCGCGATCATCGCCACGAGCGCGATGATCAGCGTTCGCTTCGGGCCGATCCAGTCATCGACCCAGCCAAAGGCGAATGCGCCGGCGCCGGCAGCGACGTTGAGCGCGATGCCGAACACCAGAATCTCGTTGAAACCCATGCCAAAGGTGACGGCCGCGTAGATCCCGCCGATGCCGAACAGCGTGTTGAGGCCGTCGGTGTAGATCATGTGCGCGAGGAGATAGAGCCCAACCTGTCGATAGCGGCGCAGGTGCCGCACGGTCGAGACCAGCGTCTTCAGTCCCTGCCTTGCCGCCGCGGTCGCGCCGATGCCGGTCGCCGCCCGGTCTGGGACCAGCACCAGGAACGGGATCAGGAAGATCAGGTACCAGCCGGCGACGAACAGCGCCGTCGCTCGCACCGGCTCGGCTTCGGCGCGGTCGAGCCCGAACAGCGGCGGATCCGGCTGCACGAGCAGCAGCAGGCAGAGGACGAGGCAAACAAGGCCGCCGCAATAGCCAAGCGCCCACCCCCAGCCGGAGATCCGGCCGATCCGCTCCGGCGGTGCCACGTCGGGCAGCATGGCGTTGTAGAAGATGATGCTGGTCTCGAAGCCGTAGTTGGCGATCGCGACAACGGCGAGGACGACAATAACGATCGATGATTGCGGCACCGCGAACCACAACAGCGCCGTGGCGCCGATGCAGACGAGGCTGAAGCCGAGCACCCATGGCTTGCGCCGGCCGCCGGCATCGGCAATCGCGCCCAGGAGCGGGCCTGTTAGCGCGACGGCGGCCATCGAGAGGCTGATCGTGTACGACCAGGCGGCGGTGCCGGCGATCGCATCAGCGGCTACGGCCTTGGCGAAGTAGGCGGCAAAAACGAAGGTGATGATGACGGTCGGGAAGGCCGAATTGGCCCAGTCCAGCGAGCACCAAGCGAACTGCGCGCGCGCCGGGTTCACGATCGACTCAAGTCAGCAAGAGCACGCATGGACCACGGCCGCTGGAGCGGGCGAAGGGATTCGAACCCTCGACTTCAACCTTGGCAAGATAGAGAAGGCGCTACGCCAGAATATCCTACAGCACGCTATCCTACTATAATAAATGATCTTTATCGGATTCCGTCCGCCGATCATAGCCGTCAATTACCCCCTGATTTCCCTTCTCCTGCTGACAATTTGCTGACAACGGCGGTCTGAGCATGCTATTGTCAGCAAAATCGTCGATTGCCGTCGGAGGAGGAGCGTATGGCCAAACTTACCAAGCGGGCGGTTGAGGCCATGAAGCCCCCTGCGAAGGGCAAGCAGGCGTTCCTGTGGGATAGCGAACTGCGCGGTTTCGGGGTTCGCATGCTTCCTTCCGGCCTCCAGACCTTCGTGCTGAATTACCGAAATGCTGCCGACAAAGAGCGGCGCATTAATCTCGGTCGCTTCGGCGTAATGACGGTCGAGCAAGCTCGCGATCAGGCCATGATCAAGCTCGGCATGATCGCGGCCGGGGCTGACCCTGCCGAGCCAGAGGAAAATCCCCGTCAGGAGGCGACCGTGGCTGACCTGTGCGACTGGTATCTCGCAGAGGCTGAGGCGGGCCGCATCCTCGGCCGCCGCAATCGACCGATCAAGAAATCGACGCTCGCCATGGATAAAAGTCGAATCGAGACACACATCAAGCCGCTGCTCGGCGCCCGGCTTGCGCACACCTTGAAGGTGGTCGACATCGAAGGAATGCAGTCCAATATCGTTGCGGGCAAGACGGCGAAGCCAAGGGGCGGCGGGCGCGGGGGCGCCATAACGGGTGGCCCTGGCGTCGCGTCTCGCGCCGTCGCGACCTTGCAGAGCATTCTCGGTCACGCCGCGCGGCTCGACAAGATCGAAAGCCATCCCAGCCGTGGCGCCAGGAAGCTGGCCAGCAAAAAGAAGACGCGACGCCTGAGCGAGGTCGAGATCAAGAAGCTTGGCGTCGCCATGCGGTACGCGGCGCGCAACGGGGAACATCCCGTCGGCCTTGCGATTGTCCGTTTCCTGCTCCTTACCGGCTTCCGTATATCTGAAGGGCAGGGCCTTCAGCGCCCTTGGCTCCATGCCGATGCCGGCTATGTGAGTTTCCCGGACACCAAAGGAGACGCCCAGATCCGTGCGATCGGTGAGGCTGCGGCGGAACTTGCCGTCAGCCAGCCGCTTCGGAAGGGCTGCCCGTACATATTTCCGGCCGACGTCGGCGACGGACATTTCACCGCAGCGAAAGCTTGCCTGGCCCGGCTTTGTGCGAGCGTAGGCATCGTCGGCGTAACGCCGCATACGCTTCGCCACACATTTGGCAGCGTTGCTGGAGATCTGGGCTTTTCCGAACTCACGATCCGTGCGCTCCTCGGCCATGCCGCCCAGAGCGTTACCCAGGGATACGTTCATGTAGACGAAGCGTTGAAACTCGCGGTTACACGGACCTGTGAGAAAATCGCCGCTTTGCTCGATGAAGATGAAGCAGCGCTCACGCAGCCGCGTGAAAGGCGAGTGGCCTAGCGATATAGCCCAGAGGTCTTGCAGACAAAGGTTCGGATTAAAGTTAGTCTCTACAGCTGCGGATTTTTGCCGTATGGACGGAGGACTCACGCGGACACGATCACGCGAAACGCGGCTTCCGTCGTCTTCATGAGATAAAGCTCTGTAGTTGCGAGGAGCCGTAGACTGTCGTCGGTAACGGTCTGGCGTGACGCTCCCGGCTGGACCAAGATCACTTCAAACTGCAGCTTCGATCGGCGTGCCTTGTCCTTGAAATAGGCCAGCGCCTTCATGTCGCCCTTCAGAAAGCGCGAGGCCCCCTCCCTGGCCCAGGCGTCATGCCGTCGTTTCAAGTCTTGGTAGAGCCGCGGCAAGCCTTTGTGCTTGGCGGTGATGTTCTTTTGCGCCTGGCCGCAGACAACGTAAAAGTTGCGGATATCCTGCGAGACGTGGCCGCCATGCGCGCCCTTGCAATGGACGAGACAAAGCCGAATCGTCGCCTCGTCGATGTCCTTGAGGCAGACGAGATCCGCTTCCTCGCCATGCCCGTCGTCATTGAAGACAACGTCGTACTCGTCGCGCAGCCTCTCATAGGTTCGAAACTGGATCGTGGCCTGATCGCGCGCTTTGTGCATCGACTCCCTGTTGAGTGGGATGCCTGTCCAGTCCCATGCCTCAAGCCGCTCCCTATCGAAAGCTCCGGCCGCAAGATTTGCGGAGATATGGTAGCAATTGTAGGAGTAAGTCCCGTCGGCATAGCGGATGATGAAAGGATCCTTCTGCAGGTAATCTGCCAGCGGCAGCGCTTCGTCGCGCGACTTACGGAAAAGGACTTCCGGTCCGGCGACATGTTGGTGCGAATAGCCGCCGGGCAAATGCTGCGAGATCGTCAAGCGATAGTCTGACGACAATCCGTCCGCGCTGAGCCTCAGCGCGATAGCGCCATCCGCCTCCACGCCCACAACATCGAGGTCGACCATGATCAGCGGGATTTCAGCGGTACCAAAGATGATCGACTGACGATCTCCTAGGCGCATCTGCGCCTGCTCGCCCCACTGCGCCGCGATCGGATGGGAGGCGTGCGGCCCGTCCATTCGCTGTGGTCGCAAGAAGTCGCGGGTGATGTTGGTACCGAGCTCGTCCTCAGAGGTGACCTTTGCCCAAGTCGAGGCGGTCCATTCCATCCACTCCGATACCGTACCGGCCTTGGCCTGCCAAATCTTGCCTCGTCGCTGCGTTCCGCCCCAGAGTACCCGCTCACCATCCTCGTAACCGAGACAGGCGATGTTGTTCAGCTCGGCCTCCGCCTTCTCAATGTTCGCCAGCCCCTCCGTCACGTTCGGACCGAAATAGGAGGTGAAACTGATCGCGCCAATCCGGGCTGAGCCGAGGCTCTTCACCAGCGGAAGCTCGACGTTGTTCAAGATATTGAAGATCGGGGTCCCCGCGACTAGCTTGGTAGCGTCGTCGGTCACCGCCGCGGCCATCTTCTCCGAACGAAGCGCGTTATAATCGCTTGCGTAGAGCGCCAGAACGCCGGCCTTTTGGTCCCAGCGAAGGATGAGCAGATCGTAGATCGTATCGAGGACGTTCTGATAGTTTCCCCAGTTCACGTCCGCCGCGCGGCGCACGACCGCCACCAATACATTCTCGGCCTGATGGTATGCGAACCAACTCTCGGCGCTGGCCGGCAGCACCGTCTGATAGGCGAGCGGCGTCCAAGCGACGCAGGTCGTTCGGAAGAACTGTGCCGACAAAGCTGGCCTCAGATTCCAGAGTGATAGCTGCGCGCCGAGGTCGCCCGTCTCCTTGAGCCCGATTACCACCTCCTGTAGTCGCAGCTCAGTGCCAATGCGATCCTCGCTCAGCCGACGGATTAGCTGATCCCAGTCGGCCCCCTCCGCGTAGAGGCTCGCCAGCTTCTTCTCGGCGCTCGGATCGGCGATGTTGGCCACGACGGTCGCTTCGCCGATCTCGCCCCAGGCCCCCTTTCTCGTGAAGCGCCCGATGAACTGAAGCGTGATCGCGAGCGACTTGTGAGCGTCGTGGAGCGCTGCGACTTTGAGATTCGGGAGGTCGAACCCTTCGCCGAGCATGTCGACACAGACAACGATGCGCGATCCGTCTGCACCGCGATCCAAAACGTTCGCGAGCGCCTCGCGATTGATGAGCGTGCGTCCGGCTCCGGAATAGACGACCACCGGCTTCAAATCGGGGGCCAGTTCGGCATAAATCGCCGATACGCTTTCAGCGCGCTCCTTGCTGCGAGTCCGCGCCATCAGCAGGTGGTCAAGGCCGAGTTCGTCACGGTCGCGCCGCAGAACGGTAATGGCGGCCTCGGCGATAGCGCGGTCGCGCGCGTCGTCGTCGCCGTACTCCTCGACGGTCCTCAGCGTGATCGGCCGATAGTAGCCGGCTGCCTGGGCATCGCCGAGTTTGTAGTTAAAAATGATCTTGCCATCGATGCGCTTACCGTCGCGGCGAAACGGCGTGGCAGTGAATTGGAGGACGCGTTTCTCCTTGAAGCGATCGCGGATCGCATTCCAAGTGTCAGCCGTAACGTGATGCGCTTCGTCGACGATCAGGTCGGTGCAGCCGGCGACCAGGACGGTGACAGCGTCGGGATCCGATGCTTCGAGTACGTTGGGCAACGCGACGATGACGTTCGCGGCGTCGAGCAGCGCTTGTGCTTCCTCCGCGGAGCGGAGGCCACGACTGATCTGCGCAACCCACGGTCGCGCGACCTCGCGCGGCAATACCTGCGCGTCCGGCAGCACGCCGAGCGTCGTGAATTTGCCGCCGATCTGTGATCTTAGCGCGTCGCTCGGCACGAGGACCAGCGAACGGCCTAGCCGTCTATAGACTTGCGTTGCCAACATGGTCTCGGTCTTTCCCGTCCCGGTAGGCAGCACGACGGTCGCGGGCTCAAACTCCTTACCGACGGCAAAGTGCGCGGAGATAGCATGCAGTGCGCCGATCTGCGGCGTCCGCAGGCCGGCGTGCCCGGCTTCTTCGTCCTCTTCCCGGAAGTCGAACTGGTTGGCCCACGCTGACCGCACCTCGTCGGGCGTGGCGCAATAGCTATCCATTGCACCAACGTCCCAGGAGACCGATATGAACTCGGACCAGTCGGCGGCGTCTCCGTCCTCCGCGCATGTGACTGCTGGGACCGCATCGGGTCGACGCCGCGCTGCCTTGCGCCGTAGGAACAGCTCTCGATAGGGCCCGGTGAGATTGGTGCGGATCAGGTCATGACCCTTGACGTCGCTAGCGAAGACCTGCGCTTTGCACGTCGCGCCAAGAAACAACTGCTGCGCGACGAGATTGCCGCCGATCCGCTTCTTGCGAAGCGGCAGCGCCGGAAGTGTGATCGTTCCCTGCCAAATGACGACTGGCACCTTACCCCCCAAGCCTTGTGGGCCGATCCAGTCAGCGATCGATACCACCGCCACCCAACGCGACGCGGACCCCTCTCATTCTATGCGGCAGCGCGCCCCACAATATCCATGAGCTTCTCATAGCTGGTAACCACGTCATACTTGACCCGATCCTCGGACACACGCTGACCGATCTCATCAAAGAACTTCCGGGCGCAAGCGATCTTGGTGTTCTCGATCTCGCGGAGCTTCATCGTGGACATGGTGCCCTTGGTCTCCGCGACGAAGTAGATGTGCTTAACGCGTCCCTCCTTGAAGGAAATCGCCCAGTCGGGGTTATAGTCGCCCACTGGTGTCGGGATCAGAAAGCCGCGCGGCAGCTTGGCGTAAACCACGACCTCACTCGCAACGTCGAGCTGGTCTGCGAATTTGCGCTCGATTTCGGAGTCGGTGACCACGTAGTCGTAGACGTGCCGCTTGAGCTTGGCCGACGCCTTGGAAAAGTCCTGGCCGGTCTGGTTCGCGGTGAAAATGTCGACGTCGTAGCGTTCGGACAGCCCGTCATAGGCCAGCCGCTCGATGACCATCGTCGCCTTCTGCTCGGCGATGATCCGCGATGCCTCGGCGATGAAGTGCTCGGGGTTCTCCTTGAACTGTCCGAACACGCTGGCCTGGATGCCCGTCAAAATCTCGGCTGCGGTTTTGCGCGTGAGTTCCGTGTTTTCGGCGATCTTCCCGAGGAGGTCATATTTCACGAGCGAATGGACTGATCCTCCGCGCTCGGTCGTTGAGCCTGTAAGGGCAAACCCATCACCCGCCTTGAGCTGCTCATCGGTCAGCCCGTCGCCCTGGATGCCGGTCTGGACCGTGTACTGGAGCGGCGTCACGCGAAGCTGACTATCGAGCGCGCTCACGCATTTGCGAACCAACTCGTCGGAGTCGAATTCGACCCGATAGACGGCCTTCTGATTGATGCGTCGCCAGAGCTCCTGGAACTCTTTCTTCTCGAAATTCTCATTGAGCGGATTGGTCTTCGGCTTGCGGCCGTCCTCCACCTTCGGCAGCTGCGCGTCGCTGAATACGCTGTCGATGATCTGGAAGATCTGATCGGCGTGCGCCTTCAGCTCGTCCGGCAAAGCCGCCAAACTTCCGGATTCCTTCGCCTGATGGTAAGCGCTAGTGATCTGATCCGTGTCGTCGGAGTAGTCGTTCTTCACGAGGTAGCGGTAGATCTGCTTCGCCATGGCCGGCGTGATCTCGATCGAGCCTGTATCTGTACTGATCGTTTTTCCGGTGAAATACGCCTCGCTCGCCTTGCGCGGCCGAGAGGTCAGCGTGTCGGCGATTTCCTTCTGTAGGCCGGCGACGAAGTTCTTGTAGCTCTCGCTCGCGACAACGGTCAGCACGTTGATATCGTGGACCACTGCCGGGTTGTCCATGCGATCGCCGTTCTGATCGACCGACAGCCGCAGCCCGCGGCCCACTTCCTGGCGCCGCGAAACGGTATTGTCGCTGTGCTTGAGCATGCACATGACGAAGACGTTGGGACTGTCCCACCCTTCACGCAGCGCGGAGTGCGAGAAGATGAACCGCGTCGGCTCTGCGAAGGACAGCAGCCGTTCCTTGTCCTTCAGGATCAGGTCGTAGGCGTCCACGTCGTCTGAATCGACTGACCTCGCCCCGACGGCGGGATCCTTCAGCCGGTTGGTCTTCTTGTCGATCGCGAAATAACCGTTGTGCGTCTTGGCCGCATCGATGCCCGACAGGTGCTTGCGGTAGGCTTCGTTATCGATCGCCAACTCAGCCAGATACTCCGCCTTGAGAAGCTCGTACTCCTCCTCGAACACGCGGGCATACTCGCCCTTCTCGTCAGGCTGCGCATAGTCGCGGTACTTCACCACCTCGTCGATGAAGAACAACGACAGCACCTTGATGCCCTGCGCGAAGAGCTGCTTCTCCTTGTCGAGATGCGCCTTGATCGTCTCGCGCATCTGGATGCGCCGGATGTCGCGCTCGGACACGTCGCCCGTTGCCTCTCCGGCGCGCAGCACCACGCCATTGGTGAACTCGACCGTGTCGTTGCGCGCATCGATCTGGGAAATGGTGAAGCCGTCGCGGTACTGGTCCAGTTCTTCGGACTTTGCGAACAGGTCGTCGCGGAACTCCAATCGTTTGAGCTGACGCTTGATCTCGCCACTCGCGAGTTTCACCTCGATCTCTATCCGCGCCACCGGCGCCTTCTTCGAGATCTCGATTCCCTCCAGATAGAGGTAGGCGTTGGTGCCGGCGAGCCCGCGCGTCTGGATGCCCCGGACCGCGATCTTCTTCACCAGCTTCTGGTTATAGGCGTCGAGCGCATCGAGCCGGTGAACGCGGTTATGCTGCGTCTTGTGGGTGGCCGAATAGCGCAGGATCATAAGCGGCTTGAACTTCGGCAGCGCCTCCATCGTGGCCGCGCCCTCCATCTTCTGCGGCTCATCGAGGATCAGGATCGGCCGGTTGCTGGCGATCACGTCGATGGGCTTGCGCGACTGGAAGTCGTCCAGCTCCTCGTAGATGCGTCGATTGTCGGCGCCGCGGGCCGCGAACGCCTGGATGTTGATGACCATCACATTGATGCCGGCGTCCGACGAGAAGCTCTCCAGCTCGTGCAGCCGCTTGGAATTGTAGATGAAGAAGCGCGCCTTCTTTCCGTAGCTCTCGGTGAAATGGTCGGCGGTGATCTGCAGCGACTTGTGGACGCCCTCGCGGATGGCGATCGACGGCACCATGATGATGAACTTCGACCAGCCGTAGCGCTTGTTCATCTCAAAGATCGTCTTGATGTAGCAATAGGTCTTGCCGGTCCCCGTCTCCATCTCGATGTCGAGGTTGATCCGGCAGCCAGCGTTGGCGACCAGCTTGTCGGAAACGGGCAGGTTCTGGCGACTCTGGACATCCTTGATGTTGGCAAGCACCTGAAGCTCGGTCAGCGCCAGATCGGCGTTCTTGAACCCTTCCTCGAAGGCGCTTGTCTGCGCCTTCCGGCCGGGATCGATCCGGTAGGTGATACCGTTCGACATCGGCTGCCCGGCGAAGCAGTCCACGACCGCGGTCACCGCCTGCGTCTGGTAGGGTTGGACCTTGAATTTCAGCTTCACGGTCGCCCCCTCAGATCGACTTGACGTCGGTGCCGGGAGAGACCTGGCGGAAGACCTGCTCGACGTTAATCTTCACGGCGTCGGACACGAAACCATTGTCGCGGAACACGACGCGCAGCGGCTCGCGGCCGGCAAGCTCCTTCACGAGTTCCTCCGTCACCCCGGTCTCAAAGCAGGCTGCCAGCGCATTTCCGTCCACGAAGAACACGGTCTTGCCGTGTATCGTCTTGCGTCGGATCTGCAGCGTCAGATCCACACCCCAATCAACGAGCACCTGGAACAGCAGGTCCTCAGGGGTACGGTCGGGCTTTATGTTATCGACGGCGGTGAGCAGGTCCCTCTGATCGACCTGGTCCGGGCGATAGTAGACGTCCTGCATATTGGACGTATCGACCTTGAGGACCCGGAAGCCGACATCCCGGTTCCATTTTACGTGGCATTCGCCGTCAAGCACCTGCTTGCCTGCGCGGCGTATGCGTTCGCGACTGACCTCTGGAATCGTCTTGAAGCCGGCCTTGTATGCCTCCGAGTCCTCAGCCGTCGCCTCATTCAGCTGGACCATGATAAATTTACGATTAGCGCCGTCTTTCGCATTCTGAAGCATCACCGAATGCGCCGTAGTCGACGACCCCGCGAAAAAATCGAGTATGATATCGCTGTTATCGGTCATCATCTCGATGACCTCCTGGAGAACCAACTCGTCCTTGGGAAAGTCGAAAAGGTCACCGCCCATAAGCGCCCGCAAGCGTTTCGAGGCGGCGCGGCCGTCTTGGTAGAACACGCTATATGGCGTCTGGACCTCCTTGTCCTTCAAATAGCTTTTGATGCAAGGCACTGAATTTTCATCGTCCCCGAAATGAACACGGTCGTCATCGATCCACTCCTGCATGCGCTTCGGATCGCTTGTCATCCAGCCGCGTGAGGGCACCTTCACTGGTCTTTTGGTACTTGGATGAAGCACCTCATACTTTGGACCGCCACCCCCCGGCCAAGAAATATTATCCGGGAAATAGATACCTCGCCCATCAACGTGCGCATAATGCTTGTGGGATTTCGAAGGATGGCTATCGGCCAGCGACCGATACCAATCTTTCATTCCCTCCGTCATCGCCTTGAAGTTGTTTCCGTGTTGGCGTTTTAGCCGCTCATATTGCGCATAGATTTCGTCCAGACCCTTTTTGCGCTGCCGCCAAGTCACCCCGTTCTCGCGCAGGTATTCTGAATCGCGTGCGTAGCAAACGATGTATTCGTGCGAGACCGAAACCAGCCGCGAATCGTTCTTGCGCCCGGCCGCCCAAACCATGTCGGCGACGAAGTTGGACTGACCGAAAATCTCGTCCATGATCAGACGTAGCCGCGGCTGTTCACCCTCATCGCAGGATACGAAGATTGCCCCATCAAGCTTCAAAAGGTTCTTGGCCAGCCTGAGGCGTGGCGCGATCATGGTAAGCCAGTTAGAGTGAAAACGACCATTGCCCTCAGGGTTCGAAACCAGGCGTGCGCCTTCTTCGCTTCGTTCGCCTGAGGCAATTTCATGGGTATTCTGATCTGCGGCAAAGCTGTCGCGGTAGATGAAATCCTTTCCGGTGTTGTAGGGAGGATCGACGTAGATCAGCTTGATCTGTCCAAGATAAGTGTCCTGGATGAGCTTGAGTGCTTCAAGGTTATCGCCTTCGATAAACAGGTTCTTGGTCGCTTCGAACTGAAAGCTCTCGTCCGGAACGGGGCGGAGTGCCTTGTTGATTGGGGCGTTCGCTACGGCCAACGCTTCCCGCTTACCGGGCCAGTCCAACCGATAACGCTCATGCGGTCCTTCAACGATATGGTCGCTCAACTCCTGACGCAGTTGATCGAAGTCCACTGCCAGACGCAGCTGCCCCGTCGCCTCGTCGCGCGCCTCCGTCACGCAGCCGGGGAACAGGTCGCGGATCTTCGCGATGTTCTCCTGGCTCAGGTCAGGGCTGTGCATCTTTAGCTTTTCCATCGTCATTCCCTTACTCATTCGTCGTGGCACCGACGGGAGCGGCGCCGGATAGGCGCTCCAGTTCCTGCCGTGCGGCGCGCAGCTCGGCATTGATCGCCACGCGCTTGTTGAACTGCTTCTCGCGAGCCAGGCGGGCCTTGATCCGGTCCACCTCCCGCGCCTTGGACCGGATCGCCTCCATCCGCGCCACGCGTGTCTGGATGTCCTCGCCGGTGTGATCCGCTTCGGCGGCGACCTCTGGCATCAGCGCCGTGATGAGGGCGTCGTAGAGGCCGCCGAGATTGAGCGCGACCGGCAGCGGCCGACGCGGCGCATCGTCTGGCGCCCAATCGGTGGCAAAATACGCACTGACAACCCACTTAGTGGCGTCCGCCTCGCTCGGCCGCTTGAAGGCGCCCACCGCCTTGCGCTTCCCGGACCAGCTGAGTTCGAAGATCAAAGGGAACGGAATTGCGCGATCGATGGCCCGCAACACGTCGTCGTCGAGCTTGCCGGTGCGCAGGCTGATGCCGAACACCTGGATTTCGCTGACGGCCTTCGTCGCCGCGAGGTTCGTCGTTTCCGGCGCGAGCTTGTATTTCCAGACGATCTGATCGACCTGGGTGACGAACAGGTCCCGAAGCGCTGTGCCGGCGCCGGCGTGCTCATAGATCCGGTTTTTGGGGACGACACGACCGAATGAGGCCGCCTTGGGATAGTCGAAGAAGGCTGCCGTCATGTGGCCGCCTCCTCGATCACGAGGAAAGCGACCAGCTCGAAATCGTCGATGCCCGCAATCGTGTGGACCAGCGCCGTGGTCCGGCCGCCGCTGAACAGGCTATCGATGTCCTTCTCTTCCTTGACCTCGATCATCGAGCGGATCGCGGCGCTCAAGAGCGCGGAACACTGCTCCATCTTGCGACCGTCCTGCGTCCGCGCATTGAACAGCTGGCAGACCGCCCGGATCGGTTCCGCCTGCCCCTTGCAGCTCGTGCGGATCAGATCGAGCAAGCGCTTCACTTCGGTATGGTCGATGATGACCCCACCGTCGTGACCGACATAGACGAGGTAATAGGGGTGCAGCCGGTTCTGCTGATTGATGTTCACGCTGTCGTGGATGTTCTTGAGCGCGAAGATCACGCCTGGCTTCAATCCCAGCGCCGACTGCGCTGGCACCACCGCATGCATGCCGTTAGGCAAATGCTCAAGGTCGCCGTGTTCCTTGATGTGGTTCAAGAGGTCCATGCGAAAATCGTTGAGGCCGAGGTCGGTGATGGAGACCCCGGCCCGCACATCCTCCAGCTCGATCACCTCCTCCTGGAGGCGCTTGAGCTGTTCCTTCCGGTAAGCGATGTCGCTGCTCTTGGCGGTCAGCACATTGTCATCACCGGTCGCCGTGACGTCGGCGATCATCATGCGGTTTTCGACGCGTTCCTTGAGATTGATGTATTCGTCCAGCGAGATTTCGGGCCAGTAGTTGACGAGCTGGATTTGCGCATTGGGCGACCCGATACGGTCGATGCGGCCGAAGCGCTGGATGATGCGCACCGGGTTCCAGTGGATGTCGTAGTTGATCAGATAGTCGCAGTCCTGAAGATTCTGCCCTTCGGAAATGCAGTCCGTCCCGATCAGGATGTCGATCTCGCCAGCCTCGTTTGGCAGGATCAACTGCTTGTCCTTTGACCTTGGCGAGAAGAGCGTCAGCAAAGACTGAAAGTCATAGGTCTTTTTCAGCGTACTCTTAGGCGCGTCGGAGCCGGTCACCATGCCGCTGTGCAGGCCGTGCGACTGGAGGAACGCCGCGGCCAGGTTGGCATAGAGGTACTTGGCCGTGTCCGCGAAGGCCGTGAAGATGATGACCTTCCTGTTGCCGGGATTGAGCGGGCCATCGACTTTGCGGGAGATGAGAGTTTTCAGATGCTGAAGCTTCGCGTCATCCTCTGGCCCGACCTTGTCCATCGAGACGATAAGGTCGCGGATCAACGCGAGGTCTGCGCCAAGGTCGTGCTTCCACGACGGCAGGTCCATGTCCGCAAGGCTGATCTGAATCTTCTTGCCGACCGTGAACTCGTCGAGGCCGCCAAGATCTTCGTCGTCGGGATCGAAGCTCGGATCTCCGAGATGGTCGGTGACGCTCGCGGCGGCGCCCGTGCGCTCGTAGGTCTCGATCGCCTGAAGCGTCTGCGCGATGTTGCCGCTCAGCGCGCGCAATGTGAGCCGAAAGGCTTCGACCGAGCTTTCCAGCCGCTTGAGAAGGTTGGTCGTCATCAGAGCCTGGAGGCTCCGCTCGCGGTCAGCCTGACGCAGCTTGCCGCGGCCGCCCTCAACCTGGGTGTCGTAGATTTCTTCGTACTTCCGAAGCCGACTTGGCAGGATGTAGCTGATCGGCGCGTAGACTGCGAGCTTGAGCACCGAGAGGTTGGCGAAAATGTCGTTGAGGCCGAGCACGTCGGAGCGATGGGTGATCGGGCACTGGTATGACAGAGGCTTTCGGCGCTGCGGGAATTTGCCGATATCCTTTGTGTCGTAGAAGGTTTCGATGTGCTTGCGCGACCGGGCGATGGTCACCGCGTCGAGCATTTCGAAGAAGTCGAAGTCAAGGGCCTTCAGGATCGCAGCCGCTGTTCGTTCCTGCGGTGGCAATTCCGACCAGGCGTTGAACGCTTTCTGAGCGCGCCGGAAAATCTCCTCGATCCCGGTCTTGGTTTTCAGCTTGCGGCTGAGGTTCTCGGAATCCCCCTCATAGGCCAGCGCGAGCTGATTGCGCAGGTCGTTGAACCGGTTGTTGACCGGCGTCGCCGACAGCATCAGAACCTTGGTCTTCACACCGGCGCGGATGACCTTGTTCATCAGCTTCTGGTAGCGGGTCTCCCGGTCCTTGTAGACGTCGTTGTTCCGGAAGTTGTGCGACTCGTCGATGACGACGAGATCGTAATTGCCCCAGTTGACGCGGTTCAGCGGGATGCCAAAGGACTCGCCCGATGTGCGCGAGAGATCGGTATGGCTCAGGACATCATAGTTGAAGCGGTCCTTCGCGAAGATGTTTGTCGTCAGGTTGGTGTTGTAGTTGCGCCAATTGTCCGCGAGCTTCTTCGGGCACAGCACCAGAACCGACCGATTGCGCAGTTCGTAATACTTGATCACCGCAAGCGCCGTGAAGGTCTTACCCAAGCCGACGCTATCCGCCAGAATGCAGCCGTTGTGCATTTCCAGCTTGTTGATGATCCCTGTCGCGGCATCCCGCTGGTAGTTAAACAGCTTGTTCCAGACGAGACTGTCCTTGTAACCCGTCAAGTCGTTAGGCAGGGCATCCTGATCGACCTCTTCGAGAAAATCCTGGAAGAGATTGTAGAGGATGTGGAAGTAAATCCGCTCGGGCGAGTTCTCCTGGTAGACCGACTCGATGTGGTCGCAAATGGCGGCGGTGACATCGCTGACCTTATCCTCGTCGTTCCAGATCTGATTGAACAGTTGCAGGTAGACTTGGGTATGCGCGGCGTCGTCGATGCGCGTGACCAGGTTGGAGACGGCATCGCCTTTCTGATAACCAAGGTCGACGGCCGTGAAGCCGCTGATCGGCATATAGGCGACATCGCCCGCTTCGGAGCCCGCGTGGACGAACTGTTGCATCGGCGCTTTCGTCGTATTCGACTTGAAGCGTGCCTTCTTGCGAATCCAGTCGGCGCACTCCCGCGCGACCGCACGCTGCGTCAGCTTATTGCGAAGCTGGATCTCGAATTCGGTTCCGTAGAGACCGCGCTCCCGACTCCCTTTGGGTATGAAAAATTCGCGTCGTTCCTTGCGTAGGCGGTCCGTCACATCCACCGGGACAAAGGTGGGCGCGGTGAAGATGAATTGAAGGCTCTCCACCTTGGACAGCTCCGCGCGGAGCGCCTCGAACGCATAGATCGAGAAGCACGAAGCAGCGATCTTGAGGCGAGCGCCACGTCCGAGCGTCGCCTTGAGGTCATCGCCGAGAAGCAAAGACGTGTTGTCGATGATTTTCATCAGCGCGTCCTCACGCCCACAAGCTCGAAAGCGGCGCCGCCGCCAGGCGATCGCCGAAGGACACGACGTCTGTGCTATCGTAAAGCACCACGCCAAACGCGAAGCGATCTCCGCAGGCATCCGCCAAGGCTCGTAGGCCTGAAAAGTCGCCGGCCTTGACTGTTGCGCTAGCCTTCACCTCGATGGCGGCGACCATGCCGTCATCGCGTTCCAGCACGATGTCGACTTCGCGCGTATCCCGGTCGCGATAGTGATGTGGCGTCAGACGCAAATCTGAAGCTGTCATCAGCTTCAGAACCTCCGAGAACACGAAACTTTCCAGCAGAGCGCCAAACGGCCCGCGATCCGCCTTGATGCGGTCGAAGGTCAGTCCACGCGCAGCCGCCAGCAGCCCCGAGTCCAGAAAATGCAGCTTGGGCGTCTTGACGATTCGTTTGAGCGTATTGGTGAACCATGGCTGCAAGGTTGCGATCAGGAACACCTGTTCGAGCAGACCAACGTAGCGATGGGCGGTCCTCTGATTGACGTTTATGCCGCCAGCAAGCTGGGAATAGTTCACGAGCTGCCCCGAATGCTCGGCAAGCAGCCGCACGAATTTCGGGAGTTCGGTCAGCTTCTCGATTTCGGCGATGTCGCGCAGGTCCCGGGTCAGGATTGAGGTGAGATAGGAACGCGCCCAATCCTGCCGACGCCGCTCGCTTTCGCGGCCAATCGCCTCGGGAAAGCCACCCCGCAAAACGGTTTGGATCAATTCGTCGCCTACGACGCTTTCCATCTGGCTCTGCAATCGCCCCTCGAACAAACGCTCCAGGAAGGTCGGCGCCCGATTTGCGATTTCCGCCTGCGCCAACGGCAGCATCCGGATCGTTTCCATCCGTCCAGCGAGACTGTCGGCGACGCGCGGCAAGGTCAGCACATTGGCGGAGCCCGTCAGCAGGAAACGGCCGGGACGATAATCTTCATCGACTGTCTTCTTGATCGCCAGCAGGAGATCCGGCGCGCGTTGGATCTCGTCGATAATCGCGCGGTCCAGCCCTCGGATAAAGCCAGCCGGATCAGATTGAGCAGCCTCAAGGACGGTCTGGTCATCGAGCGTGCTGTAGGTCCGATCACCGTCACCCATCTTCCGGACCAGCGTGGTCTTGCCGGCACGACGCGGCCCCACGATCAAGACGACCGGAGTGTCCCCGAGTGCCTCCTCCGCCCGCCTTTCAACGAATCGCTCGTACATGCCCGCTCCGGTTCCGGCAGATTTGCAATATCTGCCTCGGCAAATTTGTAGTCAAGGAGCCGCTGATTTGTATCGCAAGTTTTCCGGAAGTGAGTTGGGGAAGGTCTTCCCCTGCGTCCGAGCCGTGGTCTCGGCCGACCCCTTCTGCGGGGGGAGACCCCGCAACGCCCCCGTTAGAGTGAGAGTGCGGAACAGATTTCCGTGACGGGAGGAGTGCCGAGAGAGAGGCTTTCGGCGCCCGTCATGGAGATTTTCCCATGAACATGCAGGTTCTCGACGCCCGGCGCGATCTCGGTGGCGGTTACAAGGTGGATGTCACGCGCGGCGAGCGAGTCGGCCGGGTGTCGTCGGAGTGGTTTTCCAGGCCGGATGATGAGCGGTTCCTGTCGCTGGGCGAGTTAGCCCGCTCGGTGCGCGATCGGTCCGAGCGCAGCCGGACCCGCGTTGTGGAAACCGCGCTGATCCATGTCGAGGCGAGCCGCAATGATCCCGAGCGGCTGTCGCTGGTCCTGCCGGGGGCCGAAGCGCCGGTGGCCCCGACACACTGGAGCTTCGGTCAGCTGGCGGCCCAGGTCGGCGCCCCGGCGGCCTATCTGCGCCAACTCCCCGCCGCCCTTGCTGGCATCAATTTGCAATATGGCCTGACCTCGAACCGCGCCGAGCAGATCAAGACGCTGGAGACCGACACTGGCCGCGTTGAACTGCGCGCCGTTACCGGCCCGGACTATGGGCGCATCTATGACCACGAACTGGTCGAGGCGGTGCAGCGCATCGCCGGCAACGGCACGGG
>JARSSM010000024.1 GCA_029624735.1 Defluviicoccus sp. | reverse complement strand
CCGTGGCCGCCCGTCCGGCCTTGCCGAAGACCGACTCCACTTCGGGAAACGTCTTCATGATTGCGTTCTGCTTCTGCACCAGCTCCGTCGCCTTGGTGATCGACAGTCCTGGAAGCGTCGCCGGCATGTAGAGCAGCGTTCCCTCGTTGAGCGTCGGCATGAACTCGCTGCCGATGTGCACCACCGGATAAATCGAAACGCCGAGGGCCGCGATCGCAGCCAGGATGGTCAGCGTCTTCGCGCGCAGAACAAGCCGGATGACCGGCCGGTAAATCCAGATCAGGAAGCGATTGATCGGGTTCTTGTGCTCCGGGATGATCCGGCCGCGGACAAACACCACCATCAGCGCCGGAACCAGCGTTACCGACAGGAACGCCGCCGCCGCCATGGCGAACGTCTTGGTGTAGGCGAGCGGCTTGAACAGCCGGCCCTCCTGCGCTTCGAGCGCGAAGATCGGCAAAAACGAAACGGTGATGATCAGGAGCGAGAAGAACAGCGCCGGCCCGACTTCGATGGCGGCGTCGGTAAGAACCTGCAGGCGCGGGGTGTCGGGAGCAGCACGTTCGAGATGCTTGTGCGCATTCTCAATCATCACGATGGCGGCGTCGATCATCGCACCGACGGCGATGGCGATGCCGCCCAAGGACATGATCGTCGAGTTGATGCCGAGCGCGTGCATGGCGATGAAGGCCATCAGTACACCGACCGGCAGCATGATGATGGCAACCAGCGCGCTGCGGACGTGCAGAAGGAAGACGATGCAGACAAACGCAACGATGATGCTTTCCTCGATCAGCGTGCGTTTGAGCGTGTCGATGGCGCGCAGGATCAATTGCGAGCGGTCGTAAACGGACTCGATGCGGACATCGTCCGGCAGGCTCGGCGCGATCTCGGCGATCTTCTCCTTGACGTTCTCGATCACACTCAGCGCATTCTCGCCATACCGCTGAATGGCGATGCCGCTGACCACTTCGCCTTGGCCGTTCAGCTCCGCCAGACCACGGCGTTCGTCCGGTCCCATCTCGATGCGGGCGACGTCGCGCAGCAGCACCGGCGTCAAGCCCTCGGATTTCAGCACCACCTGTTCGAGGTCACTCATCCCGCGCAGGTAGCCGCGGCCGCGGACCACATACTCGGTCTCCGCCATTTCGACGACCCGGCCGCCAACATCCTTGTTGTTGGCGCGGATCGCTTCGATCACGTCGGCAAGTGAGATGCCGTAGCCCTTCAGCCGCAGCGGATCGACAGTCACGGCATAAGTCTTGACAAAGCCGCCGACGCTGGCGACCTCGGAGACGCCTTGTGCCTTGGTCAGGGCGAAGCGGATGTACCAGTCCTGCAGGGTGCGCAGTTCGGCCAGCGTGCGCTTGGCGCTCATCACGACGTACTGATAGACCCAGCCGACACCCGTCGCATCGGGGCCGAGCGTCGGCGTGACGCCGCGTGGCAGTCGGCCGGAGGCGAAGTTAAGGTATTCGAGTACACGCGAGCGTGCCCAGTAGATGTCGGTGCCGTCATCGAAAATGATGTAGACGAACGAAACACCAAACAGCGAGAAGCCGCGTACGACCTTCGAATGCGGCACGGCAAGCATCGCCGTCGTCAACGGGAACGTAACCTGATCCTCGACGACCTGCGGCGCTTGTCCGGGATCCTCGGTGTAGACGATCACCTGCACGTCCGACAGATCGGGGATGGCGTCGACCGGGGTCTTGATGACCGCATAGATCCCTGCAACGACAATGAATACTGTGGCGAGCAGCACCAGGAAAATATTGCAGGCGGACCAGCGGATTAGCGAGGCGATCATTAGTGCTGATGCCCTCCCCCGGCAAAGCTGCTCAAAGCCGCTTTTAGGTTACTTTCGGCATCGATGAGGAAGTTGGCGCTGACGACAACCCTTTCGTCGGCTCTGACGCCGTCGATCACCGCAACGTAGCCTTCTGCCCTGTCGCCGAGCTTGACCGCGCGCGGCTCGAAGCGTCCGTCGCCGTGGTCGATCAACACGATCTGGCGTGCGCCGCTGTCGATGACCGCCGACTCCGGGATGGCCAGCACGTCGCGTGGGCCGACCGGCGAGGCGATCTCGACGCTCGCATACATGTCGGCTTTCAGCAGATCGTCCGGATTGGCCATCTCGATACGGACCCGCGCCGTCCGAGTTTGCTCACCGACGACGGGATAGATGAAGGCGACACGACCGGTAAGGCTGCGCCCCGGATACGCCTTGACCGTGATTGTAGCACTCTGTCCGACACGGACGCCGGCCAAGTCCTGCTCGAAGACCTCGGCGATCAGCCAGATGGTGGACATGTCGACAATTTTGTACAGCGGTTCGCCGGGCATGAACCTCATGCCCTGAACCGATGGCTTGTCGACGATGGTCCCGGATACCGGAGACGGCAAAGTAACGGTCGACTGCGGCTGGGCCCCAGAGCGCAGTCGCTCCAACGCGACGGCCGGAAAGTCGAGAAAGCGCAGGCGCTGCTCGGCGCCTTCGAGCAGCCGGCGGGTCGCGCTCGACGCCTCGCCACCGGCCTCATTGATCGACGAACGCAGCAGTGCGTACTCCTGCTGCGCGAGAACCAAATCGGGGCTGTAGATTTCCATCAGCGGCTCGCCGCGGCGGACCTTTTCGCCGGTCGTATTCACCAGCAGTTTCTCGATCCAGCCTTCGTAGCGCGGGGAGACGACGTACGTGCGCCGTTCGTCGAACTGCACGCTGCCGACGGCACGGATTGGACGAACGAGATTTCGTCGCGAAGCCGCCTCGCTTTGCACGCCGATCATCTGCACGCGCTCGGGCGAAATCTTGACGAAGCCTTGTTCTGCAGCCTCGACATCCGCGGCGAAGACCGGGATGTAATCCATCCCCATCGCGTCCTTCTTGGGCACCGGCGACGTATCGGGCAGGCCCATCGGGTTCCTGTAATAGAGTACGCGGCCCTCTGCCGGACCTTCGTCCTGACCATGACCGGAATGCCCCGCGGAGGACGGCGCGCGGTCAAGGCCAGTCGAAAGCGTGCCCCGCTCCGAGAGCCAGTACCCACCCGCGACCCCCAGGCCGGCAGCGAGCAGGGTCGAACCCGCGAGGATGAGCCACCTCACAGGTCTTCTCCGATCACCCGCTCGATCTCCGCCAGTCGCACCTGCTGCTCGATCAGAAGGTTGATGCGATCGAGTGCGACGCGCCGCACGGCTTGATCGGCGAACAGCACGCTCGGCAGATCGACGCGCCCGAGCTGATAACCGGCAAGTGCCGACTGCAGTACGACCTTGGTCTGCGGGATGTTAACTTCGCGCAAAATGCGCTCACCGCGCTGGGCGGACACCAAAGCCCAATATGCAGCCTCGATCTGGCCCTGCAGATCCAGGCCGGTCGCTTGGCGGCGCGCTCGTGACGCGGCGAGCTTGGCGACCGCTTCGCCTTCCTGGGCGCGGCGCAGGCCCCACTGCAACGGGATGGCGAATGAGACCATCGCTTCGTAGCCTCCGAAGTCTCGATCGTTGTTGGAGTCTGCGTCGAAGACCGACACGCCGAGAGTCAGGTCTGGATACCAATTGCGCCGCACCAGCTCGGCCGACCGCTCATCGGCGGTTATCCGCGCCTCATCGATGCGGAACTGGGGATTGGCTCTTTGTGCGCGCTCGACCAATCGGCCGATCTCGATCGACTCCGGCGCTGGTACCGGCCGCAGCGCCTGCGGCGGCGCCAGGGGTGCTGCGACCGGGCGGTTGAGCAGGGCGTTCATCTGCGCATTCCAATTCCTTCGTTCGCCGTCGAGACGGGCCAGGTCCGCCTGGAGGCGTCCGCGCTCCACTTCTGCCGTGACCGCGTCCTGCTGACCGCCTTGCCCTTGCGCATAGCGGCTTTGCGCGACCCGGGCGATCGCCGCGACCGTGCCGAGCAGCTCTTCGTTGATGCGGATCGCTTCGCGGGTCGCATACGCATTGGCAAAAACGATCTTGATGCGGGCGGCGAGTTCGTTCTCAGCGGCCCGGCGCTGTTCCGATGCGGCGCCGGCCTCGGCGACGGCGACCTTTCGCTGCAGATCGAGCTTGCCCCAGAGAGGGATCGTCTGTTCAACGGTGTACTTGACGCGTCCAACGGTATCCGGAGCATAGCGGTTTCCGTTGCCAGTAATGTCCTCGAACTCGGTCCGGAACATCGGATCGGGGTATCGGCCGGTCGTGCCGATCCGTACCTGCGCCGCCTGGGCGTCAAGCGCCGCCGCCGCCAAGCTCGGGTTCTTCGCCCTTGCCATCGCCAGCAGTTCGTCCACGGAGGCTCCTGGGATAGACGGCATCTCCGGTGCTTGGGACTCTGCCTGGGGTGACGGGACATCAGCCGCCAGCACCGACGGGGCGGTGCTGCAACACGCAGTAACGAATGTGGCGGCGATGAGAAGGCGTTGTTGAGCTTTCATACCGTTCGTCTTATTCGTGGCCCTGCTTGAGCCATGTCACGGCGCGCTCGCGCTGGGTCGGGAGATAGAAGTTGACTTGCGCATTTCTGTAGATATCGACCAGGCGCTCCGCCTCATCTCGCCATCGCTCGTCTCCGATGATGGCCAGTCGATCGATCATGTCCTGGTTTCCCATGCAGAACCAAGTGCACGTCGATCGCGCGCCCTTTTCCCAGCCCCCGAGTTTCTCCCAATCCATCAGAACGTGAAGCTTAGGGGAATTCGCAGACGTGAGATGAACCGATGCTTGTCCGCCAAGCTTTTCCTCAAGGGCCAAAACCGCGGCATCCCAATCGGCGTCGCTGACATTCCCTGCCATGGTGATGACAATCGTTTCACCCTTGAGCTCGACTGCAATCATTGCCTTTCTCCCTTCCAGGGCCTTCGATTTTCTGGTGTTGTGCCGAGATCAGCGATCGTGCCGATCCCTGACTGCGATGAAGTCAACAAGCCCATCAGGATGAATCAGGTGAGCGCCTGATCGTGATCAGCGGCTTCGTCTCGTCCCGCGTGCGAAACAAACCTGCCAAAAGGAGGCGACGCGTCGGCCAAGCGACGCGTCTGACAGCAGTGTTCTCGTTGACGCCCGCTACTGACCGGCTTTGAATGTCGCCGTGCCTTCGACGGGCTGTGCCTCGCCGGGGACCGTCGCGACGATATCGAGTTTCCACGTTCCGGGCATGGACACATCACCCATCAGCCGGTAGAGACCGGGCGATGGAGTTCCCTGGAGCTTCACTTCTCCTCCCATCGTTGTCGTCATCGGCACCGGCCCCTTATGGGCGTAGTGCGGCATCGTCATTTCGAGACGGCCCCGCGCGATCTTGGCGGTTTCCACCGGCTGGCCGGTGGACGTCTTCGTCAGCCTGACATTGAACTCGCTGTGCGCGCTCACCGCGACCGGCTGATCGACCACCTCAAAGCGGTATTCCTCCGATCGATCGGCGGCTTGAGCCGCGAAAGAGAAGGAAATCAGGGCTGCCGCGATCATTCCCAGCGCTTGCCGGCCCGGGAAGATCTTCGGCGAAACATGAAGTTGCATCAGTGGCTCCTCCAACAATGACTCGCCTCACGGCGGGTGACGAGAAGAGCGTACGCGCTGGCCGTCTCCGCAATTTTGCCCACTTGTAAAAAAGTGTTTCTGGGGCGCTTTGCGGCTTGGCCGTCGCCAGTGTTGGACAATCGGCTACGCTCGCTCCTCCCAGCAACATTTTGTTACGCAATTGCAAATCAGGAGCAGCAAACAGGTGTCAATGGTACGTGCGTGGGGTTCGTACGCTTTCAGGAGGGTTCGCTTGCGGTGGTCGGTGTTGTGCATGCTGGCCTTGGCGGTGGTTGGCGGATCCGCTCGGCTGGCCCATGCTGAAGACATCCGGCACGTTCTGGAAAGTGCCTGGGCGAGGAATGCAGAGATCGCGGCAGTGACGGCGCGGCGGGCGGAGATCTTGGCGCGTAAGCGGGCGGCAGGACGGCTCACGCCCGGCCCGCCAGCCCTCGGCGTAGGCCACCTCAATGATTATGCCACCGGCGACGACGGCTATCGGGAGTACGACGTTGAGCTCGCCACACCGTTGTGGCTGCCGGGCGAGGGCACCGCAATCAGACGCGTGGCGGACGCAGAGCTTGCCCAACTCGCCGCCGAACTTGCGTCGGCGCGGCTCGCGGTTGCCGGTGAAGTGCGCGACGCGTACTGGCGGTATCGGCTTGCGGCCGTCGCGGCCGAGGTCGCGCGCCGCAGGCTGGATGCTGCGCGCGCGCTCCAGAACGACCTCGATCGCCAGGTGCGCGTGGGCCAGGTCGCGCGAGCCGACCTCTTGCTCTCGCTCGCCGAAACCGCAGATGCGCGCGCGATCCTCAGTATCGCGGAAGCGTCGGCAACCCAGGCTCGCCTCGCCTTTCACGCCCTGACCGGGGCCGAACCTCCGGTCGACCTTGTGGAACCCGAGGTTCCGGCGCAGTCCGACGCAAATCACCCACGACTTATCGCCTTGCGCAGGACTGTGGACGTTTCGGAGGCGACCAACCGCCTCCTCAAGGTCCAGGACCGGGACAGCCCCGAGGTTGCGCTGTTGGGGGTCGTCGAGCGGGAGCTCGCCAATAACCCGTACGACAAGCGCATCGGCATAAGGGTCGTGATCCCCTTCGCGACGGAGGGGCGGAACGAGCCGCGGCGAGAGGCGAACGAGGTGGAACGGACCCGAGCTCTCGGCGAACTCCGGGCCGCCAACGACCGGATCCGGGCCGAAGTCGGGCAAGTGGAAGCGGACCTTGCCTCGGCGAAGGAACGCGAAATGCTCGCCGAAGAGCGACATCGCGCGTTTGCCGAGCGCCTCGATCTTATCGAGCGGAGCATCCGTGTCGGCGAGGGCGCGCTCGTCGAGTTGATCCGGGCGCGCGCCAATTTATTCGAGGGCGAGGTCGCGTGGCTGCAGAGCCAGATCGCGGTGATGCAGGCCCGTTCCCGTCTGAACCAGGCGCTCGGACTGGACCCCTGGTCGTGGGCAGCGACGAAGGATGCAAAACAATGAAGTCGTATGCCACGGAAGCAGGGCGCGGACCGGTCATTACCGCCCTGATCTTCCTTCTTTTATTCGCCGTCGTGACCATGGCCGTTTCGCCGTCGGTGGCTCACGAGGGCCACGATCATGGGACGCCTGCGGTCACAGTGAGCGCCGCCGCTCCACGCGTCGAAGCAAGCTCGGAGAGCTTCGAGCTCGTCGGCATCGTTCACGGCGGCGCGATGCGCGTCTATCTCGACCGCTTCGCCAGCAACGAGCCGGTTACCACCGCGACGATCGACGTGACCTTGGACGCCGACACGGTGCGGGCCGAGCCGCAACCCGACGGCAGCTTCCTCGTTGGGGCCCCATGGCTCGCCAAGACCGGAAGGCTGGATCTGGTCTTCGCGGTCGCCACCGATGAGACCAGCGACCTCTTGATTGGCACGCTCGACCTGCCGGCAGAGGCAACCGGCGAAGCGGCCGGCAAGAGTACTCTGGCAATATCGGTCCGTTCACCCGCGTTGTGGGTCATTGGCTTCGCACTGTTCGTCGTGGGCGTCCTGTTCGGCCGCAGTCTGGCACGGCGGCGGAGCAATGAGCCACCAGCGCCGCTTGCCGTGCCGCCCGCGACGTCAACGCCGGAGGTGAAGATGAGGCCGGAGCGCCGCGCCAGAGCGGTTGTCATGCTCGCGGTTGTCGCCATTGCCACCGCTGCCCGCGTGGTGCTCGCGCACGGCGATGAGGATCACGGCGCGGTCGATGATAAACCGATGGCAGCGGTCACTTCGCCGGCCGTTGCGACCGACAGTCCGCGCCGGCTTTCTGACGGGAGTCTGTTTGTGCCAAAGCCGACGCAGCGCCTGCTGACCATTCGGACGCAACAGGCCCGTACCGGGGAGGCTTCGCGCACCAGCACGATCAGCGGGCGGGTCATCGCTGATCCGACCGCTGGGGGACGCGTGCAAGCGGCGCAGGGCGGTCGCGTCGAGCCGTTGGGGGATGGCCTTCCCGTCATCGGCCAGCGCGTGCTCCGGGGGCAGGTGCTGGTGACCGTCAGTCCCGTGATCACGACCCTGGAACGGGGCGGCGTGCGCGAGCAGCTCGCCCAGATCGAGAGCAGCATCGCCATCGCCGAGCAGCGGGTGGCGCGCCTGTCCCAGCTTCAGGGCAGCGTGCCACAGCGCGAGATCGACGAGGCCCGGCGCGAGCTGGATGGACTGCGACAGCGCCGGCGCGCGCTGGGCCCGAGCCTGGCCGAGCGGGAGGTGGTGCGCGCCTCGGCATCCGGGGTGATCTCGGTCGCCAACGTCGTTACCGGCCAGCTCATCGAAAGCGGCGCGGTGCTGTTCGAGATCGTCGACCCGGCGAAGCTGTGGGTCGAGGCCATCGCTTATGATGCTGCGGCGACCGTCGACATCCGCAGCGCCGTGGCGACGACGGCCGACGGCGCCACACTGCCGCTCGAATTGATCGGCCAAAGCCTCACCTTGCGGCAGCAGGCAGTACCTGTTCTGTTCCGCATTACCCGTCCATCGCCGACGTTGAAGGTCGGCACCCCGGTATCGGTGATCCTGCAGGAGATCAGAACGGACAAGGGGATCGTTCTTCCGACGGGCAGCGTCGTCGGCGCCGCCAACGGCGAAGACATCGTCTTCGAGCATGTCGCCGCCGAACGGTTCGTGCCCCGCCCGATCCGGCTCCGCCCGCTCGACGGCGATCGCGTTGAAGTGCTGGCCGGCATCGGCGACGGCGCCCGCGTCGTCACTGCCGGTGCCGACCTGCTGAGCCAGATCCGCTGAGGCGCCCCCGGTGTTCAACGCCCTCGTCAACGCCACTCTGCGCAATCGGTTGTTTGTCCTGATCGCGGCGGCCATCCTGGTCGTTTACGGCGCGATATCGCTGCCGACGATCCCCGTCGACGTCTTTCCCGACCTGAACAAACCGACGGTCACGCTGATGACGGAAGCGGAAGGACTGGCGGCCGAGGAGGTCGAGCAACTGGTGACCTTCCCGATCGAGACATCGATGAACGGTATGCCGGGGGTGACCCGCGTGCGTTCCGTCTCTACCGTCGGCCTGTCGATCGTGTTCGTCGAGTTCGATTGGGGAACCGACATCCTTGTCAACCGGCAACAGGTGACCGAGCGGCTGGGCCTGGTCCGCGAGCAGCTGCCCGAGGACATCGCGCCGCAGATGGCGCCGATCTCCTCGATCATGGGCGAGATCATGCTGATCGCGGTGTCCAGCGAGACTGCGCCGGCGATGCAGCTGCGCGATCTCGCCGACTGGGTGGTCCGCCCACACCTGCTTACGATCCCCGGCGTCTCGCAGGTGATCCCGATTGGTGGCGAGGTCCGGCAGTACCGGATCACGCCGAACATCCCGCTGATGGACAGCCTTGACGTCAAGCACGCGGAGATCGTCGCTGCGCTGCGCCAGTTCGGCATCAACACCGGCGGCGGCTATGTCGATCAGGCAGGCCGCGAGTACCTGATCCGCAACATCGGCCGCACCGCCCGGCTGGACGACCTGCGCACCCTCGTCGTCGCCGTCCGCGACGGCCAGCCGATCCCGCTGCGCCATGTGGCCGACGTCGATTTCGCGCCGCGCATCAAGCGTGGAGACGCCGGCTTCATGGGCAACGCGGCGGTGATCCTGTCGGTGCAGAAGCAGCCCGGTGCCGACACGGTCGTCCTGACGCGTCAGATCGAGGATGCTCTGCGCGACTTGGCGCGGGTCGTGCCGCCTGACATCCGCATCAACGACGCGCTGTTCAAGCAGGCCAATTTTATCGAGACTTCGATCCGCAACGTCGAGCGGGTGCTGGTCGAAGCCCTGATCGTCGTCTCGATTGTCCTGTTCATGTTCCTGTTGAACTGGCGGACGACCTTCATCTCGATCACCGCGATCCCGATTGCGATCGTCATCACCGTCCTGGTGTTCAAGTACTTCGGCCTGTCGATCAACACCATGACGCTGGGCGGGATCGCCATCGCTATCGGCGAGCTGGTGGACGATGCCGTTGTCGACGTGGAGAACGTCTTCCGGCGGCTGCGGCAGAACCGCGAGGCTGGGAACCCGCAGCCGCCGCTGGCGGTCATCGCCGCTGCCTCCACCGAAGTGCGCTCCGGTATCATCTATGCGACGATCATCATCGTCCTGGTGTTCGTGCCGCTGTTCGCGCTGTCGGGCATCGAGGGGCGGCTGTTTGCCCCGCTGGGCGTCACCTACATCGTCTCGATTCTCGCGAGCCTGCTCACCGCGATCACGCTGACGCCGGTGCTCTGCTCCTTCCTGTTGCCGCGGATGAAGCGGCTGAGCGAGCGCGACAGCGCCCTGGTGCGCACGCTGAAGCGGAGCAACGAGCGTCTGCTCGCCTGGGCGTTCCAGCGCGCGCCGTTCGTCTACCTCTTCGCAGGGATCGCCGTCGCCATCGCCGCCGCGTCGGTGACCCTGCTGCCGCGCTCATTCCTGCCGCCGTTCAACGAGGGTACGCTGACCATCAGCTTGCAGTTCAACCCGGGGATCTCGCTTGCCGAGTCGAGCCGCATCGGCGCCGTCGCCGAGCGGCTGATCCTGGCGGTTCCGGAGGTGAAGACGGTCGGCCGGCGCACCGGCCGAGCCGAGCTCGACGAGCACGCCGAGGGCGTTCACTCCAGCGAGATCGACGTCGATCTGCATCCGTCGCCGCGGAACCGCGACCACATTTTGGCCGATATCCGCGGCCGGTTGGCGGGGCTGCCGGTCAGCATCAACGTCGGGCAGCCGATCTCACACCGCCTCGACCACCTGCTGTCGGGCGTCCGGGCGCAGATCGCACTGAAGATCTACGGCGACGACTTCGACACCCTGCGGACGCTGGCGGAGGAAATGCGGCAGCAGTTGGCAACGATCCCGGGCCTGGTCGATCTGCAGGTGGAGAAGCAGGTCCGCATCCCGCAGCTGCAGGTCAAGGTCGATTATCAGCGCGCCGCGCTCTACGGGGTTACGCCGGCACAGGTCACCGAAGCGGTGCAGTCGTTGTCCAATGGTCTTGTCGTTTCGCAGATCGTCGACGGCAACCGTCGCTTCGACGTCGCCATTCGTCTGGGCGACGCCGACCGCACCCGGGCAGGGCTCGAACACGTGATTATCGAGACCCCCCTCGGGCACGTGCCGCTGCGCCGGGTCGCGGACATCGTCGAGACGGACGGGCCGAACCAGGTCCTGCGCGAGAACGCACAACGCCGGATCGTCGTGCTGGCGAATTCCGACGGCACCGACATGGCGGCACTGATCGAGGCGATCCGCCGCGAAGTCGCGGCGACATCGTTGCCGGCCGGCACCTTCACCCGTCTCGAGGGGACATTCCAGGCGCAGGAGGAGGCATCGCGGCAGATCGCGCTGCTGTCGCTGATCTCACTCGTGCTGATCTTCGTCGTTCTCTATAGCCGCTACCGGTCTGTGGTGCTGTCGCTGATCATCATGGGTAACGTGCCGCTGGCGCTGATCGGCAGCGTCGCGGCGCTGTGGATCGCCGGCCAGCCGTTGTCGGTGGCGACAATGATCGGCTTCATCACGCTCGCCGGCATCAGCACCCGCAATGGCATCCTCAAGATCAGCCACTACATCAACTTGGCTCTGTACGAGGGCGAGACGTTTGGCAAAGCGCTGGTGATGCGCGGCAGCCAGGAGCGGCTGACGCCGGTGCTGATGACGGCGCTGTCCGCGGGCCTGGCTCTGGTGCCGCTGATGATCAATGCCGATGCGCCAGGCAAGGAAATCCTCCACCCGGTCGCCATCACCATCTTCGGCGGCCTGATCAGCGCGACGCTGCTGGACACGGTACTCACGCCGCTGCTGTTCCGTCGCTTCGGGGAGAAGCCCCTGGCGAAGTTGCGTGACCATCAGGCGCAACTCAAAACGGCCGAGGCGTATTGAAGTTAGCAATGACCCCGCAGGACAGGGACCGAACGTGATGCTCCGCAGCCTCGTTGTAGCCTTGAGTCTCTGGCTAATCGCCGCCCCGGCCTGCGCACATGCGCCAGGTCCCGGTCCGAACGGAGGTCAGATGCAGCACCTCGGCAACAACGCTCATGTCGAGGTGGTCGCCAGGGACGGCAGCATCCTGATCTATCTGTTCACTCCCGAAAACATCCCATTGCCGGCCGAAGGGGTCAAAGCAACGGCAACGGTGCTGTCCGACGGCAAGCCTGAAACCATACCGTTGCAGGTGACAGGGAACAACGTCATGCAAGGAACAGGAACCTTCCGCGCTCAACCCGGGATGAAAGTGGTGCTGTCCATCGCGCTGCCCGGCGGCCGGCCGGTACAGGGCCGCTTCACACCCCTCGATTGAGGACTACAGATAAGAACGGCTGAGCCAGCGATGTCAGCCGCACTCCAGGAACACCATGGACCCGGAATCCCACATCCTCGTCGTTGACGATGACCATCAGGTCCGCCAGCTGATCGGGCGCTTCCTGCGCGAGAACGGCTACCGGGTCAGCGGTGCCCGCGACGGCCGCGAAATGCGCGAGACGCTCGGGTCCGCGGCGATCGATCTGATCATCCTCGACCTTATGTTGCCGGGAACATCCGGACTCGAGCTCTGCCGCGAGCTGCGGACGACGTCGTCGATTCCGATCATCATGCTCACCGCCAAGGGCGAGGATACCGACCGCATCGTGGGGCTGGAGGTCGGGGCGGACGACTACCTGCCGAAACCGTTCAATCCTCGGGAGCTTCTGGCACGGATTCGGGCCGTCCTACGACGGGCGGCTTTGCAGCAACCGGGAGAGCCGCCACGCGGCCGGCTGATCGCGTTCGGCGGCTGGACCCTGGATACGCTGCGACGCGAGGTGACGTCTGCCGACGGGGTGGTCGTTGATCTCAGCGGCGGCGAGTACGATGTGCTGATCGCCTTCGTCGAGCACCCCAATCGTATCCTGACGCGCGATCAGCTTCTGGAGCTGGCGCGCAATCGCGCCTCCAACGCCTTCGATCGCAGCATCGATGTTCAGATCAGCCGGATAAGGCGCAAACTTGAGGGTGATCGGAATGCGCCGCCGCTGATCAAGACGGTGCGCGGCGCCGGCTATATCTTCCTGCCGACGGTGAAGAGGTGCTGAAACGCCTGATCCCCGACACGCTGGCGGGCCGGACGATCGTCATCCTGCTCTTCAGCCTCGGCCTGTTCCACCTCTGGAGTCTTTGGATTTACCAACTCGGCATCGAAGATCTCCTGGGCACCACCCGGGAGCAACAGCTCGCCGAACATCTGGTGGCCGTCAAGCGCGTCATCGCCGCCTTGCCCGAGCGCGAACGGGAGCAAACGGCGCATGCGCTTTCCACCGCGACCATGGAGATCCACTGGAGCCCGCACAGTCTCGTTCATCCGACGGCAGCCGAAAGGCAGAAGAGCGCTCTGGTTCGCCGGCACCTGCGCGAACTGGTGCCTGAACTCGGAGATAACCAGATCCGTCTCGCCTTCGCCGACGAGGGTGAATCGCAAACGGGGGCGGACGACGATGCTTTTCATCACCTCCTGCTCGCATCGGTCCAGTTGTCCGACGGCAGTTGGCTGAATTTCAGCGTTTCCACCCTCCGACTAACCTCGGCGCCGGATCACAGCGTGCTCGGTTCGCTGACGGCGATGGCGCTCGGCATCCTGCTCGTCTCGATCTTCTTGGTGCGCTCGGTGACCGCGCCGCTGCGGTCGCTGGCGACGGCCGCCGATCGCATCGGCATCGACGCCGCGTCGGCCGATGTTCCGCAAGCCGGCCCGCGGGAGGTGCGCCTCGCTGCGTCCGCCTTCAATCGGATGCAGGCGCGGATCAAGCGGCTGATCGACGATCGCACGCAGACACTGGCCGCGGTATCGCATGATCTGAAGACCCCGATCACCCGGCTGCGCTTACGGGCGCACTTCGTCCGGGACGAGGAACTGCGCCAGACGATCGAGAGCGATCTCGACGAGATGGAAGCGATGATTCAGTCGACGCTCGATTTCCTGCGCGGCGACTCGACGGGCGAGAACGTCAGGACGGTCGATATCGGCACGATCATCGAGACGGTCTGCGATCATCTCGTCGATAGCGGCCATGATGTCGTGCTGCGCGCGGACACTCACGCGCCGCTATCCTGTCGGCCACTGGCAATCAAACGGGCGTTTTCCAACCTCGTCGACAACGCGGTGAAATACGGTACACGCGCGCGCGTCTCGCTCGCAAAGCAGGCGGACACGCTGATCGTCACCATCGACGACGATGGTCCCGGCATTCCGACGGCTGAGCTCGACCGGGTGTTCGATCCCTTCTATCGGCTGGAGGCCAGCCGAAGCCGCGAAACCGGTGGTGCCGGCCTGGGCCTCACCGTTGCGCGCTCGACCATCCGCGCCCACGGCGGCGATATCCAGCTGGCGAATAGAAGCGGTGGCGGCCTCTCGGTCACCGTCACTTTGCCCATCCTCGGCCACACTTGCCGGACGGGCAACACTTCGTAACGCCGCCGCAAAGCTGGCGAAACCAGGAGGATGTAAGTTCCATCCAGCTCAGATTTCAGAGTCCGCTCAGACCATGGGGAAAGCGCCATGCTGTTCGCCGCGCCCAACAATCGTCTTCGTTACGCAATCGCCCTCGCGGCAGCCGTGGTCATCGGCGGCGCCCTTAACGGTGACGCAAGCGCCCAGGCCGGCGGCAGCGCCATGCCGATGCAACACGAACACATAT
Organism: Defluviicoccus sp.; assembly: GCA_029624735.1. Lineage (GTDB taxonomy): Bacteria > Pseudomonadota > Alphaproteobacteria > Rhodospirillales > Defluviicoccaceae > Defluviicoccus. Next base: position 63,001 of record JARSSM010000024.1, on the reverse strand, counting down.
CGGCCGCGCCCGAACGACCATCGCACGACGATCATGGGACAAGCTCCACAGTTCCAGTGATCGCGGCGTACCAGGCTGTCAACGAAAAGATGCACCACGACATGATGATCACTCTCACCGGCGACGCCGATCGCGACTTCGTCGCCGGGATGATCCCTCACCACCAGGGAGCGATCGACATGGCCGAAATTGTTCTGAAGTATGGCAAGGACCCAAAAATCCGCAAGCTCGCCGAAGAGATCATCACCACCCAGCAAAACGAAATTGCACAGATGAAAGCCTGGTTCGCTCAAAACGCCAAATGATACAGGCACATTCGCCCGGACCCTGACTGACGCAGATGTTTTTCATCGATTGGTTTCACGAATGCGGGCACGCGGCTTTGGAGTTGGCTGCCCTCACGTCGTCGGGAGTCCTGCACGCGCTAGTCCATGGTACCGTCTACGGCACCCCTGTAATGCTGGTCCTTTCCGTTACCTGGATTGGAGTCGTCTTTGCGACGAGGGTCAAGGCACGCAGGGTGCTCCGTGAACGTCTCGACGAAGACCTGCATCGCGCGCATTCTGTCGGTCTCATTGACGGGATCTTCAAGCTGATCTTGCACCGAACACGCATTCGTCAGGCGGTGCTCCTGGTCGTCGCCGCAGCCGCGATGCTACCCCTTTATCTGACGCTCGAGATCCCAAAGCACATCGTCAATCATGCCATCGGATCGGCGAACAATATCATAGAGATTGATGATGTCGCCTTCAGCCAGGTCCAATTCCTCGTCGTGCTGTGCCTCCTTTATTTGGTGAGTCTGCTGGCGAACGGGTCAATCAAATACTGGCTGAACGTCTACCAGGGCCGGGTTGGCGAACTCCTCATCCGGCGTCTACGGCTGATGGTCTATCGCGGCTGGCACCGCAATGGGCGGCTGGGCGGACAGTCCCAACTCATTCCGATCATCGTTCAGGAGGTGGAACCCGTCGGCGGATTTGCTGGCGAGGCGTTCGTCACGCCGGTATTCCAGGGCGGGACGTTCCTCACCCTGCTTGCCTTCATGCTGATCCAGGATCCGGTTCTCGGCGGGGCAGCCTTGCTGATGCTGCCAATTCAGCTTGCCGTCATTCCTCCCCTGCAGCGCCGCATAAACGGGTTGAACCGCACTCGCGTCCAAGAAGTCAGGCGTCTGGGCGGCCTGCTTGGCGAAAGCGGGCATCCTACTCCGGGAAGTGTGAGTCCGTTGCGCGCGATGTTTGCGAGCGTGCGCCGCATCCAGGAGATCCGTTTCGGCATCTTTAAGAAGAAATACCTGATGAAGTCCGCCATAAACTTCCTCAACAATCTCGTACCATTCTTTTTCTACCTCATTGGCGGCTATCTCGTCATTGAGGGCAAGATCACCTTCGGTGCTCTGGTTGCAGTATTGGCGGCACACAAGGATTTTTCGGCACCGCTACGCGAACTTCTGATGTATTACCAAGTCACCGAGGATGTTCGCGTCCGCTACCGCGAAGTGCAACGGTTCGTCGCCGGCGCGGTCGCGCAACATCCCCTTGGCATCGCCCGGGAAGCCGCTGGTGCGGCCGAGCGTTCATTGGCCGTTCCGTAGCGCCGATGACCGAAGAGCAGCCCGAGCCTGATCGAGCCCAGAGCCGTATCCCCTTCGGCAGCCGAGGCAACGCCGAAGGGTGCATCGTAAGCCGTTGAAACCGCAGCAGAGACGGTTGGATCCCAGTTCCTTTCCCTCCGCCAACTTGCTGCAAATAAAGTATTCTTCTTCGGGCGATGGCAGGCCGTCAGGTCAAGTCGAGCGCGTGGCGTTTCAGATCGTCAAGCGTGACGACCGCAAGCGCGCGTTCGTGGGTGGCGGCGAGGACGACCCGCGGCGCCATGCCGGCGTCGAGCGCTTCACGCCAACGCGCGGCACACAGGCACCAGCGATCGCCGGGCTTCAGGCCGGGGAAGCCGAACGCGGGTTGCGGCGTGCTGAGATCGTTGCCGGCGGCGCGGCTGAACGCGAGGAACTCTGCCGTCATCTCGGCACAGACAGCGTGCAGGCCGGTATCGCTTGGCCCCGTCTCGCAACTTCCCGTCCGGTAGTAGCCGGTCATTGGCTGCGTGCAGCAGACCTTGAGCGGCTCTCCGAGGACGTTGCGGGCCGCTTCACCCCTGCCGCCCCAGCCCGAACTCGCATCCATCGCTTGCCTCCGTCGCTTACGCGATTGGTGTCTGCCAAAGGAGATGTGGGGGGCCGCCGCTGCCGAAAAAGGGGCGCCGGCAAACCCCGGGCGTTTTGCGCCCGGGCCCACGCAGCCCAGCGCCGCCGCTTTCGCTGCTCACGCGGCCGGTGAAGCGAGCGGATCAGGACCGTAGCGGTTGGCGCCAACGGTGCCGCGCAGGAAGCCAAGCTCCACCAGCGCCCAGATGCTGATCGCGAGGCTGGCTAGGCCGAAGATCGTGGCGCCGACACCATCGCCGTCCCCGCCCGCGCCCAAAACGTTGAGCAGCGTCGGAACGACATAGAATACGACCAGCCACCAGGCGGATCTGTTGCGGTCATGCAAGCGCTTGACGCCGATCGCAAGCGTCGGCCAAAGCAAGAGCAGGTAGATGACACCGATCGCGGCAACGCTGCCGCCTCCGGTAAGGAACATGACGCCGAACACGCCGATGATGACGAGGCTCAAGAGCGCGATAGTGCCGAGCCAGTACGGCTTGCGGTTCAGCCGGCCCTGAAACGAGAGAAAAATAAACTTCCAGTCCATCGTCCCCTTCCTCTCTCCCGTGAAACGGTCGTTGCAATGGCTTGTCGCCCGGCTCTATCGGCTTTCCTCTTCCAGTACGGCCTTGAGCTTTTCAAGGCAATCGGCGCGGCCGGCGACGTAGCCGCCCTCTTCCCACCAGTCCTCGACTTCGCGCAACAGCCGCCCGATGCTTCGGCCGTGCGGCACGCCCAGCGCGATGGCATCGCGACCCTTGAGCGGAAATGTCACTTCGCGCCAGTTGTCAATGGTATCCAGCACCCGATACCAAGCCTCCGTGCGTGCGCGCGGCAGCTTCGCCTGGCCGATCAGCTCATCGGCCCATTGGATCAGCGCGATGTCGCGGACCGCGTGCACGCCTTCATGATGCAGAGCTTTCGCGAGCGCTCGCGGATCGTCTGCCAAGGCACGCGGCCAAGGCCGCGCCGCCGCCGTTACCAGGCGCTTGCGCTCGCGGAGCGAGAACTTGAACCGGTCGGCAAGGCGCAGGGCGATGCCGCCGTCCGCATCGAACAGAGCGGCCAAGCGCCGGGTCGGGTCGGGCTTTACCGACGGCCGTGCCAGGGCATGGCTTTCAAGCCAGCACAGGCGTTTCAAGCGCTCCAGACGACCGGCCTCCGGCAGCACATGCGCCAGCACGCCGTTGTCGCGCATCAGCTGCAGCACGTCCGCCGGTTCCGGCGCCATCAGCAGGCGGAGCAGCTCACCGCGCACACGCTCCACCGACAGCCGTGCCACGTCCGCAGCCCGGGCCCGACAGGCCGCCAGCGCGTGTTCGTCGGCGGGCGGCTCCCCGTAGACGGCGTAAAAGCGGAAGAAGCGCAACAGCCTGAGCGCATCCTCCTCAATGCGCTGGGTGGCATCACCGACAAACCGGACCCGCCCGGCAGCGAGATCGTCCAAGCCGCCGAAGTAGTCGTAGATGGTGCCGTCAGGGGTGCACGACATGGCGTTGATGGTGAAATCGCGGCGCGCCGCATCCTGGCTCCAGTCGTCGGTGAATTCGACCCGGGCATGGCGGCCGAAGGTCTCGACATCAACCCGCAGCGACGTGATCTCGAAGTGGACATGGCCGATGACGGCGGTGACGGTGCCATGCGCGATCCCGGTCGGCACGACGCGCACGCCAGCCGAAGTCAGAAGTTCGCTCACGCGGTCGGGCGGGGCCGAGAGCGCGATGTCGATGTCCTGCACCGGCCGCTTGATCAGCGCATCGCGCACGCAGCCGCCGATAAAGCGCACCTCATCGCCCCCGGCCCGAAGCGCCGCGATCACCCGCGTTGTCTCCGGCTTCGTCATCCAGGGTTGCGGATGCAGCGCGCCGACCGGTCCGGAGACGTTGAGAATCAGGGCTTCAGTCTCGATCCACCGCGGTGCTGGCGGCCTCTCCTTGTCGCCGCTCACCGCGGGTCGGCCCCCTTGCCTGGCGGCGGCACGACGTGGCCGGGCACGACGCGCCCCCCTTCCCAACGCGGCGCGACATACGTGCCGGTGGGTCCGCTGCCGCCTGTCCACGCCGACGCTGCCAGGACGGCGCCCATGAGCACGACACCGGCCACGATCAGCCACAACCACGGCCCTTCGCTGGCCAGCCGATTGACACCTTCGACGGTCCTTGCCCGGCCAGCGATCCTGACCCAGAGCAGATAGACAAGCGTCGGCAGGATCAGCGGCAACAGGTACTGCAGGAGGATCCGCGTCATCGACGGGTGAGGATCTCGTACAGATTCATCAACATCCCGGCAGTGGCGCCCCAGATGAAATAATCCTGATAGGGCATCGCATAGAAGTAGCGGACGACCCCTTCGAACTCCGCCGAACAGTGGTGATGATTGGCGGGATCAAGAAAATGGCTGAGTGGCACCTCGAACACCTCCGCCACCTCGTGTTCGTCGGGCGCGAGCTCAAACGGCGGCGTCACCACGCCTGCCACCGGCGTGACGATGAAGCCCGTGCGGGTGACGTAGGTCTCGAGCCGGCCGATGATCGTGATGTGCCGGCGATCGAGGCCGATCTCCTCCTCCGTCTCGCGCAACGCGGTCTCGACCGGCCCGCCGTCGTCGGGTTCGATATGGCCGCCGGGAAAGCTGATCTGGCCGGCATGATGGGCCAGGTGCGCAGTGCGCTGGGTGAAGATCAGGCTCAACTCCCCGTCGCGGTCGACGAACGGCAGCAGCACCGCGGCCAGCTTGAGCGGCGGCAGCGGATCGAGGCCGGCATTCAGAGTGTGGTCGCCACGCTCAGCGTGGACGTCGACCGCCGTCGGCGACGCCGGCAGCACCTGCCGACGATCACTGAAACGGGACTCAAGCCAGGCCCGGCCGCGACCGACCGTTACGTCGCCTCGTCCAGGCTGCCGAGACAGAAGAACTGGCCGCAACTCCACACTCCATATTGCCGCTTACCTGCGACTGCTTCCTCGCCGCCGGCATTGACAAGCTCGTAGTATACTGGCCGGCTGAGCCGTGCGATCAGACCCGCGTCGAGTTGCACGTATGGCGCAGGCTCGCCAGTCGCCGCGTCCATTACCACATAGAGGGGGTGCTCGGCATTGACCGTGATGATCTCATCGATGTTGGTGCGCAGGCTGACGGTGCGCTTGCGTCCCTCGCCGCCGAGAAAGGCTTCAACGGCGACGAACGGTGCATCCTCGACGACGATGCGCGCGGCCTCCACCGGCGTCACCAGCCAGTAGCTGCCGTCGCCGGCGCGCCGCAATGTCTGCGCAAACAGGCAGACCAGCTCTTTGCGATCGATCGGCGAACCGTGATAGTACCAGCGACCATCGCGGTCGATGCGCATGTCGAGATCTTCGATGATCCTGACGCCAGCCGGTCCGGAAGCCGGGCCAGACGCGGCAGCGCCGTCAGGTGCGGCAGGCGGTGGTGGTGGCGGCGTTCTTGTCATGGTCCGGCAGGGCGGGCGGTGAGGGACGGCCAATGGTGACGGAGGCAACCGAGCGGGTCGTTGATCCACTCCCAGGAGGTGGGCTTGTGGACAACATAGATCAACTGAGCGCGCGAATCTCTGCCGCCCGGGCCGCTATTGCCCGCGTCGTCTTCGGCCAGACGCGCGTCGTCGATGAGACACTTATCACACTCCTTTCGGGCGGCCACCTCCTTCTGATCGGTGTGCCTGGCCTGGGCAAGACACGGCTGGTCGAAACGCTTGGCGCCGTATTCGGCCTCGATGAGCGGCGGGTGCAGTTCACGCCCGACCTGATGCCGGCCGACATCCTGGGCTCGGAGGTCCTGGAGGAGTCCGAGCGCGGTGAACGTGCGTTCCGCTTCATCAAGGGGCCTGTGTTCTGCCAACTCTTGATGGCGGACGAGGTCAACCGCGCCAGCCCCCGCACCCAGTCGGCGCTGCTGCAGGCGATGCAGGAGCGCAGGGTCTCGATCGCCGGCCACTATCACGCCCTGCCGACGCCGTTTCATGTCCTGGCGACGCAGAATCCGCTTGAGCAGGAGGGGACTTACCCGCTGCCGGAGGCGCAGCTCGATCGCTTCTTCATGCAGGTCGATGTCGATTACCCGGACCGCGCGGCAGAGCGCGAGATCCTGCTCGCAACGACCGGACCCAGTGACGCCCAGCCGGCGCGGGTTTTAAGCGCCGATGAACTGCTGGCTGCCCAGCGCCTGATCCGTCACGTCCCGGTCGGCGAGAGCGTGGTGGAAGCGATCCTGGAGCTGGTGCGCTCGGGCCGGCCGGACGGCTCACCGGTGGCGGCCGTGCGCGAGCATGTCTCCTGGGGGCCGGGGCCACGGGCTTCGCAGGCACTGATGCAAGCGGTGCGGGCGCGCGCCGTGATCGAGGGACGGCTGGCGCCTTCGATCGATGACGTCCTGGCACTGGCGCCGCCGGTCCTGCGCCACCGGATGGCGCTCACCTTTAGCGCCCGGGTCGAGGGCGTTACCCTCGGCGCCGTGATCGAGCAGCTGTGCCAGCGCATCGGCTGACCACGGCCAGCCCAGCCGGCCGCCACCTTCTGGAGGCGGAAGCGCTGGTGCAGAACCTGCCGCCGCTCCTGGTGGCGGCGGAGCGGGTGGCGGCGACCGTTGCCCAGGGTGTGCATGGCCGCAGGCGGGTCGGCAGCGGCGAGTCGTTCTGGCAGTTCCGCCGCTACCAGCCGGGCGACGCCGCCGCCCGCATCGACTGGCGCCAGTCGGCGAAAACCGATCGGCTCTACGTCCGCGAAACCGAGTGGGCAGCGGCGCAGAGCGTGTGGCTGTGGTGCGACGGCTCGGCCTCGATGCGCTATCGGTCGGCGGCCGCGTGGCCGACGAAGATCGATTCCGCCAGATTATTGCTGCTGGCGCTGGCGGCGCTGCTCGTCCGCAGCGGCGAGCGGGTCGCCCTGCTCGGCGAGGGTCTGCAACCCGCGAGCGGCCGCGCCGCCCTGGCCCGCCTCGCCCTTGCGCTTGACGCGCGCCCGCGCGTGCCCGCACCAGCGCCGGCTCTCTCCCCGCCCAGCCTGCCGCCGGCCGAGCCGCTGCCGCGCTACGCGAGGCTTGTCCTGTTCGGCGATTTCCTGGCGCCTCCGGAGCGCATCGAGACCGTCGTCCAGGCGTTCGTCCGCTCAGGAGTCCGCGGCGCACTGGTCCAGATCATCGATCCGGCGGAGGAAGCGCTGCCCTTCACCGGCCGGGTCCTGTTTTCCGGTTGTGAGGCGGACGGGGAAGCGCTGTTTGGCCGTGTCGAGGCGGTCCGCGCCGCGTACCGGACCCGTTTCGCTGCGCACCGGGAGGCTTTGCGGTCGCTCGCCCGCAGCGCCGGCTGGACGCACCTCGTCCATCGTACCGACCAGCCGCCGCAGATGGCGCTGCTCGCGCTCTATCTGGCGCTTGCCGACGGCGCGCAGCGCATGGGCCGGCCGTGTTGACGCTGGGAGCGTTGTCGTTCGCGGTCCCGGGAGCGCTGGTCGCTCTCGGAGCCCTGCCGGTGCTGTGGTACCTCCTGCGCGCGACGCCGCCGAAGCCGCGCCGGATCGTCTTCCCGCCGCTCCAGATCCTCGCCGGCCTCGTCGATCGGGACCGGGTCGCGGTGCGCACGCCTTGGTGGCTGATCGTGCTCCGCCTCTCGCTCGCTGGCGCGTTGATCCTGGCCGCGGCCGAACCTTTGCTGAGCGAAGGCAAGGACAGGCACCTGGAGGGTCCCCTCCTCATCGTCGTCGACGATGGCTGGGCTTCGGCCAAGAACTGGCCCCTGGTTCGTGCTGCCCTGGCCCGGCTGAGCGACGAGGCAGAGCGCAGCGGCCAGCCGGCGCTCCTGCTGCCGACGGCGCCGCGCGCTGGTACGGCCGAACCGGCTGCGGCACCGATCTTTGTTCCTGCCGGCCGACTGCGCGCGCTCACCGAAAGCCTGGAGCCCAAACCGTGGGCGGTCGACCGCGTGGGCGCGCTCGCTGCGCTGAAGGCTGCGGGAGGAGAAGCGCTGCGCCAAGCCCAGGCGGCCGGTCTCGCGGTCATCTGGCTCGCCGATGGCTTGGCAGCCAATACGCCAATGGAGCCGGGCCAAGAGCGGGCGGACACCGCGAGCGCCGACCGGGCGTTCCTGGCCGAGCTGCAACGGCTGGGGCCGGTCACGGTCTACCTGCCTGATCCGGGCAGCCTGCCGTTCACACTCCGCCGGGTTCCGGCGCGCGACGGCAGACCGGACACCTTGACGGTGAGCCGGCCGCAGCCTCTGGGGCCGGCCGCAGCGCGCGTGCGGCTTGTCGACGACGAGGGCCGCCTGCTCGCAAGCGTCGATCTCGCATTTCCGGCGGATGCACGGACCGTCAGCGAGAGGCCGCAGCTTGCCGCCGAATGGCGGGCCCGGCTCAACCGGATCGAGGTGGCTGGCGAAGGGCACGCCGGCGCCGTCCTGCTCGCCGATCAGCGCTGGCAACGGCCGCCGGTCGGCATCGTCGCGCCGGCGGATGCGGATCAACCATTGCTCGCTGGCGCCTACTTTCTCGAGCGCGCGCTTGAGCCGGTGGCCGAGGTTCGGCGCGGGACGATCGAAGCGCTGTTGCAGCGCGAATTGACGCTCATGATCCTGGTCGACGCCGGCACCCTCGATGCGGCGGCCGAGGCCACCGTGCGGGCCTGGGTCGAGGCTGGCGGCCACCTCCTGCGGTTCGCGGGACCGGCGCTCGCGCACGCCGGCGGCAAGGACGCACTGCTGCCGGTGCCGGTGCGCGCCGGCGAGCGTGCGATTGGCGGTGCGCTGGCGTGGGACCGGGCCGGACGGCTGGCGCCGTTCGAGGCCGAGAGTCCGTTCTACGGCCTTTCCGTGCCGGACGATGTCGTGATCCGCCGCCAGGTCTTGGCCGAGCCGGGGAGCGACGGCGGCGGCGCTGTCGGGTACTCTGGCGAGGGTGCCGCCTGGGCCCGGCTGACGGATGGCACGCCGTTCATTACCGCCCGCGCGCTGGGCCAGGGACGAACGATCCTGGTCCACAGTACGGCGAATGCGGAGTGGACCAACCTGCCGCTTTCAGGATTGTTCGTCGCCATGCTGGAGCGGATCGTGCAGCTCGGCCGCGGCACCGGGCCGGGAGAACTGGTGGCGCCGCTGATCCCCATCGCCACGCTCGACGGTTTCGGCCGGCTGGGTCCGCCGCCTGCATCCGCCGAGGTTATGGCGGCAGACGCCTTCGAACACCTCGCCCCCGGCCCCAGCCATCCGCCGGGCGTATGGGGCAGCGGCGGCCGGCGATTGGCGTTCAATCTTGCGCCGAACTTGGGCGATCCGCAGCCGCTCGGCGACCTGCCCGTGGCGGTCAGCCGTACCACCTACGCGGCGTCGCCGGTGCTGGCGCTGCGGCCGTGGCTGCTGCTGGCGGCCGCAAGCCTCGCGATCGTCGATCTTGCCGTCAGCCTGCGGCTGCTGGGGATGCTGCGGATTGCCGCCACGGCTGCGCTCGCGCTGGCGGTGCTGCCGGGGGTCGCCGCCGCAGTGGAGGTACCGCCGGCGGCGCTGGAAACCCGGTTGGCGTTCGTTCGCACCGGCGATGCACGCACCGATCAGGTCAGCCGCGACGGCCTGATCGGGCTGACCCGCGTCGTCAACCTGCGCACGGCCGCAGCACTCGCGGCCCCGGAGGGCGTCAATCCGGAAACCGATGAGCTCGCCTTCTACCCGTTCCTCTACTGGCCGCTCGAAGCAGGACGCAGTGCCTTAGGGGCACCGGGGCGGCAGCGCCTCAAGGCCTACCTCGAGACCGGCGGCACGATCGTCTTTGATGTCGGCCCCGGCGTGCCGCAGGGCGAGCTGCGCCGGCTGGCCCAGATCCTTGATCTGCCGCCGCTGGAGCCGGCAGCCGACGACCACCTCCTGCACCGCGCATACTATTTGCTGCACGATCTGCCCGGCCGCTGGACCGGCGAGACGGTCTGGGTCGAGCCCGTGGACGAGCGTGTCAACGACGGCGTCAGCCGGGTGGTTGCCGGCAGCAACGGCTGGGCCGGCGCTTGGGCGATCGACGAGACGACGCTGAAGCCGATCCTTCCCGTTGTCCCCGGCGGCGAGCGCCAGCGCGAGCTGGCCTATCGGTTCGGCATCAATCTCGTCATGTACGTGCTGACCGGCAGTTACAAGGCGGACCAGATTCATCTGCCGGCAATCCTGGAGCGCTTGGGACGGTGAGCGAGGCGATCACGCTGGCGCCGCTCGTCGCTTGGCCAGTGATCGCGGCACTGGCGGCGAGCGCGGCGCTGCTTGCCGGATTCGCCCTCCTGCGGCGCTCGCGTGGCGCGCTGCTGCGGGCGCTGGCGCTAGCCCTTCTCCTCGCGGCCCTTCTCGAGCCGCACCTGATCCGCGAGAAGCGCGAGGCTCAGCCCGATCTCGCCGTGGTGGTGGTCGATGCAACGCCCAGCCAGAGCGTCGGCAACCGGACTGCCGCGACGGCGGAAGCCCTCGCGCGGCTGCGGGACAAGTTGGCCGCGCTGCCAGATCTCGAAACCCGCGTCATCACCGTCGGCGGCGCCCCGGCCGAGGCTGCGACGCGGCTGTTCGCAGCACTTGAGAAGGAGGGGCTCCAGGACGACGCGCGCCGCTTGGCCGGCCTCGTGCTGCTGACCGACGGCCAGGTCCATGATGCGCCGGGGGCGGATCTGCCGCGCTGGCTGCAGGCACCTGTCCATGTGCTGCTGACCGGAGCGCCCGGCGAGCGCGACCGCAGATTGGTCATCGAACACGCACCGGCCTATGGGCTGGTCAGCCGCACGGTCGAAGTTGCCTTTCGCGTCGACGATCTGGGACCGCGGTCGCCAGCGGTGGCGGCTGCGCCGGTTACGGTAAGCGTGCGCAGCGACGGCGTACCGGCCGGATCCGTCAGCGTCATGCCAGGCCAAAGCCAGGTGCTGCCAATCACGCTCGACCACGCCGGGCCGGTTGCGGTTGAACTGAGCGCCGCAGCGGCTGAAGACGAGGTCTCCCTGCGCAACAACCGGGCGGCCATTGTTGTCAACGCCGTGCGCGAGCGGCTCAAGGTGCTGCTGGTGTCCGGCCAGCCGCATCCGGGCGCGCGTGCCTGGCGCAACCTGCTCAAGTCGGACCCGGCGGTCGATCTCGTCCACTTCACCATCCTGCGGTCGGCCGAGAAGGATGAGGGCACGCCGCTGAAGGAGCTGGCGCTGATCGCTTTCCCGGTCCAGGAACTGTTTGAGGACAGGCTCAAGGACTTTGATCTGATCGTCTTTGACCGCTTCGGGCAGCGCGACCTCCTGCCAGCCGCCTACTTCGACACGATGGCAGAATACGTCCGCAACGGCGGCGCGATGCTGATTGCGGCCGGGCCGGAGTTTGCCGACGCGCACGGCTTCGCCGACACCAGCCTCAAGGACATCCTGCCGGGACTCCCCACCGGCCGGATCGTCGAGCGTCCGTTCACGCCGCAGATAAGCGAAGCGGGCCGCCGCCACCCGGTAACGCAGCCCCTCGCCCCGACTGCAGCGCCGGGAGTGGGAGCCGGGACGGCAGCGGCATCTGCACCCGCCTGGGGACGCTGGTTCCGCCTGATCGAAGCTAACGCACCGGCCGGCGCTACCCTGATGACCGGACCGGACGCGGCGCCGCTGCTGGTGCTCGGGCGGGTCGGCGAGGGCCGGATTGCGCAGGTGCTGAGCGATCAGATCTGGCTGTGGGCGCGCGGCTTCGAGGGCGGCGGTCCGCATGCCGAACTGACCCGCAGGCTCGTCCATTGGCTGATGCGCGAACCGGCGTTGGAGGAGGAGCGCTTGAGTGCGGCCATCAGCGACGGCCGCCTGGTCGTCGAACGCCACAGCCTCGAAGCCACCGCCGCGGCTACGGTCGAAGTCACCCTGCCCGACGAACGGCGGCTGCCGCTCGCGCTGGCGGAGAGTGCGGACGGTCTCGCCCGCGGCAGCCTGGTGGCTGAAGAGCCGGGCCTCTATCACGTCAGCGACGGAACCCACGAGGCCATCGCCGTTGCCGGCCGCACCAATGCCGACGAGACGATCGACCTGCGCGCGACTGCGGAGCGCCTGCAGGCAACGGCAGCGGCCAGCGGCGGTTGGCTCGGCTGGCTTGTTGACGGCCTGCCGGATGTTCGCCGCACGGCGATCGGCCGCGACACGCACGGCAAGGGTTGGATTGGCCTGCGCCGCACCGGGGCCGAAGTCGTCCGCGGCGTCACCGAGGTGCCACTCCTGCCGCCGCTCGCGGTCCTGGGCTTAGGCTTGGCCTTGCTCGCGGCGGCCTGGTGGCGGGAGGGCCGCTAGCCCGAACGTAGCCGCGCTACACGACCTGCAGCGGCCCGCCGCGGCCGGCCCGGCGCTCGAAGGCATCGACCATGCTGCGGGCGACGCCCGGCAGCAGAAACGATATGGCCCGCTGCAGCCGCGGCGATCCCACTTCCCACTGCAAGGCGATGCCAGTGCGGCATCCACGCGGCACGACGGCGAAGTCCCAGCGAATGAAGAAGGTGCGGAACAACCGGTCGTCCGAGGTGACCTCGATCCGGCTGGGCGGCAGTAGAACCGTGTGGGTGTTGAAGCGTTCGCGAATGGGCCCGAGGCCGATCACCTGCTGCGTCTCGTAGCCGCCATCCCAGCGCCGCACGATCTCCGCTTCCCGCCACAGCGGCAGGAAGTCCGGGTATCGTTCGACATCGGCGACCAGGGCGAACACCTCATCGAGCGGTGCGGCGATGATGCGGCTATCGGTGTGGACGGTCATGCGCGGAAACGAACGGGTGCACCGCTGGCGGACGGATCTGTCCTTGCGGCGGCCCTGACGCCCACTTATTCGGCTGCCTGATCAACGGCGGGGGGCCGCCAGCGCAAGACCGGGCTGCGCGCAGCCTTAGTCTCATCTAAGCGCCGCCGCGGCGTGAGCCGCGGTGCTTCGTGGAAGAAGTCGACGTCGCCCTTGCCGGCGCGCTCCGCCAGTGCGCGCATCGTCGCGATGAAGGAGTCGAGCGTCTCCTTGCTCTCGGACTCGGTCGGCTCGATCAGCATCGCGCCGTGGACGACGAGCGGGAAGTACACCGTCATGGGGTGAAAGCCTTCGTCCAACAGCGCCTTGGCGAAGTCGAGCGTCGATACGCCGGTGTTCTTCAGGAACCGGTCATCGAACAGGACCTCGTGCATGCACGGACCATCGAAGGATGCAGTCATGACGTCCTTGAGCCGCGCCAGCAGGTAGTTGGCGTTTAAGACCGCATCGGCCGAGGCTTGGTGCAGGCCGTCGGCGCCCATGCTCATCATGTAGCCAAGCGCGCGGATGAACATCCCGAATTGACCGTGGAAGCCTTTCACGCGCCCGACCGGATCGCCGCCGGTGTCGTCGGCATGTTCGGCCAGCATGAACCCGTCCGGACCGTGCACGACCCAGGGCAGCGGCGCGAAGGGGGCCAGCGCGGCTGAGAGCACCACCGGCCCACTGCCTGGTCCACCGCCGCCGTGCGGGGTGGAAAAGGTCTTGTGCAGGTTGATGTGCATGCAATCGATGCCGAGGTCGCCCGGCCGCACGCGGCCGACGATGGAGTTGAAGTTGGCACCGTCGCAGTAGAAGAAAGCGCCCACAGCGTGCACCGCCGCGGCGATCTCCATGACGTCCGTCTCGAACAGGCCGCAGGTGTTGGGGTTGGTCACCATCACGCCGGCCACGTCGTCACTGAGCGCCGCCTTGAGCGCCTTGAGATCGACCCGGCCACGCGCGTTGGCGGGGATCGCCTCGACCGTGTAGCCGCACGCCACTGCCGTTGCCGGGTTGGTGCCATGCGCCGATTCCGGCACCAAGATCCGCCGCCTGGCATCGCCCCGCGCCTCCAAGGCGCCGCGGATGGTCATCAGGCCGACCAGCTCGCCATGCGCGCCGGCACCCGGCGAGAGGGCGACTGCCGGCATGCCGGTTAGCGTCTTCAGCCAGTGGGCGACGAGGTCCATCAGTTCAAGGGCACCTTGCACCGTGGCCACCGGCTGCAGCGGGTGCAGATCGCCCAGGCCTGGCATGCGCGCCAGCTTCTCGTTCAGGCGCGGATTGTGCTTCATCGTGCACGAGCCGAGCGGATAGAAGCCGCTGTCGATGGAGAAGTTCTTCTGGCTCAAGCGCAAATAGTGGCGAACGACCTCCGGCTCGGAGAGGCCGGTCAGGCCGACCGGGCCCTGCCGGCGCAGGCCGCCCAGCGTCTCATCCGCGTGTCGCCGCATCCCGTCGGGTAGCCGTGGCAGGTCGACCGCGGTCTTGTCCGGCGAGCCGATCTCGAAGGAAAGCGGCTCCTCGAAGGCGAGGCCCTCGTGGCCGCTCGTGGTCCGGCGCGTCTCGGTCATCGCAGTGCCTCCGCGAGAGCATCAGCCAGCGCGGCGATATCGCCGTCACTCGTCAGCTCGGTTGCCGCCACCAGCATCAGCGGCGCCAGCGCAGGATCGTCCGGGATCAGGCGGGAAACGGGGATGCCGCCGAGCACGCCGCGGCCGGCCATGCGGTCAACGACTTCCGCCGCCGGCTTCGCCAAGCGAACGGTGAACTCGTTGAAGTAGCTGCGGTTGACGACCTCGGCGCCGTCCACGGCGGCGAGCCGGTTGGCGGTCGCAACCGCCCAGGCGTGGTTGAGCTCGGCTAAGCCGGTCAAACCCTTCTCACCGAGGAGCGTCAGGTGAATGGTGAACGCCAGCGCGCACAGGCCGGAATTGGTGCAGATGTTGCTCGTCGCTTTCTCGCGCCGGATGTGCTGTTCGCGCGTAGACAGCGTGAGCACGAAGCCGCGCCGACCATCGACGTCGGTCGTTTGACCCGCCAGCCGGCCCGGCATTTGCCGTATCAGCCGCTCGCGGACGGCGAACAGGCCGACGGTGGGACCGCCGAAGGACAAGCCGTTGCCGAACGACTGGCCTTCACCGGCGACGATGTCCGCCCCCATCGCCCCAGGCGGCTTCAACAGCCCAAGCGAGACGGCTTCGCTGAAGACGACGACCAGCAGCGCGCCTGCGGCGTGGCAGGCATCTGCCAGCGCCGTGAAGTCGTGCAGATGGCCGAAGAAGTCGGGCGTCTGGACGACGACGCAAGCGGTGCTCTTGTCGAGCTGGCCAGCCAAGTCCTCGACGCCGGTCCAGGCGGCCGGCAGCGAGACGATATCGAGGCCAAGGAAACGACCGTAGGTGCGACTGACGTCCCGGTAGTGCGGATGCAGCGCACCCGAAAGGATCACCCGGTTGCGGCGGGTGACACGGGCCCCCATCATCACCGCCTCGGCGCATGCGGTCGCCCCGTCGTACATCGACGCGTTAGCGACCTCCATGTCGGTCAGAAGCGCGACCTGGGTCTGGAACTCGAACAGCGCCTGGAGGGTGCCCTGCGCCACTTCCGGCTGGTAAGGCGTGTAGGCGGTAAGAAACTCGCCGCGCTGGATCAGGTGGTCGAGGCTCGCCGGCACATGATGGCGATAGATTCCGCCGCCGAGGAAGAACGGCGCCGCCGCAGGGCTCAGGTTTTTCGCCGCCAAACGACGAAACGCCTGCTCGACGCTCATCTCGTCGGCATGGGCGGGAAGTGCCAGCGGGCCATCGAGCCGGGCAGCGGCCGGAACATCGACGAACAGCTCGTCCACACTGCGGACACCGATCGCAGCCAGCATGCTGCGGCGGTCGGCTTCGGTCAGCGGCAGATAGCGCATTATTCGAGGGTGCCCAGATAGTCCTGATACGATTTTCCGTCGAGCAGGGCGGCGAGTTCAGCCGGATCGGCGATCGTGATCTTGAAGAACCAGCCCGCCCCCCCGGCATCCTCGTTGACGAGGCCGGGACTGTCCGCAAGTCCTTCATTGACCTCAGTCACGATGCCGCTCGCCGGTGCGTAGACCTCGCTCGCGGCTTTGACCGACTCGACGACGCCGGCCTGCTCGCCCTGGCGAACGCTGGCGCCGATCTCCGGCAGTTCGACAAACACGACGTCGCCCAACTGCTTTTGCGCGTAGTCGGTAATGCCGATGGTGCCCACGATGCCATCGACGGAAATCCACTCGTGCTCGCGCGTGAAGTGAACGCTCATCGGACTACCCCCTTCAAAACGTCAAGGGTTTGGGACGATCTTGGATGCAGACTCACGACTTGGCGTAACGGTGCGGAACAAACGGCAACGGAACAACTTCACCCGGCACCGGCTTGCCGCGCACGAGGGCCGCGACCGGTGTGCCCGGACGACTTGATTCGGTTGATACATAGCCCATCGCGATCGCTGCTTGCAGCGTCGGCGAAAAACTGCCGCTGGTAATGGTCCCGATTGTCCGGCCGGCAGAATCGACGATAGGCGCGTCGGTGCGGGCGGCGGCACGGCCCTCAAAGCGGATGCCGACCCGCCGCCGCGCCGGCCCTTCGACCAGTTGCCGCAGGATCGTCTCGTCGCCGAGAAAGCCGCCTTCCTCGCGCCGGCGTCGCTGGATCGTCCAGGCGAGACCGGCTTCGATTGGTGTTGTCGTTTCGTCGATCTCGTGCCCGTAGAGGCATAGCCCGGCTTCAAGCCGCAAGGTATCGCGCGCGCCGAGGCCAGCCGGCATCACTTCCGGCTCATCCAGGAGCATCCGTGCGAGCGCCTCCGCCTGATCGGCGGGAACGGAAATCTCGAAGCCGTCCTCACCGGTGTAACCCGACCGGCAGACCGCGCACTTGACGTCACCGATGCGCAGGGTTTCGGTGGTCATGAACAGCATCAATTTCGCTGCCGGCGCGAACCGCTTCAACACATCGGCTGCCGCCGGCCCCTGCAGCGCCAGAAGCGCGAGATCGGGCTGCGGCGCCAGCGCCTGGCTTGCGGGGAGGTGGTCGGCGATGTGCGCGAAGTCGACTTCCTTGCGCGACGCATTGACAATCAACCACAAGCAGGGGCCGCCGTGAACAATCATCAGGTCGTCGATGATCCCGCCCTCGGCATTGGTCAGCACCGAGTAGCGGATCTTGCCGGTCTGCAGCCCGGCGAGATCGGCAACGACCAGCCGCTCCAAAGCGGGGCCGGCCTCTAACGGCAGACTCGCCTGGCCCATGTGCGAGACATCGAACAGGACCGCCTTGGTGCGTGCATGGGTATGCTCGGCGATGATGCCCTGGTACTGCACAGGCATCTCGTAACCGGCAAACGGCACCAGCCGGGCCCCCAGTTCGACGTGGAGCGCGTGCAGCGGTGTGCGCCGCAAGGGCGCGGTCATCGGCTCCGACAAGGCTGGCTAACGTCTCCGTATACGCACGAACCGCGATCGCCGCGCTTGACGGCGCCATCGATCGGGCCGGCTTTGTTGCTCCGACGTGTTTGGGTGCCGAGTTTATCGCGGATCTGCCGCCGGTCAATCACCACAACGGGGCTATCTGCGTGCGCCGGTCCGCTGGCGGTTATACTGAAGCTCGTCCTCGGTCAGCTGCAGGCCGATGAGGACCTCGTAATTGACCGCATCTTCAAGCCGCGTCAACGGGATGTCGATCGTCACCGGCGGATCGTCGTCGCGCTGGGTGAGTTGGCGCTGATTGCCGCTGAACGGAACGGTGACCGGAAACGACTGCTTGCTGACGATGTCGCCGTCCGGGCCGATGAGGCTGACGAAATAAACGTATTCGACCTTGCGCGATGTATTGGCAGGGCCACGGGTGGTGACGAGCACCGGCGCCACCGCGACCACCAGGTGGTCGAAGCTCTTGCCCTTCTTGTCGAACTGACAGCCGCTCGCGAGGTCGGCGATCTCGACATCGAAATCGATGTCGAGCGGATCGCGACCGCCGCCCGGAGCGAACCGCGTCATCGTTGCGGCATCGTTCAAGACGGCGGCACGCGGGCAGGCCGGCGCCCGCTCGGACGAACCGGCGCAAGCCGCGAGGCCCAGCGCGCACAGCGCCAGCACCGGCAATCGCAGCTTATCCTTCCGCATGGCCCGCCCCCGCGTCACAGCGTCGCGTGCGAACCGTCGCAGAACGGTTTGCTAGCAGTGTGCTTGCAGCCGCAGAAGTAGACCGTTCCGCTTTGCTCAGCGACGACGATGAGCGGTTCCAGGCCCGAGCCCTTGTGGCTGCCGTCACAGAAGGGCTGGGTCTTGCTCATGCCGCACGCACACCATGCATATTTGCGCCCGGCCGTCGTTTCGACCGCAAATGGACCTTTTCGGGCAACCACCGGTTCGGTCATCTGGCGTCCATGCTCCGAATACCCTTATCTGTCCGCGCACCCGTTTCGCTCCGCTTCCGTGTTGGCTTCGCGGAACGGCGCGACTATGGTCGCAAAGCGTGGTTGTGACAAGAGAACCCATGGCCGTCTACACCGAGATCCCCGATGAGGAACTGCATGCGTTTTTGGGCCAGTACGCGATCGGTAGGCTGATTGCCTGCAAGGGGATTGCCGAGGGAATCGAGAACAGCAACTTCCTGCTCGTTACCGAGACCGGCACCTACATCCTCACGCTTTACGAAAAGCGGGTCAAACCGGCCGATCTGCCGTTCTTTCTGGCGCTGATGGACCACCTGGCAGCGCGCGGGATTCCATGTCCGACGCCGGTGCACGGTGTCGACGGCCGGGCCTTGCGCAGCGTTGCCGGGCGCATGGCAGCGATCGTTACCTTTCTCTCCGGACTGTGGCCCCGCCGGCCGACCGTCCTCCACTGCCAGGAGCTCGGCGCGGCGATGGCGCGCATGCACGAAGCCGGCCGCGATTTCCCGCTTGAGCGCGCGAACGATCTCTCGGTCGCCGGCTGGCGGCCGCTGCTCCAGGCAAGCTGCCGTAAACGCGGCAGCATCGCTGATGACCTGCGCTTCGAGCTTGAGCACGAGCTCAAGCTCCTGGAGCGAGATTGGCCTTCCGCCCTACCCAAGGGCGTGATCCACGCCGACCTCTTTCCCGACAACGTGTTCTATGAGGGTGAGCGGCTCTCGGGGCTGATCGACTTCTATTTCGCTTGTACGGACTTCTTTGCGTATGACCTTGCGGTGGCGCTCAATGCCTGGTGTTTCGAGACCGATGGTAGCTTCAACGTCACCAAGGCGCGGCGGCTGTTCAGCGGTTACCGCAGCGAGCGCACCCTGGCAGCGGCCGAAATCGAGGCCTTGCCGCTGCTGGCCCGCGGCGCGGCGATGCGTTTCCTGCTGACGCGCCTATATGACTGGCTTTACGCACCCAAGAACGCGCTGGCGACACCAAAGAACCCGATGGAATACGTGCAGAAAATGCGCTTTCACCGCGGCATTCGCGACGTGCGCTCTTATGGCCTCGACTGAGCGATGAGCAGCGGCGAGCCTGCCCGGAGCGACGACGCGGTCGAGATGTTCTCGGACGGTGCCTGCCTCGGCAATCCCGGCCCCGGCGGCTGGGCCGTGATCCTGCGCTGGCGTGGTGCCGAGAAGGCGCTGTCGGGCGGCGAGCCGGCGACGACCAACAACCGCATGGAGCTGACGGCGGCGATCGAGGGCTTAGCCGCGCTCAAACGCAGCACGACCGTTCGCTTTTACACCGACAGCCTGTATGTGCGCGACGGCATCACCCGCTGGATCAACGGCTGGAGGCGCAACGGCTGGCGTACGGCGGACAAGAAGCCGGTCAAGAATGTCGATCTGTGGACGCGCCTGGACGGCCTGATCGCCCAGCACCGGATTGACTGGAACTGGGTCCGCGGCCACAGCGGCCACCCGGAAAACGAGCGCGCCGATGCGCTCGCCCGTGCCGCGGCCGAGGCTGCCCGCGCCGATGCGAGGCATGAGCGCGGCGATTGAGCGCGGGCATGACCTCTATGCCGACCGGCGCGCGAGCGCTCCCCCGCACCAGCGGAGGAGCCTGCGCCTCATTCGGGAGCTGCAGCCGCGCGTGATCCGGCTACAGGCTTTTCAGCATCTCCTCGGCACTGGTCTTGCCGAAGGCTCCCGGCGGATCGATGTTGAGCTGGGTGACGACGCCGTCCTTGACCAGCATCGAGAAGCGCTGGCAGCGCAGACCCAGCCCCTTGCCGGTCAGATCGAATTCAAGCCCGGCGGCGCGGGTCAGGGCTGCGTCGCCATCGGCCACCATGTCGACCTTGCCTTCAGCCTGTTGATCCTTGCCCCAAGCGTGCATCACGAACACGTCGTTGACGGCAGTGCAGATGATCGCATCGACACCCTTGGCTTTGATAGCGCCGGCCTCCTGAACGAAGCCGGGCAGATGCGCTTCCGAGCACTTCGGCGTAAACGCACCCGGCACGCCGAACAGGGCTACCGTCTTGCCCTTGAAGAGATCGTCGGTGCTGACTGCTTCCGGACCGTTCGCGCCCCAGCGCATCAGCTTCACCGACGGCATCCGGTCGCCGACCTTGATTGTCATGGATCTTCTCCCTTTCCCCTAAACCCTTGGTTCGCCGGCCCCGCGCCGGAGCAACCCTGCGCTTCGACATAGGCGCTCGCGCCGCCAAATGCAAAGCTATCGCAACCGCAGCGGTCGACGCTATCCCGGACCCGATCGAGACATCGTCGGCCGCGGCGGGGCAGCCGCGCGGGCAACCAGCGCCAGGATCGCTTCTTCGCTCAACAGCTCCGGCAGCGCCTCGCCAGCCGGCAGCCCGGGCCCGAACACCGCATCAAAGGGTATGCCGTAGCGCTGAAAGCCGGCGAGGAAATCGGCGATCGCCGGATCGGGGCGGGTCCAGTCGGCGCGCATGGCGACGACGTCGGCGGCCTGAAGCCGCGCCTGCACCGCCGGCCGGTCGAGCACGAGCGACTCGTTGACTTTGCAGGTAATGCACCACGCGGCAGTGATATTGACGTAGACCACCCTGCCGCGCGCAACCTCGGTCGCGATCCGCGCTGGATCGAAC
Organism: Defluviicoccus sp.; assembly: GCA_029624735.1. Classification (GTDB taxonomy): domain Bacteria; phylum Pseudomonadota; class Alphaproteobacteria; order Rhodospirillales; family Defluviicoccaceae; genus Defluviicoccus. The sequence goes on along the minus strand of JARSSM010000024.1, from coordinate 41,995 downwards.
GCCGCCCACTGCCCAGGCAATGCCGGCGGTTGCGGCTCTTTCGGCATCAGCAGGCCGGCGCCGATGGCCGCAGCGATGCCGAGGCCCACCGCCGCCGCGCGGACCGCTGCCGCCATGCGGCCATCGAGGTGCCGCCGCAGGGCCAGGAGCCCTCCGACAAGGACGAGCATGCCGGCAAGGCCGAGCGCGATCGTGCCGCCGCTCACGTCCGCCAGCACCCGCAACAGCCACAGCGCGGTTGCCGCCAAGAGGAAGCCCAGACCGCGCCGTAGCGTCAGCATCCAGCGGCCCGGCCGCGGCAACCGGGTCGCGAGCGCGGGCACCGCGGCGACGGCGAGATACGGCAGGGCGAGGCCAAGCCCGAGCGCCGCGAACACGGCGATGATGGCGCCCGATCCTTGCGTAAAGGCGAAGCCCAGCGCCGAACCCACAAACGGCGCCGAGCACGGCGTTGCCAACAGTGTTGCCAGCACGCCGCCGAGGAACTGCCCGCGCAGACCTGGAACGTGGCCTGGAGCGTGGCCCGCACGGGCACCGGCGTCGGCGATCACGCCCGGCAGCGGCAGCTCGAACAGGCCCCAAAGGTTGCAGGCAAACAGCGTCAGCACCAGCGCCATGCCGGCCAGGAACAGCGGGCTCTGGAACTGGAGGCCCCACCCGACCGTGGCGCCCATCGCCTGCAGCACCAGGACGCCAGCTGCGAGCGCGAGGAAGGCCGCAAGGATGCCGGCCGCTGATGCGAGAAAGCCGAGCCGAACCTGGCGCCGACTGCCGCCGCCATGGCCCATCACACTCAACAGCTTGATGGAGAGCACCGGCAGCACGCACGGCATCAGATTGAGGATCAGGCCGCCCAGGATGGCGACTGCCAGCATCGCTGCGAGGTTGCGGCGTTCGCCGGACGAGCCTTCGCGGCCAGCGGGCTGCGGCGGTTGTCCCGCGCTGATAGTGATAGCCTGCTCGACCGCGCGGTCGCCGTCGACGAGGGTGACCGTAAGCGGCGCCCCCACCACACGGGCGGCCGCATCGGAGCCTTCGATGGGGAGACCGGCAACGGCGACGCGCAGGATTGCGCGCTGGCCGCCGCCGGCCAGCGTCACCTGCGGTGCCGCGAAGGCGAACTCGGCCGGCCCCTCGATGAAGGCGTCGGGCGCACTGAACGGCACGCGCGCACTGGCTTCGAGCTGGAGAACAGCCTCGCTGTCGGTCCAATCGATCACCGCCCGATCGATCCGCGCGGCGCCGGCTTCGCCGCTCACCGGCACCCGCGCCAGGGCATCTGCGATCGCAGGCGCATGGGCACTTTCGCCAGCGGCGCCGGCGGGCAGCGCAAGGGCGAGATCGACCGTGTACGGCACGCACAGCTGCTCGCAGGTGAGGAAGTCGACCCTGGCCTGCAGCATTGCCGGCTCGCCGGGGCGCTCAAGCGTCGCTGCGATCGGCAGCACGATGGGCGTGTCGTAGCCGACAGTCTCAAAGCCGAGGACGGTGAAGCGTTTTGGCGCCGGCCAGCGGATCGCAGCAGCGGCCAAGTTCTGCGAGCCGCTCCAGTCGATCTGCGGCGGATAGCCGGCATCCCCGGGCGAGCGCCAGTAGATCTTCCATCCCTTGCGCAGGCTAAATTCGAGGCCGAGGCTCACTTGGGTGCTGCCGCCGGTCGAGACGCCAGCACTGATCAGGCGCACCCGGCCGTGCTCGGTCACCGCCCAGGCTGAGGCGGTGTCTGTGGCTGCGGCCGGTGCCGGGACTCCGCCGATGACAAGTCCAGCCGCCGCGAGGATGAGCGCGCACAGGCTCCGTGCCATGGCGGCACGGACGCGCGCCGCACCGCCACGGACGTGGACAATGCCGGCCGCTGTTGTGGTAAACTGTGCCAAGGAGAGGACGAGAAACCGATGCCACGCCCGTTGCCGACGGAAACTTCCCTGGTCGGACAGTTGCTGGTTGCTATGCCCGGAATGAGCGATCCCCGCTTCGCGCGGACGGTCATCTACATGTGCGCGCACAGCGCCGAGGGAGCGATGGGGCTGGTCGTCAACCGGGCGTTGGAGCAAATCTCGCTGGCCGAACTGCTGCAGCAGCTGGAGATCGACGCGACGGCAGTCGACGACAAGGTTGCCGTCAACTTCGGCGGTCCGGTCGAAACAGGGCGGGGCTTCGTTCTGCATTCGCCCGATTATATGCGCGAGGGTACGCTCGTTGTCACGGAGGGCGTCTCGCTGACCGCGACCGTCGACATCTTGAAGGCGATCGCATCCGGCAGCGGGCCACGCCGGCACCTCCTGGCGCTGGGCTACGCCGGCTGGGGACCCGGCCAGCTCGACTCCGAAATCCTGGCCAACGGCTGGCTGCATGTCGATGCGGACGAGGAGCTCGTGTTCGGCCCCGCGCTCGACCAGAAGTGGGACCGGGCGATGGCCAAGCTCGGCATCAATCCGATGCTGCTTTCGGACGCGGCCGGCCACGCGTGACGCTTCAGCGCCGGCAGTCGCGCGCCCGGTGATGATGCGGGCAGAGGGATCGGCAACGGCGGCAAGGAGCCGCGCCGCGGCGTTTCACCATGCTTGAAACGTTCTTCATTCGCGCCGTCATCGCCGGCATCGGCGTCGCACTCGTCGCCGGGCCGCTGGGGTGCTTCATCGTTTGGCGGCGCATGGCTTACTTTGGCGACGCGATGGCGCACTCGGCGCTGCTTGGTGTTGCGCTGGGCTTCCTTCTCGATATCGAGCCGGCAGTCGGCATCATCGCCGTCGCCAGCGTCATCGCGCTGTCGCTGGTGGCGCTGCAGAGGCGCGGCGTTCTTGCCGTCGACACGCTGTTGGGCATCTTCGCCCATGCCGCGTTGTCGCTGGGGCTGGTCGTGCTCGGCCTGATGGTGTGGCTGCGGCTCGACCTGATGGCGTATTTGTTCGGCGACATCCTCGCCGTCACGTGGGCCGAGATCGGCTGGATCTACTTCGGTGGCGCCTGCGTGCTGGCGGTACTAACGCTGATCTGGCGACCGCTCTTGGCCGCCACGGTGCACGCGGACCTGGCGCAGGCCGAGGGTGTGCCGGTGGCCGCCGCGCAAACCGCATTCATGCTGCTGATCGCGCTCATCATCGCGCTCGCGATCAAACTCGTGGGCGTGCTGCTGATCACCTCGCTCCTCATCATCCCGGCCGCCGCCGCCCGCCGGTTTGCCCGCACGCCGGAGCAGATGGCGGTGGGCGCCAGTCTCATCGGTGCCGCGGCCGTGGTTGCGGGCCTTCTGATCTCGCTCAACTGGGACATCGCGTCCGGCCCCGCGATCGTCGTTGCGGCGAGCGCGGCCTTCGCTGCAAGCCTGCTGGTGGCGCCGAAAAATGCACGCTGATGTTACAGCGATAAGACAAAGCGTTTAAGTTTTTCTGACATATCGATTTAAGACGTGCCGCCGCTATCTTGGGCGCTGTAATATCGGCGACCTTGGAAGCACGGACGCTGTTATATTAAGAGATGTGGATTTAGAGAGCCTTGAACGCCTTCTCCTCAACCCCATTGCGCTATCGTTCTATTTGGATATCGGATATTCATTTGGGCACTCGAGGCTGTAACGCGGCCTTGCTCCTGGATTTCCTTCGTTCGACCGATTCGGACTATCTCTATCTCGTCGGCGACATCATCGATTTCTGGCGGCTGCGCAAGGCGTGGTACTGGCGCCAGGAGCACAACGACGTCATCCAGAAGATTCTCCGCAAAGCCCGCAAAGGGACGCGCGTCATCTACATCCCCGGCAATCACGACGAGTGGTTCCGCGACATGACGCCGCGTCGGTTCGGCCGCGTCGCCGTGCTGCGCGAGGCGACGCACACGATGCTCGATGGCCGCCGCTTCCTCGTCATGCATGGCGACCACTTCGACGGCGTCGTCAAGTACGCCAAGTGGCTGGCCTACATCGGCGACAATGCCTACCAGATGGCGCTCAACCTTAACACCTGGTTCAACTTGGTTCGGCGCCGGCTCGGCTTCTCGTACTGGTCGCTCTCGGCCTACCTCAAGCACAAGGTCAAGAACGCGGTCGAGCACATCTGCAACTTCGAAAAGGCGCTTGCCGACGAGGCGCGCCGGCGCAACCTGCAGGGCGTCATCTGCGGCCACATCCACACCGCCGAGATTCGCCAGCTCGACGGCATCGTCTACTGCAACGACGGCGACTGGGTGGAAAGCTGCACGGCGCTGGTCGAGCATCTTGACGGCCGGCTGGAGATCCTGCACTGGGCTGAAAGCGGACGGCTCGGCCGCAGCGTTCAGTTGCAGCCCGAGGCTGAGCCCGTTCGCGCAGACACGGCGGACACTGAGAGCGTCAGCGCGGAGCGTGAATGCGTCTCCTGATCGTGTCCGACGCCTGGTTCCCGCAGGTGAACGGCGTCGTGCGGACGCTCGACACCTTGCGTAAGACATTGATTGCGGACGGCCACACCGTTGCCATCTTGGCGCCGGATCAGTTCCGCACCCTGCCGTGCCCATCCTATCCGGAGATCCGCTTAGCACTTGCCACCGCCGGCGCCGTTGGCCGTCGCATCGCCGCCTTCCAGCCGGCTGCGATCCACATTGCGACCGAGGGGCCGCTTGGCACGCGCGCGCGGCGCTGGTGCCTCAGGCACGGCCATCCGTTCACGACGTCACTGCACACCCGCTTTCCCGAATACCTCTATGCCCGCTGGCGGGTGCCGATGCGCTGGACCTATGCGTGGATGCGGCGTTTCCACAGCGCTGCCCTGCGCACGATGGTGGCAACGTCGTCCCTGGAAGACGATCTCAAGGCGCGCGGCTTCCCCAACCTCGTGCGCTGGAGCCGGGGCGTCGATACCACCTTGTTCCGTCCACGCGACAAGAGCTTCATCGATGCGCCACGCCCGGTCAGCCTCTACGTCGGCCGGGTGGCGGTCGAGAAGAGCATCGAGGATTTTCTGAAGCTCGATCTGCCGGGTACCAAGGTCGTGGTCGGCGACGGCCCGCAACTGCCCATGCTGCGCGCACGGTATCCGGCCGTTCGCTTTGTCGGCATGAAGCAGGGCGAGGAGCTGGCCTGCTACTACGCCGCTGCCGACGTGTTCGTTTTCCCGAGCCGCACCGATACCTTCGGCCTCGTGCTGCTGGAGGCGCTGGCGTCGGGTGTCCCGGTCGCGGCCTACCCGGTGCCGGGGCCGCTCGATGTGCTCGGTACGTCAGGCGCGGGCGTGCTGGCCGACGATCTGGGTGCGGCCGTGCGCGCAGCGCTCGCGATCCCGGCCGAGCGCTGCCGCATACACGCCGAACGCTATGCCTGGTCCACCAGTGCCCAGCAGTTCGTAAGCAATCTCGGCGTCCGTCCCGATGAAACCGACGCTAATAGCGGTACTGGTCCGACTTGTACGGCCCCTGCACCGGCACGCCGATGTAGGCGGCTTGTTCGGGCCGAAGCGCGGTAAGCTTCATGTTCAGTTTGGCCAGGTGCAACCGGGCGACTTTCTCGTCCAGGTGCTTCGGCAGCACGTAGACGTCGTTCTGGTAGTGGCCAACCTTGGTCCACAGCTCGATCTGGGCCAGCACCTGGTTGGTGAAGCTCGCCGACATCACGAAGCTTGGATGGCCGGTGGCGTTGCCGAGGTTGAGCAGGCGCCCCTCCGACAGCAAGATCATGCGCTTGCCGTCAGGGAAGACGATCATGTCGACCTGCGGCTTGATATTGGTCCAAGTGAAGTTCTTCAGGTGCGCGACCTGAATTTCATTGTCGAAGTGGCCAATGTTGCCGACAATTGCCATGTCCTTGAACTTGCGCATGTCATCGAGCGTCACGACGTCCCGGTTGCCGGTCGCGGTGATGATGATGTCGGCGCTGGGCGCGGCGTCCTCCAGGGTCACCACCTCGAAGCCGTCCATCACCGCCTGCAGGGCGCAGATGGGATCGACCTCGGTCACCTGCACCAGCGCGCCGGCGCCGCGCAGCGATTGGGCCGACCCCTTGCCGACGTCGCCGTAGCCGCACACTACCGCCTTCTTGCCGGCAAGCATGACGTCGGTGGCGCGGCGGATGCCGTCAACCAGGCTCTCGCGGCAGCCGTACTTGTTGTCGAACTTGGACTTGGTCACCGAGTCATTGACGTTGAAGGCGGGAAACGGCAGCCGGCCCTGTTGCTTTAGCTCGTAGAGGCGGTGGACGCCTGTCGTCGTCTCCTCCGACACGCCACGGATGTTGCGCTTGACCGTGTTGAACCAGCCCGGTGACGCAGCCATGCGCTTCTTGATCTGCGCAAAAAGGATCTCCTCCTCTTCCGAGCCGGGATTGCTCAACACGTCCTCGCCAGTCTCGGCGCGGCTGCCGAGAAGGATGTACAGCGTCGCATCGCCGCCGTCGTCGAGGATCATGTTGGCGGTCTCGCCGTCCGGCCAGTGAAAGATGCGGTCGGTGTAGGTCCAGTACTCCTCCAGCGACTCGCCCTTGACGGCGAAAACGGAGGTGCCGCGGGCGGCGATGGCAGCCGCCGCATGATCTTGCGTCGAAAAGATATTGCAGGACGCCCATCGGACATCGGCGCCCAGAGCCTGCAACGTTTCGATCAGCACCGCGGTTTGGATGGTCATGTGCAGGGAGCCGGCAATGCGTGCGCCGCGCAGCGGCCGCTGCGGCCCGAACTCCTCACGGCAAGCCATCAAGCCCGGCATCTCGGTCTCGGCGATCTCGATCTCCTTGCGGCCCCACTCGGCGAGGGCGAAATCCTTCACCACGCAGTCGGTGGCCGGTTCGACGGCAGGCTTAGCGGATGCGGTCATGACCCTGATGTTCCTTGAAGACAAGACGTTGCAGGCGGGATCAAAGCGGTACGAAGGGGAGGGCGGTGGTTCAGCGATTGTCGGCGCAATCGAGAAGCAAGCCGGGGTTGGCGGGGCCGTGCGATCGTTTGCCGGCGCAACGCGCCGGTGCGGGCACAAGCCCTCAAGCAGCACTTATACCGCGTGCGAAGGGCTGCGTCGAGTCTCGCGCACCGATTGCCCCGCATGGGTTAGCTGGGAATTGGCGCACGCTGCCATCCGCCGGCTGCCATGGCCATGCGGATTATGGCTCGGATCTGACGCAGGAATCCAGAGCATCCGATCCAATGGACTAACCTATGGATCTGGAATTTAGATTACAGAGTGCGGTTCAGACACATTCACCGCAGCAGAGTCGCGTGAGGACGGCCACAGGGGTTAGATGACCTTGTTTCACTTACGGACACCGATGAACCGGCTCAAAAACAATGGATATTACGGTAAACATTGCGGTTGCAAAGCACAGTTTAGGATACTTTCTGATCCAGGAACATTCCGCCATATCCTTTGCTGGGCGTGCCAAAGGTCTGCTCAAGTATTAATTGGCAGATGCGCATGCCTGGATCGAGCCCGATGCTATGGGGGCCGAAATTGAATATCTCTAACTGAATAGGGCCACGAAATCCAGCGTGAATCGTTGGCGCCGTACAGTGTATTCCTATTCCGATCCGAGCCATGCTACTCTTGCCTTCAACCCGGGTAGCAATACGCGAATTCTGAGGTAGATCAACCTCTTCGCGAGTCCAGGCAAGAATAAACGCTTGCGGCTTTAGTTCGATTTCTTGTATGTTAACGAGGCTTTGAAATTTCTTGATGTTTCCGTAGGAGTATCCAGACCTTCCTGGATGTAAAGTAATCCCGCTCTCAGCTTGCCAGACAGCCGCTTTGTCTCCAAGCGTAAGGTCAACACTCGTAGAACTAAACGCTGATACGTCGGGAACCGGCGCTATTTTTATTTGACCACACTCGAGCGAGATCTGAATCTCTCTGTCGGTAAGAATCATTGCCCCCAATCCCACGCCGTTACTGCTGAAGGCTATCTTTGGGAACCCAGATGCGCCAGCTCCCTGACACCGTTTCAGATGGAAGCTCTATCAACACGGCAGATCCATTGCGAGAAGATACTGGAGCAATCTCCATCATCTTATCGCGCACAAATGACGTGTGGACGATGACTTCCTCAATATCGCCTGAGTTCGTTTTCACGGTAACGTACTTGTCCGACGGTCCCGGCCCGCGATCTACCGACTCACACCGAACAAACATCTGATTATCCCCACTTTGTCCATAAGAAACATACCCTCATGCGTCTACTGCGCTACGCAACTATGGTATCATAGGGATATCCTGTCGACAAAAACCTGGACACGAGATCCGGTTTTCTGGAACCCCTATAGACAACGAGGGAAGGGCTCGAGGAATACCTGCATTAAGTGAACCTCTACTCGGTTCCCACGAAAACCCGGCTGCCCTTGACCGGGTGCGACCGTGGGCCTACATCGGCGGCGGTGCAGGGACCCGTAAGCCACCACCCATTGTCCCCACACCCGGACAGTCTTCACCGGACGTGCCCTGGCGCCGTGAAGGGGATTAAACCCACATGACAAGCGATCGCGAGGCGCACTGGCACGGCACGACCATCCTTTGTGTCCGCAAAGGAGCGCAAGTGGTCATCGCCGGCGACGGCCAAGTGAGCCTCGGCAACACCATCATCAAGGCGAACGCGCGCAAGGTCCGCCGCTTGGGCGATGGCTCGATCATCGCCGGCTTCGCTGGCGCGACGGCCGATGCTTTCACCTTGTTCGAGCGCCTTGAGGGCAAGCTCGAACAGTATCCCGCCCAGCTCAAGCGCGCCTGTGTCGAGCTTGCCAAGGACTGGCGGACCGACCGCTATCTGCGCCGCCTGGAAGCGATGATGGCGGTTGCCGACGCTTCCGTCTCGCTCGTGCTGACCGGCACCGGCGACGTGCTGGAGCCGGAGGACGGCTTGATTGGGATTGGCTCCGGCGGCGCCTACGCGCTCGCTGCGGCGCGGGCGATGATGGACCGCGACGACCTTGACGCCGCCGCCGTTGCCCGCCGCGCGCTCACAATCGCGGCCGGCATCTGCGTTTTCACCAACACCGAAATCCTCGTCGAGACGCTATGACCAGTTTTACGCCGCGCGAGATTGTCTCCGAGCTCGACCGCCACATCATCGGCCAGAACGACGCCAAGCGCGCGGTCGCGATTGCGCTACGCAACCGTTGGCGCCGCCAGCAGCTCGACGAGCAGATGCGCGAGGAGGTGTTACCGAAGAACATCTTGATGATCGGCCCGACCGGTGTCGGCAAGACCGAAATTGCACGCAGGCTCGCCAACCTGGCGCAGGCGCCGTTCATCAAGGTCGAAGCGACCAAGTTTACGGAAGTCGGTTACGTCGGCCGCGACGTCGAGCAGATCATCCGTGATCTCCTCGAGATCGCGGTGCACATGACGCGCGAGCGGATGCGCAAGATGGTGACCGCCAAAGCCGAGCTGGCAGCGGAGGACCGCGTAATTACGGCGCTCGTCGGCGAGGGAGCCAGCACCGATACCCGCGAGAAGTTCCGTCGCATGCTGCGCACAGGCCAGCTCGACGACAAGGAGATCGAGATCAAGGTTGCCGATCAGGCCGGCTTCCAGCTGCCGACCTTCGACATTCCCGGCATGCCGGGCGCGCAAATGGGGATGCTCAACCTCAACGACATGCTGTCGAAGGCGCTGGGTGGCGGCGCCAAGAAGTCGCGCCGATTGACGGTCGCGGAGTCGCATGGCGTGCTGGTCGCCGAGGAGGCCGATCGGCTGCTGGATGAGGAGCGGGTCGTGCGCGAGGCGATCGAGGCGGTGGAGAACAACGGCATCGTCTTCATCGACGAGATCGACAAGATCACCCAGCGCTCCGAGCGCGTGGGCGGTGATGTCAGCCGCGAGGGCGTGCAGCGCGACCTGTTGCCGCTGATCGAAGGCACGATCGTGCCGACCAAGCGCGGCAACGTGCGTACCGACCATGTGTTGTTCATCGCGTCGGGCGCGTTCCACATCGCCAAGCCGTCCGACATGCTGCCCGAACTGCAGGGCCGGCTGCCGATCCGGGTTGAGCTGAAGGCACTCACCCGCGACGACTTCGTGCGCATCCTGACCGAGCCGGAGGCGAGCCTGATCAAGCAGTACAAGGCGCTGATGGCGACGGAAGGCGTTGAAATCGACATCACACCGGATGCGATCGAGGAAATCGCGACACTCTCAGCCGAGATCAATGCTGGTGTCGAGAACATCGGCGCCAGGCGGCTGCAGACGGTGATGGAGAAGCTGGTCGAGGAGATCAGCTTCTCCGCCTCGGAACGGTCAGGCGAGACGATCGTGATTTCGGCCGCCGACGTCCGCGCGCGGGTCGGCGTGCTCGCCAAGAGCGCCGACCTCGCGAAGTTTATCTTGTAGCGGTCCCGTCGTAGCGGGCTCACGCGATTGCGCGGCCGCCACGCGGGCCTGCGCTTACTTCATCGGGCAGGTGTTGAGCCCGAGCAAACGATAGGCCGGACACCAGCCGATCAGCGCGGTGGCGAGCGGAATAATGCCGATCCAGCCCCACGGCGTTTGCGGGCCGACGAAAACCAGAGCGATCAAGACCACGCCTGCGATGATGCGCACAGCCCGATCGATGGTGCCGACATTCTTGCCCATGGCTCCCTTTCCTTGCACGTTATATAAGGCAACGTGAATATAGAGCGCCCGGGGAGCGGCGTCAAATCTCGTCCGTGCGCGGCCGGATCCGGCGCAAAAGGATGAGCAGGGCGCCCTCGCCGCCCAGGGCCGGAGGGGCATGGCAGAAGCCAAGGATGCGCCCCGCCAGCGGCGGCTCGTTCAGCCAGCGCGGCACGGCAGTCTTGAGCACGCCGATCGCACCCTCGGTGCCGTAGCCCTTGCCGGTGATGACCAGCACGCAGCGCTTGCCCTCCGCCTGGGCACGGACAACGAAGGGACTAAGCACCCGATGCGCTGCTGCCTGCGTCATGCCATGCAGGTCGATCGTGGCCTGCGGCGGGATGCGACCCCGCCTCAGGTTGGCAAGCGTCCGGCGGTCAAGGCCGGGCGCGACGCCGGGCGCCTTCTGTTCCGCCACCACCGTAGGAACGGCCGGCGCCGTCGGCCGGGGCGGCAGCTGCGGCGGTTGCGGTGCCGGCGCGACGGACTGCAACGGCTGCGCCTGCGTCCGCGCGCCGCCGCCGAGCCTGCGCACGTCGCGGGTATAGCGCTGCCAGGCCGAGAGGTCGTCGGCATCCGCGCCCGAATGGCCGTTACGATCGCTCTTCAATCAGGCCTCCGCGAGCAGGAGAATGTGCAGCAAACGCGGGCCGTGCGCGCCCAGCAACAGCGTCTGCTCGATGTCGGCGGTGCGCGACGGCCCGGTGATCCAGTTGACCACCCGAGGCATCACGCCCACCCCCAACGCCGCCCGCAGGTTCGCCCATGCATCCTCGTAGGCGCCGACGATCACGGCTTCGGGCAGGATAACGATGTGCATCTCGGGCAGGAAATTCAGCGTCGCCGGACTTGAAGGGCTGGAGAGAAGCATCACCGTTCCGGTCTCAGCGATGCCGGCGAAGGCTATGGCGAGGCTGGCCCGGTCGCCGTCGACCGATTTGCCGGTCGCCACCGCGAGGCCGGCCGGCCACGCAAGGGACGCCAGCCGCGCATCGTCCACCATCCGCAGCCGCGGCGGCAGTCCGGCCGCTGCAAGCGTTTCAGCGACCGCCGCCGGCACTGCACTCCAGCCGGCCAAGCGCTCGGTCGTCGCGTTCACCCGTTCCGCCTCGGCGATGAACTGGGCGATCCGGTCGTTCTCGCGCCCGCGCGCCGGGATCAGGTTGGCGCTGGGTGCGGCACAGCGCTGCAGCACGCGCCGGCGCTGCTCTTCCGAAGGTGCACCGCGCCCCAGCGCGTTTTGGATGCGCGCCAGCATTGCTGCCCGCGCCGGGTCCGCCGCCGCCGTCATCGCCGTGCTCCGTTTCGTTCGGTCCACAGGGCCTGGAACGTCCGGCCCGCTGGCGCCGGCAGATCGCGCACTGCGGTCCAGCCGGAAGCCCCCGGCAGCCGGCGAAAGCGGCCGTGACGGCGCCCGAGCAGGCCCAGAATGCGGACGCCTAGTCCGGTCGCGAGGCGATAGAGCCACGGCCGGCCGGCGACGAAAGCCCACGCGGCGAGACCCGCCCGCATCGGCTTCGGCCCGCCACCGCTCGCGAACGCATCCTGGCGGAGCTGCCGAAGCATGCGCGGCAGGGGGATGCGCATCGGGCACACTTCCTCGCAACGGCCGCACAGGGTTGAAGCATTCGGCAAATCGCTGGTGCCGGCAAGGCCGATCAGGTTCGGCGTTAGCACCGAGCCCATCGGTCCCGGATAGACCCAGCCATAGGCGTGCCCGCCGACGGCGCTGTAAACGGGGCAGTGGTTGAGGCAGGCGCCGCAGCGAATGCAGCGCAGCATCTCGGCAAACGGCCCGCCCAACATCCGGCTGCGGCCGTTATCGAGCAGGATGACATGAAAGGCCGCCGGGCCGTCGAGGTCATCGCCGCGCTTCGGCCCTGTAGTGAAGGTCGTATAGACGGAAAGCTCCTGCCCGGTTGCCGAGCGAGCCAAGAGGCGCAGGACAGTCGCCGCGTCTTCCAGCGTCGGTACGACCTTTTCGATCGAGGCAATGACGATCTGCATCCGCGGCAGCGTCTGCGTTAAGTCCGCATTACCCTCGTTGGTGACGAGCACAGTGCTGCCGGTCTCGGCGATCAGCATGTTGGCGCCGGTAATGCCGACGTCTGCGGTCAGGAACGCCTGGCGCAGGATCGCGCGCGCCTCGTCCAGCATCGCCTGCGGTTCGCTCAAGGGGCGCTCCGCCGGCAGGTCACGATGATGGGCGCGGAAGCTCTCGGCCACCTGCTCCTTCGACAGGTGCACGGCCGGCACGATAATGTGGCTCGGCGCTTCGTCGCGCAGCTGGATGATGTACTCACCGAGATCGGTTTCGATCGGCGTGAAGCCCGCCGCGGCCAGCGCTTCGTTGATGGCGATCTCCTCGCCGATCATCGATTTGGCCTTGGTGATCGTCTTGGCGCCGGCCTCGCGGCAGAGGTCGATCACCGTCTGCCGGGCGGCGTCTGCGTCTTCGCACCAATGCACGTGGCCGCCGGCAGCAATGACCTTGGCCTCGAACTGTTCAAGATAGATGTCGAGGTTGGCGAGCGTCGCATCCTTGATCGCCTTGCCGGCATCGCGCAGCGCATCGAACTCCGGCAGCCGGTCGATCGCGGCCCGCCGCTTGACCGGGAAGCCACCCTGGAAACGGGCAAGCGCCGCCTGCAACGGTTCATCGGCGAGTGCCGCACGGGCATTGGCGGTAAAGGTATGCGCCTTGGACTGCATGGCGTCCCCTCTCGCTCCTCCTCCCTCAAAGCCCCGGCGCGGGTTCATTGCCCTTTAAGGCGCCTTAAGGCCTTACGTCACTCTCCCCAATCGCCGGCGCGTCGTCCGCAGACCCGGCCAGGACCTCCGCCACGTGGCGCACCTCAACCGCAAGGCCGCGTCGCTGCAGCCGGCCGGCGATGTTCATGAGGCACCCCATATCGCCACCCAGCACCAGTTTGGCGCCACTGGCGGCGATGTCGTCCACCTTGGCATCGACCATCTTGGCCGAAATGTCGGTGTACTTGACGCAGAACAGGCCGCCAAACCCACAGCAGGTTTCCGCTGAGGGGATTTCGGTGAGGCTCAAGCCCTCGAGCTTGGACAAGAGATAGCGCGGCTGCGCCTTGACCCCAAGTTCGCGCAAGCCGGAGCAGGAGTCGTGGTAGGTCGCGGCGACGGGATACGTTCCAGCGGCGGGCTTCTGGCGCAGCACATCGACGAGAAAGCTGGTGAGCTCATAGGTCTTGGCGGCGAGTGCAGCAACGGCGGCGGCTCGCGCCGGCTCATCGGCGAACAGCTCGGGATAGTGGGTCTTGATCATGCCGGCGCACGAGCCAGAAGGCGCGACCACGTAATCAACGTCGCGAAACGCTTCGATCACCTGGCGGGCGACGGTCTTGGCCTCTACGGAAGCGCCGGAGTTGAACGCCGGCTGGCCGCAGCAGGTCTGCTGCGCCGGCACCACCACCCGGCAGCCGGCGTTTTCCAGCAGCTTGACTGCGGCAAAGCCGACGCTCGGCCGCATCAGATCGACAAGGCAGGTCACGAACAGACCGACGGTGAGCTGCTCATCATGCATGCGGTTGAGAATGACTTGAACCCCCGGCTGAATCAAGGGCCTGTGGCGGCAGGTGTCGCTCGCGCATGGCATGTCCGGCGCTGGGAACGGATCGCCCTTCCGGTTTTCCAACCTCCCGAAGGAGGGGGCGGTTATGAGATGGACAGGGTGTTCCCAGCGCAGTGACGGCGGGCTGCGGACAGCCCTGCAGGTGAACGGCCGGGTGCAGCATGAACCGCCCCCTCACCGCCCGAAAACCGCTACGAGTTCGAGATGTTCCGACCACAAGAACTGATCGACCGGCGTAACGCAGTGCAGGGTAAAGCCGCCCTCGCGCAAGATCCGCGCGTCGCGAGCGAAACTCGCCGGATTGCAGGAGACGTAAGCGACCAGCGGCACGCGCGAGCGGGCGAGTTCCGTCACCTGCGCTTGGGCGCCGGCGCGCGGCGGGTCGAGGACGACGGCATCGAACCGTTCAAGCTCTGCCGGCAGCAGCGGTCGGCGCATGAGATCGCGCACCGCGGTGCTGAGGTGCGGCAGCCCGCGGGCGGCCGTCGCCAGAGCAGCCACCGAGGCCGCATCGGTATCGACCGCTTGCACGCAGGCGCCGACCGCGCAAAGCGGAAAGGTGAAGGTGCCTGAGCCGCAGAACAGGTCCGCCACCGTCGGCGCCGAACCGAGGCCATGCCGGACCGCCGCGACCAGCGCCGCCTCGCCAGCCGCGGTCGCCTGCAGAAAGCCTGCTGGCGGCACGGCAACGAACCGGCCCGCGAACAGCGCGCCGACTTGGGCCTGCTGCACCACCGGCTCGGTAACGACCGCGCCGGAGCGTCGCCACGACAGCCGGGCTACGTTCGCCTCGGCGGCAAAGCGGGCAAGGCGCTCAAGCACTGCGTGACCGGGCGCGACGGGACAGTCCAAGAGCACATCGAGGCCGCCCGTGAGCAGCGTTGCCGTCACTTCCGTCGCCTGACCTGGCGCAAGCAGCTCGGTCATCACCTGCCGCAGCGGCGCCAAGAGAGCGACAATCTGCGGCTCCAGCACCGGGCACGCCTGCACATCGACGACGGTATGCCCGTCGCGAACGTTGAAGCCTGCAACCACCCTTTGGCCGCGGAGGCGCCGCACCGCAAACCGGGCCCGGCGGCGCGTACCGGGCAGCGATCGGACCAGCGGCGCAGGAGCGGTGCCACTGAAGCCAGCCCGATCGAGCGCGCGCTGAAGCCGCTCCCGCTTCCAGCCGGCATAGGCGTCTTCGGTCAGGTGCTGCAGGCTGCAGCCGCCGCAGCGGCCGAAATGCGCGCACGGCGGCTCCTGCCGCCCGGGACTTTGCGCCAGCAGAGCGACGCATTCGGCCGCGAAGCCATCCCCCTTCGGCCGCAGCGGGCGGGCGCGGACGCGATCGCCGGGAACGGTGAAGGGGATGTAGAGCCGGCCGCGAGGCGTCTCGGCGATGCCATCGCCCTGGTCGCCGATGCGCTCGACCGTCGCCTCGACCACGCCCTGCGCAGCCGGCCGCGCCGCCCGAGCCCCTAGAGCCACCGCTTGCGCCGCTTGTAGGATTTCAAGTTCTTGAACGACTTCCGGTCGGCGCCGGCGCCGCCCAGGTAGAATTCCTTGACGTCTTCGTTGGCAACCAGATCGGCAGTGGTGCCGTCGAGGACGATCTTGCCATTCTCCATGATGTAGCCGTAGTCGGCCGCTTTGAGTGCCATCCGCGCGTTCTGTTCGACCAGCACCATGGTAATGCCGAGTTCCTGGTTCAGCCGTCGAATGATGCCAAACACCTCGTTGACGAGAAGCGGTGACAGGCCCATCGACGGCTCGTCCAAGAGCATGACCTTGGGCCGCGCCATCATCGCCCGGCCGATCGCCAGCATCTGCTGCTCGCCGCCGGAGAGATAGCCGGCAAGCCCGGTGCGCTCCTTGAGCCGCGGAAAGTAGGTGAACACGCGTTCGATGTCCGCGCGAATCTCACTGTCCTTGCGGGTGTAGGCGCCAAGCCGCAGGTTCTCGATCGGCGTCATGTCCTCGACAATGCGCCGGCCTTCCATGACCTGGAAGATGCCGCGCCGCACGATCGTCTCCGGCGCCAGGTGCTTGACCGGCTCGCCATCGAACACAATGTCGCCCCGGGTAACGGCGCCGTTCTCGGTCTTGAGCAGGCCCGAAATGGCCTTCAGCGTCGTCGACTTGCCGGCACCGTTGGCACCCAGGATCGCCACCAGCGAGCCCGGCTGGACCTCGACCGAGACACCGCGCAGCACCAAGATCACGTCGTCGTAGACGACCTCGATGTTGTTGACGGCTAGCAGGGGCGGTTTCTTGTCGGCCAGGAGATCAAGCCGGGTCATCGCACGAACGTCCATCTCCTCGCGTCAAGTGCGCTGACGGTTCGCGGCTCCCCACACGCGCGGGGAGCCGCTTGCATCATCGCGGCACCCGATGCCGTTACCAGCCCAGCCACTCTGGCTTGCGCTCGATGTCAATCGCGAACACCTGGTTCATCGCAATGGTGCCGTCCGCAATCAGCTTGGCGATATCGGCGTCGGCCGGGGCGTCCGCCTTCACCTTGCCCTGGTACAGAAGCACCTGCGTGAAGCCGCGATGGTCCTCGGCCGTCCAGTTCCCCTTCGGGCAGACCCCTTCGAGACCGGCTGGCACCCAGTCCTTCTTCTGGTACATGCCCTTCTTGACGTTCGGGCCAGTGATGCCGCCGTTCTTGTCCGCCCACTCCATCGCCTCCTTCATGAAGTAGAACGAGCACACGCCGCGGATGTAGTGCGGCAGCTGGTAAGTGACTGCCGGGTCCGCGTTCTTGGCGATCTCGTGCACGAGCTTGATGCCCGGCACGTCGGCGCCCCATGGGGCCGACCCCATCACCCAGACGACGCCGTCGGCCGCCTTGCCGGCCGCCTTCATCACGTTCTCGTCGTAGCCCCAGATGTTGGAGAGGAACTGGACGTCGACGCCGACCGTCTCGCAGGACTTGAGCAGCGAAATGTTGGCGCCGGAAGTGTTGGCGAGGAACGCGTAGTTGGCGCCGGACTCCTTCAATGTCAGGCACTGTGCCTTGAAGTCGCCTGGCGCCAGCGTGTACTGGATCGACGGCAACACCGTGAAGCCCTGCTCTTTAGCGAACTCCTCACCGGCCTTTTTCGGTGCATTCGGGTAGGGGTGGTTGTCGCCCATGTGCACGTACTTCGGCTGGCCCTTGCCGCCCTTGCGCTCCCAGTCCTCCTTTGCCCAGGCGATCAGCGCGCGCACGCTGTCGGAGTAAGAGGGCCCCATGATGAAGTTGTAAGGAGCCGCCTTGCTGCCGGCTGGTCCCTTGCCGGTCGGATCGGTCAAATGCGCCGAGTAGGAAGCGGAGAAGAACGGGATCTCGTCGGCGCCGACAAAGCTCACCAAAGCCTCGGTATCCGCCGTCCCCCAGCCCTGGATGGCGACAACGCCTTCCTGCTTCCACTGTTTGTAGGTGTTGATGGCGCGCGGCACTTCATAGGAATAGTCGAAGGTCGACAGATCGATCGGCTTACCGTTGATGCCGCCCTTTGCGTTCAACCACTTCACGGCATCGACCTTGGCTTGGCCGTACGGCTTGCCGACGGTCGCCGTCCGGCCAGTGAAATCGACCAGATTGGCGACCGGAATGCCGTCCGCGGCCGGCGCCGGATGGCTCAAGGCCAGGGTGGCGGCAGCGGCGGTAACTGCTCCCAGCTTCAGTAACTTCATCAGACGTTCTCCCTCTTCAGTTGCAGGCTGTTCGCCTTTGCTTGCTCGACTGCACTAAAACGAGAATGGGTAGAGCTTCCAATAGACCTTGATCAGCCGCCAGCGATGGGCGAGGCCGTCCGGCTCGAAGATCAAGAACAAGACGATGGCAAGCCCGATCGCCGCCTCCTTGAGATACGCGAGGCCGTCTGTGACCGCCGGCACATTGCCCCAGCTGGTCGATTGCAGGGCGCCGATCAGCGCTTCCATGACCTCCGGCAGCAGCACCATGAAGATGGTCCCTAAGAGCGAGCCCATCACGGAGCCAAGGCCGCCGATGATGATCATGGCGAGAAACTGGATCGACAACAGGATGTCGAAGCCCTCGATCGAGACGTACTGCAGATAGTGGGCAAACAATGCACCACCGACGCCGGCGTAAAATGACGATATGCCGAACGAGAGGATGCGGTACTTGGTGAGATTGATGCCGATCACCTCGGCCGAGAGGTAATGATCGCGCACCGCCACCAGGGCGCGGCCGTCACGCGTGCGCAGCATGTTGCTGGCGAACAGATACATGATCACGACATAGGCGAGGACGACGTAGAAGTACTGACGGTCGCCGGCCAGTGTCAGACCGAACAGCGAAAACGGCTCCGCGATCGAGCCGCTTGAGCCGCCCGTAAACCATACGGCGCGGGCGAAGAAATCCTGCAAGATGAACTGGGAGGCGAGCGTAGCAATGGCGAGGTACAGGCCCTTGATGCGCGCCGCCGGAATGCCGACGATCATGCCGACCGCGGTCGTCAGGATCCCGGCCAGGGGGATGGTGAAGAACACCGGGATGCCAAAGGTGTTGCCGAGCCAGGCGCTGGCGAAGGCACCGAAGCCGAAAAAGGCCGAATGGCCAAGCGAGATCTGGCCGGTAAAGCCGACCAGGATATTGAGGCCAAGGGCGGCGATGCCGAGGTAGCCGATCTGGATCAGGAGCGCGATGACGTAGTCGCTGACGGGAGCGAGGCCACCGATCTTGAGCGGCACAAGTGCCAACAAGATGACGCCGGCGATGACGAGATTGCGGCTCAACGGCGTCGCGAACAGCGTCGTGTCGCTCGCGTAGGTGGTCTTGAACTGACCGCAGGGAACGAGGGAGAGTGCCATCGCCTACACCCGCTCGATCTTCGCGGTGCCGAACAGACCGTAAGGACGGACCATCAAGATCACCACCAGGACGTAGAACGGCACCACCTGATAGAGGTTGCCGAGGTGCAGCCATTGGCCATCGACGTACTCGGCCAGGTTTTCCAAGAGGCCGATGATCAGCCCGCCCACCACGGCGCCAATGATGGAGTCGAGCCCGCCCAGGATGACGGCCGGAAACACCTTGATGCCAAAGAACGACAGCGCCGCAGAGACGCCGTTGACGATGCCGACCACCACGCCCGCGAGCGCCGAGACCATGGCCGAGATCGCCCACGACAGTGCGAACATCTGCTTGACCGAGATGCCGAGGCTCTGCGCGACCTGCTGATCGAACGCGGTCGCGCGCATCGCCAGGCCCAGCCGCGAGTACTTAAAGAACAGCGCGAAGGCGACCATGATGCAGATCGAAATAGCGACGCTCAGCAAATAGATCGGCTGCACGTTCAAGCCCATGACGCTGACGGCGCTGGATTCGAAAATCGGCGGGAACGGCTGCACGAACACGCCGAACAGCCATTTCATCATCGCCTGGAAGAAGATCGAGAGGCCGATGGTGACCATGATCACCGCGATCACTGGCTCGCCTATCATTGGCCGCAGCACGAGAACTTGCAGCAAGATGCCGAACACCATCATGAAGGCGAGCGTCAACAGGAAGCCGGCATAGAAAGGAACGGGAAAACTGGTGAGGATCCACCAGCAAACCCAGGCGCCGATCAAGAGAAACTCGCCTTGGGCGAAGTTCACGATCTGCGAGGCCTTGTAGATCAGCGTAAAGCACATCGCGACCACGCCGTAGAGCGTGCCGAGGATCAGGCCGTTGACGACCAGCTGCATGAGGAACTCGAGCTTCATCGGTTGGTTCTCCTCACTGGGCTGCCGCCTGCGCCGGTTGCGGTGCCTCGCCGATGGTCTCGACCTTGAGGTCGGTGACGATCCGCGCCTTCGAGCCGTCCTGGAAGGTAATCGTGGTGTCGACAAAGACGCTGTCGTCACCGCGGTAGATGGCGTCGATCAGATCGCCGTACTTCTGATTGATGACGCCGCGGCGGACCTTGCGGGTGCGGGTGAGCTCGCCATCATCGGCGTCGAGCTCCTTATAAAGGAGCAGGAAGCGGCGGATCCGGTGCGCTGCCGGGAGGGTCGCGTTGACGCGCTCGATTTCACCGCGGACGAGCTGATAGACATCCGCCCGCGCGGCGAGGTTGGTGTAGTTGGTAAACGCAATGCGCCGCTGCTCCGCCCACTTCGAGACGATGGCAAAGCGGATGCAGACCATCGCCGCCAGGTACGGCCGGTCGTGGCCGAGCACCACCACCTCGGCGATAAACGGCGAGAACTTGAGCTTGTTCTCGATGAACATCGGCGAGAAGCGGGCGCCGGTATCGGTCGTCGCGATGTCCTTGATGCGGTCGATGACGACCAGGTGGCCGTTTCCTTCCTTGAAGTAGCCGGCATCACCGGTCCGCATCCAACCGTCATGGACATCGGCGCGCGTCGCTTCCTCGTTCTTGAAGTAGCCCAGGAACATGCCCGAGGTCCGCGCCACGATCTCGCCGACGCCATTCTCATCGGGATTGTCGATCCGCACCTCGGCGTTGTCGAACGGCGTGCCGACGGTATCGAAGTCGACGTCGTCGGCCGCATGCAAAGTGTAGGCGCCGGCAAGCTCGGTCTGGCCATAGAGCTGGCGCAGCGGCACTCCCATGGCGAGGAAGAAGCGAAAGGTGTCGGGCCCCAGCGCCGCGCCACCGGTGGCAGCAGACTTGAGCGACGTGAAGCCGAGCCGGTCCTTGAGCGCCCGAAACAACAGCGCCTCGGCAAATGCGGAACGGCGGCCGGCATCGAGCGCGCGCATGCCGAGCTTCATGCCGAGCGCGAACATCGCCTGCTTCAGGCGCGAGGCATCCATCATCCGCGACCGCACGTCGGCAGCGATGCTCTCCCACGACCGCGGTGCCAGGAGCACGAAGCTGGGGCCGATCTCGCGCAGATCCGCCATCATCGTTTCCTGCGTCTCGACGAAGTTGACGGTAATGCGGCTGATCAGCGCCTGAGCGACCGCGTAGACCTGCTCCATGATCCAGGGCAGCGGCAGCACCGAGACGTAATTGTCGCCCGCCTGCTTGGGATCGCGCCGCAGATAGGCCAAGCAGTGATCGAGGAACGGCCCCGCCTGCATCATGGAGAGCTTCGGCCGCGCGGTGGTGCCCGAGGTGGTACAGAGGACGGCCACGTCCGCGCCGCGGCCGGCATTCAGTTCCTGCTCGTAGAGCTCGGGCGTCGCTGCGTCGACCTCGGTGCCCAGTCGGTACACCATGCTGATGTCGATCAGACGCGGATCGTCGTACTTGCGGATGCCGCGCGGATCGCAATAGACGATGTGGCGGACGGACGGCGTCTCGTCGATCAATTCCCGGAGCTTGTCGACCTGCTCCTCGTCCTCGGCCACAATGATTCTCGCTTCGGCAATGTTGAGGAGAAAGGTAACCTCCTCGCCGAGGGAGTCCTGGTAGATGCCGAGCGACAGCGCACCCATCGCATGTGCCGCCAGCTCGCCCCAGATCCATTCCGGCCGATTGTCTCCGATCAGCGCGACCACTTCACCGCGCTTGAGGCCAAGCTTGTGCATGCCGAGCGCCATCAACCGCACCCGGCGCTGGCATTCGGCCCAGGTGAAGGCATTCCAGATGCCGAACTCCTTCTCGCGCATCGCCACGGCATCGGGCCAGCGCCGCGCATTCTCCGCCAACAGCTTGGGGAACGTGTCGAACCGATTGACGTCGCCGAATTCGAAACCGCCGTCGGTCATTGCCATGAGACCACGTTGCCGGCGTCGCCGACCGCGATCTCGCCGTCGGTTGATGCCACGGCCGGCGCCTCCTCATCCTCGCCGAGGTAGGCGCGCTTGACGGCTGCATTCGCCATCACGTCGTCGGGTGTGCCTTCGGCAATTTTGGAGCCGAAATCAAGCACCATGACCCGGTGCGAGATGTCCATGACGACACCCATGTCGTGCTCGATCATGATCACCGTCATCCCCCACTCTTCGTTGAGGTCGATGATGTAGCGGGCCATGTCCTCTTTCTCTTCGAGGTTCATGCCGGCCATCGGTTCGTCGAGCAAGAGAACCGATGGCTTGATCGCGACCGCCCGCGCGAGCTCGACCCGCTTGCGCAGGCCGTAGGGCAGCGTGCCAGCCGGCGCCTTGCGGATATGCGTGATCTCGAGGAAGTCGATGATCTCCTCGACTTCGCGCCGGTGCTTGAGTTCCTCCTTCTGCGCGCCGCCGAGCCAGTACAGGGCCCCCGAAAGAAAACTGTTCTTGAGCAGGTGGTGGCGGCCGACCATGACGTTGTCGAGCACGCTCATATGGTTAAACAGGGCGAGGTTCTGGAACGTCCGGCCGATTCCGAGCGCTGCCCGCGCGTTCGGCTTGAGCCGCGTGATGTCGCGCCCTTGCAACACGATCGCCCCTTCGGACGGCGTGTAGCGGCCGGAGATGCAGTTGAGCATCGACGTCTTGCCGGCGCCGTTGGGGCCGATGATGGACACCAGTTCCCCGGTCCCGACCCCGAAGCTAACGTTGCTGAGCGCGCGGACACCGCGAAAACTCAGCGAGACGTCAACAACCTTCAGCAGCGGCACCACGTCCGGCATGCTGGATGAAACCTCCCCGGCGGCTGTCGGCACTGCTGTCGTCGTGCACCGCAAGGGTCCGTCACGCAGCAGTTTTTTACCGGCAGCTCTCTTTTCTATTGTTGAAGGTATACCGCTCCGCGCTTCTTTTTGCTAGTCCATGGTTTTGCAACGAAAGGACGAGGACCGCCGATGCAGCGGGGACTCCCGTTGATGCCGGCCGATGTGGTGCTCCAGCACCTGTTCGACGTCGCGGTCGCAACGGCGCTGCCCGGTGACCGGATGGCGGCCCTCCTGCCGCCGCCGCCGCCACCGCCGGGGCGGACCATCGTCATCGGCGCCGGCAAGGCGGCGGCGGCGATGGCTGGTGTCGTCGAAGCGGCTTGGCCTGTCGATCGCGCGGGCGGGCTCACGGGCCTGGTCGTCACCCGCTGCGGCCATGGCGTTCCGACGCGCCACATTGAGGTCGTCGAGGCGGCAGCGGCTGGCGCGGAGGACGCTGGAGTCGCTGCGGCGGAGCGGATCTTGCGCATAGCAGAGGCCGCAGGTGAGGGCGACCAGGTGATCTGCCTCTTGTCCGGCGGTGGCTCGGCACTCTTGAGCCTGCCGGCAGCAGGCCTCAGCCTCGCCGACAAAGCGGGCGTGACCCGTGCACTCGCGCGATCGGGAGCCACGATCGGCGAGATTGCCTGCGTGCGTAAACATCTCTCAGGCATCAATGGCGGGCGGCTGGCTGCCGCTGCGGCGCCGGCTTCGGTGTGTACGTTCGTCGTTTCGGATGTCGTCGGCGATGATCCGACGGTGATTGCGTCAGGACCAACGGTTGCCGACCCGACCACGCATGCGGACGCCACAGCGGTCCTGCGACGCTACGCCATTCCTGTGCCGGCGGCCGTTGCGGCGCATCTCGCCTCGGCCAACGAGGAGACGCCGAAGCCCGGCGATCCCCGCCTCGCACGCAACTGCCTGACCCTCATCACGACGGCCAGCGAATCACTCACCGCCGCTGCCGCCGCCGCCAACGCGCTCGGCTGCCAAGCCCTCGTCCTCGCCGATGGCATTGAGGGCGAAGCGCGCGAGGTTGGCCGCGTGCTGGCGGCGATGGCGGCCTACTTCGCCCGCCGCAGCGAGCCTATGCAGCCGCCGTTCGTGCTGCTTTCTGGCGGCGAGACGACCGCAACCATATGCGGCAACGGCCGCGGCGGCCCCAATGGCGAGTTCTTGTTGTCGATGCTGGTTGCTCTTGCCGGCCACCCGCAGATCTGGGCGATCGCCTGCAGCACGGACGGCATCGACGGAACCGGAACCAACGCCGGCGCGATTCTCCGCCCCAGCAGCTATGCCTCGGCGCGTACGCTCGGGTTCGACCTCGCCGGACGCCTGGCCGACAACGACAGCTACTCTGTTTTCAGTGCGCTCGGCGATCTGGTCGTCACCGGGCCGACACGAACGGACGTCAATGATTTCCGCGCTATCCTGGTGACCGGCGGCAGCGCTTAGTGGCAATGCGCGGCAGCACGCCGGATATCAGCCGACCGCCCGGCGCGCGTGCCTTGTCGCCCTTCCGTCCGCTTTCGTTTTCCTGTAGGCACAGCGCATGAGGGTTCTCTACCACCTGCCATTATCGCCATTCTCGCGCAAAATCCGGCTCGCGCTTGCCGAGAAGAAGCTCGAGTTCGAACTGCGCCTCGAAAAGACCTGGGAACGGCGCGAAGCCTTCCTTGCCATCAATCCGGCGGGTGACGTGCCGGTGTTGGCGGAAGAGGACGGGACCGTGTTTGCCGATAGTTGGGCGATCGCGGAGTACCTGGAGGAGACGGTGCCGACGCCGTCACTGCACGGCCGCGACGCCAAGGAACGCGCCGAGGTGCGCCGCCTGGTCTCCTGGTTCGATCGCAAGTTCAACGCGGAAGTGACCGAGAACCTAGTCGGCGAAAAGCTGATGAAACGCCAGGCGCGGTTCGGCGTGCCCGACAGTTTCGCCATCCGCGCCGGCCACGCCAACATCGGCTATCACCTCGCGTACATCGCTTTCCTGTGCGAGCGGCGCAACTGGCTGGCCGGTGACCACCTGACGCTCGCCGATCTCGCCGCCGCGGCGCACCTGTCGTGCGTCGACTACTTAGGCGACGTGCCGTGGAGCGCGCACGAGGAGGCCAAGGTCTGGTACGCCCGGGTCAAGTCGCGGCCCAGCTTCCGGCCGCTGTTGCAGGACCAGATACCGGGCATTCCGGCGGCGCCGACCTACGCCGATCTCGACTTTTGAGTTTTAGGCGCGAGCGCAAGCGGGTTCAGGGGGCGGTGCCGCCGTCCGTAGAAGCGCCGGTCAAATGGCGCGCAGCGGCTTCGGCCGCCGCCGACCCTGGTGCCGCCGCCAGTACCGCAAGCCAGTCGCGCCGGGCTGCTGCCGCGTCGCCCTCGTCCAGATGCAAGAGGCCACGCTCCAAGAGGGCATCGGCGTTCGCCGGCTCGCGCGACAGCACGGTTGCGAGGTCCGCCGCTGCCTGGCCGCGCTGACCGGTCCGGCGGGCAGCGCTGGCACGCAGCACGAGCGCGTCGGTCAGCCCCGGCTCGATGATGAGCGCCAGCGACAGATCCTCGATCGCGGCCGCGTCACGGCCGAGCGCGGCTTCCGCTTCGGCCCGGTCGACGAGGAGCTGGGCATCTCCCGGCGTCGCCTGCAGCGCCCGATCGAAGGCCGCAAGCGCGCGCTCCGCTGCGCCGGCCTGCAGCCACGCGCGCCCGGACTGCGACATCAGCCGCGCCCGGGATGACTCATCTTGCGCCTTGGCCGCCGTCGCCTCGAACGCTTCGCCGGCCTCGGAATAGCGGCCGACGCCGAACAGCGCGGTTGCCCGGCAGTGCTGCGCCGGCATCCCGCCACCGGCCCGGGTCCAATCCTCGGCCTCGAGCAGCCCGGCCTGCGGATCGCTGAGCGCCAGCCGCGCGCACGCGCGGTAGCGCGCCTGCAATGCAGCAGCCGCATCGTCTCCAGCCGCCGTCGCTGCCGGCAACGATGCGAACCAGCCGGCGGATAGCCCGGCCGCGAGGAGTGCCGCCAGCGCTTTTTGTTTCTGTCTCATCATCCGCCGGCGCTATGCTGTAGGGATCGGTCGTTGCCGGCAACATTCCGCGAGCCCGTTCGCATGTCAATCGGTCTGGCACCGCACCTGTTCTGCTTCGGCCTTGGCTATACGGCCGAAACGCTTGCCCGCCGCCTCCTCGATGAGGGCTGGCGCATCTCCGGCACCACCCGCAGCGAGGAGACGCAGGCCACGCTGCGCGCGCTTGGGATCGAGGCGCACCTGTTCGATCGCGCCCGGCCACTCGCCGACATCGATGCCCTCTTGAGCGACGTCACCGACCTCTTGAGTTCGGTACCGCCCGATGCCGCGGGCGATCCGGTACTCGATATGCACGGCACGGCGATTGAGCAGGCACCCGCCTTGCGCTGGGTCGGCTACCTCTCGACCACCGGCGTCTACGGCGACACCGGCGGTGCGCTCGTGGACGAGCATGCACCGCTCGCGCCGACCAGCCAGCGCAGCACCCGCAGGGTGAAGGCGGAGCGCGCATGGCTCGATCGGCCCTGGCCCGAGCCTGTTGCCGTGCAAGTCTTTCGCTTGGCCGGCATTTACGGGCCGGGGCGCAGCGCCTTCGACCGCATCCGCGCCGGCGATGCGAAGCGGATCGACAAGCCGGGACACGTCAGCTCGCGCATTCATGTCGATGACGTGGCCACGATCCTGCGCGCCTCAATGGCACGACCCGAGCGGGGCGGCATCTATAACGTCTGTGACGACGATCCGGCCCCGCCCGCGGACGTCATCGCCTACGCATGCGCGCTCCTGGGCGTGCCGTCGCCGCCCCTGATCTCACTTGAGCAGGCGGCAAAGGAGATGTCGGCGATGGCGGCGAGCTTCTGGGTCGATAACCGCCGCGTCGACAATACCCGGATCAAGCGGGATCTCGGTGTCAGGCTCCGCTATCCGGACTATCGGGCGGGCTTGGCGGCAATCCTCAGTGGCACGGCGCGCGTTGAGAGCGCGTCCCATTAGGAGCGCCGCAATGAAGACGCGCAATGCAAGGAAGGGGCTCGTCGCCGGCAGCCTCGCTGCTCTGCGGGGAGTTGCCCTCCTCCTCCTGACCGCTCTCGCCAGCTGGGCGGGGCAAGCGCCAGCCACCGAGCCCAGTCGGGCCGCGGTCGTCCAGCTCACCATCGCCGGGCCGATCGGACCTGCCACCAGCGATTATGTCGAACGCGGGTTGGGTCAAGCCGCGGCGGACGGTGCCGCGCTCGTCATCCTCCGTCTCGACACGCCAGGCGGGCTCGACACCTCGATGCGCGAGATCGTTAAGGCAATCCTGGCGGCACCGCTGCCGGTGGCGGGTTTCGTCGCCCCGCGCGGCGCCCACGCGGCGAGCGCCGGCACCTTCATCCTTTACGCCTGCCACGTCGCGGCGATGGCGCCCGGCACCAACTTGGGCGCGGCAACACCGGTCGCCATTGGCGGCCCCGAAGGCCAGCCTTCGCCCAAGCCACCGGAACGCGAGGCGCCTTCGCCGCGTGACGGGCCGCCGCTCCCCGACGTGCGGGACAAAGCCGCAAGCGACGCCGCAGCCTACATTCGCTCGCTGGCACAACTGCGCGGCCGCGACGTCGCTTGGGCGGAGAAGGCGGTCATCGAGGCCGCCAGCCTGAGCGCCAACGACGCGCTC
Organism: Defluviicoccus sp.; assembly: GCA_029624735.1. Lineage (GTDB taxonomy): Bacteria > Pseudomonadota > Alphaproteobacteria > Rhodospirillales > Defluviicoccaceae > Defluviicoccus. The sequence continues at coordinate 14,649 of JARSSM010000024.1, read as the reverse complement.
GCAATTGGCGTCGTCGATCTGATCGCCGAGGATACGGACGCTCTCTTGCGCGCGCTTGACGGCCGCACGGTGACGGTGGCTGGGCAGCCGCGCCGGATCGAGACAGGCAGAGTGACGCTTACGGCAATCGAGCCCGACTGGCGCGCCCGCTTCCTTGGCATCATAACCAACCCGAACGTTGCCGCGATCTTGCTCCTGGTCGGCGTCTATGGCGTATTGTTCGAGTTCTACAGCCCCGGGTTGGTCGGTCCCGGCGTCATCGGTGCGATCTGTCTCGTCCTGGCGCTCTACGCCTTTCACATCCTGCCGGTGAGCTGGGGCGGCGTCAGTCTGATCTTGCTCGGCATCGCGCTCCTGGTGGCGGAGGCATTCGTGCCCAGCTTCGGCGTCCTGGGCTTAGGCGGAATCACCGCCTTCGTCATCGGCGCCATCCTTCTGATCGAAGATGACGCGCCCGGTTTTGGCGTCGCCTGGCAGCTGATCGGCGGCAGCGCGGTCGCTTTCGCGCTCACCTTCGGCCTTCTCAGCACGCTGGTGATGCGGGCCCGCGCGCGGCCTGTCGTGACCGGTCGCGAGCAGCTCATGGGCCAGACGGCCCGCGTTCTCGACTGGTCCGACGGCGAGGGCTGGGTGCAGCTTGCCGGTGAACGCTGGCGCGCCCGCGGGCCGAGCGCACTGGCCCCCGGTATGCACGTTCGCGTCACCGGCGTTGACGGCTTGACGCTGGCGGTCGAAGCGGTAAGTCCGTCGTCATGAACAGGTGAGGGCAGCGCAGCCATGCCTTTCGAGCTTTTGATCCCGATCACCGTCTTCATCATCATCATTTTGGTCGCATCGCTCCGGGTGCTGCGCGAGTACGAGCGCGGCATCATCTTCCTCTTGGGCCGGTTCTGGAAGGTCAAGGGGCCGGGCCTGATCCTGGTCATCCCGATCGTGCAGCAGATGGTGAAGGTCGACCTGCGCACCCGCGTCCTCGATGTGCCGCAGCAAGATGTCATCTCCCGCGACAACGTTTCGGTGAAGGTCAACGCCGTGATCTATTACCGGGTGATCGATCCGGAGAAATCGGTCATCCAGGTCGAGGATTACAGCAGCGCCACCAGCCAGCTGGCGCAGACGACGCTGCGCTCGGTCCTCGGCCAGCATGAACTGGACGAAATGCTGGCCGAGCGCGAGAAGCTCAATGCCGATATCCAGCGCATTCTCGACGAGCAGACGGCGGCCTGGGGTATCAAGGTGTCCAACGTCGAACTCAAGCACATCGACCTCGACGAGAGCATGGTCCGCGCGATCGCCAAGCAGGCCGAGGCCGAGCGCGGTCGGCGGGCCAAGGTGATCGATGCCGAAGGCGAACTGCAGGCGGCGCAGCGGTTCATGGAAGCGGCGGAGATCCTGTCGACCCAGCCGCAGGCGATACAGCTGCGCTTCCTCACCACGCTGCAGGGGATGAGCGCCGAGCGCAACTCGCTCCTCGTCCTACCGCTGCCCATCGACCTCATCAGCGGCTTGATGAAGAAGGGGGGAGAGAAGGGGTAGCCGACGCGGCGGCGGTGACGACGGTTAGAGCAGCCTTCAGACGCGTTCGGGCGCGACGCCAAGCCGAGCGCTGTGCCGGTCGTTCATTTGTCAGCGCAAGCTGAGGCGGCGGCGGACCGCGGCGGCAACCCGGTGTCGAAATCCGCTTGGAAACCGACGTGCGTTCATCTGCAGGCTCATGCCCCCATCAATGAAGAGGCTGGCGCCATGGATGTACTCCGCTTGGTCGGAGGCAAGCCACACGGCCGCGCGCGCGATGTCTTCCGGTTCAGCAATCCTCTGTAGCGGGATCGAATGGGCCAAGGCGGCGGCCGCATCCGGGTCTGCCATGACTGCAGCCAACCGATCGGTGTTGGTAGCACCAGGGCAGACGCAGTTGACCCGGATGCCGAAGGGGCCGGCTTCGAGAGCCAGCGTACGCATCAGCATCATTGTGCCGGCCTTGGCGGCGGCATAGGCGGCGGTATTCGGGCGCGCAAAAGCCTCGTGAATCGAGCTGACGAACAGGATCTTTCCGCAGCTTGCGGAGGCCGCCCGCTCGCAGCCCTGGCGTTTGAAGAGGCGCACCGCCTCCCGACTGCACAGGAACGCCCCGGTAAGGTTCACATCGATGGTTGCCTGCCAGGTCGCCAGCGACAGCGTTTCCACAGGTCCGAGCGCTTCGGTCCCGGCGTTGTTGACCAGAATGTCCAGGGGGCTCGCTGTTTCCAGCATCGTGACCACGTCCGCTTCGTTGGACACGTCAGCGCAGATCACGCTGACCTTCCCACCGGCGGCTTCGATCGTGGCGGCCGTCGCCTCGGCTGCCCTCCGCTTGGCTGGAAGGTCATTGACAACCACGCGGGCACCGGCTGCGGCCATAGCCTGGGCGATCGCGCGACCGATGCCCGCGCCGGCACCGGTCACCAGCGCGCTCTGACCCGAGAGCAAGCAGTTGGGAGAGATCGCACTTGCCATAAGGGTCACCCTTACGTTGCGCCCGCGTTTCTGAGCATGTCCCGTAGCAAGTGCCGGGAGCTCATCATCGCCCGCCCGTGGTGGTACGGCTCCTTCCAGACACTGGCCTTGGCACCACTGATGACACCATCAGGCGCGATCGTGGTATGCCAGTCGCCATGCGCCCAGTCGGTTTGCCAGCAGACAATCCATTCGAGCGTTCGGCAGAATAAGTGCCAGTAACGGGGCTCGCCAGTTCGACGGAACATCACCAATGCAGCAAGAAGCGTTTCCGCCTGAACCCACCAAATCTTTGAACAGTCCGAGGCGGGGGTGCCGGGCCTGCCGGTGGCAAAGAACCCGCCCCGCTCGTGATCGTAACCGTAGCTGAGGGCGTGGTCGAACAGCCCGGCAAAAAGCTCTAGCGGCGGAGCCTGGCCGTCGCCAAGCGCATCGGCCGCCTGCAGCGCGACGTGGATGTATTCCAGGTCATGGCCATACGACGAAACCGCCGATTGGTCATCGTAAAGCGGCTGCCAGTTGCGCCGATGCTCTTCAGAACCCGTCGGAAAGCCTGGCCGAATGGCAACCGCTGCCAAAATCTGGAAGAGTTCCAGAAGCCGTTGCCGTACCAATGCATCGGGGCGCAGAGAATAATATACGCTGAGCGCTTCGAGCACGTGCATGTGCGTATTACGCAGTTTGGTATCAGGCGCCACACCGAGCAGGCCTGGCTGGTCGTCGGCAATTTCGCGCCAGTCCTCATGGAAGACCTCGCGATAGCCGCCGTCCACCGGGTCATGGAACCGCGTTTCCATGACCTCGAACGTCGCATCGGCAGCGCGGGCAGCTTCGCCATCACCACTGGCGAGGGCGTACTCGGCCAAGGCAAACAGCGCAAATGTGTGGGCAAAGAGATGTTTGCGGCTGTCAGAGGGAAGTCCACTCCGCGGCCGCACTTCCCAGAAAAAGCCGCCGTAACGATGATCCCATAACCGATGCAGGAGGAAGTCGGCGCCCGGCCGAGCCAGCGCTCGATCGCGCGCGGGCTCATCGCTGGACGAGGCCATCATCGCGAAGAACCAGAGGGTTCGAGCCTGCGCAACCGTTCGTTGTGGGCGACGCCCCATCCACCGGCCGATGATGTCGTGGTTGAGGCGGTAGCCTTCCTCAGCGTCAGGGACGCACTTGGTTGTCCAGAAAGGAATGAACGCACGGGCGAGAATTCGCTCAATGGCAGCAAGGGCTGCCGCCGGCGTTGCGATCGGCAGCGCCACCTCGGTCGCCGCGGACTCTGGCAGCTGCATGGTGTGGCGGTAGAACCATCGCTCCTGGCGACGACGAACGGCCGCACCGAGCAGTGCCAAGTTGGTCGAGAAATCGCGCATGCTGAAAGGGCTTCCCTCTAGCCACGTGTCACTTAGCGGTCGGAGGCGACCGGCGGCACGGCCGGTGCAGGCTCCGTTACCTCGCCTGACTGACGAGAGCGGACGATCCGCCACAGCTGCGTCAGCGGTCGTCGTGCAAAAATCGCGAGCAGGGTTGTGTATGTCGCAACGCCAACACCAACCGTGGCCGCGAGGCGCACTGGGTCCGTCAAGTCGGGAGCTGCGATGCGCTGCCAAGCGACGACAACCGCCGCCATGACGACGGCGAGGAGGAACAGCCGCGCCGCAGCGATCACCTCGCCGCGCCGGTCCATGGCGGCGTAACGGGCAACGACAGCGAAGCGGACAGGAGCAACGAAAAGATTTCGGATCAGAACGGCCCAGGCAATACCCTCGGCACCGAAAGGGGCAAGCGGGAGCATGAGAGCAACCAGCAGGAGTGTGGCGGCAAAGCTGAGTTTTGCTTCCAGCCGCACGCGGCCGAGCCCCCGCAACAGAGCCACGTCAAGATTGCCGATGGGGTAGGTGAGGCCGGCGAGGGAAAGGATCTGGACAACCCCAACCGCATTCGTCCAGTGGTGACCGAACACCACCGGAACCCACTCGGATGCCGTCACTGAAAGGCCCAGAAAGCATGGAAATGCAATCAGGGCGGAGGCTTCCGTCGTCAGCCGCAGCACCGTCTGAAGCCGTTGGGGGTCGGCCTTAATTGCCGCGAAGGCCGGCATCGCTACCCGGCTGAAAGGGTTAATCAGGAGGTGGGTAATTTCGTCGAGCGTGCTTCGACCCAAGTGCAGGTAGCCCACCGCACTCACTCCCGCAATTACACTGGCGGTGGCGCGGACGATCAGCTGCTCGATCGACTGGAGGAGTCGCGATGCCGAGGAATAGGCGCCAAAGCCGACAGCCTCCCGAAGCACTGCGGAACTGGTGTGCCGCAGAGGGAGGAGCGGCTGCGAGCACCACAAGACCGCGACCTCGACAACCTTATGCGTCAGATGAAAAGCAACCAGCGACCAGACACCAAACCCGCTCAGCGCAAAGCCGATACCGCAGGCGCCGCCAACGACGACAGCAAGGGTCGACCGCAAGGCCAGAGTCCGGAACGCAAAGGAACGGCGTAAGAGAGCATCGGGGACAGCGGCCAGCGCACTCAGCGGCAACAACGCCGCGAACCACAAGATCAGCGGAACCAAATCGGGGTAGCCGAGAGCCGGGCCGACGATTGGGGCGAGCGCTATGCACAAGAGCATAGCAACGCCTGCAATCGATACCTGAAGCCAGAAGACAGTCCCGATATCGACCGGCTGGATGTCGCGTTTCTGGATCAGGAACTCGCTGCAGCCGCCGGAAACGAAGAGCGACTGGGCCAACATAACGGCCACCATTGCGAGGCTGGCGAGGCCAAAATCAGCAGGGGCCAGGAGTCGGGCAAGGAGGACAAACACGGCAAGATGGCAAAGCCGGTAAGTCCAGGCTTCTACGAACGACCAAATCGCACCGGCGGTCAAGCGTCGCTTCAGCATCATCAGATCGCCAACGGACCCTCGGGCTATGGAGCGTTCGCTCGGCCCCGCCACGCCCGGCCGCACGCCGTGACGCTGCCAGCTCCCCTTGAGCCTAGGGAACATCCTATAACATCGTGTTACCAGCGTGACATTTTTGTGATTGACATGCAGATAAATTAACACTACAAGTTGTGGATCAGCCACACATATCCTTTCTAGGGGAATTGCATGGCCACAGAAGCTCTCCGAATTCCTGAGCGAATTGCGCTGCGCGCGGACGTTGTGTCGACCTTGGTCGATGAGGGGTCCGTTCTACTGGACCTGCAGACAAAGTATTTCTACAGCGTGAACCGCTCAGGCGGTGCAATTCTGTTGTTGCTCGAGGGGGGAGCCAGTCACGCCGAGGTGCTCGATTGCTGCGTCCGTTGGGGCATGCCGGCGAACGACTGCGACGCGGTCGACAGCTTCCTGTCCGCGCTCGCTTCTGACGATCTGATCGAGGAAGCCGGTTCCGGCGCATGCGACGACACGCTTACTCTTGAAGGCCCGTGGGTAAGCCCGACGATCGAGAAACAGCGCGAGCCGCTGCAACGGATCATGGCCAGCGCCTTCGATCCGAGCTTGCCGCTTGCCGAATAGCGGCTGTTTCGTAAACTGCGAAACCGATGGAGTCTGGCTCCTTCTGTTGTGGCCCTGTCGCGGTCGAAGTGACGGCCCCGTGTCCGGCCCTTTACGATAAAGTCGCTGAAACTCTCAATCTTTACACTGTTCTATGGAAGTCTCTTAGCCGCCGGGTGCGGATCGCTGTCGCTTGGAGCGACCAGCCGGCGCCAATGCTGACCGGGAACTACCTGACCTGCGGCCGCATGCATGTCGACCGCAGCGAGAGTGAGTTACGCGCAAGCTGTCGCTCTGGCGCTTCCCTTGTCTCTGACGACGAGCGGATCAACTGGACGCTCTCGGTTCCGCAGCAAAGTCACTCCGGGGAAGCGGTTCCCGAAGATGTTGAGGACTTGGTGGGGCTTGTCCTGGTGGCGGCTTGGCGCGACCTGAACAAGGTGGCTTTGCACGCCGGCTCGATTACCCGTAATGGAACATGTGCCCTCTTGTGTGCCACCTCGGGGGGCGGCAAGACGACGCTGACGGCGTCGCTTATCCGGCGCGGCTGGCAGACGCTTGGCGATGACAAGCTGCTGCTGGTGATTGACGGCCAAGGCGTCTCCCGCCTCTCGGCGTTGATCCACAACTTCAACCTGCATCCACGCACAGAGATGTGGTTTCCCGAGATCGGGGATATCTCGCGGCTTCCCCGCTACTCGGCATGGACCGAGAAACGCAAGGTGCGGATCGAGACAATCTGGCCGGGGGCAGCCGCATTCGAAGGCGTGCCGACACACGTGCTCGCGATCGAGCGATCGAATGCGATCAGTGATATTCGTGTCGCGCCGCTACCGAAAGAAGAAGTGCTGCCCACGTTGTTGCGCCAAACCGTCGTGCCAAAGGACCGTGATCAGGCGGCGCAGATCTTGAAGGTCCTGGCGGCAACGGCAAGGACCGTCAAGGGATTGAGGGTCACTGTCGGGCAGGAGGTCTATCGTCATCCTGACCGGTTGGAGGCCCTGGAGGAGGTTCTGCATTGACAGATCACGCCTCCCTGTCCGTCGTCATCCCAGCTTACAATGCAGCGCCTACAATCGGCCAGACACTCGCCGCCGTGAAGCGGCAGTCGCTCGCGAGCCGCGTTGCCGAGATCATCGTCGTCGACAATGCGTCCACCGATGCGACCGGAGCCATTGCCGAGCAGCATGGAGTGACGGTCTTCCGCGAGGAGCGGCGCGGCCCTTCGGCCGCCCGCAACCGGGGTCTTGCTGCAGCCAAAGGTGCCATCGTCTGTCACGTCGACGCCGATGCGGTACCGACCCGCCACTGGCTGGCCGAACTCGTCAAGCCGTTTGCCGAGGCGGATGTCTTGCTGGTCGGCGGCAAGACGATCAGCTTTCCGCCGATCACCCCGGCCCAGCGTTACACGGCCCGGTGCGGGCGGTCGGAGCCGGAGAGCTTTATCGAACGGCCGATCTTTCCCTTCATTCCGTCTCAGAACATCGCGTTCCGCCGCGAGCCTGCCATCGCCGCAGGCGGCTGGAATGAAGAGATGATCACTGCCGAGGATGTCGAGTTCTGCCATCGGCTCTTGCAGCGTTACCCAGCCATGCGCATGGTTTTCGCGCCGAAAGCCCTTGTCATGCACCACGATCGCAGCACCGATGATGAGCTGCGTAACCAGGCGTGGATGTACGGTCAGGGCGCGGCGTGGATGTATCGAAACCATCCCGAGACCGTGCAGTGGGATCGAGCCAAGACCATGGCAGTGATCAATGTGTTGGTACGCCGCGGCCTCACCCCCCTGTGGGAGCTCTGCAAGAAGGCTGTCGGTGCCGGCAGTCATGACGACCTTGAGTTCGCGACTTACCACAGGCTTTGGACCTGGTGGTGGTGGCGGGGATTCTATCAGCTATATCAATCAGGAGAGTTCCGGCCGCGACCATGAACCCGCTCGTCAGTGTTGTCATTCCGGCCTACAACGCCGCCGACGACTTGCCACGATGTCTCGCGGCGTTGAAGGGCCAGTCCCTTCCGGCGACCGATTATCAGGTCATCGTTGTCGATGACGGCTCGAGCGACGCTACGGTCGCAGCGGCCAGGCCGTTCGCTGTTGATTTGGTGGAGCAAGATAACCGCGGCGCTCCAGCAGCGCGCAACGCAGGAATAGCGATCGCGCGCGGCACATGGGTGGCGTTCACGGATGCCGACTGCGTTCCCTCGCGGCGCTGGTTGGAGGAACTGTTGCGTGCCGTCGCGGCGCGCGCTGACGGCGGCAGCTTTGTTGGCGCAGCAGGGCGGACGGTCGGCCATAATTCGAACACTCAGGCGGCCCGCTTTGTCGATTTGGCCGGCGGGCTCGATGCCGAACGCCATCTCAGTCACCCGAAATGGCCGTTCGCGCCCACCTGCAATGTTCTCTACCGCCGCTCCAACTTGCTCGCCGTCGGCGGATTTGACGAGCGCTACTGCGCTTACGATGCGTGTGATCTGCACGCACGCATTCGCCCGCCGGCCGGCGCCTTTCCTTTCGTTCCGCGGGCAGTCGTGCTCCACAAGCACCGCGACAGTTGGGCTGCCTATTTCCGCCAGCAAAGGGGCTACGGCCGTGGCCTCGCGCAGTTCATGCTGCGCCATCGCGACGACACACCTTGGTCCGGGGGCCAGGAACTGAAAGCCTGGGGCGAGTTGGCGGGCCAGCTGGCGAAGGCTCTCATCCCTGGCAAGAGCGACGCATGGCTGCTTCGCCGCGGCCAAGCAGCGAAAGGCCTGGCGCAGCGCCTCGGCTTCAGCGAGGTCTTTTGGAATCGTAACGCACGTCAGTCCTGGAGCGAGCCGATGCCTGACGTCGTATCCTCGGTGCACCATGTTTGAGCGTTGGAAACGGAAGTTCCGCACCCCGGGTGATCTGGCGCTTATATGCGCGATCGGCTGGTTCATGTGGCAGGTGCCACGTCGCTTGAAGCGTTCGGAGTTACCGGATTTCCTGGATGAGGTCCGGGAACTGCCGCGGCCGTCGGCCGCTGATCCGGCCGCCTCCGCGGAGCGGATCATCCGCCTGCGGAGGCCTTGGTTCCGCCTGCCCTGGCTCGCCCCCTACAACACGTGCTTTATGCGGGCCCTGACGCTCTACCGGTTCATCGACGCGCCGGGTCGCGACTTGAGAATCCATTTCGTGATCGAAGACGGACGGCGGCAGGGCGATCGGCTGCGCAGTCACGCCTGGGTCACCATCGACGGGGTTGTCATCGAAGAGCCCGATCTGCGCGCTGCGGGGGTGAGCGAAATCTATTGCCACCAGGCCTCCCCTGCGGTCATCGCGACCGCGTAAGCACCAAGCCCTTAAGAGACACGCAACAGGCGCAACACCCGCTTGCCTGCGGTCCGCACTGGGTGCATCCCATCGGCAAAGATGGGGGCGAACAGCAATGGGCGCAGTCCGTCGACGAGGTGTTCGCGTAAGCGGGGATGGAGAAGCGCCTTTTCCGCAAACGTTGGGTTGCGGCCGATTTGTCCATTGACCTCAACAAACATCCGTCTCCGCGCACGATCGACGAGGCGGGGCAGGACCTTGTCGGCCTCGATGGCGCCACGCACGGCCGCAGGCAGGCTCAACGGCCACAGGGCGTCGGCAAGGGTAAGGGCGAAAAGAACGACGCGGAGGATCCGCCGCCGCTGCGCCTGTTCCAGAACTTCTTGCCAATCGAGGTCTGGCTGCTTCTCGATCAGGACAACGATATCGTTAAGGTAGGTTAAGTACACAAAGGGCATTTCCTTGCCGCAGTAGTAACTCAACAGCTGCAGCATGTCTTCCCAGGAGAAGAGCGGTATCGGCTTGTTGAGCATCTGGCTCGATTGGCGGCGCGGCCAAAGTTCATCCAAGACCAGACGGACACCGCTCCCCTTGTTCGCTAACGCCCACTGCAAGTCGACCTGAACGAGCCCATCGGTACTGACGAGATCGAAATGCCGGTAGAAGGCGGTGGGCCTCTGGTTCCGGTCGCGAAACCCACCCGCCTCCAGCGCGGCGCGGGCTCGGGCCGCGTCTTCGGGGGCGACGAGAAGGTCGAGATCGGAGAACTGGCGCAGCGTCAGGCTGTCGTGAAGAGCGACCGCGAAAGCCGGACCCTTCATCGGGAATGCGCGAATCCCATTTTCTGCCAACAGCCCCAGGATGCGTAGCAGCTCGTCAGCTAGGAGCGCGTTGCGCTGGGCGTTTCCTTCGGCGTGCCGACGAAGCGTCTTGAGCAGCGGCTGCGGTAGGGCGGCAATACGCCGGCGCCGCACCGCATCGCTTAAGACCGGAACAAGCTTGTGGCGGTTGGCCAGCCGCAACAGATAATCCCAATCGACATCGCCGCCGGCCGCCGACACAGCACCCGTGCGCCGGTCACCCGGCCGCGCACAGGACAGCAAGATATTGACGCTCTTGCTTCGTTCCGCTGACAAATCCAGGCCACAATCGGCGTTGCCGGTCCTTCTATCGGTCATAGCTCTTGTTCCTGCCGCCCGAGCATGCGTTGCTGGTGGATCCCACGCTGTCATCATGATCCACTATGTAGTGTCGATCGGTGTACAGTGATTTAAAATCTGAACTGTTGGGGTGGATGCGCGGGAATCGGCGGAGGTGGGCTGGTTTGGGTCCGCTACCGGCGGGAGCTGCCGGGCTCAGGGGAAGAGGTTGGGACCGTTTGCCGAGCTAGCGTCCACGGAGATGGTGGAATTTGTCGGTGAGCGGCGCGCCGGAGCGACCGGCGGTGACGATCAACATTTGGCCGAGCGGGTGCGCATGCCACGCACTCCGCGACCCCGGTTCAAAGGGGACGCTGCCGGCACCGAGCCTTGACGGCTCGGTGCTGTGCGGAGGATCGAGGATCGTTTCGCACCCTGCCGGTGAACCATTCCGCAGGGCCTTTGACAGAATGCTGCGAGCCTCTTCGCTTGTGTATTACGGCCTCCCCCTATCACGCCTTCAGCGAGGCCATATCGATGACGAAGCGGTATTTCACGTCACCCTTGACCGTGCGGTCATAGGCCGCGTTCACGTCCTTGATCGTGATGGTCTCGATGTCGCAGGTAATGTTGTGCTCGCCGCAGAAATCGAGCATCTCCTGCGTCTCCGGCAGGCCACCGATCAATGAACCGGCCATCGCGCGCCGCTGGAAGATGAGGGGGATGCCGCTGACGTTGGTCAGCGGTTCGACCGCTCCCACGATCACCATCGTGGCGTCGCGCTTCAGGAGCGCCATGTAGGGATCGACGTCGTGGCCGACCGGGATCGTGTTGAGCAGGAAGTCGAAGCTGTTCTGCGCGGCTTCCATGGAAGTGGTTTCCTTTGACAGCAGGACCTCATCCGCGCCGAGCTTTCTTGCGTCCTCGCCTTTCTTCGGTGAGGTGGTGATCATCACCACATGCGCGCCCATGGCATGGGCGAACTTCACGCCCATATGCCCGAGGCCGCCAAGGCCGATGACCCCGACCTTTTGTCCCGGCCCGACCTTCCAATGCCGGAGCGGCGAATAGGTGGTGATCCCGGCGCAGAGCAGAGGCGCGGCGGCTGCGAGATCGAGGTTGTCCGGTATGCGCAGGACGAAGCGCTCATCGACCGTGATTTTGTCGGAATAGCCGCCAAAGGTCATTTTGTGCGGGGTGCCGCCGATCTTGTCCTCGCCGCCATAGGTCCCGGTGAAACCGTTCTCGCAATATTGCTCCAACCCGTCGCTGCACGAGGCGCAGTGGCGGCAGCTATCGACCAGGCAGCCGACGCCAACCAGATCACCCGCTTTGTACTTGCTGACGTCCTTGCCTACGGCAGCCACGCGCCCGACAATTTCATGTCCGGGGACAAAGGGGTATTGTGTCCAGCCCCATTCGTTGCGGGCGAAGTGGATGTCCGAGTGGCAAATGCCGCAAAAAAGAATGTCGATCACCACGTCTTGTGGTCGCGGATCGCGGCGCTCGAAAGTGAAAGGTGCAAGCTCGTCCGTGGGGGAATGGGTGGCGTAGCCTTGAACAACAATGGCCATATTCTTCTCCTGTTGTTGATGACTGTCTCCTCAGAGACCGGTCATTTTCTCTAGTTTTTCGGGATAGCGCGCGCCTTCGACCTTGATCTCCGATGCAGCCCGGTTGATTTCGCTGAGATCGTCTGGCGTGAGTTCGATGGAAACCGCGCCGATGTTTTCCTCCAGTCTGTGCAGCTTTGTCGTGCCAGGGATCGGCACGATCCAGGGCTTCTGCGCCAGCAGCCAGGCCAGCGCGATCTGCGCCGGCGTCGCCTTCTTCCGTTCGGCGACCTTGCCGAGCAGATCGACAAGACCTTGGTTGGCCTTACGGGCCTCCGGCGTGAAGCGAGGCAAGGTGCTGCGGAAGTCGGAGCTGTCGAAGGGTGCAGTTCCATCGAGCTTGCCCGTGAGAAAGCCCCTGCCCAGAGGGCTATAGGGAACAAGACCGATGCCGAGTTCCTCAAGCGTCGGGATGATTTCCTTTTCGGGTGTTCGCGTCCAAAGCGAGTACTCGCTTTGCAGGACTGTCACCGGCTGGACGGCATGGGCGCGGCGGATCGTTTGCGCCCCGGCTTCGGAAAGCCCGAAATGCCTGACCTTGCCCTCTCGGATCAGGCCGTTGACGGCTCCGGCTACATCTTCAATCGGCACATCCGGATCGACGCGGTGCTGATAAAGAAGGTCGATCACATCGACTCTAAGCCGCTTGAGCGAACCTTCGACGGCGTCCCTGATGTGCGAGGGTTTGCTGTTCAATCGGGGCGAGCCAGTCATCCCGCGCGGATCGGAACTGGGGCTGAGATCGAACCCGAACTTGGTGGCAATTGCCACCTTCCCGCGGAAGGGCGCAAGCGCTTCGCCGACAAGCTCTTCGTTCGTAAAGGGGCCGTAGACCTCGGCGGTATCAAAGAACGTGATCCCGCGTTCGACGGCGGCGTGAAGAACAGCGCTCATCTCGATTTTGTTCTTGGGCGGGCCATAAGAAAAGCTCATTCCCATGCAGCCGAGACCAAGGGTCGAGACTTGCAGTCCGCTCTTCCCTAACTCACGTTTTTGCATCGACCTGCTCCTTCGCGCGTTGATGCTTTGAGCTGTCCAAGGTTCCGGAATGCCGGACGCTGAACCTTGCCGGATCCAACGTGCACGCCGGCGCTCATCCACATCGGCTTCCGAAAGCCCGATTTCACGCTGGTCTCCCTGGAGAGTGCCCCGTTCATGGCGGGGGCCTCGTCGCAAGGCGTGTGTCCATTGCCGCTTTCAATCTAGCGGCCTTGCGGCAAAGCACGGTAGACCAATCCTGGCGAATTCTTGCCTGATCCTGCGACATGCCGGATGATGGTTGTTGCGGCTGGCTTGGGTCGGTATGTCTATGAAGACACAAACCGGAAGAAAGATATGAAAAACCCTGACGTTAGGCAGAACTCGGAAAGCGGGGATTTAGGCATTGCGCGGGAACCCCTTGCCCAGAGCATTGCCCGATGGGCCGATGGTGGCGAGCAGCACAGCACCGCCATCCCGGGCTTGTCATTGTTCCGGCGCGAAGAACGGACCGAACCGATCAGCGGCCTCTATGAACCAAGCATCTGCCTGGTTGTCCAAGGGGCCAAACGCGTGCTGCTTGGGGACGACACTTATGTCTATGACGCGAACCACTATCTGATCACGTCCGTGCACCTGCCCACAATTGTGCAGATTATCGAAGCGAGCCGCGACAGGCCTTACCTCGGGCTCAGACTGACGTTCGATTTGCGCGCGGTATCGCAACTGATGGCCGACAGCAACCTTCCCGCACCGCGAGCGCAACAATCGAGCCGCGGCATGGCGACCGGCGTGGTGACGTCAGCACTGCTCAATGCGTTCACGCGCCTGATCGACTTGCTTTCCGAACAGCAGGATATTCCAATTCTCGCCCCGGTGATCCAGCGCGAAATCATTTATCGCCTGTTGGTGGGCGATCAAGGCGCTCGGCTGCGCCAGATCGCATCGGCGGGAAGCCAGAGCCATCAGATCGCGAGGGTCATCAACTGGCTGAAGGACAACTTCACCGAGCCGCTCCGTGTCGATGTCCTTGCGACGCAGGCGGGCATGAGCAGTTCGACGTTTCATCACCACTTCCGGTCGATGACTGCCCTCAGCCCGTTACAGTACCAGAAGCAGCTCCGGCTCCAGGAAGCGAGGCGCTTGATGCTGACAGAACACCTCGATGCCGCCGCGGCCGCGTTTCAGGTGGGCTACGAGAGCCCGTCGCAGTTCAGCCGGGAATACAGCCGCGAGTTTGGCGCACCGCCGTCACGCGACATTGCGAACCTGCGGCAGATGGCGGCGCTGGACACTGTATGAAGACCATAAAAACGTGAACTATAACAATCTGCTAGGCAAGCAAGTAAAGCCCTTTGGGGGGAGGCCGGTCGTTGGGTCTATTGCGATCGGTGTGGGTCGCGCGGATACCTTTTAGGGAGATCGCGTCCCCCGCTGGGTATTGTTTGCGGGCAATTTGGACCGCTGGGGCTAGGTTGTTGATTTTATTGGGGCGCGAACCGGCCACAGTGTGACCGTCGACTGCAATCGACCGATATTAGGCGCTTGCTCTGAGGGAACTTGGTTGCGGGGGCAGGATTTGAACCTGCGACCTTCAGGTTATGAGCCTGACGAGCTACCGGGCTGCTCCACCCCGCG
>JARSSM010000023.1 GCA_029624735.1 Defluviicoccus sp. | reverse complement strand
TGACCTTCCCCCAGAAAACTGGTCCGCTTTGAAAGAGAGAGTTTCGGCTATTTTTGCGCTTGGAAGGAGCGGAGAATGGCACGGAAGAACTACACAGCAGAGCAGATCATTGGGATGTTGCGGGAGGCGGAGGTTCGGCTTTCCGGAGGCGAGAAGACGGGGTCGATATGTCGTGGCCTGGGGATCTCGGAGCAGAGCTATTACCGCTGGCGACGTGAATATGGCGGGTTGAAAGTGACGCAGGCGGCACGGCTGAAGTCGCTGGAGAAGGAGAATGCGCGTCTTCGGAAGGCGGTGTCGAACCTGACGCTGGATGCGCTGATCCTGAAGGAGGTTATCGAGGGAAAGTACTGAGCCCCTCGCGACGCCGTGCTGGCGTTGCCCATGCCTGTGCGGCGCTCGGCGTATCCGAGCGTCGTGCGTGCCGGGCGGTCGGCCAGCACCGTTCGACCCAACGCCGTCCTGCCCGGCCACGATCGGATGAGAAGCGCCTGACGGCGGACATTGTCCGCCTGGCATCGACCTACGGTCGTTATGGCTATCGGCGGATCACCGCCTTGTTACGGCGTGAAGGGTGGACGGTGAACGCCAAGCGGGTCGAGCGCATCTGGCGTCGCGAGGGGCTGAAAGTACCACAGAAGCAGCCGAAGCGCGGCCGTCTGTGGCTGAACGATGGATCATGCGTGCGGCTGCGGCCGCGCTATCGCGGCCATGTCTGGAGCTACGACTTCGTCGCGGATCGCACCCATGACGGCAAGGCGTTCCGGATGCTAACAGTGATCGACGAGCACAGCCGGGAGTGCCTGGCGATCCATGTTCAACGCCAGCTCAAAAGCGATGATGTGCTGGCGGTGCTCACCGAGCTGTTCGTGAAGCACGGCCCTCCAGCCCATATACGTTCGGACAATGGCGCTGAATTTACCGCTAACATCGTACGGGAATGGCTCGCCCGGATAGGGGTGAAGACGCTCTACATCGAGCCGGGATCACCATGGGAGAATGGCTATTGCGAAAGCTTCAACGGCAAGCTGCGCGATGAACTGCTCAACGGGGAGATCTTCTATACGCTCAGGGAGGCTCAAATCCTGATCGGGCGCTGGCGGGATCATTACAACACCATCAGGCCGCACAGCTCGATCGGGTACCTGCCGCCCGCCCCAGAAGCTATCTTGCCTCGCCCTGCTGGTCTGCCCTACGCTCCGCTTCGGTCAGCCCACCAGGGCGACCATAACCGCCGGAACTCTCTCTTATCCGGTGGACCCGCATAATGGGGCAGGTCAGCACCTCCGCCTCCCCTCATCTATCGGCCAGGCGCTCTTTAAGGCGCGTGTGCATAGATCGACCGATCGTACAATTAATCTACTGCCCCTGCAGTACGCATTCAATCAGAAAACAGGTCGCAGGGAAAGTGCCGGATATTCGCGGCTTTCGTGCCACACCCCCCATGAGTGTTTCCCGTTATAGGCAGGGGTGCCGCAAGCGGGGCATGAAGCATGCCGAGAAGCAAGATGCCGGCCGCCATGGGGCGCGACCGGCTTTTCGGGGGAGGTACCAGAATCATGAAACGGACCAGCGGCTTCAACACGGGCGCCGGTGTTCTCGCGCTTGCGATCGCGCTTTCCGCAGGCAGCGCCGCGGCGCAGGATGCCGCAACCAGCAGCAACGACACGATCGAGGAAATCGTCGTCACGGCGACTCGCCGCGCTGCGAACGTGCAGGATATCGGCATCGCCGTTACGGCGCACGGCGGTGATCGCCTGCTCGAGCTTGGCCTGCGCGACACGACCGATCTTGCCGCGATGACGCCGGGTCTGCAGTTCGTTTCGCCCGGCGGCCCGCCGGTTGCCGGTCTCATCTCGATCCGCGGCGTTTCGCAGAACGATTTCGCCGGCCACATCGAACCGGCGAACGCCTTCTACATCGATGAGGTCTATCAGCCTTCGAGCGGCACCAGCGTGCAGCAGCTGTTCGACGTCGGCCGCGTCGAGGTTCTGAAGGGACCGCAGGGCACGCTCTTCGGCCGCAACGCGACGGGCGGTCTCGTCCACATCATCACCGCCCAGCCGGGCGATGAACTCGACGGATACGTGGATGTCACCTACGGCAGCTATGATCAGCTCCGCTTCGAGGGTGCCGTCGGCGGACCGATCGCGGAAGGCGTCTCTGCGCGCCTGTCGTTCATGAAAGACAAGCACGACGGCTATGTGAAGAACGCGATCGGACCCGATCTTCTCGCCGACGATACGCTCGCCGGGCGCTTCCAATTGCGGCTTGAACCGAACGAAGCCCTGACGATCAACCTGTTCGCGGACTGGTACAAGACGCGTCCCGTCACGAGCGGCGGTGCGATGATCACCGGCGCGACTCAGGACGCCGACGGTCTCGGCGTCGCACTGCCGAAGGGATCGCCCACCGGCTTCGGTTATGCGGATGCGGACGGCGACCCCTATACGGGCGCCTTCAACTACGCGGGCCGTTTCGCGCGCGAGACGTGGACCATCGGCGGCAAGATCAACTACGATCTCGGCGGCGGCTATTCGCTCGCAACCGTCACCAGCTATCAGAAGCTCGACAGC
>JARSSM010000022.1 GCA_029624735.1 Defluviicoccus sp. | reverse complement strand
GCCCAGCGCGCCGAAATCGTTCTCGGCGATCTTGCGCAGAATGCGGCGCATGATCTTGCCGGAACGGGTCTTCGGCAGGCCGGGTGCCCACTGGATGAAGTCAGGCGTCGCGATCGGGCCGATTTCCTGGCGCACCCACTGCACCAGCTCCTTGCGCAGGACATCGGACGGCGCCTCGCCCGCGTTCAGCGTCACATAGGCGTAGATGCCCTGGCCCTTGAGATCGTGTGGGAAGCCGACAACGGCGGCCTCAGCCACCTTCGGGTGGGCGACCAGGGCGCTTTCGACCTCGGCCGTGCCAAGTCGGTGACCGGCGACATTGATGACGTCATCGACGCGGCCCGTAATCCAGTAATAGCCGTCGGCGTCGCGGCGGCAGCCGTCGCCAGTGAAGTACTTGCCAGGATAGGTCGAGAAGTAGGTCTGCACGAAGCGGTCGTGATCGCGGAACACGGTGCGCATCATGCCCGGCCAAGCAGTGGTGATGCACAGGTTGCCCGAGGTTGCGCCTTCGAGCACCTTGCCGTCGGCATCGACGATGCAGGGCTCGACGCCGAAGAAGGGCCGGGTCGCCGAACCGGGCTTGAGCGCCGTTGCGCCCGGCAGCGGCGTGATCAGGATGCCGCCGGTCTCGGTCTGCCACCACGTATCAACGATCGGGCAGCGGTCTTCGCCGACCACATGGTGGTACCACAGCCACGCTTCCGGATTGATCGGTTCACCGACCGTGCCGAGGATGCGAATGCTCTTCCGGCTGGTCTTCTTGACCGGCCCCTCGCCCTCGCGCATCAAGGCCCGGATCGCCGTCGGCGCCGTATAGAAGATGTTGACCTTGTGCTTGTCCACCACCTGCCAGAAGCGCGAGGCATCCGGGTAGTTCGGCACGCCCTCGAACATCACGCTGATGGCACCGTTGGCAAGCGGCCCGTAGACAATGTAGCTGTGGCCGGTGACCCAGCCGATATCAGCGGTGCACCAATAGATCTCGCCGTCCTTGTAGTCGAAGACGTATTGATGCGTCAGCGAGGTATAGACCAAGTAGCCGCCGGTCGTGTGCAAGACGCCTTTCGGCTTGCCGGTCGAGCCCGACGTGTACAAGATGAACAGCGGGTCCTCGGCGTTCATCTCTTCAGGCGGGCAATCGGTGGACGCCTTCGCCATCGCGTCGTCCCACCAGATGTCGCGGCCGTCCGCCCAGTCGATCGCGCCGCCGGTATGGCGGACGACGACGGACTTGCCGACCGTGGGGCAGCTCTCGAGCGCTTTGTCGGTGTTCGCCTTCAAGGGGATTTTGCGACCACCGCGCACGCCTTCGTCGGCGGTGACGACGACCGTCGAATCGCAATCCTGGATGCGGCCGGCGAGCGAGTCCGGAGAGAAGCCGCCAAATACGATCGAATGAACGGCACCGATGCGCGCGCACGCCAGCATGGCGATCGGCAGTTCGAGGATCATCGGCAGGTAGATCGTCACCCGGTCGCCCTTCTTGACGCCGATGCCCTTCAGAACGTTCGCAAACTTGCAGACTTCGCGGTGCAGTTCGCGGTACGTCATCGCCTTGCTGACCGACGGGTCGTCCCCTTCCCACAGCAGCGCGACCTGATCGCCGCGCTTGGCCAGATGGCGGTCAAGGCAGTTCGCGGAGACGTTCAGCGTGCCGTCATGGAACCAGCGAATGTGGACGTCCGGCGCCTGGAAGTTCACGTCCCGAATCTTGGTGAACGGCTTGATCCAGTCGATCCGTTTTGCCTGCTCGGCCCAAAATCCTTCCGGATCGGCGACCGAGCGCTTGTACATCTGCAGGTATTTTTCGTTATCGCACCAAGCCGTTTTCGCTACCGCTTCCGGAACGGGAAAAACCTGTTCTTCGCTCATTGCTCGACGTTAGCCTCCCTATGGATCAAAACCGATCGTATGTTTATTGCCCGCCGCCGGCGGGCACGCCGTGGCAGCCGCTCTTGGCCGTTTGGGCTGCGTTCTAACCTACTTCTCCTCTCCTCGACAAGCCCGCGGGCCGGCAACACTCTTAGCGGGCGAGAGCTCCCATGCTGGCGATGACTTGCCATGCCTGCGGATCAACCGGCATCACCGAAAGCCGGGACTGGCGCACCAGCGCCAAATGCGCGAGCCCTTCTTCGGCCTTGATCGAAGCCAGCGTTACCGGCCGCGGCAGCGGAGCGACCATGCGGACATCGACCATGCCGAAGCGGCCACTCGCATCGGTGGGGTCGGGGTAGTAGGTGCGCACCACCTCGACCACGCCGACGATCGCCCGCTCGGCGCCGGAATGATAGAAGTAGGCTTGGTCGCCAACCTGCATCGCCTTCAGGTTATTGTTCGCTTGCGCGTTGCGCACGCCATCCCAGCATGTCGTGCCGGCCGCTTCCTGCTGCTGCCAGGACCAGGCCTCGGGTTCCGATTTCACCAGCCAGTACGCCATCGTTCAGCGCCGTCCGCCGCGTCAGACGCCGGGCGGGAAGACCTTCTTCCAGCGGTGAATCTCGACGCGCTCGAACAGGCCGGCGTGTTGATACGGATCGCCGGCGGCAAAGTCCTCGGCGGCCTTGCGGTCGGGGAAATCCAGGACCAGCATGCTGCCGGTCATTTGCGTGCCGTCATCGGTCTGCAGCGGACCGGCAGCGAGGATCATCTCTTCAAAGCGATAGAGGTATTCAAGGTGTGCCGCGCGGGTTTCCTCGCGCAGCTTCTGCGCGTTCGGCTTGTCGTGGCACATGAAGACGAAATACACGCGCAAGTCCTCCCTCTTGTTCTCGCCCCGCAGGCTTCGTTGTTGGCAGAGCTATAACACATCGGGTGGCAGGCGGCGATACTCACGGCTCGGGCGGCAAGCGGCGAACCTATGGCACCGCGCGGTCGGCAGGATCAGCCACCGCATCTTCGTCGCGAAACGGGCGCGCGAGCAGGGACGCAATGGTCGCATCAAGATCGGCGCCGCGATTCAGCACGGCATCGACGGCGCTTGCGATCGGCATCGAGATGCGGTGACGTTCGGCAAGCGCCACGACTGCGGCGGCCGTGAAGACGCCCTCGGTCACCCCTTGGCGCCGGGCAAGCGCATCCGCCAGCCGCGCGCCCTCGCCCAAGGCAACACCGAGCGAGAAGTTGCGCGATTGCAGCGCGCTGCAGGTAAGCACCAGATCGCCCAGGCCGGAGAGCCCGGTGAGCGTTGCAGGCTTGGCTCCCACCGCGACGGCGAGCCTAGCCATCTCTGCCAGCCCGCGGGTGATCAGTGCGGCGCGTGCGTTATCGCCGAGCCCGCGGCCGGCGACGATGCCGCAGGCGATCGCGAGCACGTTCTTGACCGCGCCACCCAGTTCGGCGCCGATGACGTCATCGGTCGAATAGATGCGAAAGCGCGGCGTTCCGATCGCGGCCGGCAGGTCGCGCCGCATGTCCGCATCGGCGCAGGCGAGCGTCACTGCCGTCGGCAGCTCGCGCGCCACCTCGGCTGCGAAGCTGGGCCCCGACAGCACGGCGAGCGGCACCGTCGGTCCCAGTACCTGCCGCACCACTTCGCTCATGCGGGCGCCTGAGCCCTGCTCGATGCCCTTGGCACAGATCACGGCAGGCGTCCCCGCCGGCCAGTCGCGGGCCGCTGCGGCGAGGACGGAGCGCACCGCTTGTGCCGGAACGCAGATCAGGACCGCATCGGCGGTGAGCGCCGCAGCAAGCGCGGTCGTTGCCGTGAGAGCGGGGGGCAGGGCGATTCCTGCAAGCGCGTGATTGTTCTCGTGGTCGCGGGTGATCGCTTCGGCAAGTGCGGGCCGCCGCGCCCACACGATCGCCTTGCGGCCGGCGCGGCAGGCGGTGAGTGCCAGCGCCGTGCCCCAGGCTCCGGCACCCAGCACGCCGATTCGGGCGATTGCGCTCAAATGCTACGCCTCCTGACGCCCACGAACTCAAGCCTTGACGCCGGCAAAGGCAGCCGGCGGGGCTTCAGGATCGAGCGGCCAGCGTGGCCGCGGCCGGAAGTCGAGGGCATCGGTGAGGCCTAAGCGCAAGCGTTCAATGCCGGCCCAGGCGATCATCGCGCCGTTGTCCGTGCACAGGCGCAAGGGGGGTGCCACCATACGGATGTCGGTTTCCTCGGCCAACCGCGCCAGCCGCGCCCGCAGGTCCTTGTTCGCCGCGACGCCGCCGGCGATGACAAGCGCACCGCCCGCAGGAACGATGTGGCGGAAGGCCTCGATCGCGTGAGCAGCGCGATCGGTCACCGCTTCGCCGGCGGCGGCCTGAAACGACGCGCATACGTCGGCGATGTCCTGCTCGCTCAAGGGGCGGTCGGCCTGCTGTAGGCCGTCAACGAGGTGCTTGACAGCCGTCTTCAGGCCGGAAAAGGAGAAATCGCACCCCGGGCGGCCCTTCATCGGTCGCGGCAGCGGAAATCGCCTCGGATCGCCGTTGCGCGCGCAAGCCTCCACCGGCGGGCCGCCGGGATAGCCCAGGCCCAGCATGCGCGCGACCTTGTCGAAGGCCTCGCCCAAGGCATCGTCGATGGTGGTGCCGAGCCGGCGGTAGCTGCCGACCCCAGCGACGACCAACAGCTGGCAGTGGCCGCCCGAGGCCAGCAGCAACAGGTATGGGAAAGGGAGATCGTCGGTCAGCCGCGCCGTAAGCGCGTGTGCTTCCAAGTGGTTGACGGCGAGAAACGGCTTCCCGGCCGCGAGCGCGATCGCTTTTGCCGTCATCACCCCGACGATGACGCCGCCGATCAGGCCGGGGCCAGCGGCGGCGGCAATGCCATCCAAGTCCGCGAACGCAACTCCGGCATCGGTCATCGCCTGGGATATGAGGCTGTCAAGGTACTGAAGGTGGGCGCGCGCCGCCACTTCCGGGACGACGCCGCCGAAAGCCTGATGCTGTTCGCGCTGGGAGCGGACGCAGTCGGCATGGATCTGCCGATCGCCGGTCACCACGGCGGCCGCCGTTTCATCGCAGCTCGTCTCGATGCCGAGTACCCGCAAAGGCCTTTCCCCGACCGTTGTCACCGATTATGACGCCTCCAGTTGAGTGTAGGAAACGACTTTCGTTTGCAATAGGCATGCTTCACCTCCCGCTCCGCATCGGCACCCGCGGCAGTCCGTTGGCGCTGGCGCAAACCGAGGCCACGATCTCATGGCTCGCGGCCGTTTGCGCCGAGCTGAGTGCGCCCGGGGCGATCACGGTCACCGCGATCCGCACCACCGGCGATACGGTCCAGGACCGGACGCTGGCGGAAATCGGCGGCAAGGGGCTGTTCACGCGCGAGATCGACGACGCGATGCTGGCGGGCCGGATCGACCTTGCCGTGCACTCGGTCAAGGACCTGCCGACCTGGCTGCCCGACGGCATTGTACTCGCGGCTCTGTTGCCGCGCGGCGATCCGCGCGATGCCCTGATCGCGCATCGGGCCGCCAGCCTGGCGGATCTTGCGCCGGGTGCCGTCATCGGTACCGCATCGCTGCGCCGGCAAGCACAGCTCCTCCATCGGCGACCGGACGTGACGGTGGTGCCTTTGCGCGGCAATGTCAGCACCAGGCTTGCCCGCGTCGGCCATGACGGTCTCGATGCCACCCTCCTCGCGGCTGCAGGTCTTGCCCGCCTGGGCCTCGCTGACCGAGCAACGGCGCTCCTGGAGCCGGAAGAAATGTTGCCCGCGGTCGGCCAGGCCGCCATCGGCATCACCTGCCGCACCGACGACGCGGCGCTGTGCGAACTGTTGTCAGCGGCCTCCGACCCTGCCACCGCGCGGGAGGTGGCGGCGGAGCGGGCGATGCTGGCGGTGCTCGACGGCTCCTGCCGGACCCCGATCGCGGGCTTCGCGCGCCATGACGCCGCCGGCACGCTAGAGCTCGTGGGGTTGCTGGCGCGACCCGACGGCAGCCAGGTGATCACGGGGAGCAAACGCGGTGCCGGTTCGGAAGCGGATGCGATCGGCCGCGCGTTGGGTGAGGCGCTGAAGACCCGCGCCGGGCCGGGCTTCCTCTCTTGGTGACGGTTATGCCGACGAGCGCCGCCACCGGGCGCCCGTTCACGGTCCTGATCACGCGGCCGGTTGCCGACGCCGGTCCGCTGGCGGCCGCGCTCGCCGCACGCGGCATCGCCGCCCGGCTCGAACCGCTGCTGCTGATCGAGTTTCTGCCCGGCCCGCCGCTGGCTCTCGCGGGCGTACAGGCAATCCTGGCGACCAGCGCCAACGGCGTGCGCGCGCTCGCCCTGCGCACCGACTGCCGCTCCCTGCCACTGTTCGCGGTCGGCGATGCAACCGCGCGGGAGGCGGGCGAGCAAGGCTTTGTCGCGGTCGAGAGCGCAAGTGGCGACGTTGCGGCGCTCGCCGCGTTGGCGATTAGGCGCCTCGAACCGACCCAAGGCGCGCTCCTGCATGTCGCTGGTACTGCCCTGGCCGGGGATCTCGGGGCAGACCTGGCCAGGGCCGGCTTTGTCTGCCGGCGCGAGGTCCTGTACCGGGCGCGGAAGGCGGAAGGGTTGAGGGAGGAGACGGCAGCGGCACTGCGCGAGGGCGTAATCGATGGCGTGCTCCTCTACTCGCCGCGGACGGCCGCGACCTTCGTGCAGCGCGTGAGGGCCGCCGGACTGGCCGCGCAGTGCGTGCGCCTGCATGCCTTTTGCCTCAGCGCCGCCGTTGCCGCAGCCGTGAGCGGCGTTCGCTGGAAGGCCGTCGTTACCGCCGCCATGCCGACAGAAGCGGCGCTCGTAGCAGCCGTCGCGCGCGCTGCAGCCGAGGTGGGGGAGCGCGGTCCGATGATGCCCAGTTGAAACCCGGCACGATTTTGTCTCCCACGCCCGCGCCGATGGCTGTAATGTCGGCGCCGTCAACCCGGGACAACCGGGGTATCCGAGGATGGAGGGCAGGCCCGCATGAGCACCGTGGCCAAGGGGGATTCACCCGAGGGCGCGCCGGAGTCTACACGCGTTGACGAGGTTGCAATCACCGCAGCGGCTTCCCAGGCGGGAGCAGCCCAAGCGGAGACAACCCAGGCGGACACCGCCGGGACCGCAGCATCGGCCGCGGCAACCTCGTCCGCGGCAGCGATGCCGGCATCGAGTCCGGCCCGTCCGAGGGCCGCGGCTCCAGCGCCGCGCAAGGGTGGGGGATTCGGCACCGTCCTTCGGACGCTGATCGTCATTGCGGTTGTCGCCGCAGCCGCGTGGTTCACGCAGCCGCAGTGGCGGCCGCTGCTTGCCCAGTACTTCCCGAACCTGATCCCTCCTGAGGCAGCCCCCGCCGCATCGCTCGCGGACTTGAGCAAGCTCGACCGCGACCTGCGGGCGCGGATTGAGAGCCTCGAAGCGGCGCTGAGCAAACTCAAGAACGAAGCGGCCGAGGCCGAGAAGCGGCTCGCTGCGGCGATGACGCAGCACGCAGAGATGGTGGCTGCTGCCGCTCCGGCACCCGCAGGCGGTGAGGCGGCGGCAGCCGCAAGCCCGCTGCCCTTGTTCCAGGAACGCGCGGACGCGATGGAGCAGCGGGTCGACAGCGTCGCTCGCCGTATCGATGCGCTGGAACAGCGTACCGGCGGCATCGACCGCCGCACCCAGGCGACAGAGCAGCGTGGCGACGCGCTGGCGCAGCGGCTGGAGACGCAAGACCAGGAGATGAGCCGGGTGCTGGGTGCTCTCGGCAACGCGGAAGGCGTAGCACCGCGGGTCGAGGCCTTGGAGAAAGACAGCCTGCAGGCGAAGCGGCTCGCCGACAGTCTGCGCGAACTGCGCGAGACGGCGGTCGTCACTCGCGATGAGGCGACTTCGGTTCACTTGGCGGTGCTGGCGACCAACCAGCTCACCATTGCCGTCAACCGCAGCGGTCCATTCGCTGCCGAACTGAAGGCGCTACAGGCCGTGGCACCCGAGAGCACGCGGCCGGCGCTCGAAACCCTTGCTCCTTATGCCGCGACGGGCGTCCTGACCGTGGAGACGCTAAGAGCCCGCTTCCCTGCAGTGGCACGTGCGGTCGCCGCCACCAAGGCGACGTTGAGCGGTGATAGCTGGACCGAGCGCACGCTCAACCGCCTGACCCAGTTGGTCTCGATCCGCAAGACCGGTCCGGATGCGATTGCCGCCGGCGGCACCGACGGCCGTCTGGCCGAAGCCGAACAGGTGCTGGCGAAGGGCGATCTCGCCGCCGCCATCAAGGCACTGGAAGGGCTCGACACGCCGGCAGCGGCAGAGGCGGCAGCGCCTTGGGTCGAAGCCGCAAAGGCGCGGCTCGCTGTCGATGAGGCGCTGGTGGCGGTGCAGGCGAGCCTCGTGGCGCAGCCGGCGGGGTCGAGGAGCTGACGCGATGATCCGCTGGCTGGTTTTCCTCATCCTCACTGCGGTGCTGGCGGTTGTCGGCGCGTCCGTGGCGCGGGCGCCTGGGCAGGTCACGTTCGAGTGGCAGGGCTACCACATCGAGACCACCGCCGGCGTTCTCATCCTGGCGCTGATCGGCTTGGTGATCGCCTTGTTGGTCCTCGACCGGTTGTTTGTCGTGATCGGGCGCGCGCGCCGGCGGTTAAGCGGCGGCGGGCAGGAGCGGCGGCAGCGGCGTGGCTATGAGGCCTTAAGCCGCGGCTTGGTGGCAGTCGCCGCCGGTGACGCCTCGACCGCTGGCAAGCAGGCGCGGCGCGCGGCGTCGCTGCTCGACAACCGGCCGCTGACCATGCTGCTGTCTGCCCAGGCGGCGCAGTTGCAGGGCGACGACCGTGCCGCGGCCGACTTCTTCAGTTCGCTGCGCACCATGGAGGGGACTCAGTTCCTCGGCTTGCGCGGGCTCCTCAACCAGGCGATGAAGCGCGAGGACTGGGGCCAGGCGCTGAGCCTCGCGGAGGAGGCGCATCGGCTCAACCCGAAGAGCGAATGGGTCGTCTCGACCCTGTTTGACCTGCAGAAGCGGCTTGGCCGCTGGCGCGACGCGGAGGCGACGTTTGACGAGGCGGTTAAGCTGAAGCTGATCCCTGAAGGCCATGTCGCCCGCGAGCGGGCTGAGATCGTGGCCGGTCAGAGCGAGATGGGCGGCGGCGCAGAGCGGCTCCGCCTCGCTGCCAAGGCGTTCAAGGCTGACCCCAGCTATACGCCGGCCGCCGTGCGCTACGTCGAGCTGCTGCTGGCCGAGGGCGATTTCGGCCGCGCGGCATCGACCGTCGAGCGCGCCTGGGAACACGATCCCGAGCCGGAACTGGCGGAGCTGTACTGGCGCGCGCGCCGCTGCGACGATGCCGGGAAAAAGCTCGACGCGGCTAACCGGCTCGCCAAGCGTAATCCCGAAAACCTGGAGAGCCGGATCGTCCTCGCCGCAGCGGCACTGGAAGCCCGGGCATGGGATGAGGCTCGCGCAACACTCACACCCGTTGCCGGTGCGGATGCAGTGCCGCGGGTCTGCCGCCTGATGGCGGCGCTGGAAGAGGGGGAGAACGGCGATCTAGCCGCCGCGCGGACTTGGCTGATGCGGGCGGCAGGCGATGAAGCACCGGCCGCACCCCCAACGCCGCCGCCGGCCGCGAACGACGCCCAAGCGGCGGAAGCCGAAGCGACACAAGGAGCTGCGGCAGAGACACCGCAGCCGGCACCGGTGCGCTGAAGCCGCGCCCAAATCTAAGGCGCGGACACCACCGGGCCGGGCGGGGTGTTATTGGACTGTATGGGCGCGTTCGCGCCTCCCAATGACGGCGTTGGAGGGAGCGTCGGAACGCGCGGCTCGGCAGCCTAATCTTCCCTTGCCGTTCTTGACGCCACCGCAGAGCTGGCGACGGCTTGGCGTAAACGGTCGGCTTCGGCCCGCGCTTCAGCCAGGAGGTGATCCCAGTCGTCTGGCGGACGGCCGCTTTCCAGCATCCTGCGAAAAACACGATAGGCGTCATCGCTGCTCTCGTAGGCCCGCTTGGTGTTCTCGTCATTCACCCACGCGTAAACGATCACCTTGCCGACCGCGTGATAGCGAAAGAACAGCCGGTACTGCTGGAAGAACTTGGCGCGAAACCAATGCTTGTGCGCGCCGCCGAGACTGCCGCCCAGACGATACTCGGGACGGGTCGGGTCCTGTGGAATGACCGCGAAGGCAAGCTTGGCGATGGCGGCGAGGCGCTTGGCTGGATTCTTCCGGACATAGCCGGCACGGTCCTTCTGCTTCAAGATCTCGACTTGACGCGTCAGAGTCTCAAGCTGATCGAGAAACAGAGGATGGGCAAAGATCGCCCAGCCGCCGACCACCAGCGGCGCTGGCCTGTCCCCGCTCACTCATCGTCCGCCGGCAAAGGAGCATCGAGATCGACCTCGACGTGACCGACGAGCGAATGGATGCGCTCTACGAGGCCGCTGTCAACCGCCTGGAGCCGTTCGGGATGGTCGGCCATGTTCCGCGCCAGGAACTCAATGAACTGCCCCAGCACCAGATCATTCCCGTCGGTGGGCGCTGCACGGCGGAGCACCACTTCGCCATCAGGACGGATGGTGTAGTGGATCTTGTCGCGCTTGCCGAGCTTGAGTGCACGGCGCACGGTTTCCGGTACCGTGGTCTGGTAGCGGTCGGTGAGCGTGGATTCGGCTTCGAGGAATGCTGACATGGTGCGCTCCGCGCAAAACGGTAGACACGCGCAATGGTAATGCTGCTGCATTACCGCGTCAATGCACTTGCATTGCCGTCAGTGGCGATTGCATAAACGGAGTCACACAAGCGCTCTCACTGCGCCAAACGTCCCCTGTTCTCCTGCTCCGCCGCCTACTCCTCGCCGGCGGGTGCGGTCTCCGATGCCGCCTGCGGCTGCAGCAGGCCGGCGGCTTTGAGGTCTTCGGGGCTGGGAAGGTCGCTTAAGCGCTCCAGGCTGAAGGCGCGCAGGAATTCGTCCGTCGTCCCCCACAGCACCGGCCGGCCGGGCGTCTCGCGGCGGCCGCGAGTGGCGATCCAGCCTTGCGCGAACAACAGATCAAGCGTGCCGCCGCTAAGCTGGACGCCGCGCAGATCCTCGATCTCGGCGCGCGTGATCGGCTGGTGATAGGCGATAATCGCGAGCGTCTCCATCGCTGCACGCGACAGCTTGCGCTCGCCCGCCTCAGCGGCCAAGGCTGCCGCCAGATCGGGCGCGGTGACGAACGACCAGCTGTCGCCCGAGCGCACCAACTGGATGCCGCGCTCCGCATAGTCGGCGGCGAGTGCGGCCAAGTGCGCTTCGAGATCCGTCCCGTCCGGGAGGCGTTTTGTGAGTTCGCGCACGCTCACCGGGCTGTCGGCTGCGAACAGGAGCGCTTCGAGCAGCCGGCGCTCGTGCGGCACCGGCCCGCTCATTCCGGCTCCTGAGCTGTCCGCAGCGCCTTGACGAAGATGGGGCCGAACGGCCGCGCCTGGCGCAGCGCCAGCACCCCCTCTTTCGCCAGTTCCAGCGTTGCCGAAAGCGTTGCCGCGAGCTGCGAGCGGCCTGCGAGGCGGCCTTCGCGCAGCAGCGCCATCGTCTCCGCCGGCAGGTAGCGCATCAGGCTTTCCCAGCCCGGCGCATCGCCCAAGCTGCGGCGGATGCGCGCGATCGCCTGCTCGATCGAAGCCCAGTCGCCCGCTTCCAACTTCAGCGGCTGTCGTTGCGCGCGCGCCTTGAGGACTGCGGCATAGGCGGCAACGAGGCCGCTGAGGTCTGCCCGCACTGGGCCCGGCGCCGGCCGCGGCTCTTGTGCCGTGGCGGCCCCACGCGGAAAGAAATGGACGCCCAAGCGTGGCCGCAGTCTGAGCGCCGCTGCCGCCGCCTGCATGACGTCGAGCTGGGCCAGGCGCGCCTGCAGCGCTGCCGCCATCTCCTCGCCATCGGCCGCTTCCGCCGGGTCCGCCGCCGGCAGCAGCAAGCGGGACTTGAGGTAAGCGAGCCAGGCGGCCATCACCAGGTACTCCGCCGCAAACTCGATCTCCGCGAACTGCGCCCTGCGGATGAAGTCGAGGTACTGATCGGCAAGCGCCTGGATCGAGATCTGCAGGAGGTCGACCTTCTGCTCGCGCGCCAGGGCCAACAGCAGGTCCAGCGGCCCCTCGTAGCCGTCGATGGCGACGATAAACGGATCGGCGCCTTCGGCCGGTGGCGGCGGCGACGGATCAGCCGCGCCTTCGACGCCGATGTCCGCGCGATCGAGGCTCGCCGTCATGACACGCCGACCAGCGCCAAGATCGCCTCGCTGATGTGCGAGGCCGGCACGATGACCAGCCACTGGAAGACATCGAGGTTGAGGCCGACCGCGTTTCCCACTGCCGGCAGCACGAAGACGAGGCCAAGGATGATGACGAGGCCATAGCGTTCGAGCTGCGCCAGTTTGAGCGCCAGCGGTGGCGGCAGGATGCCGACGGCGACGCGGCCGCCATCAAGGGGCGGGAGCGGCAGCATGTTGAAGACCGCGAGCAGGACGTTGATCCACACCGCCACGACCAGATTGGCCTCGACCCAGGCGCCGAGCATCGCCGGCAACAGCGGTACCACATGCAGGAGCGCGGCGGCTGCCGTCGCCATCATCAGATTGACGCCCGGACCGGCAGCAGCGACGGCAACCATGTCGCGGCGCGGCTCGCGCAGGCGGTTGAAATCGACCGGCACCGGCTTGGCGAAGCCGAACATGAAACGGCCACCGGAGAACAGCAGCAGGAGGCCAGGCAAAATGATGGTGCCGAACGGGTCGATGTGGCGGAACGGGTTGAAGGTGACGCGCCCGAGCCGGTACGCGGTGTCATCGCCGCAGCGCCAGGCAACCCAGCCGTGCGCCGCCTCGTGCGCCGTGATCGCCAGCAGGACGGGAAGGGCGCTGATCGAGATCTGGTAGAGGATGTCATTCATGCCTGCACCGTCGGTTCTGCAAGCAGCATTGCGAGCCGGGAGGATGCCTGGGCAAAATCGATCGGCTCGATCGTCTGCGGCAACATGGCGCGCGCGCGCTCCAGTCTGGCGAGCGCAGCCTCGGTCAACCGTGGGCAGACGGAGGCGACTGCCGCCATCTCGTGCAGGACACCGGAGCAGTGCAGGGCGACGTCGCAGCCTGCCGCCAGCGCCGCGTGAGCGCGCGTGTGCATCGGTCCCTTGAGGGCCGCCATGCCGATGTCGTCCGAGACCAGCACGCCCGAAAAGCCGATCTCGCCGCGGATGACTTCGCTGATGACTCGCGCCGACAGAGTCGCCGGGGCTCCAGCGTCGATCGCGGTGAAGACGACATGGGCCGTCATCGCCCACGGCATGTCGTTGAGCGCCGCGAACGGCATCCAGTCGGTCGCCACCAGCGTTGCCCGGTCGGTGTCGACGACGGGCAAGCGCAGGTGGCTGTCGGCGGTGGCGCGGCCGTGGCCGGGGATGTGCTTGAGGATGGGCAAGACCCCGCCTTCGAGAAAGCCAGCGCAGGCGGCGCGGCCGAGCTTGGCGACGCGCGCTGGCTCCGAAGCGAAGGCGCGGTCGCCAATGATTGGATCGGCTTCCGCATGCGGCACATCAATGACCGGCGCGCAATCGACGTCGATGCCGAGACCTTCGAGTTCGGCCGCGATCAGCCGCGCGTTCATCCGTGTTGCCTGCAGCGCCGCTGCCTCATCCAAATCGGAAAGCTGGCCGAACCTGGCAGCCGCCGGCGCCTCGCGCCAGAGCGGCGGTCGCAACCGTTGCACGCGGCCGCCTTCCTGGTCGATCAGCACCGGCGCATCGGCGCGCTCCACCACGGCGCGGAGGTCGCGCACCAGCGCCCTGACCTGCTCGGGGCTCTCGCAATTGCGCGCAAACAGGATAAAGCCCAGGGGGTCGGCGGTGGCGAACAGCCGGCGCTCGGCCGGCGTCATCTCCAGCCCCGACAGCCCGAAGATGGCGGCCCGGGGAGGCACGCCCGCGCGCCTACCCACGTGGCTGCACCACAAGACAGCCGGCACCGCGGCGCACCAGATCCTGGCACAGAGTGCGCGCGCGCTCCTCGCCTTCGACCGGGCCGGCACGCAGGCGGTAGAGCGTACCGCGGTCGGGCACCTCGACCCGCGTACTCTCCGGCTTGAGCGCGCCCAGGAGAGCCGGGTGCTGTGCCTGCAGCCGGCGCCATTCGGCATCGACCTTGTCCGGCGAGGCGAAGGCGCCGAGCTGGATCCGGAACGAACCACCCGCGCCTGGGGCCGCCGGAGCCGTTGCAGGTGCCGCTGCTGGGGGAGCGGGTGACGACGCGGTTGAAGGCGCCAGGGCCGCCGTTTCGCCCGTCCGCATGGAGGGCCGCGGCCGTGGTACCGGGATGTTTGAGGTAGTGGCTGCCTCGTCACCAGCCGCCTCGTCGGGGAGCATCCCTTCCTCCTCATCCACGCCACCCGACTCCGCGCCGGGCGCCTCGACCAGCCCGCGCTCGACGATGCTGCGCTCGATCGCATCCGCGGCAGCCGGATCGCTGTCATCGCCTGCCCTTGGAGCCGCCATGGGGGCCGTGCCGGGGTTCGCGGCTTCGGGAGGTGGCGCCGGCTCCGGTGGCGGCAGCGGCTTTTCCGGCTCGGACAGGAGCCGCTCGACCTTGATCGGCCGCTCCTCGCCGCGCAGGCGCTGATAGATCAGCTTATCCTGGTGCGGAATTTCCATGCCGCCGGGGTTCTCCGGCCGGACCTTGAACGGTTTCTCCTCGGCGTGGATGACCGGCACCTGCGCCGCATCCTTGGGAGCGTCCGGGCCTCGCGACGATGACACGATGACGAGCGCACCCAGCACGATCAACGCCAGCGCCAGCACGCCGGCGCCGATCCAGATCAATCGCTGCTGCGGCCAGGCCGTGAGGGAGAGTGGCGTGTGTCCGCTCTCGGCTCCGCGCGCATCAGCGTAAGCCGGCCCGGCGGCAGCATCCAGGCGTGCCATCAGCGCAACTCCTCGACCGGCTCGACACCGATCACCTGCAGCGCCGAGGCGATGACGACTTGCGTCGCCCGTACCAGCGCGAGGCGTGCCGCGGTCAATGCGGGGTCATCCGGATGGAGGAATCGCAGCCGCGCCTCCTCCTTGCCCTTGGTCCAGAGGTTGTGGAACAGCGCTGCGACCTCCTGCAGGTAAAAGGCGATGCGATGCGGCTCATGCGTTTCGGCGGCGCTTGCCACAACCTGTGGCCAGCCGGCCAGCGCCTTGATCAGATCGATCTCCAGCGGGTCGGCGAGGCGCGCCAAGTCTGCTTGCGCCAAGCGGTCATCGGCGATCGCCGCGGCGCCCAGCTCGTCAATTGCCAAGCGCACGACCGAACAGCACCGCGCGTGTGCATACTGGACGTAAAAGACCGGATTGTCGCGCGTCTGTTCGGTCACTTTCTCAAAGTCGAAGTCGAGCGAAGCATCGTTGCGTCGGGTCAGCATGATGAAGCGGAACACATCCTTGCCGACGCGATCGATCACCTCGCGCAAGGTGATGAACGAGCCTGTCCGCTTCGACATCTTCACCGGCTCGCCGCGGTCCATCAGGTTGACAAGCTGACACAGCTTGACGTCGAGCCCCGCCTGGCCCTCGCTCAAGGCTTGAACGGCCGCCTGCATGCGCTTGACATAGCCGCCGTGATCGGCCCCCCAGACGTTGATCAGGCTGCGAAAGCCGCGTCGCACCTTATCGAGGTGGTAGGCGATATCGGCGGCGAAGTAGGTCCAGGAGCCATCGGACTTGCGCAACGGCCGGTCGACCTCATCGCCGAAAGCTGTCGCCCGAAATAGCATCTGCGGCCGCGGTTCCCAATCGTCGAGCAGCTTGCCCTTCGGCGGCTCGAGCACGCCGGTGTAGATCAGCCCGCGCTCCGTCAGCAGCGCCACTGCCTCGTCGATCGCCCCTTGCTCGGTCAGTGCACGTTCGGATGTGATGACGTCAAAGCGGATGCCGGCCGCCGCCAGATCCTCACGGATGCCCTCCATCATGCGGTCGATGGCAAACCCGCGCAGCGCCGGCAGCCAGTCCGCCTCGGCCGTATCGCGCCAGCGGTCGCCATCGCGCTCCGCGAGCGCTTCCGCCGCCACGCGCAGGTAATCGCCCCCGTATTCGATCGCGCCCTCGGCCTTGAGCTTCTCGAATGCGGCCGCCTCCTCGGCGCCGATCGCGACCAAGTAGCGCAGGCGTAGCGAGCGGGCGAGCGCGTTCACCTGGGCGCCGGCATCGTTGATGTAGTACTCGCGCGTGACCCGGTAGCCGGCCTTCTCCAAGAGCGCTGCGAGCGCATCGCCGACGACGGCGCCGCGGCCATGGCCGACGTGCAAGGGCCCGGTCGGGTTGGCGGAGACGTATTCGACATTGATCATGGCACCGGCGCCGGCATCGCTGTCGCCGTAGCTCAACCCTGCCTGCAGGATGTCGATCAGCCTCTGGTGCCAGAAGCCGGCCTTGAGCCTGAGGTTGATGAAGCCCGGCCCGGCGATCTCGACCCGATCGATGCCGTCGCCGGCGGCGAGGCGTTCGCCGAGCAGGGCGGCAAGCTCGCGCGGCTTCACACGCGCCTGGCCGGCAAGCACCATGGCGGCATTGGTGGTGACATCACCATGCGCTGGATTGCGTGCCGGCTCGACCAGGACGCGGCTCATGTCGAAACCGGACGGCAGCCTGCCGGCTTCGGCAAGAGCGGCCACGGCCTCGGTTACACGGGTCTGCAGATGACAATAAAGGTTCACGACGCTCTCGATTGCACGTCAAACAGCCGCCGGTATTCGTCGGCAGCAAAACGGTCGGTCATGCCGGCGATGTAGTCGGCGACGACACGGGCGGTTTCGGTCGTTGCCGGCGCACCGGCGCGGCGCCGCCATTCGGTCGGCAGGCAGCCAGGTTCGGCAACGAAAAGCTCGAACAGGTCCCGCACCAGGCGGCGGGCCTTGCTGGTCATGCGGTTGAGCTTGTAATGCCGATACATGTTGGCGCGCAGGAACGCCTTCAAGGCGGCATCGTTGCGCTGCATTTCCGGCGAGAAGCCGACTACCGGAGCCCCGGCCCGGCGGACGGCATCGGCTGACCCGGGCGCGAGTGTGGCGAGGCGGGCACGCGTCTCTGCCAGCAAGTCGTGTACCATGTGGCCGATCAGGCGCCGCACGGCTTCGTGAATAAGCCGGCCACGCTCGATGTTCGGCCAAGCCTGGTGCACCTCGTCGAACACCGGGCCGACGAGCGGGACATCCTTCAAATCCGCGATCGTGAACAGCCCCGCACTCAAGCCGTCGTCAATGTCGTGGTTGTTGTAGGCGATGTCGTCCGCCAGTGCCGCCACCTGTGCTTCGGCGCTCGGATAGGTGTCGAGCTCCAGGTCGTGGGTGCGCACGTATTCGGCGATTGCCCAGGGCAGGGGGGTATCGGCGTCACCACCTGTCAACGGCCCGTTGTGTTTGACCAGCCCTTCGAGCGTTTCCCAGGTCAGGTTCAGGCCGTCGAAAGCGGCGTAGCGGCGTTCAAGCCGCGTGATCACGCGCAGGCTCTGTGCATTGTGATCGAACCCGCCGTAAGGCGCCATCATCGCGCTCAACGCATCCTCGCCGGCATGGCCGAAGGGGGGATGACCGAGATCGTGCGCAAGCGCCAGGGCTTCCGCCAGGTCCTCATTCAGGTCGAGACCGCGGCAGATTGAGCGCGCGATCTGCGACACCTCGAGGCTGTGGGTCAGCCGGGTGCGAAAAAAATCACCCTCGTGATTGACGAACACTTGCGTCTTGTACTCGAGGCGGCGAAAGGCTGCCGAGTGGATGATGCGATCGCGGTCCCGCTGGAAACAGGTCCGCGTCTTGCTCTCCGGCTCCGCATAGAGGCGGCCACGGCTCGATGACGGCTGGCAAGCCCAGAGCGCTAAGTGCGCGTCGCGGTTCATGGTGTGCGAAGGTACCGGCCCCAAGCTCGTTCGGCAATCAGCCATCGGCCGGCAGCGGAGAAACCAGCGGACGCTTTCACAACGCCTTGTGGTGGGCTAAATATTGCATGGCGCTGGCGTCCATCAGTGGTGACCCAACGAGACAAGGAGCGGCCGATGCCGATCGATGCAGGCACTGAGATGGCTGGAGAGATTCGGATCTCCGCCAAGGCGGCCGGGCGCATCGCGACCCTGGTTGCGAACGAGGGCGACCCGGCGCTCATGTTCCGGATCGCGGTGTCGGGCGGCGGCTGCTCCGGTTTTCAGTATGGCTTCAGCCTCGACGACCAGTGCCGGGACGATGACCGCGTGTTCGAGAACGGCGGTGTCCGCGTGATCGTTGATGAGATGTCGCTGGAACTCATCCGCGGTTCCGAGATCGATTATGTCGATGAGCTGATTGGCGCCTACTTCGCGGTCAAGAACCCGAACGCGACTGCGACCTGTGGCTGCGGCAGCTCGTTTTCCGTTTAGCGGCGGCGCACGCAGCCCGTGTTGACCATCGCCAGTTGGAACGTCAACTCGATCAAGGCCCGTCTGCCGCACCTCTTGCAATGGCTGGCGAGCTTCCGCCCGGACATCGTTCTGCTGCAGGAAACGAAGGTCGTCGACGATGCCTTCCCGCGCCTAGAAATCGAGGACTCGGGCTATAACGTCGCCGCCGTTGGTCAAAAGACTTACAACGGCGTGGCTGTGCTCTCCCGTCAGCCGATTGACGTGCTGGCGCGGGCGCTGCCGGGCGATGATAGCGATGAGCAGGCGCGCTACCTCGAAGTGTTCACCGCCGGCTTTCGGGTCGCCTCCCTCTACGTGCCGAACGGCAATCCCGTTGAAAGCGCGAAGTTCCCCTACAAGCTTGGCTGGCTGGAGCGGCTCTATCAGCATGCACGCAGCGTGCTTGCGGGCGATGACCGGGTCGTGTTTGGCGGCGACTTCAACATCGCACCGGCCGCGCATGACGTCTACGATCCCGACGGCTGGAAGAACGACGCCCTGTGCCGGCTGGAATCCCGTGCCGGCTTGCGCAAGATCCTTTACTTGGGCCTGACCGACGCGTTGCGCGCCCGTGCTCCGGGTGTCACGGGTCCCTTTACCTGGTGGGACTATCGCCGCGGCGCGTTTGCGGCCGACGAGGGGCTGCGGATCGATCACCTGCTGCTGTCGCCGCAGGCGCTGGACCGGCTCGGCGAATGCGGTGTCGACCGGACACCACGGGGCTGGGAGAGGCCATCCGATCACGCACCCGCGTGGTGCCGGTTCATTAACGACGACGCGGCCGCGTCGGACGGTACGCAAGCAGGTGGCGCCGGCGCGTAAGCGCACCCCCTGCGCCGCTTGTCCTTAAGGCTTGATCGAGGCGGGCAGGCGGGTCGACCGATCGGTGCGCGCGCCGGCCAGTTGCTCCGGCGTCAGGCCTTTGACGTTCCGGAGATTGGCGCCGCGCAGGTCGGCTTCCGTCAGATCGGCATGCTTCATGTCGGCGCCGTGAAGGTCGGCATTGTGAAGATCCGCCTCGCGCAGCACCGCTCCGCGCAGATCGGCACGGTGCAGATCGGCTTCATGCAGGTCGGCGTACTGCAGGTCAGCACCCTTCAGGTCGGCGTCGTGCAGGTCGGCCCGATGGAGATCGGCGCCGTCGAGCTCGGCGGCGGGCAGCGCCACCCGGTGCAGGTCGGCGCGATGCAGATCGGCGTCAGCCAGGAGCGCGCCCGGAAGCTTCCGCCCGTGCAGATCGCTGCCGTGCAGATCGGCCCGCTTGCCCATCTCCCATCCCGAGGCGACCCAGGTCCGATGCTTCTCCAACACCGCGCCAAGCTCGGCAGCGGAGATCACGTCCTTGCCCGTCGGTTGCCCTGCGTTCCCGGAGGCATCGGCGCCGGCGGGCCGGCTCGGCTGCCGATCATGTCCGCTTGGTCCTTGCATCACCACTCCCACTGCCGTGCACGTCTTTTTCTGGCCCCCGTCCTTATCACTTTAGCCCCCTTTGAGGCGCGCCGATACCTCCCTGTTCGCCGGTGTTGCGCACTCATGAAGGGGCGGCCAGCGGCTCTCGCCCGGAGCGGGGCGGGTGCTCCTTGCCGCCGGTCCGCAGGCCAATACCGCACGTCGTTACATTATGGCAACACCGGCGGCGCAAACCATCGATCTGTGCGCGATAGGCGAGTGGGCGCCCTGGCAGGCGGCAGGAAGGCTTTGCCAA
Source organism: Defluviicoccus sp. (assembly GCA_029624735.1). GTDB lineage: Bacteria > Pseudomonadota > Alphaproteobacteria > Rhodospirillales > Defluviicoccaceae > Defluviicoccus. The sequence goes on along the minus strand of JARSSM010000022.1, from coordinate 278,741 downwards.
GGAAGGACAAACATGCTATTCGCCAAGGACTTTGTGGCGTCGAGAGCTGCACGCAATCGGGCAGGTTCGCCAACGCAGTGATGGTTGTCACGAGGAGGCAGTGCGGATTGCATTGCGGGTTTCCAATCTGAGGCAGGGATCGTCTGACGCATTCCAATCCACAGTCGCTCGTCGAGCAGCGCTTGATACAGGGGTACGGCGAAACGGTCGTGTGGGGCTCTCGATGCAACTTACTCGAGATTTGCTGTACCCGAACTCGGTACGGAAATCGGCCCGATAAGGCTCTGACAGCGTGCAGTCACCGTTCGTGATGTGGATGGGTGTAGGGAGCATGGTAAGATGAATAGAATTGGTTTTGTTGTGGCGGGCGCGGCTGTCGTAGCCCTGACCGCTTGCTCAGGATTTAAGTATCAAAGCGTGGCCAAAGATCCGCCGGCCACCGGTGCCTTTAACCAGGGCCTGCAGAAGGGCTACTTGGCTCAGTCGAAGAGCGAGTTCCAGCAGGGCGACTATATCGATTCCGATTTCTTTGCGGACCGTGCGCGGGCCGCGGGGAAGGGGCAGCCGCTGCCGCCGACCGAGATCGGCGCCCGCAAGCTGCCGCAGGACAAGGTCGGCGACCTCACGGCCGCGCGCGGCAAACTGATGGCGGCGCTCGGTGCCGGTGCGGCGACGAAGAACCCGGCGGCGGCCGCGGAAGCGCAAGTGATGTTCAACTGCTGGATGGAACAACAGGAAGAAAACTTCCAGCCGAACGACATCGAAGCCTGCAAGAAGGGGTTCGAAGCCGCGATGGCCAAGCTTGACGACAAGCAGGCCGAAACGAAACCGACACCACCGATGGCGACGCCGGATCGGTTCCTGGTCTTCTTTGATTGGGATAAGTATAACATCAATGCCAAGGCCAAGGAGACGATCGGTACGGCCTCTGGCACTGCAAAGAAGGCTGCCGGCAGCAAGGTCAAAGTTATCGGTCACACCGATACCTCTGGGCCGGCGGATTATAACCTTAAGCTCTCGCAGCGTCGCGCCGATGCGGTGAAGAAGACGCTCGTCAGCCAGGCCATTCCTGCAGGTTCAATTGCCACTGAGGCACGTGGTGAGCGCGACTTGCTGGTGCCGACCAAGGACGGCGTGCGCGAGGCGCAGAACCGCCGTGCGGAAATCATCCTGACGAAGCCGGGCATGTAATACCCAGGCAACGCACAGACTAAGTCGTGGAAGGGCGCTGCCTTGGCAGCGCCCTTTTTCTATGCCCAGTTTCCATGCCGCAGTAGGGCGCTGCTCCCCGATCCGACCACGCCGCGGGTGTCTGACGTGGCGATGCTGGCCGAAGCGATGCGGGACGTCAGCCGCTGGCGGATCGATCCTTTCGAGGAGCGCGCGCGCCGGCGGCAACTTGATGGGGTGCCAACGGGTCGGTGAAGGCGGGCAGGGAGGCGGGCAGGTGAAAGCGATCGCTTCCTAACGGGGTGCAGTGATTTCGTTATGGAATCCATTGGCGGATGGGGTGGGATTCGAACCCACGAGACCCCTCACAGGGCCTGCCGGTTTTCAAGACCGGTGCCTTCAACCGCTCGGCCACCCATCCGGGATTTGATCTTAGAGCGGCTAGAGCCGCCCACCGACGCACGGGCTACGTTTGTACACAGGTTTGCGGCAATCCTGAAGCTCCTCGCAGAGGCATCGATCTCCATCTCAAGGAGCTTGTTCACCCCTGCGGCCGCAGGCTCCTCTGCCTTCACGCCGGGTTGTGGCCTGCGACAGCCGGCAGCCGCAGACTGGCGCGGAGGCCGCCCGCGGGCGATTGCGCCAGCGTGAGTTCGCCGCGGTACAGGCGGACCAGGTCGCCGACGACGGCCAGACCAAGGCCGCTGCCGGGCAAGGTCTCATCCAGGCGAACGCCCGGCGACAAGGCCGCCTGCCGCTGTTCCGGCCTCAAGCCTGGACCGTCGTCATCGACGGTGATCACCAGCATCGGCTGGTCACGGCTTGACCCCACCTCGACCTTTGTCCGCGCCCATTTGCAGGCGTTGTCGAGAAGATTGCCGAGCATCTGCTCAAGGTCTTGCCGGTCGCCAGCGAACAGGAGTCCCGCGGGGACGTCGCATCGGATGGTGAGATGACGCTCGGCATGCACCTTGGTCATCACCCGCACCAGGGCGGCGGCGCATTCGGCGACGTCCGTCGATGCGCCGGGGAGGCCGTGCGAGGCGGCCGCGCGGGCTCGCGCCATGTGGTGATCGAGATTGCGGCGCATGGCGTCGACCCGTCCCCTGATTTGCTGACCGGCTTCAGCAAGCTCGTTGGGCTGACTTGACGAGGCCAGTTGCTCCGCTTCGTTGGCGAGCACGCAAAGATGGGTCTTGAGGCTGTGCGCGAGGTTGCCGGCCTCAAGGCGGGCGCGTTCGACGACCTCGTCGGCATGATCGAGCAAGGCGTTGAGGTCATCGATCAGCGGCTGCACCTCGCTCGGCATCGGCCGCACAAACCGCCGGCCGCCGCCTGATCGGATTGTCGCCAACTCCGCCCGGAGCCAGCGGAGCGGCCGCAGCCCCAGGCTCACCTGCACGAGGGCGGCGAGGATCAGCACCGCCGCCAGTGCCGCCAGCGAGAGCATCAGTGTCCGGTTGAATGAGCGCAGCGCGCGATGGATTTCGTCCTGGTCCTCGCCGACGGCAATTCGCACCGGCGTCGAGCGATCCGGCAGCCAGAGCGACCGTTCGAGCACGCGCATCGGCCGTTCCAGCGGTCCCTTCAGGCGATGCTCATGGATCTGGCCATCCGCGACGATGTCGGCGGGCAAATCGAGCACCTGATCCCACAGCGACCGCGAGCGCAAGACCACCGCGCCGTCAGCCGAGACCTGCCAGTAAAGGCCAGACAGCGGCCGCTCGAAGCGTGGATCGGAAAGCGGCCGGACGATCATGGGTTGGGTTGCCCCCTCGTCGATATCGAGAGCGGTGGCCAGTTGGTCCAGATGATGGCCAAGTTCGATACGAAAGCGATCGTGGACATGCTGGGCGAACAGCTCTGATAGGATCACCCCGGCAACGAGGAGCGCTGCGACAATCCAGATGGCGGCGCCGAGCAGCAGACGGAGTTTCAACGAACGGGCTCGTGGCCTCATCGACTGTCGTCCGGAGCGGGGTCGAACCGGTAGCCGAGGCCGCGCACCGTCTTGATCAGATCAACGCCGAGCTTTTTGCGCAGCCGTCCGACGAAGACCTCAATAGTGTTGGAATCGCGATCGAAATCCTGGGCGTAGACGTGCTCGGTCAGCTCGGTGCGGGAGACGATCTCGCCCACGTGATGCATCAGGTACGACAGGACGCGCAATTCGTAGGCGGTCAGCTCGACCGGTTGACCCGACGCGGTCACCGTTCCGGTGCGCGTATCGAGCACGACCGGCCCGGCGCGCAACTCCGCGCTCGTCCGCCCTTGAGCCCTTCGGATCAACGCCCTGAGGCGGGCGAGCAATTCTTCGACATGAAAGGGTTTGGCGAGATAGTCGTCGGCGCCGGCGTCAATGCCGAGCACCTTGTCGTGCCAGTGATCGCGCGCCGTGAGGATCATTACCGGCGTGTTGAGCCCGCTTGCGCGCCAGCCCCGCAGCACGCTCAATCCATCCTGTCGTGGCAGTCCGAGGTCGAGAATGATGGCATCATAGGGCTCGGTTTCGCCTTGGAAGGCGGCTTCTTCGCCATCCGCGGCCATATCGATGGCATAACCTTCCGCAGCCAGCCGATCGCAGAGCTGGCGTCGCAAGCTTGGATCGTCTTCTACGATTAGGACGCGCATGGCAATCAGTCGTCCTCGGCACTGCCATGGCCGTGTCGGTCGCGTGCACGGCGACGGTGGCCGATAAGGTCGCCGGTGGCGGCGTCGTAGTCCAGCTTGAGGATGCGCCCATCGGCGGTCAGCACCTTGACCTCGTAGCGGGGGCGCCAGCGATCGCTGCCGAGCTCGCCCTCGTCGTCATCCTCATATTCGACGTCAAGGACAGTGCCGCCGAAGCGTGCGATGGCTCGCTCGACGATAATCGAGAGCGGCAGGATCCGTCCGGCAGCGGCCGCTTCACGCGCGCGCTCTTGGTCATCATGCGCGGCCGCGGTCGACCCAAAGGTTGCCCAAAGAGCCATAACCGCAGTGAAGGCAAGCCAACGGTGTGGACGCATGCGCCAGTTTCTCTGCTCGCACCTGAACCGGCGATGAATGGCCGCCTCAGCCTGGGTTCAGGCAGCACCGCTTAAGCTTTCATTTATGGCGCAGCAAACAGAAGCAGAGGCCGCGGATCAATGATGTGGAAATTAGCGTTGCGAACGTTGATCGCCGCGGCGGTCATCGCGCTCCTCGCTGGCGCCTGGCAAATCGCAGCCGGGACCGCTGGGGAGAAAGGAACCAGGACGCAACAGGTGTCTCATGACGACGACTGAAAAAGCCGCGATGCCCGAGCGGCGCAAGCCGAAGGCGATCGAGTTCACCATCCTGTATGGCTGGCACGCCGTCATCTCTGGCGCTTTCATCGTCGCTTACTTCAGCGGCGACGAAGACACGTACGCCATGCACCAATTCGCTGGCTATCTGGTGCTGGCAGCGATCGCCGTCCGGGTGACCGCTGCGGTGGTCGCCCCGCAAGGCAGCCCGCTGCGGATCCGCCGCCCGACGCTGGCGCCGCTCGCGGCATGGCTCGCCGCCCTTGCGGCGGGCAACCGCGCGCGCATCGGCGGCCTCCCTTCTCTGCCGCGGCGTCCCTTTTTCGCGCTGATGGCGTCCGCACTCCTGATCAGCATCGGCGCGACCGCCGCCAGCGGTGCCGCTGCCGACTTTCTCCCGTTCGTCGAACATCCGCACGAAGCCTTGGGCGAGGTGGCGCTGTGGATCGTGCTCGGACACGTGGGGAGCGTCTTTGTGCTGAACGCGCTGCCGAAGCTGTGGCGTCGATCGGCCGGTGGCCGTTTGTGGCCCACCAACGAGCGATGCTGAAGGGAGCACTGAAAATGAATCGTCCCCTCCTTCTCGCCACCGCACTGACCGCCGTTGCCATGGCAGCCGTCGCCGCCGAACCCGCCCGCGATGCCATTGTCGCTGCGTATAGCCAGCTGGCAACAAGCGAAAACCCAGCCTTCAGTGGCTTCTCGGCCGCGCGCGGCGAACGGCTGTACCTGGGCCCGCACACGGGCGGCAACACCGAGACGCCGGCATGCGCGACCTGCCACACCGCCGATCCGCGCGCATCCGGCCGTCACGTCAAGACCGGCCGGGCGATCGAGCCGATGGCCGTCTCAGTCAACCCCAGGCGGTTCACGGACGCCGTGGACGTCGAAAAGCGCTTCGCTCGCGATTGTCCGAACGTCCTCGGCCGGCCCTGCACCGCCGCGGAGAAGGGCGATTTTATCACGTTCCTCATCAACCGCTGAACAGGAGAGGGACCATGCATCGTTGGCTCGTCGCCTTGATCATCGCCATGGGAGGTGCCGCCGGTGCCGCCGCGAGCGGGCTTGAACGCGTGCCCGCGGTCTCACATCCGGCGACCGCGAAGGAATGCGGCGAGTGTCACATGGCGTTCCAGCCGGCGCTCCTCCCGACCGGGAGCTGGCTGCGGATCACGGACGGCCTGGCTGACCATTTCGGCGAGGATGCCAGCCTGCCGGCGGACCTCGCCGCCAGCATCCGCGCTTACCTTGCCGCCAACGCGGGCCGCAGCGGCGATCCCAAGGTCACCCGCATCACCGAGCAGTCGTGGTTCGCCAAGGAGCACCGGTTCCGCGCATCGGTTTGGCAGCGGCCGGAGATCAAAACGAAGAGCAACTGCCTCGCCTGCCATCCCCGCGCCGAGCAGGGCGATTACGACGACGATTAGCGGCTTGACCGCGTTGATCCGTCTGGACGGTGCCACGCAAACGGCGCGAGTGAGCGCATTCTGGCTTAGGCCCATCGGCTTCAGGAAGTCATCGAGCAGGCGCGAGTTCCAAGAGCTGGTCCGGCACGGCTTCTCGGACTGAGCCCCCCTCCATCATCCGCGGTGCCCGCAACCGCCGCCCGTTGCCGCAGACATGCTGTCGATGGGCCTTGCCATCGTCATTGGCCCGATTGACGGTTTAAGATGCCAGCGAGGGTGCCCGTGTGACCCAGTGCACGCGGCTCGTGAGCGGCCCGGGGGCAGCAAGTCGGCTTCCCTTGCCAGGGCTGATGAAGGAGCCAGAAAAATACTCAAACGTGTTGTTAAAATTTGCGGCCCTCACCATTTTTCCGCGGTCCCGATCGAGGTGGCACATTATGATATTGATATATATAATTTTTTATCTAAGACTAAAAATCATAAAAATCTATTGATAAAGTAGTTTTTTATGCAAGAATGGCGCGCTGATAACCGTTGTGGCGAGGGTCAACCCAGCGGTTAAGCTCTTCGACCGAACCGGGGCGAGGGCGTCTGTTCCGCGCTCGCCTGCCGAGAGGACATTTAGGGAGTGTTAAGGTGCTCAGATCCGCCTCAATCGCGTTAGCCGTCGCCGGCATCGTCGCGGCGTTCGCTCCTGCGCAATCGCATGCCGACCGGATGCTGCTCAATGTCTCCTACGATCCGACGCGGGAGTTCTACCAGGACTATAACGCCGTTTTTGTGAAGCATTGGAAGGACACGACCGGCGAGACGGTCACCTTGCGGATGTCGCACGGCGGCTCCGGCAAGCAGGCGCGCTCGGTTATCGACGGCCTGCCGGCTGATGTCGTAACCCTGGCACTCGCTGGCGACGTTGAGGAACTCGCCAAGCGCGACTTGATCAAGTCAGGCTGGCAGGCCCGCCTGCCCGACAACAGCGCCCCCTACACATCGACTATCGTGTTCCTGGTCCGCAAGGGCAATCCAAAGAACATCAAGGATTGGCCGGACCTGGTCCGCGATGGCATCCAGGTCATCACGCCCAATCCAAAGACCTCGGGCGGGGCACGCTGGAACTACCTCGCCGCCTGGGGCTACGCCCTGAAGCAGCCGGGGGGTACACCTGAGACCGCCAAGGCCTTCGTTGGCCAGATCTACCGCCACGTGCCGGTTCTGGATGCTGGCGCTCGGGCCGCGACTAACACCTTCGTCCAGCGGAAGATCGGCGACGTCTTCCTCTCGTGGGAGAATGAGGCTCTCCTGGCCATCAAGGAGCTGGGCCCTGGGGAGGTGGACATTGTCATTCCCTCCGTCAGCATCCTGGCCGAGCCGTCGGTTGCCGTCGTCGATGCCAATGTCGACCGCAGCAAGACTCGTGACCTTGCAGAGGCCTACCTCAAATTCCTCTATACCCCGGAAAGCCAGGAGATTGTCGCGAAGCACTTTTTCCGCCCACGCAACGCCGACATTCTCGCCCGCCACCGCGAGCTGTTTCCTCCGGTCGCGCTGTTCACCATTGACGCGGTGTTCGGCGGCTGGGAGAAAGCGCAGGACGAACATTTCGCCGACGGCGGCATTTACGATCAGATCTACCAGCCCGGCGGGAGATAAGGGCGGACGACGGTGTTTGCGCGTTTCCTACCCCGACGTGCGCCGAGCGTGTTGCCGGGCTTCGGCCCGGCGCTCGGTTTCGCGCTCGCCTACCTTAGTATCATTGTTCTCATGCCGCTTGCGGCGCTCGTGCTGCGGCCGGCGGAACTGGGATTTTCCGGCTTCATCGCCGTGGTCACTCAGCCGCGCGTTCTGGCGGCGCTGCGCTTGAGCTTCGGTGCGTCCTTGATCGCTACGAGCGTCAACGCCGTATTCGGGCTGATCGTCGCCTGGGTGCTGGTCCGCTACAACTTTCCCGGCAAGAGGATCGTCGATGCGCTGGTCGATCTGCCGTTTGCGCTTCCGACAGCCGTTGCCGGCGTCGCGCTCACCGCGCTCTATGCTCCTAACGGCTGGATCGGCAGGATTCTGCACCCATTGGGGATCGAGGTCGCCTTCACGCCTATCGGCGTTGTGGTGGCACTCGTGTTCATCGGCCTGCCGTTTGTCGTACGCACGGTCCAGCCGGTCCTACAGGATCTCGACCGCGAGGTTGAGGAGGCCGCCGCCAGCCTCGGCGCCTCGCGCTGGCAGACGATCGTCCGCGTCATCCTTCCTGCGATCCTGCCAGCTTTACTAACCGGCTTCGCGCTGGCACTCGCGCGCGGCGTCGGCGAATATGGTTCGGTCATCTTCATTGCCGGCAACATGCCGCTGGTTTCGGAGATTGCGCCGCTCCTGATCGTCATCAAGCTGGAACAGTACGACTACGCCGGAGCGGCCGCGGTGGGAGTGGCGATGCTGTCGATCTCCTTCGTGATGCTCTTGGTCCTGAACCTCCTGCAGCGGTGGCACCGTGGCCGCTGAGACCAAGGCGCCAGCCTCCGGCCCTGCGCCCGCGAGCGCAGCCGCGATCGACGAACCGGCGTGGGTCCGGCGCCTCCTGATCGCGGTTGGCCTCGTTTTCATCGGCTTGTTTCTGGTGCTGCCGCTTGTCGCTGTCTTCGTCGAGGCGCTCAGCAACGGCATCGGTGCCTACCTCGCGGCGCTCCGCCCGCCGGACGCGCTGGCCGCGATCCGCCTGACGTTGCTGGTGGCTGCCATCGCGGTGCCGTGCAACTTGATCTTCGGCGTCGTCGCCGCCTGGGCGATCGCGAAGTTCGAGTTCACCGGCCGGAGCCTGCTGATAACCTTCATCGATCTGCCGTTCTCGGTGTCACCGGTGATTTCCGGCCTTGTCTACGTGCTGCTGTTCGGCGCCCACGGCTGGTTCGGCCCGTGGCTCGTCGCCAACAACGTCCAGATCATCTTCGCCGTACCGGGCATCGTGCTGGCGACCATCTTCGTCACCTTCCCCTTCGTCGCCCGCGAGCTGATCCCTTTGATGCAGGAGCAGGGCACGGAAGAGGAGGAGGCGGCCCTGTCGCTGGGCGCCAATGGCTGGCAGACGTTCTGGCGGGTGACGCTGCCCAACATCAAGTGGGGCTTGCTTTACGGCGTCTTGCTGAGCAACGCGCGCGCGATGGGGGAGTTCGGCGCCGTTTCCGTTGTCTCCGGCCATATTCGTGGTCTCACCAACACGATGCCGCTGCACGTCGAGATTCTCTACAACGAGTACAATTTCGTGGGCGCGTTCGCCGTCGCCTCGCTCCTGGCGCTGTTGGCGCTGGTCACGCTGGTGCTGAAAAGCCTGCTCGAATGGCGGTTCGGTCACGAGCTCGCGGCGTCGCGCCACTGACCGCAAGGGTTCCGCGATGAACATCGAAATCAAGGACATCCAGAAGCGCTTCGGCGATTTCGTGGCGCTGCACCGGATCAACCTTGCGATCCGGCAAGGGGAGCTGCTGGCGCTTCTGGGGCCGTCCGGCTCCGGCAAGACCACGCTGTTGCGGATCATTGCCGGCCTCGAACAACCGACCTCAGGCGCCATTTTGTTCGGCGGTGACGATCTGGTCGGCCAGAGCCTGCGCGAACGGAAAATCGGCTTCGTGTTCCAGCACTATGCGCTGTTCCGCCACATGACGGTGTTCGAGAACGTCGCCTTCGGTCTGCGCGTCAAGCGGCGCAGGGAGCGGCCGGGCGAGGCCGAGATTGGCAAGCGCGTGCGGCGCCTGCTCGATCTCGTCCAACTGGGGCCGTTCGGCGGCCGCTACCCCTCGCAGCTTTCCGGCGGCCAGCGCCAGCGTGTCGCGCTCGCCCGTGCGCTCGCAATCGGGCCGCGGGTACTGATGCTGGACGAGCCGTTCGGCGCCCTTGATGCCAAGGTGCGCAAGGAACTGCGGCGCTGGCTCCGCGGCCTGCACGACGAGATGGGGCTTACCAGCGTCTTCGTAACCCACGACCAGGAGGAAGCCCTGGAGCTCGCCGACCGGGTGGTGATCATGAACGGCGGCAGGATCGAACAGATCGGCAGCCCGGAATCCGTTTACGAGCAGCCGGCTTCAGCCTTTGCCTACGAGTTCCTCGGCAATGTCAACCGGTTCGAATGCACCATCAGCAACGGTGAGGCTGTGTTTCCGGGCGGCACGATCAGCGTTTCTGAGGATGTTGTCCACAACGGCGGCGAAGCGATTGCCTACGTTCGCCCGCACGACATTGAAGTGTTCTCCGGCCCAGCGATCGCAGCCCTGCCGGCGACGGTGCGCTACATCTCCGCCGCTGGGCCGCTTGCGAAGGTTGAGGTTGCCGCCGCCGACGACCGGCTGATCGAGATCGAACTTGCGCGGCCGGTGCTGCGTGCGCTGGCGCTCAAGGTCGGCAGCCTCGTCCACATTCGTGCGCGGAAAGCGCGGGTGTTCCGGCGCGACACCGAGCCCAGCCCCGGCGAGGCGCTTTCGATGCGAGGCGAGGGCCGTTACCCGGAGCAAGCCACGCCACCCGCCCCGATGTGGCACATCTAGAGGGTCACGGCGGCGTCATCGAGCGCAGCGCGAAAACCCTAAATGTCGTATAGGAGAGCGACCTCTGCCGGCAGGCCGCGGGACCGGAGGTCGGCAAGGCTGGTGCGGTCGAGAATCTTGGCGAGTGCGTCCCGCACATCGACCATCAGAAGCCGGATGCGACAGCTTGTTGCGTCCGGGCAATCGTCGCAGCGGCGATAGGCCGAGCGACTCGCACACGGAATCGGAGCGAGGGGGCCGTCGAGGGTGCGGATCACATCCCCGATGAGGATCCGTTCGGCCGGCCGCGCGAGCGTGTAACCGCCGCCACGTCCCTTCTTGCTGTGCAGAAAACCGGCGTTCTTCAACTCAAGGAGGATCGTGTCGAGAAACTTCTTCGGGATGCAGTTCTGCGCCGCGATGTCGGCAATCAGCATCACTCCCGACCCTTCGTGCTCCGCGAGGTGCAGAAGCGCCTTGATGCCGTACTTGCCCTTGCTCGACAGCATAGATCACCTAGTTGATCGATTTTGACCGATATGCGAAGGCGTAAGGCGCTGTGTCAAGATGGAATTTCGCTGGCCGGGCGAGCAATAAATAATGTCTATCGCTATACTATATTCTACCCCCAAGGTTGGCGCTCGCTGGACAGACAACCGGGCCGCCATCGCCTTTTTCCGCTCTCAGGCGCCGCACATGCCAGAGGCGCGGTCGTCGCTCCAACGCTAGTGGTTCGATGCCAACGGATGAATCCCATCCATTGGCTGAATCGAACCACCAGATCAATGGGTTAGTGGATCGACCGATCTGACCCTTGGGATGCAAGCGTCAGATCCGATCCACTAGGCGAACAGCGCCACGCAATAGCCGCCGTAGAGCGCGAGCATGACGGCCCCTTCCGGCCGGCCAAGGCGGACGCGGCTGCGGCTGTAAGTGATCAGCAGCGCGGCAGACCCGACAAGGGCGATCCAGTCGCGCATCCCCATGTCGGGCGGGAACGGCAGCGGGATAATGAGCGCCGTCACGCCCAGGATGCCGAGGATATTGTAGATATTCGAGCCCACGATGTTGCCGAAGGCGACATCGGCGCGGCCCCTGAGAGCGGCGGCAAGAGAAGCGACGAGTTCCGGCAGTGATGTGCCGACGGCGACCACCGTCAAGCCGATGATGGTTTCCGACACGCCCGCGAGCCGGGCCAGCGTGATGGCACCTTGCACCAGAAGATCGGCACCGAAGATCAGGCAGGCCAGCCCGGCGAGCGCGACCGCAAGCGACATCCACAACGGTGACGGGACGGGGTCGTGGATGTGGCTCTCGGCCTTGTGCATCTGGGCCGCAGCACCGTTATGGCGCTCCATCAGGGCCGCCACGACCAGATAGGCTGTGAGCGCAGCGACCAGAATTGCTCCCACCCATTGCGGCAGTTCACCGATGCTGATGCCAAGCGCGCACAGCAGCAGCGTTGCCGCCGCCATGAACGCGCCATCGCGGCGAACCGCTGTGGGGTCGACGGTGATCGGCTTGATGAGCACAACAGTCGCGAGGATCAGCAGGATATTGCTGATGTTGGAGCCAACGACATTGCCGATCGAAATGCCCGGCGAGCCTGCCAGCGCGGCCTTGATGCTGGTCACCAGCTCCGGTGCCGAGGTGCCGAAGCCGACGAGGGTAAGCCCGATCAAGAGTTCCGACACGCCCAGCCGGCGGGCGACACCGACAGCCCCGCGCACCACCGCTTCCCCGCCCACGACGAGCAGGGCGAGGCCGGCTGCCAACAGAAGAACAGTCTCCATGCGTGATCGACGCCCTTCTTGTTGGCACACGGGTTCCCCGCGGGATATGGCGTCTTCCCGATGCGAGGTCGATAGAGCAGGTCGACAAAGCGCGCGTGCTGTGCGCAGGCCGCAACGCTGTCCCGATCCGCGATCGGCGCGCGGGCTGAGGCAGGCGGGGGCGGCGTCAGCCTTCCGGCAGGAGGGAGCGCGCCGGAGGGCTGGTTCCCCGCCCGGGCTGCCAAGGCGCCACGCAGACCGGCCGGCCGGACTGTGTCCTCAAGACGCGCCGCCCGGCGAGCATGCCATTGCCGATGAGGCGCTGGTCGCAGCAGTCGCGGGCCAGCGCCGGGAGCGGAATCTCGCTCCGCTCGCCATTGCGTGCGGCCTCACGGCAGGCCGGGAGATCTTTGACCAGATCGACCAGCGCAGCGACCGGCAGCTGACCGAAGCGCCGCCACAGCCCCTCCAGCAGCGACTCAACCGCCTCGTTCGGTGCCGCACGGTCGAGGTCGAGGTCCGGGCAGCCGCGCGAAAAGGCAGCATGAACGTTGGGCTCGATGGGGCCGCGCGTATCGGCAACGAACACGGCCGGCATCAGCGGCCGGCCGCCGTAACGGGCGGCATAACAGCCTTGGGCGAGCAAGAGCAGGCAGTGCAGTTTCTGCGGCTGCAGGTGCACGCTGTCCTGATGCGCGCGCGACAGGATGCGGAAGGCGATCTCGAACGCAGTGTTGACGGCGGCGGCGGACATGGCGGGACACACGTGCTCGCGGCGAACAAATCGCCCCCAGTCTATCGCTGCCGTGCAAAAAACCCGTTAACCGCGCTCAGATTAGACCCGCCAGTGGCGACGAAGGATCGGCATAGCGTTTCTTTGCCATCCGCCCGGCCCGGTAGGCGAGCCGGCCTGCCTGAACGGCATAGCGCATCGCGTACGCCATCTTGATCGGATCCTTGGCCTCCGCGATCGCAGTATTCAGGAGCACGCCGTCGCAACCCAGCTCCATCGCCACCGCGGCGTCCGACGCGGTGCCGACGCCGGCATCGACCAGCACCGGCACCTGCGCTTGTTCGACGATCAGGCGGATGTTGACCGGGTTCTGGATGCCGAGCCCGGAGCCGATCGGCGCTGCCAGCGGCATGACGGCGACGCAGCCCATCTCTTCGAGCCGCTTGGCGAGGATCGGGTCGTCGGTGCAATAGACCATTACCTTGAAGCCGTCCTTGATCAGGGTCTCGGCGGCGGCCAGCGTCTCCAGCATGTTGGGATAGAGGGTCTTGGCATCCCCCAGCACTTCGAGCTTGACGAGGTCCCAGCCGCCCGCCTCGCGCGCGAGCTTCAGTGTGCGCACCGCATCGGCGGCGTTGAAGCAGCCGGCGGTGTTTGGCAGGTAGGTGTATTTCTTGGGATCAACGTAATCGACGAGCATCGGCTGCGAGGGATCGCTGACGTTGACCCGGCGCACCGCGACCGTGACGATCTCCGCGCCTGAGGCTTCGATGGCGCGCGCCGTCTCCGGGAAATCCTTGTACTTGCCGGTGCCGACCAGGAGCCGCGAGCGGAAGCGGCGGCCGGCGACCACGAGCGGGTCAGCGAACTCATCCGCCGCGCCGCCAACGTCCCCCGGCGCGGCATCAGGTGCGCCGCCGCCGATAAAATGAACGATTTCGAAGCGGTCACCGTCACGCACCGGCTCGCGCTCGTAGCCGGACCGCGGCACGATCTCCAGGTTGCGCTCGACCGCTACCTTACGGCTGTCGAGGCCGAAGCGGGTCAGCATCTGCGCGACCGTCAACGGCCCATCAACCACCTTCGCCTCACCGTTGACCGTGACCTGCATTGCCGTTCCCGCACCATCCATCGCAACTCTCCAATCGTGCACCCTCCCCGTAGCGGAGGTACGCCCGCTAACATAGGCCAAAGCCAGCCTTCCTCAAGGGTGCCGTCATGCGCTAAGCTTGAGATGAGAGATGTCACCGTCCGGGTGAAATCGGGACGCGCCATGCACCCTTCCGTGCTGATCTTGAACGGCCCGAACCTGAACCTGCTGGGTACGCGCGAGCCGCACGTCTACGGGGCGACGACGCTTGCCGACATCGAGATGCGCTGCATCGCCCGTGGCAAAGCCTTGGGCTTGCACGTCGATTTTCGCCAGACGAACGCCGAGAGCCAGCTTATCGACTGGTTGCAGGAGGCTGGTCGTGGCTTCGCCGCTGTCATCCTCAACGCTGCCGCCTATACCCACACGTCGATCGCCCTTCACGACGCGGTGCGCGCGCTCACCGTGCCGGTCTTCGAAGTTCACCTCTCCAACGTCTACGCCCGCGAGCCGTTTCGGCACCATTCCTTCATCTCGCCGGTCGCTCGTGGCGTGATCGCCGGCCTCGGCGCCTTGGGCTACGAACTGGCCCTGGAGGCAGCGGCGTCGGCCCTTGCCGAGGCGGGGGCGCCGCCATCCAGCCACCCGCAATGACCCGCCCGCGGCCGGTCGGGGCGACGGCGTGACACGGCCGGCCCACGCTCCGCCCGAGCTGAGCGCCTCGATGATCGTGCGCGCCTACACGCTCGGCATCTTCCCCATGGCGACCGCACGCAGCAGTCACACGGTTCACTGGGTGGCACCGGCCATGCGCGGCATCCTGCCGCTCGACCGTTTCCACGTGCCCAAGCGGTTGCGGCGGACACTGCGCCAGCACCACTACGAGATCCGCTGCGATTCCGACTTCCAGGCCGTCATCGAGGCGTGCGCCCGGCCGCGCCCCGGCCATCCGGAAACGTGGATCAATCCTGCGATCAAGCGCGTTTTCTGCGAACTGCACGCGATGGGGTACGCTCACACGGTGGAGGTCTGGCAGGCAGGCCGCCTCGCCGGCGGTCTCTACGGGCTGGCGCTCGGAGGTGCCTTCTTCGGCGAGAGCATGTTCTCGGATGCGACGGACGCGAGCAAGATCGCGCTGGTGCACCTTGCGGCGCGGCTGCGGTGGGGCCGCTTCCGACTCCTCGATGCCCAGTTCTTGACCGAACACCTGCAGCAGTTTGGCGCCATCGAGGTGCCGAGCGCCGATTACCTCATCCTTCTCAGTGAGGCCCTGCGCGCCGACGCCACGTTCTATGGCTCGTTGCCGCCGGACGCGGAATCGGCGGCGCTGTCGGACTTGCTCACGCAATCCAACACCCAGAGGTCATAGATCGGGTGCTCGAGCGCGGACAGCCCCGGCGTTGAAGCGAACATCCAGCCGGTGAACACACTTTTCACCGGCTTTCCCGGGCGGATCTCCCAGATCTCAAGAAAGGCTGCCGACTCTGGCGTCTCTTCCGGCGGCCGCTTGTCGCACGCGCGGGCGACGATTTCGAGCGTGCCGAACTGCATCACCTGATGCAGGGGCGCGTTCAAGATCGACACCCGAGCGGTAATTTTGTCGAGCACGCGCAGCACGGCCACATCATGGGCATCCGCACGCGGGCTCGCCGCCGGGATCAGGACCAAGGCGGCAGCCGCAATCAGGCCAGCGCAGCCCCGCGCTGCCCTGGGAGATCGGGACCGGAGAGTCCTGAAAAAAGGCACGGCTGAAGGCTGCGCCGCCAGCGTCACATGTCCGGCGGCGCGGAGGCGCCGGGCTTGCGCGTGGCAAGAAAGATGATCTCGCCGACCTGATCCTCAAGCGAGCGGAAGTTGCGGGTTTCGCGGATCTTCCCATTTGCGGGGATCAGCGTTGTCGAGCGCCCCGGTTCGAGCCGCACGTACTTCTCGCCGACGAGGCCTTCGCTCGAAATCACCGCCACTGTGTCCTCCGGCAACTTGATCGTCTCGGCAATCGTCATCTTGATCGTTGCGTTGAAGGAAACCGGATCCAGGCTGCGCGCCGTCACCACGCCGACCTTGATGCCGCTGATGCGCACGTCGCTGCCGACCGGCAGGCCGCCCAGCTTCGCGAACGACGCCAGCACGGGGTAGCCCTTAACGGTCCGGAACTGCGCTGTCGTGTAGGCGAAATAGACGAACAGGCCAGCGACGAGGAGCACCACCGCGCCCATCACGGTTTCAATGAGGTTGCGCCGCATCATCTCCCTTCCCGGTCGCTTCTGGGCGCTGGGCCCTGCCTTCGCCGATGATCAGATCGAGCAGTTCGCCGACGACGACGGAATCTTGCGTGTAGCTGAGCCGGCTGCCGTCGGTCAGGACCTCTTCGTCGCCGCCGGCCTCAAGAACGAGGGTCTTGCCGCCCAGCAGGCCGTCGGTGTGGATCGCCGCCGACGTGTCTGCCGGCAGCGGAATATCATCGTCGATCTGCAGCGTCACCCACGCCTGATACTTGTCGTCAAGGCGCATGCTTTCGATGGTGCCGATCTTGACGCCGCTCAGCGTGACGTCCGAGCCAACGGCGAGACCATCAACGCGATTGAACACTGCAACCAGCCGGTAGCGGCCACCGAGGTTGACGTACTCGTCGATGAACTGATTGGCATAAGCGACCGCGAGGAGGGCCATCAGGGCCGCAATCATCAGCATGCCGACGAGGATTTGGCGTGCCTCCGAGGCCTTCACCCGCTCCTTCGACGGTGACTGCTGTTCCGCACCGGACATGCTCAGGCCTGCGCCTGCTGCCAAGGTCCGGCAGTCCACCCGACCGGTCTCAATCCGGCGTCCACGGCTCGTAGTCTCCGGTCGCGCGGGCGCGTTGGCCGCGCTTCAGGTCGTGTCCACTCGGCAGATACGCGAGAGGTGTCCCCGACAAGTTCGGAAGGTGCGGCCTTTGCCAAGCTGGCGCTCGCGATGCCTGTTCGGTCAGCGGCTTCTCTGCCATGTGGTGTAGCCAAGCATGCCATTCGGGCGGAATTTTGCTCGCTTCCGGCGTCCCCTTGAACAAGACCCAGCGCTTCTCCCGGCCGTAGCGGCGCATGCGCCGGCTCTGATAGTAGCGATTCCCGAATCTATCGCTGCCGACATAGTGGCCGCAGATCCAGGTGAAAATCCGGGTTCCCAAGGTCATCGCCGATCACTTTAAGCTTGAACACGCCAGAACGGCCGGCGATCGCCAGCCGCAATGCTTGCCAGCACTATGGCACTGCCTCCCCCCTTTCGTCCAGTGCAACGCCGCCGCAGCTGCCGTTCGCGCGATTCGTCAACCCTGGCGATCGTCTAGGCGCCGGAATCGCCATTCCTGTATCCCATGCGCCACAACATCATGTAGGGCGATTCGCATGGCATACCCAAATCTTGCGCGGGGTTCGGAGTCAGGATATAGTGCCATGAAATGTGTCGAAGCCAAGGCGTAGGCATTGCCCCAACATTTAGTGCATCGTACCCGTGACGAATGACGCCAATGAACCCGGCCGCCTGTTGCATCCCGCAGCGCCGTCCCGTTGCCCCGTGGCTCGTCCGAAAAGCATCTCAATCGTAAAGGACTTCTGATCATGCGCATCGCTCGGCTGTTCACGGATCCTGCGGGCTCGCCCTACGACGGCATCCACTTCCGGACCGGAACGAGCGAGATCCGCAATCCCGACGGCTCGATCGTCTTCCGTCAGGATCAGATCGAGGTGCCGGTGGCGTGGACGCAGGTCGCATGCGACGTGCTGGCGCAGAAGTATTTCCGCAAAGCTGGCATTCCCGCGCGCCTGGTCGCGGTCCCGGAGGAGGGGGTGCCGACCTGGCTGTGGCGGCGCCAGGCCGATGAGGCAGCGCTCGCCGCCTTGCCGGCGGCCGAACGCGTGACCGGGGAGACGAGCGCGCGGCAAGTGTTCGACCGCCTTGCCGGCACCTGGACCTACTGGGGATGGAAGGGGGGGTATTTCGACGACGAGAGCGATGCCCGCGCGTTCTTCGATGAGCTCCGCTTCATGCTGGCAAGCCAGATGGCGGCCCCCAATTCGCCGCAGTGGTTCAACACCGGCCTTTACTGGGCCTACGGCATCGACGGTCCGGCGCAAGGGCACTTCTTCTTCGACCCGGAAACGAGCCAGGTGCGGGAATCGACATCGGCCTACGAGCGTCCGCAGCCGCACGCCTGCTTCATCCAGGGCATCGCCGACGATCTCGTGAACGAGGGCGGCATCATGGACCTCTGGGTTCGCGAAGCGCGCCTGTTCAAGTACGGCTCCGGCTCCGGGACCAATTTCTCCCGCTTGCGCGGCGAAGGCGAGCGGTTGTCCGGCGGCGGCCGCTCTTCGGGGCTGATGAGCTTTCTCAAGATCGGTGACCGCGCTGCCGGTGCGATCAAGTCGGGCGGCACGACACGGCGCGCTGCCAAGATGGTCGTCGTCGACATCGACCATCCCGATGTCGAGGCGTTCATCGGCTGGAAGGTGCGCGAGGAGCAGAAGGTCGCGGCCCTGGTAGCGGGGTCGCGGGCGGTGCGGCGCGCGCTCGATGCTGTCGTCGCTGCCTGCCATGCCGAGGACGCAGCGGCCGACGAGAAGCGCTTCGATCCCGGACACAATCCGGCGCTGAAGGTCGCCGTCCGTGCCGCCCGCAGCGCCCATGTGCCGGAATCCTACATCGTGCGCGCGATCGAGCTCGCGCGCCAGGGCGAGACGCCGTTCACCTTCCCCGTTTACGACACCGACTGGGATTCGGATGCGTACATGACGGTGTCGGGGCAAAACGCCAACAACAGCGTCCGCGTCAGCAACGACTTCTTGCAGCAGGTGGTGGACGATGGCGCCTGGCAGCTGACGGCCCGCACCGACGGCGCCGCAACGAAGCGCCTGCCGGCGCGGGTCCTGTGGGATCAGATCGCGGCGGCAGCGTGGAGCTGCGCCGACCCCGGCGTGCAGTTCGATACCACCATCAACGAGTGGCACACCTGCCCCGAAAGTGGCCGCATCAACGCGTCGAACCCGTGTTCGGAGTACATGTTCCTCGACGACACGGCCTGCAATCTCGCCTCGCTCAATCTCGTTGCCTTGCAGAGCGACGACGGCAGTCTGGACATTGCCTCCTTTCGCCACGCCGTCAGTCTGTGGACGATCGTTCTCGAAATCTCGGTGATGATGGCGCAGTACCCGGCTCCCCGGATCGCGCTGCTTTCGCATCAGTTCCGTACCCTCGGCCTCGGCTTCGCGAATATCGGCGGTTTCCTGATGGCAAAGGGCGTACCCTACGACTCCGAGATGGCACGCCAGCTGTGCGCTGCGATCAGCGCGCTGATGACGGCGACGGCGTACGCCACCTCGGCGCGGATGGCGGCAGAGCTCGGCGCCTTTCCGCGCTTCACCGAGAATCGCGCCGCGATGCTGCGGGTGATGCGCAACCACCGCCGCGCTGCCTACGGCGCCACCGATGGCTACGAAGGTCTCTCGGTGCTTCCGGTCGCGTTCGATGCCTGCGCGATTGCTGATACCGATCTTGCCACCGCCGTCCGTGCCGCCTGGGACGAGGCGCTGCGGCTTGGCGAGCGGCACGGCTACCGCAATGCCCAGACGACGGTAATCGCGCCGACCGGCACCATCGGCCTCGTCATGGACTGCGATACGACCGGCATCGAGCCGGACTTCGCGCTGGTGAAGTTCAAGAAGCTCGCCGGCGGCGGCTATTTCAAGATCATCAATCGGATGGTGCCGCAGGCACTACGCCGGCTTGGCTATGACGAGGACGAGATCGAGGCGATCGTTCGCTACGCCGTCGGCCACGGCACGCTGCAAGGCGCGCCAGCGATCAATGCGGCGAGCCTGCAGGCGCGCGGCTTCACGGCTGAAGCGCTGGAACGGGTCGAGGCTGCGCTTGGCGAGGCGTTTGACATCCGGTTCGTCTTCAACCGCTGGACTCTCGGCGAAGCATTCTGCCGCGAGACCCTGGGGTTGACCGCCGAGCAGCTGGACGACGCTTCGTCGTGCCTGTTGAGCGCGCTTGGCTATTCCCGCGACGAGATCGAAGCCGCGAACGTCTATGTCTGCGGGGCAATGACGGTCGAGGGTGCGCCGGCGCTGCGGCCAGAGCACTTGGCCGTCTTTGACTGCGCGTCCCGGTGCGGCCGCCTCGGCCGCCGCCACCTCTCGGTCGAAAGCCACATCCGCATGATGGCCGCGGCGCAGCCTTTCATCTCCGGCGCCATCTCCAAGACCATCAACATGCCGGCGGCGGCATCGATCGCGGACTGCCGAAACGCCTACATGCTGAGCTGGCAACTCGGGCTGAAGGCAACAGCCCTTTACCGCGACGGTTCCAAGCTGTCGCAGCCGCTCTCGAGCGCCCTGTTCGACGAAGCGGAAGCCCAGCCCGAGGCCGAGGCCCCTGCCGAAGCGCTGATCGCGCTGCCGGCGGCCGTGCGCGCCGAAACGGTGGCCGAACGCATCGTCGAGCGGGTGGTGACGCGTATGGAGCGCCAACGCCTGCCCAACCGGCGCAAGGGATACACCCAGAAGGCCAAGGTCGGCGGCCATAAGGTCTATCTGCGCACGGGCGAGTATGAGGACGGCCGGCTCGGCGAAATCTTTCTCGACATGCACAAGGAAGGCGCCGCCTTCCGCAGCCTGATGAACAACTTCGCCATCGCGATCTCGATCGGCCTGCAGTACGGCGTGCCGCTGGAGGAGTACGTCGAGGCGTTCACCTTCACCCGCTTCGAGCCGGCCGGCATCGTCGATGGCAATGATTCGATCCGGATGGCGACGTCGATTCTCGACTATCTGTTCCGCGAGCTCGCGATCTCCTACCTCGGTCGCTACGACTTGGCCCACGTCGAGCCGCATGACACCGAGCCCGATACCGTCGGCCGCGGCGCCGCCGAAGGCGGGGGACGTGACGCAGACGCCGATCCGATTCCGGCAGTGACCCGGCTTGCCAGCCGCGGCTACGTGCGCAGCCGCTTTCGCGTCTATACCGGTGCGAAGGCGCCGGCGGTCGCGGCGGAGAACGTGCTTGGAAGCGTGGCAGAAGCTGCCGGCCGCCTCACGCATGACGTTGTCGGCGCCTTTCAGGCCGATTTCGCCGCGATCGCGACCAGCGGGGTGCACGCAGCTGCCGCAGTGCTCGCCGGTGCGCCGGACCATGCGGCCACCGTCGCCCGCCTCCAGGGCTACGAAGGCGATGCCTGCGGCGAGTGCGGCAACTTCACCCTTGTACGCAACGGCACTTGCCTGAAATGTACGACCTGCGGGTCCACAACGGGATGCTCGTGAGCTCCCGAAGAAACGACGTAGAATCGCGATGAGCGTAGACTGGCGGCATGTTCCGGCCCGGTTCGAGGCTTTCCTGGCTTGGCTGCAGCCCACGCCCGAGGAGCGGCGGCGGGCTTCTGCCGGGGTGAAAGCGGTTGCCGACGTGGTGCGTTGCTGCCTGCAGGCGGACGGCGAGCGGCCGAAGGAGTCCATTGCCGATCCGCTGGTCGTCGGTGGTTTTGGCAAGGGGACCGCTATCCGCGACGGCGACGCGGTCGACGCTTTGCTGATTCTGCCGCCTCACAGCCGCGAATCGGGGCGCGAATCGGGGCGTGAGGCGAAAGCTGGCCGCCGCGCCGCCGACACCCCGGCCGGCCTCGCTGTCGCGCGCCAGCTTGCGTCGCAATTCGCCTCCGGCGCCGGGTGCGCCAGCAGTCCAATGCAAACGAAACTGGTGCCGGCGTTCGCCTGCCGCGCGGGCGGCTATCTGGTGGCCGACCGGAACCGCACCCTGGGCGGTGGCCCGTGGCGCCTCATGCAGCCGCGCCTCGAAGTGCGTCACCTCGATCACGCGGATGCGATCAGTGGCGGCAAGGCGCGGCATCTGATCCAGATGGCGAAGGCTTGGCGGCGGACGTCGGGCGCGCCGATCGCGCCGTTTGCCATCGAGCTCCTCGTCTGCGAGTTTTTGAGCGCGTGGCTGTACCGCCGCCGTGGCTTTCTCTTCTACGACTGGTTGGTGCGGGATTTCTTTTTCTGGCTCACGGCACAAACCGGCGTCGAGCTGCCGATCCCGGGCGGCGGTGAAACCCTCAACACCGGCACCGGCTGGCGGCGGCATGCGGATCGGGCCTATCGCCTGGCGGCGCTCGCCGCTGATCTGGAGCGGGACAACCGCAGCAGCGAGTCGCTGTTTTGCTGGTCGCTGGTGTTCGGCGGCGAGTTCCTCCTGGCCCGGCAGCAACAGATGCAACGCCTGCCGGCGGTCGTCTGCAGCGGCGGATCGCGCTGATCAGCCGGTCATCAGGCGTACGGAAACGTTGACGATGATCGACGTCAGCCGCCGCGGCTCGAAATCTCCGGCGTCCCGGCTCATCGCGTTGGCAGCACCGCATGCGGTTGCGAGCCGCAGCGCTTCTGCCGGCGAGACCCGCTCGGCCAGGCCGGCCATTAAGCCGGCGAGGAAGCAATCGCCGCTGGCGACGGCGCTCACGACCCGCACCCCTGGCGGCCGTGCATGCCAATCGCCCTGGCCGGTCGCAACCACCGCGCCGTCGGCGCCAAGTGTGATCGCGACCCGCTCCGGACCGCGGCGGCGGATCTCGCGCGCCGCCCGAATCGCATCATGGACCGACTGTACCCGCCACCCCAACAGCGCCGCCGCTTCGTCGGCGTTGATCTTGATCCCGTAGGGTGCCGCCGCGACCGCGTCGATGAGCGCGGCGCCGCTGGTATCAACCCAGACCGGCCGCCTGCCGTTCATCGATGCAGCGCGAATCAGCGCCTTGAGCCCGCTTTCCGGGTAGCTTGGCGGCAGGCTGCCAGAGATGCAGGCACCACCGGCGCTGCGGGCCAGGCGAGTGACATCTTGGACCAGCCGGCTCCAGTCGTCTGCCGCGGCCGGCGGTCCCGGCTCGTTGAGCACCGTGGTCGCACCGCGCTCGCCGACAACGATAACGCACGTGCGCGTTTCACCGCTCGCCCAGGTCCACGCTGCCTCCAGGCCCTCCGCGTTCGCGACTTGGGCAGCCAGCTTGCCGGTATGACCGGCGAGGAGACCGGAGCAGACAGGCTGCTGACCCAGCCGCTTAAGCGCCCGGGCGACGTTGACTCCCTTACCGCCGCAGGCGATGCTGCCGGACTGGGCCCGCCAAACGCCGCCAGCGAGGAACCCGGGCACGACCATCGTGCGATCGATCGACGTGTTGGGCGTGATGCACAGAAAGCGCATGACCAGCCTTGAAGAAGCGGCGGAGAAAGAGGCGAAGCACCGCCCCTGTCCAACGGCGCGACACCATCGCCACGCCGTTCGCGGTGCGGCATTGAAGATCCTTCTAACAGTAATCCAACCAAAGGGCGATGCCGACTAGCTTCCCCGTCCTCTGCGGCTCGATCGCCGGCCGGCCCGGCCGCTTCGGCGTCGCCATGCACACGGCCCTGTTCCGGGCGTTCGGCCTCGCCTACACGTACGTCGCCTTCGGGACAGAGGACACCGCGGGCGCGCTCGCGGCGATGCGCGCGCTCGGCATCCGCGGCCTCGGCGTCACCACGCCGCACAAGGTGCGGATCATGAGCCTTCTGGACGCGGTCGAGCCAACCGCGCGCGCGATCGGCGCCGTCAACACGGTCATCAACGATGACGGCTTGCTGACCGGCCACAACGTCGACTGGATCGGGGCCCGCGACGCGCTCGGCGAAGGCCTCCGCATCGAGGGCTGCCGTGCTGCCGTCGTCGGGGCCGGCGGCGGGGCGGGTGCCATCGTCTTTGCGCTCATTCGCGCCGGTGCGGCGGTGGCGCTCTACAATCGCAGCGCCGACAACGGCCAAGCGTTGGCGGAAAGCCTGGGCGCACGCTACGCCGGCCCGCCGGCTGCGCTCGCGGATGCGCCCGCCTACGACCTCCTCGTGCACGCGACACCGGTCGGCTTCCAGGATCCGGACACGATGCTGATTCCGCCTTCGGCTTTGCGCCCCGGCACGGTCGTCTTTGACGCCGTTGCCCAGCCGCCGCAAACCCGGCTGCTGCGTGCGGCAGAAGCGGCCGGTTGCCGGACGATCGCGGGCGTCCGCATGCAGCTGCATCAGGCGGGCTGCCAGTTCGAGCTCTATACCGGCCGCAAGCCGGACCTGGCGATCATGGAGCAAGCGCTCGCGCAGGCGGTGGCAGCGCAGGCAGGCGCAGCATAAGTCCCACCTGTCGGTATTCATTTGTAACATTGGAACGCTCACGGAGAGAGGATACGCCGCCATGGCCGGACGCATCGATCAACGCTTGAAGGACCTGGGTATCGAGCTGCCAAAGGCAGCGGCGCCTGCCGGCAGCTACGTGCCGTTCGTCATCACGGGTTCGCTCGTCGTGGTCTCGGGCCAGTTGCCGCTGTGGAACGGCGAGATGCGCTACCGCGGTCCGATCGGCGCCGGCCTCACGATCGAGGACGGCTACGCTGCCGCCAAGTTGTGCGCGCTCAACCTCATCGCGCAAGTGCGCGAAGCGTGCGCAGGCGATCTCGATCGTGTCGTTCGCGTCGTTCGCTTGGGCGGGTTCGTCGCCTCGGCCGCCGGTTTCACGCAGCAGCCGGCCGTCCTCAACGGCGCCTCGGAGCTGATGGTCGAGGTGTTTGGCGAGGCTGGCCGGCATGCCCGCGCCGCTGTCGGCGCCCCGATTCTGCCCTTGGACGCCGCCGTCGAAGTCGAGGGTCTGTTCGCGCTCGCCTGACCCCGCCGCTGGCAGCCGCCGCTGCCAAGTCTAACATGAGGGGAGGGACGCAACCGCAAGCGGATGACGCGAGCCATGCCCGACGGCGCCGAACCGTTCACGCTTACCGTCGCAAGCGGGATCGATCAGATCGCGGCCACGGAGTGGGATGCCTGTGCCGGCAATGCCAATCCATTCGTCACGCATGCGTTCTTCTCGGCTTTGGAGAGCTCTGCGTCTGCCGTCGCGGCGACCGGCTGGCAGGCGCAGCATCT
Source organism: Defluviicoccus sp. (assembly GCA_029624735.1). GTDB lineage: Bacteria > Pseudomonadota > Alphaproteobacteria > Rhodospirillales > Defluviicoccaceae > Defluviicoccus. The sequence continues at coordinate 253,826 of JARSSM010000022.1, read as the reverse complement.
GGCACTGCACGGCGCCGACGGCCGGCTCGCCGCCTGCGCGCCGGTCTACCTCAAGAGCCATTCGTACGGGGAGTACGTCTTCGACTGGAGCTGGGCGGACGCGTACGAGCGCGCCGGCGGCCGCTATTACCCCAAGCTGCAGGTCGCAGTCCCGTTCTCGCCCGTGACCGGCCCGCGGCTGTTGGCACCGCCCGATGGCCCAGCAGGAGCCACAGAGACACTCGCCGCGGGCCTTGTTCAGCTCGCCGAAGCGACCCGCGTCTCGTCGCTGCACGTCACGTTCGCGACCGAGGCCAAGTGCCGGCTCCTTTCCCGCTACGGCTTCCTGCTGCGCACGGGGATCCAGTACCACTGGCAGAACCGCGGCTACACGAACTTCGAGGATTTCTTGGGCGATCTGTCGTCGCGCAAGCGCAAGGCTATCCGCAAGGAGCGCGCCGCTGCCGCCGGCCACGATGTCGTCATCCGTGAGCTTGCCGGCAGCGCGATCGAGGAGCGGCACTGGGATGCCTTCTACGGCTTTTATCGCGACACGGTGGAACGGAAGAGCGCGCATGCGTACTTGAGCCGTGCCTTCTTCTCCGCGCTCGGCCGCGGGCTCGGGCGTCGTGTGCTCCTGGTCATGGCAGAAACGCCTGCGGGCCTGCCGGTCGCGGGTGCCCTGCACCTGGTCGGCGACGACACCCTCTACGGCCGCTACTGGGGAGCGATCGGCGCTTACGACCGGCTCCATTTCGAGATGTGCTACTATCGCGCAATCGACTTCGCGATCCAAAACGGGCTCGCGCGGATCGAAGCTGGCGCCCAGGGCGAGCACAAGATCCAGCGCGGCTATCTGCCGCAGCCGACCTGGAGTGCGCATTGGATCGCCGATCACCGCCTGCGCACCGCGGTCGATCGCTTCTTGGTGCGGGAACGCTCAGCGGTGGACGAAGCGATTGAGCGCCTCACGGCGTTATCGCCGTTCCGCCACGAACCGCCGGCCTAGCGCCTTTCCCACACCGCCAACACGTCGGCCAGTTATTGCAAATGAGGGTGCCTCCGGGCATCCTTTTCGCACCGCGCAGGGGCAAGCCCTCAGCGTCACGTTGCCAGCAGGCTACACGGAGAGCTTGTGCACCATGAAATACCGCGTGTTAATCGAGCAGGACGAAGACGGCGTGTTCGTGGCCCAAGTGCCGGCGTTGCCTGGCTGCATCTCGCAAGGGGTGACGCGTGAATCGGCCCTGGCCAATGTATGTGAGGCGATCGCCGGCTATGTCGAAAGCCTGCGCGCGCACGGCGAGCCGATCCCACCCGCGATCTCGGAGGAGGTCGTCGAGGTCGCCGTGTGAGCGCGCTTCCAGTCTTATCCGGTCGCCAACTTGTTAAGGCGCTCGGTCGGCTCGGCTATGCCGTTGATCGGCAACGTGGCAGCCACATCATTCTGCGGCAAGGCAGGGCACCGTTTCGCCGACTTGTCGTTCCCGACCACGCCGAGATCGCAAAAGGTACGCTGCGGGCCGTTTTGAGAGAGGCCGGCATTACGGTGGATGAACTGCGCCGTATCCTCTAGCGAACGCTCGAGTTCGCTCACTCCTTCTTCCACGCCGCCAGCACTTCGGCCAGCGAGGCATCACGCACGGCTGTGCGCGGCCGCGGCGGTTGCTCATCGACCAGCACTGGAAACAGCACCTCCTTGAAGCGGCCGCGCCGCTGCAACAGGCCGCGCGCGCGGTGGTGCGGATGGTCTTCCAGCTCGTCGTATTCGAGGATGGCCTGGAAGCAGCATTCCGCCGGGTCGAGCAACGCTTCCCAGTAGGCGCGCGGTTGACTGGCGAACAGCGCCTGCACTTCCCCGATCAGCGCCGTCTGCGGCATTGGCTCGAACCGGCGTTCAATCCAGTCCGGCCGGCCAACCGCCGTGCAGAAATTGGCCCAGAACTTTGGCTCCAACGGGCTCAAGGAGACGAAGCCGCCGTCGGCGGTGCGATAGACCTGATAGCCGGCGGCACCGCCGTTGATCAGGCCGCCGGCACGCTTGGCCGGCAGCGCCATCCCAAGCTCCTGCCACGCCAGCAGCGATTCCATCAGGCTGACATCGAGGTGGCAGCCGGGGCTGCCGTGATCGCGCCCCACCAGCGCGCCGAGAACGGCAATCACCGCCTGCAGGGCGCCTGCATAGTCCGCCATCGGTGGGAACGGGATCACCGGCGTCTCGGCCGTGCCGCAAATGCTGAGACCGCCCGTCATCGCCTCGTAGTTGAGGTCGTGGCCGGAGGCGAGGCGCGCCGGCCCGGTCTGGCCGAAGCCGGAAAGGGCGCAGTGGATCAGACCCGGGTTGATCTCCTTCAGCCGCGCCGGTCCGAAGCCCAAGCGGTCCATCGCGCCAGGGCGGTAGGATTCCAAAAGGATATCCGCCAGCCGCACGAGGTCGACGAACTCCGCCCGCCCCTCGGCCGACTTGAGGTCAATCGTGACGACGGTCTTGCCGGCATTGACGATGCCGTAGAACGGTGATTCGCCGGGCTTGCCCTCGGCATCGAGGTTGCGCACCGGATCGCCGCCCGGCGGTTCGACCTTGACGACCTCCGCGCCCATATCCGCCAGCATCCGCGCGGCATAGGGCCCCGGCAGGTACTGGCTCATGTCGAGAACGCGCAAGCCCTTAAGAAAACCCGCCACGATTGCCTCCTCTCATTGTCGCGTCCGGCGCGACGAGAGGAAGCGTTAAACGTGGCGGTTTACGGCGTCAAGCCGCAGGGTCGGGCGCCGTCAGCGGGCCGGCTCCAGCTGCTTCGGCTTCCCCTTGCGGCCTGGTGGCGGCAGCTGGGGAATGATCTCCGGGTACTCGAACGCCGGCTTGCCGTCGACGAGGGTGACGCGGACGACGCCGCCTTTGGCCAAGCGCCCGAACAGGAGCTCCTCGGCCAGCGCCTTCTTGATGTGCTCCTGAATGACCCGGCCCAACGGGCGGGCACCGAAGCGCAGGTCATAGCCACGCTCGGCCAACCACTTGCGCGCCTCGTCCGAGAGCTCGATGGTCACCTGGCGGTCGGACAGCTGGACTTCAAGCAGCATCACGAATTTGTCGACGACGCGCAGAACGACGTCCTGGGTCAGCGCCGCGAACGGGATCACCGAGTCCAGGCGGTTGCGGAACTCCGGCGTGAACATGCGCTCGATCGCCTCCTGATCGTCACCGATCCTTTCCGAGCGCTCGAAGCCGATCGCTGGCTTGGCGAGCTCGGACGCACCGGCGTTGGTCGTCATGATCAGGATGACGTTGCGGAAATCGACGCTCTTGCCGTTGTGGTCGGTGAGCTTGCCGTGATCCATCACCTGCAAAAGGATGTTGAACAGGTCCGGGTGCGCCTTCTCGATCTCATCGAGCAGGAGAACCGCGTGCGGCTGCTTGTCGATCGCGTCCGTGAGCAGTCCGCCCTGGTCGAAGCCAACATAGCCCGGTGGCGCCCCGATCAGGCGCGAGACGCTGTGCCGCTCCATGTATTCCGACATGTCGAAGCGGACGAGCTCGATCCCTAGCACGTGTGCGAGCTGGCGGGCGACCTCGGTTTTGCCGACGCCGGTCGGTCCCGAGAACAGGTAGCAGCCGATCGGCTTCTCCGGCTCGCGCAGACCGGCGCGAGCGAGCTTGATCGCACTTGCCAGCGCTTCGATCGCGTTGTCCTGGCCGAACACCACCGTCTTCAGGTCGCGATCGAGAGTCTGCAGGGCCTTGCGGTCGTCGGTCGAAACGCTTTTCGGCGGGATGCGGGCGATCTTCGCCACGACCTCTTCGACATCGCGCACGGTGACCGTCGTCCGCCGCTTGTGCGGCGGGTGCAGCATGCGCGCCGCACCCACTTCGTCGATGACGTCGATGGCCTTGTCCGGCAGCTTGCGGTCATTGATGTAGCGGGCCGACAGCTCGACCGCCGCGCGCAACGCCTCGGCCGTATACTTGACGCCGTGATGGCCCTCGAAGCAGCCCTTCAGTCCCTGCAGGATCTTGATCGAGTCATCGATCGACGGCTCGTAGATGTCGATTTTCTGGAACCTTCGGACCAGCGCGCGGTCCTTCTCGAAGTGGTTGCGGTATTCCTTGTAGGTCGTCGAGCCGATGCAGCGCAGGGTACCCGATGCCAGCGAGGGCTTCAGGATGTTGGAAGCGTCCATCGATCCGCCGCTGGTCGCACCGGCGCCGACAACGGTGTGGATCTCATCGATGAACAGGACCGCGCCGGGGATCGCTTCCAGTTCCGACATGACGTTCTTGAGGCGCTCCTCGAAGTCGCCGCGGTAGCGGGTGCCGGCCAGGAGCGTGCCCATGTCGAGAGCATAGATCGTCGCATTTTTCAGCACGTCCGGGACTTCGCCGCGGACGATGCGCCACGCCAGTCCTTCGGCCAGCGCCGTCTTGCCGACGCCGGGGTCGCCGACGAACAACGGATTGTTCTTGTTGCGCCGGCACAGGATCTGGATCGTCCGCTCGATTTCGAGCTCACGGCCGATCAGCGGGTCGATGCGTCCGTCCTTGGCCTTGCGATTGAGGTCAACGCAGTAGGTTTCCAAGGCCTCGTGTCCCTTACGCACCACCTTCTCCGCGCCCGCCTCTTCATCGGCGCCCTGGACAGGCCGCTTGCGCGACTCCCCGGCAACCTTGGCGATCCCGTGCGCGATGAAGTTGACCGCATCGAGCCGGGTCATCTCCTGTGCTTGCAGGAAGTATACCGCGTGCGACTCTCTCTCAGAGAAAAGAGCGACCAGGACGTTGGCGCCCGTCACTTCGTCGCGGCCCGACGACTGGACGTGGATCACCGAGCGCTGGACGACACGCTGGAAACCGGCGGTCGGCTTCGGATCGGCGGCAAGCGCGGTCTTGAGGCTGCGCAGTTCGACATCGACGAAATGCAGCAGGTCGCGGCCGAGCTGGGCAATGTCGACGCCGCACGCCTTGAGGACAGGGACCGCTTCCGGGTCTTCGGTCAAGGCGAGCAGCAGGTGCTCAAGCGTGGCGTACTCGTGGCGCCGCTCGGTTGCGAGCGCGAGGGCGCGGTGCAGGGTCTGCTCGAGGTTCTTTGACAGCACGGCCTCACCTATTCGCTTTCACCGCCATCTTTTTCGATCGTGCATTGCAGCGGATGCTGACGCTGCCGCGCCAGATCCATTACCTGGTTCACCTTGGTCTCAGCGACTTCGTAGGTGAACACCCCGCAGACGCCGACGCCACGGTGATGGACGTGCAGCATGATGCGGACGGCTTCCTCGTGGTTCTTGGCAAAAAACCGCTCTAACACATGAACGACGAACTCCATCGGCGTGTAATCGTCGTTCAGCATCAACACCCTGTACATCGCGGGCCGCTTGGTCCGCGCGCGCGGCCGGGTGACGACGCTGGTTGTGGGTGTCCCATCCGAGCTTCGCTTTTCCGGTCGGCTCATCGCCTCTTCGTTCCTCTTGACCAGTGCTTAGCAAGATCAGGACCAGCGCCCCCTGATCCCTCGTCCGCAACTATACCCGATAATCCATCGGGGAAAAACCATGTCCACTGCGCCCGCCCCGGCGTTAACGCCGCTGCCAATTGGGACCCAACAGGCAGGGTTCAGGCAAGGCCCGTTTCGACCAGCTTTGCCCAATAGCTGGCTCCTACGGGCAAAATATCGTCATTGAAGTCGTAGTGCGGGCTATGCAGGGACGGATCCTCTTTTCCCCGCCCGCTGCCGATCCAGATGTAGCAGCCGGGTGTCGCCTGCAGCATGAAGGCAAAGTCTTCCGAGCCCGTGGTTGGCGGCGGATTGCGGATGACGCGCTCCTTACCGACAACCCGCTCGGCCACCGCGGCCGCCAGCTCGGTTTCAGCGTCGGCGTTCACCGTTGCCGGATAATGCCTGAGGTTGTGCACGTCGGCGCGACAGCCATGGGCGGCCGCCGTTCCTTCGGCAATGCGCTTCAGGGCGGCTTCGATCCGCGCGCGCACAGCCGGCTGGAAGCTGCGGATCGTCCCCTTCAGCACCGCACGCGCTGGCAGGACGTTCCAGGTATCGCCGGCGTGAATCTGCGTGACCGAAACCACCGCCGCCTCCAGTGGATCGACGGCGCGGCTCACGATCGTCTGCAGGGTGGAGACGAGGGCAGCCGCCGCCACGATCGCGTCGAAGCCGAAGTGCGGCATTGCCCCGTGGCAGCCCGTACCGCTGACCGTGATTTCGAAGGTGTCGCACGCCGCCATCATCGGCCCGGCCCGCACCGCGAAATGGCCGGCCGGCATGGCTGGCCAGTTGTGCATGCCGAAGACCTGGCGGACGGGAAAGCGCTCGAACAGCCCCTGTTCGATCATCACCCGGGCGCCGCCCTCGTTTTCCTCCGCCGGCTGAAAGATGAAATGAACAGTGCCGGCAAAGCGGCGCGTTTGCGCAAGGTAGCGTGCGGCGCCCAGCAGCATCGCGGTATGGCCGTCGTGGCCGCAGGCATGCATGCGGCCAGCGTGCTTCGACGCGTAGGGGAGTCCTGTCTCTTCCGCAATCGGCAAGCCGTCGAGATCCGCGCGCAGGCCGATCGCGGGGCCGTCGCCGTTGCGGAGCGTGCCGACGACACCGGTCCCGGCCAGACCTTCATGCACCTCGATGCCGAACTCTCGCAACCGGGCTGCGACGAAGGCTGCCGTCTCACGCTCCTGAAAGGCGGTTTCGGCGTGGGCATGCAAGTACCGCCGCCAGTCCGTCATGTCGGGCTTCAGTGCCGCAATCCCGTCTTCGACCGGCATCGCTGCATCCCTTTCCGAGACCGTTCCCTGCTGTTACATAATGTGGCGAAAGCGCTGTGCCAGGGCCGTTAATCCCTGTGTGCACACAGCTCGTCTGTCCGTCACGACTGCACCGATGGATCTGCCCGCCGCCCCGCCGCTGACGTTTCCGCTGCGGCCGATTTCACCCAACCCCGTTGTCGCCTGGGCGCTGACCGAGGGCTGGGAGATCGCCACACCCGAAGCATTGACGGCGGGGCTGGGGAACTGCCTTATCGCGGCCGGCATTCGACTGTTCCGCCTGCGCGTTCTCATCCGCACCTTGCATCCGCAGTACCTGGGCGCGAGCTACCTGTGGCAGCGCGGCAGTGATGCCGTGGAGACGCTCCTGCCGCAGCATTCGATCGTGCAGGAGGAACGCTTCATCAAGAGCCCGTACGCGGCGCTGTTCGAGGGCGCGGGCGCCATTCGCCGCCGCCTGGAAGGACCGGCCGCTGCCCTTGACTACCCGGTGCTGCTCGATCTCAAGGAGCAGGGCGGGACCGATTACGTTGCCATGCCGCTACGCTTCAGCGACGGCCGGATCAGCGCCTTGACGGTCACGTCCGACCAGCCGGGCGGCTTCGGTTCGGCCGAGCTTGAGCGCCTGGACGAAGCCCTGCCCATGCTCGCCCATCTCTATGAACTGCACACGCTGCGCCTTTCAGCGACGGCGATTCTCGAGACCTACCTCGGCCCGCAGACCGGCGAGCAGGTGCTGAAGGGCCTCATCCGCCGCGGCGATGGCGAGGAGATCCACGCCGTCATCTGGTTCTGCGATCTGCGTGGATCGACGGCGTTGGCGGACACCCTGCCGCGCCGGGACTACCTCGCGATCCTGAACGCGTTCTTCGACGCCATGGCCGGCGCCATCATCGAGCATCAGGGCGAGGTCTTGAGCTTTATCGGTGACGGCGCGCTTGCGATTTTCCCCGTCGCCGGCGCGCGTGGCCCCTGCGAGGATTGCCCGCAGCATCAAGCGGTTGCTGCCCGCGCGCTCGAAGCCGCCCTCGATGCGATCGGCCGCATCGATGCGCTGAACATGGAGCGGGCTGCGGCCGGTCTGCCATCGCTTGGCTTCGGCATCGCCCTGCATCTGGGCGACGTGATGTACGGCAACATCGGGACGCCGAAGCGGCTTGCCTTTACCGTCATCGGCTCGGCAACCAACGAAGCCGCGCGGATCGAGGGGCTGTGCCGAACGTTGGGGCGGCCGCTTCTGTTCTCGGCGGCGTTCGCCGGCCTGGTCCGCCCCGGCGCTGCCGGCGACCGGCTCACCTCGCTGGGCCAGCACGCGCTGCGCGGGATCAGCCAGCCAATGGAGATCTTCACCCTCGCTTGAAGTTGATCGCCTGCCGAGCGGCCCCCGCTCACAACGGCCAGACGGCGATCCCGAACAACCACGGATGCGCGACAATTAGGACGGCATAAAGGGCGACACCGAGGCCGATCCGCCACCAGCCGATCTCGCCGACCCTCAGCGTCGCGCGTCCGTCGATGAGGGCCGCAAGCGGCACGAACGAAGTTGCCGCGGCGAAGCGCTGCCAGTGGTGGCCGAGCAGCACGTGCTTGCGCGCATCGATGTGCAGCGCTCCCAGCAGCGCCAGCACGGTATTGCCGCCGAACAGAAGGAGGGACGCCGCATCGCCGTTCGCGAGCAGGTGCACCACGCCCCAGAGCGCGAAGCCCCATAGCACGGGATGACGGGTCACCTTCTGAATGCCGACCGGCGCGCGCTGGGCGAGTGCCTGCGGATCGAGCGAGACCGCGGCCGGGCTTGGTGTCGTCAAACCGCAAATCACAAGGATGCACGCGAACGGCATGACGGACAGGGCCAGGTGCTTGAGCGCGGTCGGCGGCAGCCAAAGCTCCAGATAAGGCGCATCCGCGTATGCCTCGACCATCCAGACGAAGGTCGCAAGCGCGATCGAGGAGTAGAGGCCGAGGAAGGCCATCTCACCCACCCACGCGACCAACGTATGGCGGACGCGCCGGCTTGAGAGCAGGAAATGACTACCGACGAAAGCGGTCACGCTGAGGCCGAGCCCAGCCAGCGAACCGGTCATGCCGTGATCTCCTTTTCCAACGCCGGCTCCCCCGCCTCTGACGTCCATGCATACAATGCACGCGAGCTATGCGTTCGCAATCTTGTTTGCCGGCGCCGCCAGCGCTATGGTCGCGCCCTGGGAGCTTCATGACCATCTCGCACGATCGCGGCGGGCAAGAAAGGCATATCGGTTTCAACCGAGGCCGGACACACGAACAAGAGGCCTCACCCGTCACAGCGGCCGCCGGATGATTCGCTTCGCAAGCGGCTCTGGCAGCGCTGGTCTTGCCAACGCGCGGTCCGACCGGCATAGCCGGGAGACGTTCGAGCATCCCTTTTTTTCGCTGAGCCGCCGCTGTGCCGGCCGGCCCGGTGGCGTGCCATCAAATGCAGAGGCGGGTCAGCGGCCCGAACTGTTGCGAACCGGAGGAGAGGAGAACGATGAGCCAACCAGCCGATCTGACCCGCCCACCTGATCTGACGCACGAGCGCCGGACGGGGCCGTTTCGCACCCAGCGACCGCTCTACCTGGACCTGCTGCCGCCCTGCAACAATGCCTGTCCCGCTGGCGAAAACATCCAGGCCTGGCTGGCACACGCCCAAGGTGGTCGTTTCCGCGAAGCATGGGAAACCATCGTCCAGGATAACCCGATGCCGGCCGTGCACGGGCGCGTCTGCTATCACCCGTGCGAGGACAACTGCAATCGTAAGAACCTGGACGGCACCGTCAGCATCCATGCTGTCGAACGCTTCCTTGGTGACATGGCGCTGGCCGAAAAATGGGTGCCCACCGTCAGCGCGCCACCGAGCGGCAAGCGGGTCCTCATCATCGGCGCCGGCCCGAGCGGGCTGTCCTGCGCTCACCATCTCCGGCTGATGGGACATGAGGTCGAAATTCACGAAGCCGGCCCGCTCGCCGGCGGAATGATGCACTTCGGTATTCCGGCCTACCGCCTGCCGCGCGACGTCCTGGACGGTGAGATCCAGCGGATTGAGGCGATGGGGGTCAAAATCGTCCTCAACCATAAGGTCGAGGACGTGGTGACCCTGCAGAAGGAAGGCCGATTCGACGCCATTTTCGTCGCGGTCGGGGCCCATCTCGGCAAGCGGACCGAGATCCCATCGCGCGACGCCGGCAAGGTCCTGGACGCGGTCAGCTTCCTGCGTGATGTCGAAACCGGCAATGCGCCGAAGCTAGGCCGCCGGGTTGCCATCTACGGTGGCGGCAACACCGCCATGGATGCCGCGCGCGTCGCTCTGCGCTTGGGCCACGAGCCGATGATCATCTATCGGCGTGACCGCGAACACATGCCGGCGCACGACTTCGAGGCCGATGAGGTGCTCGAAGAAGGGATCAAGATCCACTGGCTGCGGACCATCAAATCGATTGATGAAACCACCTTCACGGTCGAAGTGATGGAGGTCGACGACAAGGGCCGGCCGCAGCCGACAGGTCAGTTCGAGACCGTCGAAGCCAACGACCTGATCCTGGCGCTTGGCCAGGACACGGATACCTCTTTCCTGCGTCAGATCCCGGGCATCACGTTCAAGAGTGACGGTGTCGTCGAGGTCGCGCCCAACATGATGACGGGCTACCCGGGCCTGTTCGCCGGCGGCGACATGGTGCCCTCGGAACGGACAGTGACGATCGCCGTCGGCCACGGCAAGAAGGCGGCGCGCAACATCGACGCCTACCTGCGCGGCGATAGCTACGCCAAGCCGCCGAAAAAGGACATCGCATCCTTCGAGAAGCTGCACCTGTGGTTCTATACCGACGCCGGTCAGCGGCCCCAGGGGCATATCGAGATTGGCAAGCGGCAGTCCTCCTTCGAGGAAGTCGTGAAGGGCTTGACGCAGAAGGAGGCGACCTTCGAGGCCAAGCGCTGCCTGTCGTGCGGCAACTGCTTCGAGTGCGACGGCTGCTACGGCGCCTGCCCCGAGGATGCGATCATCAAGCTCGGGCCGGGCAACCGGTACCGCTACGATTATGACCGGTGCACCGGCTGTGCCGTCTGCTTCGAGCAGTGCCCCTGCCACGCCATCGTCATGACCCCGGAACCGGGCGGCCAGAGTTGAGTGTGGCGGACAGCGCCTGACCGGCCAAGGGCCTGACCGGACCAAGGGAACGACACGAACAGACCAAGAGAACGCCGGTCGCGGGCAAGCGGCCATCGCGCGCCGGCGGTAGTGGAGGAAGTTGATGGGCGAAGCTCAGGTGGTAACAATCGACGGCAACGAGGCGGCTGCGTACGTCGCCTATCGCGTCAACGAGGTCTGCGCCATTTATCCGATCACCCCCTCGTCCACCATGGCCGAGCTGGCGGATCAGTGGGCGAGCGAAGGCAAGAAGAACATCTGGGGCACGATCCCGGAAGTCGTCGAAATGCAGAGCGAGGCCGGTGCCGCCGGCACCGTTCACGGCTCGCTGCAGGGTGGTGCGCTCACAACCACCTTCACCGCGTCGCAGGGGCTCATGCTCATGATCCCCAACATGTTCAAGATCGCAGGCGAACTGACGCCGTGCGTCATCCATGTTGCCGCGCGCTCGCTGGCGACTCAGGGCCTCTCCATCTTCGGCGATCACCAAGACGTGATGGCGGTGCTGCCCACCGGCTTCGCGCAGCTCGCCTCAAGCTCGGTGCAGGAAGCGCACGACATGGCGCTGATCGCCCAGACCGCCACCTTGGAATCGCGGATCCCGTTCATTCACTTCTTCGATGGTTTCCGCACCTCGCACGAGGTCAACAAGATTTCGCTCATCAGCGAAGACCAGATGCGGGCCATGATCGATGTTGATCTCGTCATCGCCCATCGCCGCCGGGCGCTCAATCCGGACAACCCGTTCATTCGCGGCACGGCGCAGAACCCGGACACTTATTTCCAGTCCCGCGAAACCGTCAACATCTTCTACCAGCGCGTCCCCGGCATCGTTGAGAACGCGATGGCCAAGTTTGCCGGGCTGGTCGGCCGGCGCTACCAGCTGTTCGACTACTTCGGTGCCCCAGACGCCGAGCGGATCGTCATCGTCATGGGGTCTGCGGCCGATACGACCAGGGAAACCGTCGATTACCTGAATGCGCGCGGAGAAAAGATCGGCCTCGTCCAGGTCCACCTGTTCCGTCCCTTCTCGGCGTCGCACTTGCTGGCCGCGATCCCCTCGACGACCAAGGCGATCGCCGTGCTCGACCGCACCAAGGAGCCGGGTGGAACCGGCGAGCCCTTGTATACCGATGTGGTAACGGCCTTCTTCGAGAGCTTTGCGGCCGGCAAGGTGCCGACCGCGGCGATGCCGAAGATTATCGGCGGCCGGTATGGCCTATCGTCGAAAGAGTTCAACCCCGCCATGGTCAAGGGGGTGTTTGACGAACTCGCCAAAGAGACGCCGAAAAACCACTTCACGATCGGCATCAACGACGATGTCGCGCATACCAGCATCGCCTACGACCGCAGCTTCTCGACCGAGCCCGAGTCCGTACACCGTGCCCTGTTCTACGGGCTGGGTGCCGACGGCACGGTCGGCGCGAACAAGAACACGATCAAGATCATCGGCGAGGAGGGCGACCTCCACGCACAAGGATATTTCGTCTACGACTCCAAGAAATCCGGCTCGCAGACGGTCTCACACGTGCGTTTCGGGCCGCAGCCGATCCGGTCTGCCTACCTGATCCAGGCCGCGAACTTCATCGGCTGCCATCAGTTCAACTTCGTCGAGAAGACCAATGTTCTGGCCCTGGCGCTGCCGGGTGCCACCTTCCTTCTCAACAGCCCATACGGCCCGGACGAGGTCTGGAACAAGCTGCCGCGCCTGATCCAGGAGGAGATGGTCAGCAAGAAGCTCAAGTTCTACGTCATTGATGCGCTCAAGGTCGCGCGCGAAACCGGCATGGGGACGCGCACCAACACCATCATGCAGACCTGCTTCTTCGCCATCTCGGGCGTTCTGTCGCGCGAGGAAGCGATCGACCGCATCAAGAAGTCGATCCGCAAGACCTACGGCAAGAAGGGCGAGGAGATCGTCCGCAAGAACTTCGAGGCGGTTGACGTGACGCTCGCGCATCTGCACGAAGCCAAGGTCCCCGAAGCCGTGACCAGCTCCCAGGAGATGCGGGCAGTGGTGCCGGCAAAGGCGCCTGAGTTCGTGCAGAACGTCACCGCGATGATGATGGCGGGCCGCGGCGATGAATTGCCGGTGAGCGCGCTGCCGGTTGACGGCACCTACCCATCAGGCACGACTCGCTGGGAGAAGCGCAACATCTCCCCGTTCGTGCCGGCGTGGGAACCGGAAATCTGCATCCAGTGCGGCAACTGCAGCTTTGTCTGCCCGCACGGCGTCATTCGCTCCAAGCTGTACCATCAGGACCGGCTCGAGGCCGCCCCGGCAACCTTCAAGCACGCGCCGATCGATGCCCGCGGCTTCCCCGAAACCCGCTACACGCTGCAGATTTACGTCGAGGATTGCACCGGCTGCGGCCTGTGCGTGGAGGTCTGTCCGGCCAAGAGCAAGGAAGAGTCCGGCAAGAAGGCCATCAATATGGGCTGGAAGGATCCGATCCTTGAGAGCGCCAAGGCCGACGTCGACTTCTTCGAGACGCTGCCGGTCAACGACCGCTCCCGCGTCGATTTCTCGACCGTGCGCGGCGTGCAGTTCCTTGAACCGCTGTTCGAGTTCTCCGGCGCCTGTGCCGGCTGCGGCGAGACGCCCTACGTCAAGGCGGTTTCGCAGTTGTTCGGCGACCGGCTGGTGGTCGCGAACGCAACCGGCTGCTCGTCGATCTATGGCGGCAACCTGCCGACCACGCCGTGGTCGGTGAACAGCGAAGGCCGCGGCCCGGCGTGGTCCAATTCCTTGTTCGAGGACAATGCAGAGTTCGGCCTCGGCATGCGTCTGGCTGCCGACCGCCACATGACGGTTGCCAAGCAGACGCTGGTCCGCCTTGCCGGCCAGATCGGCGAAACGCTGGTGGACGAACTCATCAACGCTCCGCAGCGGACCGAATCGCAGATCCGCCAGCAGCGGGCGCGCGTGGCGGCCCTGAAGGAGGTGCTCACCGGCATCAAGTCCGAGGACGCCAAGACCTTGATGTCGGTCGCTGATCACTTGGTCCGGCGCTCCGTGTGGATCATCGGCGGCGACGGCTGGGCTTACGATATCGGCTCATCCGGCGTCGACCACGTGATGGCGAGCGGTCGCGACGTTAACATCCTCGTGCTGGATACCGAGGTCTACTCGAACACCGGCGGCCAGGCGTCCAAATCGACGCCGCTCGCGGCGGTTGCCAAGTTCGCCAACGCCGGCAAGCAGATCGGCAAGAAGGACATCGCCCTGCAGGCGATCTCGTACGGCAACATCTACGTCGCACGCATCGCCTTGGGCGCCAATCCGCAGCAAGCCCTTCTGGCTCTGCGCGAGGCCGAAGCCTACTCGGGTCCGTCGCTGATCCTTTCCTACAGCCACTGCATCGCCCATGGCATCAATATGCAGAAGGGGCTCGATCAGCAAACCCGCGCCGTTCAGTCCGGGCACTGGCCGCTGATCCGCTTCAACCCCGAGGTCAGGCAGTCGGGCGAAAACCCGTTTGTGCTCGACTCGCCGCGGCCGACCATAAAGCTCAAGGAGTACGTCGAGAACGAGCTGCGCTATCGGATGCTGTATCGCACCAACCCCAAGGCGGCCGACCAGCTGATGAGCATGGCGCAGGCTATGGTCGACCGGAAGTGGAAGCTTTACGAAGAAATGGCGTCGATGAGCTAGGCCCTGGTGGGAGGAACGGAAAATGGACTTACAGACAACCTATTTGGGTCTGAAACTCAAACACCCGATCGTCGCTTCCTCGTCGCCGATCTCGCGGTCTCTTGACGGCATCAAGCGCATGGAGGACGCGGGCGCGGCAGCGATTACCCTGTTCTCGCTGTTCGAGGAACAGATCCGCTTCGAGAATGAGTCGTTCGACTTTCTGTCGGAGGCTGGAACCGAGAGCTTTGCAGAGTCGCTCTCCTACTTTCCTGCCGTCGCCGATTACCGCGTCGGCCCGGATTCCTACCTGGAGCTCATCCGCAAGGCGAGTGCCGCCTGCCAAGTCCCGATCATCGCCAGCCTGAACGGGACCACGAATGCCGGTTGGACGGACTATGCCCGCCTGATGGCCGAAGCCGGCGCCAAGGCCATCGAGCTCAACGTTTATTACATCCCGGCCGATCTGGAGACGAGCGGTCGGGACGTCGAGCAACGCTATGTCGACGTCATCCAGGCCGTGCGCGCCGCGGTCTCGGTACCCGTCGCCGTCAAGCTGAATCCGTTCTTCAGTGCCTTCGGCGACATGGCGAAGCGGTGTGTCGCAGCCGGAGCCGATGGTTTGGTCCTGTTCAACCGCTTCTACCAGCCGGACTTCGACTTGGAGGAGCTTGAGGTGGTGCCGGATCTCGAGCTCAGCTCGGCGAGCGAAATTCGCCTGCCGTTGTTGTGGATCGCCGTGCTGCACGGCCGGCTGAAATGCTCACTGGCGGCGACGCGCGGTGTCGAGACGGGCAAGGAGGTCATCAAGTACGTGATGGCCGGTGCCGATGCCGTGATGACGACCTCGGCCCTGCTGCGCAACGGCGTTGGCCACTTGCAAACCTTGCTCAACCAGACCAGGGAGTGGATGGAGCGGCACAACTACGACTCGATCGCGCAGATGAAGGGCTCGATGAGCCAGCTCAAGGTCGCCGATCCGTCGGCCTTCGAGCGCGCCAACTACATCAAGGTGCTGCAGAGCTACAAGAGCCCCTACGCAACGTAAGCGGCCTCAGAACGAGGAACCGGGCGTCGCGAGAAAAGCCGTCTCCTCGGCCGTCGAGGGGCGGCCGAGCGCGCGGTTGCGGTGTGGAAAGCGGCCGAAGCGGTCGATGATCGCCTTGTGGCGCCGGGCGAAATCGAAGGCTTGCTCGTTACCGAGGGCCGCGTACAAGGCGACCGAGCGTTCCTGATCCGGGGCCTGCTCGCTGTGCTGAAACGGCAGGTAGAGAAACTGCCGTTGAACGGCCGGCAGTTGCCGGTCGAACCCCGCATCGATGGCGGCTTGAGCGATGCGCAGGGCGCTTGCATCGGTTGCGAAGGCTTGCGCGGTGCCGCGAAACATGTTGCGTGGAAACTGATCAAGTGCGATCACGGCCGCGAGCTGGCCGCGCGCTGTTGCCGGCCACCCCTCGGGCAGCGCCACCGCCAGGAGTGCGTACACGTCACCAAAGCGCTGCGCGATCGTGCGATCAAGCTCGGCGTTGGCGACGAACCAGTGCGCCGGTGTCAGCTCGTCGAACCAGAAGCCCAGCACAGCATCGACCATGCGGGGGAGGGACTTAAGCCATGGAGTGGGTGTATCTTGCACTTGCCATCATCTTCGAGACCATGGGTACGACCTGCCTGAAGCTGTCGGACGGCTTCAGCCGGCTGGTGCCGTCGCTCCTGATCCTTCCCACGTACGTGATCAGTTTTGCGCTTCTCGCGCTGGCGGTAAAGATCATCCCGATTAGCGTTGCCTACGCCGTGTGGTCGGCCGCCGGTACCGCCATCATTGCCGGCGTCGGTGTCCTTTATTTCGGCGAGCCACTCACCGCGCTCAAGGTGTTTTTCCTGGCCCTGATCGTCATCGGCGTGGTTGGACTACACCTTTCGGAGCGCGTCGCCAGCGGCGTTTGAGGGCGGGTTCCGGCGATGGCATCTGATCCCTCGGGGGGTGGCGCTACGACGACCGCAGTTCCGCTTGACGCGGACGGCGCATGGGTCGAGATCTTACGGCCGACGCGATCGCAGGCGCCTCGGCCGGCCCTGTTTCTCGATCGTGATGGCACGATCATCGAGGAGGTGGGATTCATCAGCCGGGCGGAGGAGGTTCGCCTCATTCCCGGCGCCGCCGAGGTGATCGCGTCCGCCAACCGCAACGAGGTGGCGGTCGTCATCGTCACCAACCAGTCAGGGATCGCGCGTTCCCTGTTCGAGTGGGCGGATTTCGCCGCCGTTCAGGCGCGCATGCTGACCGAGCTGGCAGACGCCGGCGCTTTCATCGATGCGGTCCTGGCCTGTCCGCATCATCCCAGCGGCCGCGCCCCCTACAATCATCCCGACCATCCGGACCGCAAGCCGAACCCCGGCCTCGTCCGCCGCGCTGCCGGTCTGTTGCCGATCGCGCTCGCGCAGTCCTGGCTCATCGGCGACCGCGCGTCCGACATCATCGCTGCCGCCCGTGCCGGCCTCGCTGGCGGGCTGCTGGTCGCAACCGGCGTCGGATCCCGGCCGTCGGAGCGGGAGGCGGCCCTGCAGCAGCAGTCCGTCGGCCGGTTCGAGGTGATCCTGGGCGGCTCAATCGCAACGGCGCTGGCACGGCTGCCGCTATTCGGCGGCGACAACCTCGGGAACGTCGCTCCCCCCGCGGTATGAGCGCCCGTAGTGGACGTAGTCCGTCCACGTCCGCTCGACCCGCCGCAGTGCCTGGCAAACGGTTTCGATCTCGGTGCTGCCGAAGTCCTGCTGGTCGAGCTCGCCGGCGATCCGCTGCTCCAGCTCACGGATCCGCTCGACCACGTTCATGGCCTTGGCGGTCAGCCGGATGCTCACCGAACGGCGATCATGCGCGGAACGTTCCTGTTCCAGGTAGCCCATTTCCGCCAGCTTCTTGATGTTATACGACACGTTCGAGCCTTGGTAGTAGCCACGCTCGACGAGATCGCGGATAGCAATCTGCTCCTCGCCGATGTTGGCGAGCAGCAGCGCCTGAACACTATTGATGTCACGAATGCTGAGATGGTTCAGCTCGGCGCGCAGGAGATCAAGAAAGCGCCGGTGCAGCCGCTCGATCAGCCGCGTGAACTCAAGATACTCTTTCTTCATGCGTCGATGCCTTTCACGCCTAGCACCCCGGAGAGCCTGGTTCCGGACTACGGTGCGCATAAAACACCACAAAATTGCAAACTTCCTGTTAACGCAGAGCAGGCATTATTCGCCCTGACACGAATGTGGCCGAGTCCACATTCGGATTGGACGTCTTGAGCTAGACTCTTGCAGGCTGGCGTGAGGAGAGATCGCAAATGAGGCCATCTCATCATCGTCGAACCGCCCCTCCCTCTGCTGTCATCGCGCTCGTTGCGCTTTCGCTTCTGCTTGGAGGGTGTGCCGCATTCGAGGCCGGTGGCGCGAAGGGGAAGCTGGGCAGCGCTGACAGCAAGTATGTGCAGGCGATGCGGATGGCAGACAGCGTTCGTGCCGGCGGCGACTTGGCATCGGCCTCCATCTTCTATAGCCGTGCGCACGAGGTGGATCCGTCGCAGCCGGCGCCGCTGATCGGCTTGGCTGAAACGGCCACCGCACTCGGCTCCACCGAGAAGGCGCTGGAGTTGTGGCGCGAAGCGATAACCCGCTCCGGCAACGACAGCGCCATTCGCCGCAAGTATGCCGGCCTCCTACTCAAGTCGGGCCGGCCGGAACAGGCCCTCGAGGCCTACCGCGAGGCCCTGGCGCTTGATTCAGGTGACGGCAAGGCGTTGAACGGCATTGCTGTCAGCCTCGATCTCTTGGGGAAGCCGGACGAGGCGCGCGAGGCCTACACGCGTGCGCTTGCGCTCGCACCGCACGATGCCGGCGTCCGCAGCAATTTCGCCCTGTCGAAAGCCCTGGCCGGCGAGCATGACGAAGCGGTCGCCCTCCTGACCCAGCTTGCCACAGAGCCTTCGGCCGACGCGCGCACGCGGCAGAACCTTGCCCTCGCGCTGGCCATGAGAGGCCAGATTGCCGACGCCGCACGCACGGCATCGCGGGATTTGAGCGAAGCCGAACTCCGCAAGGTCATGGCGCTTTACCGCTCGCTTGCGAAGATGCCGCAGCAGGAGCGGGCAGCAGTCGTATTCGGGATCGCCGGCCGCTCCGGTGGCAGCAGTGCCAACCTTGCCAGCCTCGCACCGGGCGATACGGGATCCGCGCGAGTCCGCAAGCGGGCGCTGCAAGGGCAGGCCCCGGGCGTACTCGTGCCCGATGTCAGCCGTGGCGAGGCCGAAGTGCTTATGCAGAACAGCGAAGAGTCTGCGGCACCGGCTTCAGCGGCCGATGCGTCTGCGCCCATCAAGGTTGCCCCGGTGCGCATACCCGCAGGCGCCAACACCGGCACCGATGCTACCAACGAGGTGACTGCAAGCGCCGCACCGCTCACCCTGCCCAAGGCCGTGGCCGCCCATGATCCCGCCACCGACCCGGTGCTGCCGGCGCCGGCGGAGCCGCTCGTGCTGCCGGTCACCTTGCGCGGCGGCACATCCCGGCCGAGCGGATCCGCGGCCACGAATACCGGCCTCGGTTTCAGCTTCATCGAGCCGTCGCAGCCAGGCCGGCCGACGGCGGCGGCGCCGCAGGCAGCGGGCGGCATTCTTGTGTTGGAGATCGAAAAAGCAGCACCGCGTGTCGAGGGGCCCGTTGACGCGGCGGCGGCCGACACGGTCGCTGCGGTGCCCGTCAACCTGCCGGCCACCAACTGAGCAGGGCGGCGCCCCAAAGTAGCGACGCAGGGCCTACGCACCGACCGCAAAGAAAAACCCCGCGAGGCGGCGAACTGTGCGCCCCGCGGGGTTCGGGTCTCAGCAGCCAAAACGTCCGGCCGGCTTGACGCCGGCTGGAGCGTTCGCGTGGTCAGTGGGCCAACATCGCCAGCAGCAGCAGGGCGACGATATTGGTGATCTTGATCATCGGGTTGACAGCCGGGCCGGCGGTGTCCTTGTAGGGATCACCGACGGTATCGCCGGTCACGGCAGCCTTGTGGGCGTCCGAGCCCTTGCCGCCGTAGTGGCCATCCTCGATGTACTTCTTGGCATTATCCCAGGCGCCGCCGCCCGCCGTCATCGAGATGGCGACGAACAGCCCCGTCACGATGACGCCCAGCAACATGGCGCCGACGGCCGCGAACGCCGCCGACTTGCCGGCAATGACAAGAATGACGACGTACAGGACCAGCGGTGACAGCACCGGCAGCAGCGACGGGATCATCATCTCCTTGATCGCGGCCCGGGTCAGCATGTCGACACAGCGGCCGTACTCTGGCTTGGCCGTGCCTTCCATGATGCCCTTGATCTCCTTGAACTGGCGCCGGACCTCGACGACCACTGAGCCGGCTGCCCGGCCGACCGCCATCATCCCCATTGCGCCGAACAGGTACGGCAACAAGCCGCCGACGAACAAGCCGACAACGACAAATGGGTTTGACAACGAGAAGTCGATGTTGACGCCCGCGAAGTAGGGATAGATGTCGGGCCTGGCGCTGAAGAACAAGATGTCCTGAGTGTACGCGGCGAACAGCACCAGAGCACCGAGACCGGCCGAGCCGATTGCGTAGCCCTTGGTCACCGCCTTCGTGGTGTTACCGACTGCGTCCAGCGCATCGGTCGTCTTGCGGACGTCGGCCGGGAGATCGGCCATCTCCGCGATGCCGCCGGCGTTATCCGTCACCGGTCCGTAGGCATCGAGCGCCACCACCATGCCGGCCAGCGCCAGCATCGAGCTCACGGCGATCGCGATCCCGAACAGGCCCGCCAACAAGTAGGTGGCGATGATCGCGCCGCAGATGATCAGCGCCGGGATCGCCGTCGCTTCCATCGAGATGGCGAGGCCCTGGATGATGTTGGTCGCATGCCCCGTCTGACAGGAGGAAGCGATCGCGCGAACCGGGCGAAACTCGGTGCTGGTGTAGTATTCAGTAATCCAGACCAGCAGACCGGTGGTGATCAGCCCGATCAGGCCGCAGAAAAACAGATCCCAGCCGTTAAAGACATGGCTGCCGACGGTGAGCTTGGTTCCCATGCCAACCGTTATCGCCGTGATCGGCAGCAACAGAACGGCGGAGATCACTGCACTGGCGATGAAACCACGATAAAGCGCTCCCATGATATTCTGGCTCGCCGGCAGCTTGACGAGGAACGTGCCCGCCACGCAAGCGATGATGCAGGCGCCGCCAATGGCGAGCGGGTAGATCATCAGGTTAGAGAGCGACGACGAGTCATGGAAGAAGATCGACGCCAGCACCATCGTCGCGACGACGGTCACGACGTAGGTTTCGAAAAGGTCCGCCGCCATGCCGGCACAGTCACCGACGTTGTCGCCGACGTTGTCTGCGATCACCGCCGGATTGCGCGGGTCATCTTCCGGGATCCCCGCCTCAACCTTGCCGACCAGGTCGGCACCGACATCGGCGCCCTTGGTGAAGATGCCGCCGCCAAGCCGGGCGAAGATCGAAATCAGCGAGGCACCGAAGCCCAGTGCGACGAGAGGATCGATCAGGTCACGGCCGGTCGCACCGAGGCCGAGCAGGATCGCGTAATAGACCGCGACCGCGAGCAGAGCCAAGCCCGCGACCAGCATGCCCGTGACGGCCCCGGCCTTGAACGCAAGTCCGAGCCCCTGGGCGAGGCCGCCCTGCGCTGCATCGGCGACGCGAACGTTGGCGCGGACCGAGATGTTCATGCCGATGTAGCCGGCCGCACCGGAAAGGACGGCCCCGATGACAAAGCCGAGGGCTACCTTCCAGCCGAGAACGATGAATAGAATGACAGCCACAACGATACCGGCGATGCCGATCGTCGTGTACTGACGGTTGAGATAGGCTGCCGCCCCCTCCTGCACGGCACCCGAGATTTCCTGCATCCTGGGAGTACCGGCTCCGGCGGACAGCACGGACCGGCTTGCATAGATGCCGTAGGCCAAAGCCAACAGCCCACATGCGATGGCAAAAGTGTGTATCATCCGGATTGCCCCTTGGTTGTTCGACGCAGCTGCGGTGCGATCCGACTCCTCCTCGCAGAGCGTCTGGTCGGCTATCCACCGAGAAAGCCACCTGAAAAAAATGACAGATGCCGCCGAATAACGCAACCTTCAGCGTTGCGCTGCAGCAATGCGTTTTGCGGGTATGAAGCGGCGGTGGAAGGGCCGGATAATCCCGGCGCGTTCTATGTAAAGTGGCAGTAGCCGCCGGAGCCGACAACCACAAGGTCTCGCCCTGAGGGATCCGTGACGCGCACAGAATGCGCGTCCTGGGCGATATGGGTCCTGGCAATCTTCCCGATGGCGGTGAGGGGTACGCCGGTCGCGGCGGCCAGCCGGGCGACATCGGCAGCGCGCTCCGGCGCCGCGGTGAACACCAGTTCGTAGTCGTCGCCGCCACGCAGCAGATCCATGAACATATCCGGATCGCGCCTGAGAATGGCAGAGGCCGGTGCGGACAGCGGAATGCGCTGCGATTCGATCGTTGCGCCGACCCCAGAGGCTTGGCAGATATGGCCGAGATCGGCAATCAAGCCATCGGAAACGTCGGCTGCCGCGTGCGCCAGACCGCGCAGACCGTGTCCGACGCCGAGGCGCGGCGTGGGTCGCTGGTAGCGCTCGATCAGGAGGCTGGCATCCGCTGCCGAAGCGCCCGCGAGCCTTCCCTGCAGCAGCAGCAGCCCGAGCGTGGCATCGCCGATGCTGCCGGATACGTACACATCATCGCCCACTTGCGCCCCCGCCCGGCGCACGGCCTGGCCGTGCGCAACCGTGCCGAGGGCGGTTACCGTGAGCGTCAGCGGCCCCGGCGTGCCGACGGTATCGCCGCCGACCAGATCGACCCCGGCTTGTGCCTGCGCTGCTGTCAGTCCGGCAACGAAACCGCCAAGCCAAGCCTCGCGGCGGTCCATTGCCCATGCGGCAGGCAGGGCGAGCGACAGCAGATAACCGCGGGGGCGGGCGGCCATGGCGGCCAAGTCGGAAAGATTGACCGCCAGCAGCTTGACGCCGACGCTCTCTGGCGGATCCTCGGCGCGGAAGTGGACGCCTTCGACCAAGGTGTCGATCGTTGCCACCAACGCCTGATCGGAACCAAGCGCGAGTACGGCAGCGTCGTCGGTCAGGCCGAATGCACCGGGCTCGGCTGCTGCCAGCGGTGCGAAGAAGTGGGCGATGAGGGCGAACTCGTCCACCCTCAGGCTCCGTTGACGGCTTTCGACGCCGGCTCTTCGTCTGCCCGCCGCGCTGCAGCCAGACGGTCGAGCACGGCGTTCACCAGCGGCGGCTCTCGCTCGGCGAAGAAGGCATGGGCGAGATCGACGTACTCGTTGATGATCACCTTCAAGGGAATGTCGGGGCGCAGCAGGAGCTCGTAGGCGCCGGCACGCAGGATCGCCCGCAACAGCACTTCGAGCCGGTCGAGCATCAGATCGCCACTGAGCGCGGTGGCAAGATGCCGATCGAGCAGTTCGAGATTTTCCGCAACACCGCTGACGAGCCGGCTGACGGTCGAAGGATCCGGAGCCGGGAGCCCGCCCTTCTCGCCGGCCGGCTGGGCTCGCTCCGCCTGCAGAACATCGCGGATCACGATTTCCGGCGCCGCGCCGGTCAAATCCATCTGGTAAAGCGCCTGAACCGCCGCGAGCCTGGCCGCAGTCCGCCGGCGGCCGGCTGGAGGTGGCATTCGTTTATCCTTCAAGCGGATCCGCGCAACTGGCGTTGCAGCGCCATCATGCGAACGCATGCGTTTGCCGCGTCCGCACCCTTGTTCTTCTGCGCGACGGCCGCGCGTACCCACGCCTGTTCGTAGGATTGGCAGGTCAGTACGCCAAAACCGAGGGCGATCTCGTGCTGCACGCTCAGGTCCATTAGCCCGCGGCACGCCTCGCGGCAGATGTGCTCGTAATGGTCCGTCTCGCCTTTAATGACGCATCCAAGCGCGATGAAGCCCGCGAACCGAGGTGCCTGCGCTCGGCTCGCGCCTGTGACCGCATACCGGATCGCTGCCGGCAGCTCGAAGCACCCCGGCACCGCTTCGCGCACCCACGCGACCCCGGCTGCATCCAGCACAGCGGTGGCGCCGGCAGCCATCTGGTCGGCAATCTCCGGGTAAAACCGCGCTTCGACGATCAGGACAGTGGGCGAGGTGCTCATGCGTCAGTCGATTGAACGACGGCCGGCAATGGCCAAACCGTAGCCTTCCAGACCGATGATGGTCCGCTGGCTGTTGGACAAAAGTGTCATTTCCTTGACACCGAGATCTAACAGGATCTGCGCACCGACGCCATAGTCGCGCAGCTGCGGGGTGCCGTCGTCGTTCCCTTCGACCCGGGCGCGAACCCGCTCCGAGAGGCTGGACCGGTGCGGCTCGCGGATCAGGACGATGACGCCCCGGCCCTCGGCAGCGATGATCTGCATCGCCTTTTGCAGTTCGCCGGCCTTGCCCTCGTGGGTATCACCGAGGACATCGTCGAGGATGTTCAGCGCGTGCATGCGCACGAGCACGGGGCCGTCGCGGCTGATGTCACCTTTGACGAGCGCAAGATGCTCGGCATAGGCGACCCGGTTGACATAAATGAACAGCTCGAATGCCCCGCCATTCGAGCTCACGAACGGCGTGTGCAAGATCCGGTCGATGATCCGGTCGTGGCGCAAACGGTAGGCGATCAGATCGGCGATCGTGGCGATCTTCAAGCGGTGCCGTTCAGCGAAGCGCAAGAGGTCCGGCGTGCGCGCCATGGTGCCATCATCGTTCATGATCTCGCAGATGACGCCTGACGGATTGAGGCCGGCAAGCCGGGCGATGTCGACCGCGGCTTCGGTGTGTCCGGCACGCACGAGAACGCCGCCGTCGCGTGCTTCCAGTGGAAAGACATGGCCGGGCGAGACGATGTCGCCCGGGCCCTTGGCCGGATCGATCGCCACCATGACGGTGCGGGCACGGTCCGAGGCCGAGATCCCGGTGGTGACCCCCTCGCGCGCTTCAATCGAAACGGTAAACGCCGTTTCGTGCCGGGATTCGTGGCGGCGCGGCATCAGCGGCAGCTTGAGGTGACTGACGCGCTCGCGGCTGAGTGCCAAGCAGATCAGGCCGCGGCCATAACGGGCCATGAAGTTGATCGCTTCCGGCGTGCACATGTGCGCCGGGATGACGAGATCGCCCTCGTTCTCGCGGTTCTCGTCATCGACGAGGATGAACATGCGGCCGTTGCGTGCATCCTCGATGATGGCTTCGATCGCCGAGAACTGCTCCGAGCGCGTCACCGTTGCCCCACTGGCGGATCCTTCGGGTGTCATGGCTTCTCAAAAAGGCGCGCAACATACCGTGCGAGCATGTCGATTTCCAGGTTGACGCGATCCCCCGGCTGCGCCTGACCGAACGTGGTGGCGGTGAGGGTATGCGGAATGAGATTGACGCCGAAGCGCGCACCTTCGACCTCATTGATGGTGAGCGAAACGCCGTCAAGGGCGACCGAGCCTTTCGGCGCGAAATAGCGCGCCAACGCCGCCGGGGCTTCAAAGACGATCCGTCGCGACTCGCCCTCCGGCGCGACTGAGTGGACGGTCGCAACCGCATCGACATGGCCGAACACGAAGTGCCCGCCGAGTTCGTCGCCGACGCGGAGCGCGCGCTCGAGGTTGACGCGCTGGCCGACGCGCCAGTCGCCAAGGGTGGTGCAGGCAAGCGTTTCCGCCGAAGCCGAGACCGTAAACGTATCTGCCGCGACCGCAATCACCGTCAGGCAGACGCCGGAGCAGGCGATCGAGGCACCAAGCGCGATCGACGCCGGATCGTAGGCGGTGGCGATGGTCAGCCGCAGATCGCCCGGCCGCTCCAGCGCCCGCACCGTGCCGATGTCACTCACAATTCCGGTAAACACGCTTTGTCCTCGTCACCTGAGCTGTCGAAGCAGCTGAAACGGTCGCCCCCCACCGCCCGCGTTTCCCGTGGCAATAACCGCGGCGCGTCCGCCAGCCGCTC
Organism: Defluviicoccus sp.; assembly: GCA_029624735.1. Lineage (GTDB taxonomy): Bacteria > Pseudomonadota > Alphaproteobacteria > Rhodospirillales > Defluviicoccaceae > Defluviicoccus. Next base: position 228,268 of record JARSSM010000022.1, on the reverse strand, counting down.
AATCCCGAACGGCGAAAGGCTGGCGCGGCCGTCACCGCCAATCAGTAGCGGCGCGTGGAACCAGGCCACCTGGTCGATCAGACCGGCGGCAAGGAAGGCGGCCGCGATGGTCCCGCCGCCCTCGATCAGTACCCGCGTCAAGCCAAGCCCGGCAAGCGCCGCTGCCATGGCGTTCGGCGCCGGCCTGCCATCGCGGTCGCTTTCGACCTCGATCAGCCGCACCCCCTTCTCTTCCAGAAGGCGGCGTTTGTCCAGGGCTGCGCGATCCGTCAGCATTACCCAGCACGGCCGTTCACGCGCCCGCTCGACGACCCGCGCCGCGGCCGGCAGGCGCAGCGTGCTATCGGCGATGATGGGGACCGGCGAGCGCCCAGCCATCCCCGGCAGCCGGCAGTCGAGCGCCGGATCGTCGGCAATTACCGTGTTGATGCCGACCAGGATGCCGTCGTGGCAGGCGCGCAGGCCGTGGCCGGCGCGACGTGCCGCTTCGCCAGTGATCCAGTGGCTATCACCCGTCCGCGTCGCGATCCGGCCGTCGAGGCTGGTCGCCGCTTTGAGGGTGAACAACGGCCGGTTCGCTTCGACCTTCAACAAGAAGCCACGGTTCAGGCGCGCCGCCGCCGCCGCCAGCACGCCGGTCGTGACCGCGATTCCGGCCTCGCGCAGGCGCCGGATCCCCTGCCCGCAAACACGCGGGTCGGGATCTTCGATCGCGACGACGACACGGGCGACACCGGCCGCGATCAGGGCATCGGTGCATGGCGGCGTCACGCCAAAATGGGCGCACGGCTCCAGGCTCACGTACGCCGTCGCTCCCGCAGCGGCCGCGCCGGCCCGGCTGAGGGCAACCGTTTCGGCATGCGGCCTGCCGCCGGCCTGCGTCCACCCGCGGCCGACGATGACGCCCGCGCGGACCAGTACGCAGCCGACCGCAGGATTGGGCCAGACGGAGCCGAGTGCGCGCTGCGCCAGCCGCAGCGCCAGGGCCATGAAGCTCAGATCGTCGGTCGGATTGGCCGCGGCAGCTGGAGATGCGGCTTCAGGATGCGGAGCCTCGGTCACCGAGGTTTTCCACAAACTGCTCGAAGTCCTTTGCCTCGCGGAAATTGCGGTAGACCGACGCGAACCGCACATACGCGACCTGGTCGAGCTGTGCCAGCTGTTCCATCGCCATTTCGCCGATGACCTTGGACGGAATCTCCGCCTCGCCCAGCGTCTCCAGCCGGCGCTGGATGCTGTTGACGATGCGTTCGATCCGCTCGTCGTCCACAGGCCGCTTGCGCAGCGCGATCTTGAGCGAGCGCGACAGCTTCTCGCGATCGAACGGCGCCTTGTCGCCGTTCTTCTTTACCACCGTCAGTTCGCGCAGGTAGACCCGCTCGAAGGTTGTCCAGCGCGCGCCGCAGGCGGGACAGTAGCGGCGACGGCGAATTGCCGCGTGGTCATCCGTTGGCCGGGAGTCCTTGACCTGGGTATCGTCGTGACCGCAGAAGGGGCAGCGCATCGCGTTTTTTTCCTCGCCACTCGCTTATAAGTGCCGCTTGGTCCCAGCTCTCCCCAACAGCTCGGCCAATCAGCTTGGATAGATCGGAAAGCGCCGGCACAGATCGAGCACCTCCGCGCGCGCCGCATTCTCAGCCTCGGTGTTGTCATCGGGCCGCGTTGCCAGCCCCGCGAGGACGTCGGCAATCAGTTCGCCGACGCGGCGGAATTCCCGCGTGCCGAACCCGCGCGTCGTGCCGGCCGGCGTTCCCAGCCGGATCCCTGACGTGATCGTCGGCTTCTGGCTGTCGAAGGGAATGCCGTTCTTGTTGCAGGTCAGGTAGGCGCGGCCCAGGCTTTCCTCCGCGGCCTTGCCGGTCAGGTCTCGGCTGCGCAGGTCGACCAGCATCAGGTGCGTGTCGGTACCGCCGGAAACGATGTCGAACCCGCGTCCGTTGAGCGTCGCCGCCAGTTCCTTGGCGTTGCCCACAATGGCGCCGGCATAGTCGCGGAACTCGGGCCGCAGCGCCTCGCCGAAGGCCACCGCCTTGGCCGCGACGACGTGCATCAGCGGCCCGCCCTGCAGGCCCGGAAAGACGCCAGCGTTGATTTTCTTGCCGAGGTCCTCATCCTGACTGAGGATCATGCCACCGCGCGGCCCGCGCAGGGTCTTGTGGGTCGTGGTGGTGACGACGTGCGCATGCGGAAACGGACTCGGGTGCACACCGGCCGCGACGAGGCCGGCAAAGTGCGCCATGTCCACCATCAGGTATGCGCCGACGGCATCGGCAATGCGGCGGAAAGCGGCAAAATCGATGATGCGCGAGTAGGCCGAGCCGCCGGCGATGATCAGCTTCGGCATGTGCTCGCGTGCCAGCCGCTCGACTTCTTCGTAATCGATGATGCCGTCCTGGCGGCGCACCCCATACTGAACAGCGCGAAACCACTTGCCGCTTTGCGCCGGTGCCGCGCCGTGGGTCAAATGGCCGCCTGCCGCCAGCGACATCCCCATCAGTGTTTCGCCCGGCTTCAGGAGTGCCATGAAGACGGCGCCGTTGGCCTGCGCACCGGAGTGTGGCTGGACGTTCGCATAGCTGCAGTCGAACAAGGCGCACGCCCGCTCGATCGCCAGTCGCTCGCCGATATCGACATGCTCGCAGCCGCCGTAATAGCGCCGGCCGGGATAGCCCTCGGCATACTTGTTGGTCATCACCGAGCCCTGGGCTTCGAGGACGGCCCGCGAGACGTAGTTCTCCGACGCGATCAGCTCGATGTGCTCCTGCTCGCGCTTCAGTTCGCCGCGAATGGCCGCCGCGATCGCCGGATCGGTCTCGGCGAGCGGGGTCTCAAAGAAGCGATAGGCGTTGGGCACAGGCGCGGTCGAAAGGGCACGAGACATGGGCAACTTGCTCTCTTGCTTGTTGAATTGCGGTGTTCACGTCGGCTTGGCGAGTTTGTCCACCCGTTGGCGGTGACGGCCGCCCTCAAACTCTGTTTCCAGGAAAACGCGCAGGCAGTCCCGCGCGACTTCGGCGCCGATCATGCGACCGCCGAAGCAAATGACATTGGCGTCGTTATGCTGGCGCGCTAGTCGCGCCCCCAGCGCATCGTGCACCAGTGCGGCGCGGATCTCGGCATAGCGGTTGGCGGCGATGCTGACGCCGATCCCGCTGCCGCAGATCAGCACCCCCCGCTTGGCACGTCCCTCGCGCAACGCATTGGCGAGCGCAAAGCCAATATCGGGATAGTCAATTGGCTCGGTGCCGTTGGCGCCGAGATCGACCACGGGCCGGTTGATCGCTTCAAGCTCGTGCTTGAGCAGCAATTTCAGCTCGTAGCCGGCGTGATCGCTGGCGATAGCGATCGGCTCGTGTGTCATGGTCACCCGCGCTGGGTCTCTTGCTGGCTAATTCCGGTCGCGCTCGCCACCGATCGGCGGTGGGGCGGTCCTCGGTTTGCCGGCGTGCCGTGTACCACATCTCGCCATCCTTGGCCAGAGCGGCACAAAAAGTCGGGCGAACGATCGGTTCCAAGGGATGGCCGCCAGGATCGCAATCACGGCCAGGAAGGCCACGCACCGGTGACCGCTGCCGCGCGGACTTCGGGTGCCGCCCCGGCTTCCTGCATTCACTTCCAACAACTGTGCCTCGATCACTCTCGGCTGATGAGGCCGGGAAGGGCTTAAGTCTTCTGTTGATGCTTCCAAGGCACACTCAAAGGAAGACCGCTGCTTATATTTTTTTTCCATTGACATGGCGTTCCAGCAGGGTGTTTAAGAACCGCGCTTTGCATTCAACGTATTTCCGGACGAGAACTCGATGACCGAGAGAGCGAACGAAAAAGTATCCCGTGATGATGTGCTCAGGATGGCCGTGGATGTCGTTGCCGCTTATGTCGGCAACAACCAGGTTTCGACTGGGCAGCTTCCGGATATCATCAACAGCGTTTATACTTCGCTTTTGACTCTGGACCTCCCGCCTGAAGAGGTCCCGGTTGAGGCACCGAAGCCAGCGGTCAACGTGCGCAAGTCCGTGACGCCCGAATACATCGTTTGTCTTGAGGACGGCAAGAAGCTGAAGATGCTGAAGCGCCACCTGCGGACGACCTACAACATGTCGCCCGAGGAGTACCGCGCGAAGTGGAATTTGCCGCCGGACTATCCGATGGTCGCCCCGAATTACGCCCGGCAGCGCTCGGATTTCGCCAAGAAGATCGGCCTCGGTCGCAAGGCCGGCTAGGGCGCGGCGGGTTAACCGCTGCAGCTCGCGGCCTCAGCGGCGCAGCTGCCTCACCCGAAAACGAAACAACCCGGCAAGATGGACATCTTGCCGGGTTGTTGTTGTCATGCACAGTCAACCGGCGCCGCAAGGCGCCCGAGGGGGACTATTTGCTGGAAACGTAGTCGTACTTGCCGTCCTTCCAGACGTAGACGACATACCCGGGCGCCGTGACGTCGCCCTTCGCGTCAAAGCCGATCTTGCCGAGCACCGTATCGAAGGTTCCTGAACGCAGCGCGGCAACGACCTTGTCGGAATCGAGCGACTTTGCCTGAGCGGCGGCCTGCGCCCACGCCTGAACTGCGCCGTAGGTGTAAAGCGTGTAGCCTTCAGGCTCGATCCCCTTGGCGCGGAACTTCTCCACCACCGGCACCGCGACCGGGTTCTTGCGCGGATCGGGGCTGAAGGTCATCAGCGTGCCCTCGCCGAGTTTGCCGGTGATGGCCCAATACTCGTCGGTGACCAGCGCATCGCCGGCCATCAGGATCGTATCCATGCCCTGATCCCGCATCTGGCGCACGATCAGACCTGCCTCGACATAGTATCCGCCGAAGTACAACAGGTCAACATTGGCCCCCTTAAGCTTGCTGACGAGGGCTGTGAAGTCCTTCTCGCCGCGATTGATCGACTCGAAGAGGACCTCTTGAACACCAAGCTTGTTTAACTGCTTCTTTGTTTCGTCTGCAAGGCCCTGTCCGTACTGGGTCTTGTCATGGACGATCGCTACCTTTTTGCCCTTGTAATGCTGCGCGATGAAATCACCAGCGACAGCACCTTGCTGATCGTCGCGGCCGCAGACGCGGAAGACGTTGCTTTTTCCCTGTTCAGTCAGCTTCGGGTTGGTTGAACCGGGCGAGATCTGAATCACCTTCTCCTCGGCATAGACATCCGAGGCCGGAATCGAAGAGCCGGAGCAGAAATGCCCGGCAACCAGCTTCACTCCTTTGCCCGCCATTTGATTGGCAACCGCCACGGCTTGCTTGGAATCGCAAGCGTCGTCGCCGACCTCACCGACCAGCTTCTGACCCAAGACGCCGCCGGCAGCGTTGAGATCGGCCACCGCCTGCTCGAAACCGGCCCGCATCTGGGCACCAAATGCGGCATCAGAGCCCGTCATTGGACCGACGGTTGCGATCACGGCGTCGGCATGGCTGTATTGCGTGCCCGCGATCATAATGCCGGCAGCTGCCAGCATGACTGAACACAGTTTCCTCATCAGCGTCCTCTCCTTCCGCCAAGGAAAACAACTTGATCTGCGGTCAATAACCTGACGCGCGCCGGTCCGCAACCATCGAAGGCGGGCCGCTGCCGACAACTGCGCTTATCTCATCAGTGTCGCGCCCGCCATCCGAGAAGACCTGAGCGTTCGTACAGCCACGGATATTGGCGCGCCATGGTCCGGGCGCGGGTCAGGCGATAGGCAAGAGAAATAATGATCAGCAGCACGCCGACATCAATGAGGTAGCCGGTCCAGAGCAACAAAGGGCCCTCGGCAAGCGCATAAATGAGAAAGCGCGAGGCGAGGCCCAACAGCGGGGCGTAGACGAGCAGCTGCCACGCCGGCCGCCATGTCGCCGCCAGCGCCTGGCCGGTCATGTACGCGGCAAAGCCCAGAAGGACGATCGTGATCGCCAGATACGCCCACGGCGAGCAGCCGACCAGCTGCGACATAACCAGGCCCTCCTTCAGTGCCCGCCCTCGAGATAGGCGGCGCGGATGTCCGGGTTGGCCAGGAGGTCGCGGCCCGTGCCAGTCATCGTCACCCGCCCGTTGACGAGAACGTAGCCGCGGTGAGCAAGGCGAAGGGCGTGAAAAGCGTTCTGTTCGACGAGGAAGACGGTGACCCGCTGCTGCTCGTTGATCTCCTGAATCACGCGAAAGATCTGTTTGACCACCATTGGCGCCAGTCCCAGCGACGGCTCGTCCAGCAGCAACAGCCGTGGCCGGCTCATCAGCGCGCGGGCAATCGCCAGCATCTGCTGCTCGCCGCCGGAAAGCGTGCCGCCGCGCTGGTCGCGCCGCTCCTTGAGGATCGGGAACAAGGTAAAGACGCGCGTGAGATCGCTCTCGAAGTGCTGCGGATCGGCGCTGGTCGCGCCCATCAACAGGTTTTCCAGCACCGACATGCGGGCAAAGATGCGCCGTCCCTCTGGCGCCTGGGCGATGCCGGCGGCGATGATCTCATGCGTCGGCCACTGCGTGATGTCGTCGTCGCCGAACCGGACTTGGCCGCGTGCGGCGTGCGGCTGGCCGCAGATCGTCATCAGGAGTGTCGACTTGCCGGCGCCGTTGGCGCCGATCAATGCCACGATCTCGCCACTCGAGACCTCAAGGTCGACGCCGCGCAGGGCTTCGATACTGCCGTAGAAGGTATGCAGTCCCTCGACCCGCAGCATCGTCACGCACCCCCGCCGTCGCGGGCGAGATCGCGGGCGACCTCCGGCGGCAGATCTTCGTCCTCATCCTCGCCGAGGTAGGCGCGGATGACGGCCGGATCGGCGCGCACCTGGCGCGGTTCACCTTCTGCGATCTGGCGGCCATGGTCGAGGACGACAATCTTGTCCGAAATCCCCATGACGACGCTCATGTCGTGCTCGATCAGGAGGATGCCGATCCGCTGCTCGTCGCGGATGCCGATCAGGAGCCGGTTGAGATCGCTGCTCTCGCGCGGATTGAGGCCGGCCGCAGGCTCATCCAGGCACAACAGCACCGGCTGGCTGCACATCGCCCGTGCGATCTCAAGCCGGCGCTGTTCGCCGTAAGGCAGGTTGGCGGCATCCCAGTCGGCGCGCGCGGTGAGCCCGACCCGGTCGAGCCAGTAGCGCGCCCGTTCCACCGCCTTCGCTTCGGCCCGGCGGTAGCGGCCGAGGCCAAGCAGCCCGGCGAGCGAAAAGAACGAGGCGTGCATCAGCTCGTTGTGCTGGGCGACAATCAGGTTCTCCAGGACCGACATCCCGCCGAACAGCCGCACGTTCTGGAATGTCCTCGCCACGCCCGCCACCTGCGGAATCCGAAAGCCCTCCATCCGTTCGAGATAGAGCGGCCCGCGCCGGGGATGGCTGAGCGTCAAGCGGCCGACGCTCGGTTTGTAGAACCCCGTAAGGCAGTTGAAGACGGTCGTCTTGCCGGCCCCGTTCGGCCCGATGATGGCGGTGATGCCGGCATCCGGGGCTTCGAACGACACATCGTCGACGGCAACGAGGCCGCCGAACCGCATCGTCAGGTGTTCGACTTTCAGCAGTGCCGTTGGCTGCTCATTTCCTCCCCTGGCCGCTGGCGCGAAAGGCGGCATCACGGCACCGTTGCCGCCGGCTCACTCCGGGCGCGTGCGGTCCGATCGAAGTCGGCAAGCCGGATCGTCGGCTCGCGGAAGGCGAGCAGTCCACGCGGTCGCCAAACCATGATCAGTACCATCAAGCCGCCGAAGGCCAGCATCCGGTACTCCTCCAGTTCGCGCACCAATTCCGGACCACCGATAAGGACGATCGCCGCGATGACGATGCCGACCTGGCTGCCCATCCCGCCCAGCACGACGATCGCGAGGATGATCGCCGATTCAAGGAAGGTGAAACTCTCCGGACTGATGAAGCCCTGCCGGGTGGCGAAGAAGGAGCCGGCAAAGCCCGCAAACATGGCGCCGATCGCAAATGCCGTCAGCTTGGTGTTGGTCGGATTGATGCCGAGCGAGCGGCAGGCGATCTCATCCTCGCGCAAGGCTTCCCAGGCGCGGCCAACCGGCAGCTTGCGGATGCGCAAGGTGAACAGATTGGTCAGCAGCGCCAGCACCAAAATCAGGTAGTAGAGGAAGATCACGCGCTGGATCGGCGAATAGGCGATGCCGAACAGGGTATGGAACGCGCTTGCATCCGGTGCCGGACTGGGGTTGAAGGGCACACCAAAGAAATCAGGCCGCGGGATGCCGGAAATGCCACGCGGCCCATTCGTCAGCGACGACCAGTTGATCAGGATCACGCGGATCATCTCGCCAAAGCCGAGCGTGACGATGGCAAGATAATCGCCGCGCAACCGCAGCACCGGGAAGCCCAGGAGAATCCCGAAGGTTGCCGCGAGCGCGCCCGCGATCGGCAGGCACGCCCAGAAGCTCAGGCCGAAGTTGGCAGCGAACAGCGCATAGCTGTAGGCGCCGACGGCGTAGAAGGCGACGTAGCCGAGATCCAGGAGGCCCGCCAGGCCAACCACGATGTTGAGGCCCCAGCCGAGCATGACATAGGTGAGGACGAGGATCGAGACGTCGAGCACATAGCGGTCGGCGAACGGCAGGAACGGCAACAGAAGTGCGAACGCGATCGCGGCCGGGCCGAGCAGGCGGACAAAGCGGCGGATGCGGGCCGCAACCACGGGTGACTGTGCCGCCTTTGGCCGCGGCGGCCAGACGTGGCGCGCGATGACGAGCAGCAGCCGGCCGACGAAAACGCAAGCGACGGCGATTGCCACCGCCGGCCAGCGCGTCTGCAGCCCGAGCCCGCCTGGCTCCTGCACCGTCTTGAGGCCGATCAGCGGCACCGCCAGGATGAGCGCAACCAGCGCCTGCAGCAGGGCCTCCTTGACGCCCTCAGTGAGCCAGGCCGGACCGAAGAGGCGAGCGCCGCTCACGGGCTCACACCTTCTCGACCTCGGGCCGGCCGAGCAGTCCGGTGGGCCGGAAGATCAAGACCAGCACGAGGATCGAGAATGCCGCCACATCCTTGTATTCAATGGTGAAGTAGGCGGACCAGAAGACCTCGATGAGCCCGATCAGGACACCGCCCAGCATCGCTCCCGGCAATGAGCCGATGCCCCCCAGAACGGCGGCGGTAAACGCCTTGATGCCGGCGAGAAAGCCGATGAAGAAGTCGATCACCCCATAGTAAAGGGTCACCATCATCCCCGCGACCGCCGCCAGCGCGGCGCCAATCACGAACGTCGTCGAGATGGTCCGGTCGACGTTGATGCCGACCAGCGCGGCCATCTTCAGGTCCTCCTGGCAGGCCCGCTGCGCCCGCCCGAGGCGGGTGTGGTTGATCAGGAGCGAGAATGTCACCATCAGCGCGATCGTCAGCACGATGATGATGATCTGCAGGTAGCTGAGCTGGACGACGAAGCCTTCCCGCTCCATCAGGTTGATCCCGCCGCCGATCAGCGGTGGCAGCGGCTTGACGCGCGCTCCTTGCGCAACCTGGACGTAGTTCTGCAGGAAGATCGACATGCCGATGGCAGAAATCAGCGCCGCCAGCCGCGGCGACTGCCGCAACGGGCGGTAGGCCACGCGCTCCAGCACCCAGCCGTAGACGGCGGTGAAAAACATTGCCGAGGCGAGAACGATCAGGAGCGCCAGCGGCAGCCAGCCCACCCCGAGCATGCCGAGGACAAGAAAGGTGATCAGCGAGATGAAGGCGCCGATCATGTACACTTCGCCGTGGGCGAAGTTGATCATGCCGATGATGCCGTAGACCATCGTGTAGCCGATCGCGATCAGCCCATAGATGGCGCCCAGCGTGAGGCCGTTGATCAGTTGTTGAAGGAAATACTCCACGCGGCCCCGCTATTTCGTCTCAGTCGCGCCGCAGCGGCGTCGCCGGTCCGTCACGCCGCTCCTGCCGTCCCTTGCAGCCTTCTGTCGTCAACGCCACCTGTCCCGCCGTTTCGCGTTTGCTGCCTGCAGTGGTCCTTGCGGTGCCAATCGTGTTGTCGTTACCGCCTGCCGTGTCAACAAAAAACAGCCCTGCCGGGGCTGGCGGTCGTGCCCCTAACCGCCGCTGCGGCCTGCCAGCACGGTGTTGAGCTTGCGCAGCGCGAGACGCATGAGCGCGGCATCGCCGGCCGCTGCCGCACCAACCACCACCACCTCGGTGTTGGTCCTGGGGTCGATCGCCGCCACCCGCACCGAGGGACCGATGCGGCGCAATTCGAACAAGGCATCGCCGAGCGCAACGGTGCCCTTGTCCTCGCCTCGCGTTGCCAACGGGTGTGTCCTCGAATCGTGCTTGCCGCATGTCGCGAAACGATGCAAGCACAATGCCATGAACGCTTGGTGAACCGGCGTCACGCTGCGGCAAAAGGGATGGTCGGCGAGGCAAAAACTTGTATCCTCCGCCCCCGCGAGCGTTGCGTCTCGCCACGCAGAATGAATGGAGGGAAGGGGTGACAACACGTCGGATGCATCCGGAAACCATGGTCCTGCACGCTGCCTATCGCCAGGACGAGGCAACGGGCGCCGTTGCGGTCCCGATCTATCAGACGACGTCGTACCAGTTCCGCGGTACCCAGCACGCCGAAAACCTGTTCGCGCTGAAGGAGCTCGGCAACATCTACAGCCGCATCATGAACCCCACCTGCGACGTTCTTGAGCGGCGCTTTGCCGCGATCGAGGGCGGTGCTGCCGGCCTTGCGGTCGGCTCGGGCCAGGCGGCATCCACCTTCGCGGTCATGAATCTGTGCCAGAGCGGCGACAATTTCGTCAGCTCCACGGACCTCTACGGCGGCACCTGGAACCTGTTTGCCAACACGCTGAAAAGCATGGGGGTCGAGGTCCGCTTCGTCGATCCGGCTGATCCGCAAGCGTTCGCGCGCGCCACCGATGCGCGCACCCGCTGCTACTACGCGGAAACGCTGCCCAACCCGAAGCTTCAGGTCTTCCCGATCCGCGAGGTCGCCGAGATCGGCCGCTCCCTGGGCGTGCCGCTGATCGTCGATAACACGGCCGCACCGCTCATCTGCCGGCCGCTCGACCATGGTGCTGCCGTCGTCATGTACTCGACGACCAAGTACATCGGCGGCCACGGCACCTCGATTGGCGGCCTGATCATCGACGGCGGCAACTTCGACTGGGAAGCGCATGCCGAACGCTTCCCGCTCTTGACCCAGCCGGACCCCAGCTATCACGGCGCCGTCTGGACGGAAGCGGTGAAGCCGTTGGGTCCCATCGCCTACATCCTGCGCGCACGGGTCATCCTGCTGCGCGACATCGGCGCTTCGATGAGCCCGTTTAACGCCTTCATGTTCATCCAGGGCCTGGAGACCTTGGCGCTGCGCATGCGCGCGCACTGCGAGAACGCGGCCCAAGTCGCGGCCTTCCTGTCCGCCCATCCCAAGGTCGCGGCCGTGATCTACCCGGGTCTGCAGGCGGGCGAGGCGCGAAAGCGGGCCGATCAGTATTTGAGCGGCGGCTACGGCGCGTTGGTTGGCTTCGAGCTGAAGGGCGGCCGGGAGGCCGGGCGCCGGTTCATCGATGCGCTCCAAATGGTCTATCACGTCGCCAACATCGGCGATGCCCGGACACTCGCGATCCACCCGGCAACGACCACCCATTCGCAGCTCTCGGAGGAGGACCGCCTCGCGACCGGCGTCTCGGAGGGCTACGTCCGCCTCTCGATCGGCATCGAGCACAGCGACGACATCCTGGCCGATCTCTCACAGGCGCTTGAGCAGGCGTGATGACAATCGCGCGCCCGCAGGTTCCGGCAGCCCTTGGCGGCTACCCGCGCATCCGCATGCGCCGGAACCGGCAAAGTCCGTGGATCCGCCGCCTGGTTGCCGAGTCCAGTCTCTGCGTCGATGACCTCATCTGGCCGGTGTTCATCGTCGAGGGGGAAAACCGCCGTGAGTCGGTGCTCTCCATGCCAGGCGTCGAGCGGCTCTCGTGCGATCTCCTGGTTCAGGCGGTCGGCGAGGCCGCAGGGCTCGGCGTTCCGGCGGTCGCCGTCTTTCCCTTCGTCGAGGCGGCGCTGAAAACACCGGATGCGCGCGAAGCCATCAATCCGGACAATCTCGTCTGCCGTGCGGTCCGCGCGATCAAGGCCGCATTTCCGGCGATGGGCGTCATCTGTGATGCGGCGCTCGACCCTTTCAACAGCCTGGGCCACGACGGCATCGTCTGCGAGGGTGAGGTTGCCAACGACGCGACGGTGGCCATCCTCTGTCAACAGGCGATCGTGCAGGCGCGCGCGGGCTGCGACATCATCGCGCCCTCGGACATGATGGACGGCCGCATCGGTGCCATCCGCGATGCGCTTGATGCCGAAGGCTTCGAGCGCGTGCTCATCATGTCCTACGCGGCGAAATACGCCTCTGCCTTCTACGGCCCGTTCCGCGATGCCGTCGGTTCCGGCGGCTGCCTGGTCGGCGACAAGAAGAGCTACCAGATGGATCCCGCCAACGGCCTTGAGGCCTTGCGGGAGGTGGCGCTCGACATCGCGGAGGGCGCCGACATGGTGATGGTCAAGCCCGGCCTGCCGTATCTCGACGTCGTGCGCCGGGTGAAGGAGGCGTTCGGCATGCCGACCTTCGCCTACCAGGTGAGCGGCGAGTATGCGATGCTGAAGGCGGCCTGCCTCAACGGCTGGCTCGATTACGAGCGCGCTCTCTTGGAAATGCTGTTGTCGTTCAAGCGCGCCGGCGCCGACGGTGTCTTGACCTACGCCGCGCTCGACGCCGCCCGCCTCCTGCGCGGGGAGTAAGGGCGGCGTGCCGGCCGGCACAGGCCGCGACACCGCTGCAAGAGGCTAAACCGTGAGCCCACCGCCGGCCCACCCAAAGATCTACCACATCACGCACGTGGACAACCTTGCCTCGATCATCGCCGATGGTGCGCTTTGCTCGGACGCGCTGCGCATCGCCGAGACCAAGAACCAAACGAATATTGGAATGACGGCGATCAAGCAGCGCCGCCTCGGCCTGCCGGTGCGCTGCCATCCCGAAACCATGGTCGGTGATTTCGTGCCGTTTTATTTCTGCCCCCGGTCGGTGATGCTCTACATCCTGCATCGCGGCAACCATCCCGGAATCACGTATACCGCCGGCCAGCGGCCCATCGTTCATCTGCAAGCCGACCTCCTAGCCGTCGTCAGCTGGGCAGAGGTCAACGGCCAGCGTTGGGCGTTCAGCACGAGCAACGCCGGTGCCGCTTACGCGGAGTTCTTCAACACGCTCGGTCGGCTGGACCGGATCGACTGGAAGGCTGTTCACGCCACGGATTTCCGCGACCCGCCGATCAAGGAAGGCAAGCAGGCCGAATTCCTCCTTCACGAGCGCTTGCCGTGGTGCCTCGTCGAGCACGTCGGCGTTATCGACGCTGCGGCGAAGGCCCAGGTCACTGAAGTTCTTGCCAACGCAGCGCACGTTCCCCCTGTCACAGTCAAGACAAATTGGTACTATTGACGGGAGGGGCCGATCATGATCGAGCGGACACGAGGCGACATCCTGGCGGCAGACGCCGAAGCGCTAGTCAACACCGTCAACTGCGTCGGCGTGATGGGCCGTGGCGTGGCCCTGCAGTTCCGCAAGGCGTTCCCCGAGAACTACGCCGCCTACAAGGCGGTCTGCGAGCGCAAAGAGCTGCGGCCGGGTCGGATGTTCGTTTTTGAAGCCGGCCAGCTGACCAACCCGCGGTACATCATCAATTTCCCGACCAAAGACCACTGGAAGGGCAAGAGCCGCCTGACGGACATTGACGCGGGTCTCGTCGCCCTCGTCGACGAAGTGCGGCGGCTCGGCATCCGTTCCATTGCCATCCCGCCGCTGGGGTGTGGTCTCGGCGGCCTCGACTGGTCAGACGTGCGGCCGCGGATCGAACGGGCGTTTGGCGAACTGCCTGAAGTCGAGGTGTTGCTCTATGAGCCGGCCGGTGCGCCGATGCCGGCCGAGATGGCGAAGGCGGATGTCGCTCCGAGGATGACGGTTGGCCGCGCCGCGCTGCTCGGGCTGATGAACCGGTATCTGGCGGCGCTGATGGACCCGTTCGTCTCCCTGCTCGAAATCCACAAGCTCATGTACTTCATGCAGGAAGAGGGCGAGCCGCTGCGGCTGCGCTTCACCAAGGCCGTCTACGGTCCCTACGCCGAGAATCTGCGGCATGTCTTGAGCGAGATCGAAGGGCACTTCATCCAGGGCTATGCCGATGCGGGGGATGCGCCCGACAAGCAAATCGAGCTGGTACCGGAGGCCCTCACGGCGGCGCAGACGTTCCTGGATAGTTATCCGGCGACGGCCAAGCGGTTTGATCGCGTCGTCGATCTGGTTGAGGGCTTCGAGACCTCGTTCGGCATGGAACTGCTGGCGACCGTGCACTGGGTGGCGACGCGCGAGCGCGCGGCGACACTCGATCAAACGATCGCCGCAACGCATGCCTGGAACCGGCGCAAGCAGATGTTCACGCCGGCGCAGATCGGCATTGCCTGGGATGTGCTGAAGCGCAAGGGCTGGCTGTCCGAAGGGGCGGACACAGAAGGTTGCGATGGTAGGCGAAGAGACGGGTAGCCCGCCGGCAGAGCGCGCGCCGCTTCGCCGATGATCTCGAAGTTGCGGAGAACAGCGTCAACCGTGCGCTCGTCCGCCTGGAAGTCCGCGAACGTCATTGTCGCCGTGTAGCGTTCGATCTTGTCGATGGCGACCGCGATGTGCCGGATGCGCAAGTTCCAATCGCGCTCAGGCAAAGATGGCCTCGGCGAGAATGCGTGTGCGCAGCGGATCGGACAGGGCCGCCAGCGTCACCAGATCGACCGGCCGGCCGAGCAGGCCTTGCAGATGATCCTGCAGGTCGATGAAATCGAACAGGTCGGGACGGACGTCGGCGCGGTAGTGGACGAGAACGTCGACATCACTGTCGGTGCGTGCCTCGCCGCGCGCGCACGATCCGAACACCGCCACTGAGCGGATGCCGAACGCATCCAGCCTCGCCTTGTCGGCGCGCAAACGCTTGAGAATCTCGTCTCGCGTCGTGGTCATCGTTGCCGCCTCGGCCATCGCGCGCTTAACCTCACGCGGATAATGCTCTCAACAGTATAGCGGACGAAGCCGCGGGCAACGATGCGCAAAGCAAGCGGTAAGCCTTAGCCCGGGTGCGGCCTGGGCGACCGCACGCCGAGCCCGCGTCGCGCGGTTTCCAGGCGAGGCCTGGCGCCTGCATGCGTCTGCGTACGACGAGAAGGGGAGGGCGCCCATAACGGCGGGGGGAGACGGGACGTAACCGCGCAACGATCCAGGCCGCGCCCGCTCACAGCCCCGTCATCATCGCCGGGCTGAACTGCGCGCGGATACGGGCGAACAGCTTGTCACGCACGTTTCGGTAGGCGTCGAGGCGGGTCTCGCAGCTGCCCTCGATGATCGACGGGTCAAGCGTGTTCCAGAAAATCACCTCGCACGCGATCGCTCGGGCCAGTTCGCCTTGCAACCATTAAGGTTCGGCAGGGGGGTCGGCGGGCGGTTCGGTCCAGGGGGAGGTTGGGGCGCCGTCGAGACCGGCATTGACGAGGGCCGAGTCGATCTCCGGCCGGGACGGCAGCCGGAGACCAGCGCTCTTGCCATAGCAGCGGAGACGGCCTTCGGCCATCGCAACGAAGCCCGCCGCGGTCACCTCCATTGGTGCGAACAGGCTGGCCACGTAGCGGTGGAGGAAGGCGCGCGGAAAGACCACCGGGGCCTCGCCGTTGGGCGTGCGGACGATGATGTATTTCACCCGGCACTCTCCGTTTGACGCGCTCTGCGGCACGATACCGCCCGCGAACGCGCTTGACCATGCTGCGGCCGGCGCTCAAGCGGCGGCGGCGCGCAAGGGGCGTATGAAGGCCTCGACGCGCTGGATATGCGCCGGCTCCAGCGGGAACTGGACATGCGTGCCGTACGCGCTGGTGCCGGCGACCTTGGCCCGGATCGGGGCGCCGAAGCCGGCGATGTCGAGGCCAAGGGCGGCGCCCGGGGCGAGCGGGTGACGCTGGGCCAGGAGGGCACCGCCAGCCGAAATGTTACGCAGGCGATCGCTCACCGCGGCGCCGCCGATGTGGACGGTGACGGCCAGGTCGACCTTGATCCGCTCGAAGCGGCGCTGGTCCTCCGCACTACGCACCGCGGTAAGGAAATGTTCGATCTCGCGCCGCAGGTCCGCCGCCTCCTGGCTCAAGGCGGTGGCGGCTTCGGTCACCTCGGCCGATGCGCCGTCGGAGACGGCAGCGGCGTTCTCGACCTCGGCGATGCTGCCGGTCACCTGCGCGGTGCTGGCGGCGACCTCCTGCGCGCGCTCGGCGATCTCGCGCGTCGCCGCGCCTTGCTGATGGACGCCGGCGGCGACAGCTTCCGCAATCCTGGTGATCGCGTCGATGCGGCTGGCCACGCCTTCGATGACGGTGGCGGTATCGCGGGTTGCTCCCTGGATTTCGGAGACCTGGTGGACGATCTCTTCGGTGGCCTTGGCGGTCTGATTGGCGAGCGTCTTCACCTCGCCTGCCACCACCGCGAAGCCGCGGCCCGCCTCGCCGGCACGCGCCGCTTCGATTGTCGCGTTCAACGCCAGAAGGTTGGTCTTGGCGGCGATGTCCGTGATCAGGCCGACGATCTGGCCGATGCGCTGGGAGTTCTCGACCAGCGCCGCCACCCGCGAGCGCGACAACGCCGCGTCGCGCGCTGCCTCACCGGCCTCGTCGGCACTGCGCACCACCTGGGTGCCAATCTGGTCGATCGATGTCGACAGCTCCTCTGTCGCCGCCGCCACCGCGCCGACCGCAGCTGTGCTCGCCGCTGCCGCCCGGTTGGTCTCGCCGACCTCGCGCCTGGCGTTCGCCGCCGCCTGCGACACCTTGCCCGCCGTGCTCAGCATCTGCTGCGAGTGTTCGCTTACAGCGCCGAGACTGCCGGCCATGCTTTCGCTGAAGCCCCGGATCAGCGCGTCGACCGCCCTCTGCCGCCGCTCCTTGGCTTGGCGCTCGGCTACCTGCGCCTCCTCAAGCCGCGCGCGGTCGAGCGCGTTGTCCTTGAACACCTGGACCGCACGCGCCATCGCCCCGATTTCGTCGCGGCGCGCGGCGCCGACGATTTCGACAGTGAGGTCATTGTGGGCCAGCTGGCCCATCTGCCCGGTCAGCAGGGCGATCGGACGGGAGATCGAGCGCATGATGACCAGCAGCACGCCTGCGGTCAGCGCAATGAGGACCGCCGTCATGCCAAGTGCGTTGCGCATGCCGGCTTGGAAGCCGTCGATCCGCCGCTCAAGGAGCTGGATCAGCTGACCGTTCGCCGTTCTCCACAGGGTCGCGGTGCGGTCAACAACGTTGCTGGCCTGTTGCTCCGTGCGCGTGCTGTTGGCGCTCGCGCTCTCGTTTTGGTTGATCGCTTGATCAACGAGGGCGGCAAGCTCGGCCGTAGCCTTAAGCGCCGCCTCATAGCTGGTCGCAGTGGCGCTGCGAAGGGAGCCATCCGGATTGCCTGCAATGGCCTTGTCGCGATCGATGATCAGGCGGTTGATGCCGTCGCGAAGACCTCCGACCGTCATCATCACCGCCGCCAGATCACTGGCCGAACGCGGGCCGGCGCTGGCGCTTCCGGTTTCCATCATCGCCGCCAGCTGCGTCGCCTTGTCGACGATCGTTGGGATCGTGACGGTGACCGCGTCCATCGTGTAGTAGCTGTCGAGGTCGGGATCGAGGGTAAGGTTGGAGCGGTCGGCGACATCGGCGATGAGCGTTACCATCGCCGCGACGGCCTGATCGACTGCCGCCGGCGCAGCCGCTCGCCCAAGATTGCGGAGTTTGCTGAGAGAATCTTGTGCCAGATCGGCGTCGAGGAGATCTGCGTTGCCGCCGTCCACGCTGGCGGCGAGTTCGTTCGTCGAGGCAGCAATGGTTGCGAGTGTAGCGGAAGGTTCGCTTTCAAGCCGCAGCCGGGCCACCGCGAGCATCGTCTCCTGGGCATGGCGGATGACTTCGGTGCCGCGGATTTCGTTGCGCGCGAAGTCGATGGCGATCAATTTCTCGCTGATCAATAGGTAAAGGAGAAGAAAAAGCGGGAAGCTGGAGATAACGAAAGCGAGCGATATCTTTCGTGTAATCGATAGTTTATTTAGAATTTTCATGATTCGTTTCCTGACGCCAAAAGTATTTTCTTGCTGCGCGTGAAGCAGGCAGATCCATTTGTACGGCGACCACGTCGGGCGACTTGCGCCCGAACACGCTTATCGCCACACAAGACCTTGAGTAGCGTACACCTATGGTTGAAACAGGGTGCATGTTGTGTTTATGACGGTGCACTAGCGCCGGCAGCTTAAGATGGCTAAGTTGTTGAAACATTAACGGGCCACGTTCTGGCCCGAGCCGGATAGCGCCATTTTTCGATGCGGCGTCCGTGCTCCCCAAGCCGCCATCGCCGCATCCGACCGCTCCCCGGCAGGAGCGCGTGAGCCGTCACCGTAATTGCTCACCGCCCTGGCTTTTTCAGGTGGCCGGAGCGGGCTCGGGCGCTGCAATGAGGAGTTGGCCGATGGCTTCGAGCGCGGTTTTGCCGTGGAGCTTGGCGGTGCCGGTGATGGAGCGGTAGCCGGCATGGATGCGCGCGCCCCATTCGGAGCGGAAGCCGCCGGTGACCTTGCGGAAGATTACGGAGGAGCGGATTTCCCGCTCGGAGACGTTATTGGTGGACGGCACCTCGCGGTCTTGCAGGAAGACGAAGAACTTGCCCCGCCACGCCTTGACCGCGGTTTGCAGGTCGCGGCCGGCCGGGTGCGCCGGCGGGAGGGTGACGAGCGCGTCGAGACGGCGTTCGGCGCAGGCATGGTAATGGCGCAGGGTGGTGTCCTTGAGCGTTTCTCGGCGGCGGCCGATCCGGATCGCCCAGCGCAACACTTCGCGCAGCCGGGGCGCGAACACCGTATCGCCGCAGTCGATGGCGTATTGGACGTCGCGCAGCACATGGGCGAGGCAGACCTGATGCGTCTCGGCCAGGTCTTGTTGGCCGGCGTAGCGGTCGGAGACCCAGACGCCGGGCCGATGACCGCCCAGCACGTCCTGGGCGACAGCTTTTCCCCGCGAGGGCGCGATCTGGTGCAGCACCGCCTTGGTCGAGACGAACACCCACTGCCAGTGGGTGGCACCGTTGATGCGGGTGGTGGTCTCATCAGACGCGATCACCAGCGCAGCCGTGAGCGTTTCCTTGATCGCCGCGCATTCGGCGGCCATCGACGCTTCGGCGCCACGAAAGGCGTTGGCGATCGCCCCTTCGGAGATTTTCAGCCCGAACAGCTCGGCCATCATCTGCGCGAGGCGCGCGAAGCCGACGTGGTGGCTGTGGTGCCAGTAGAGCAGCAGCGTCCGCACCCGGGTGCCGAATGGCGTTCCCGGCGCCATGCCCTCGGGCGGCGCGGCGCAATAGCGCTTGCCGCAGCGGCAGCGTCCGCCATAAAGCTCGATCCGGGTGACCTGCGGGCGGATCGGCGGGATGTCGATGTGCTCGTAGCAGCGCCGCCGGTATTGTCTCGCGCCCGAGACGTCGGCCGCGCAGTGCGGACAGGTTGCGGCGAAGCGCTGGACCGTCTCGTCGGGCGCATCGCTCAGCCGGCGGGTGACACCGGGCCGCGACGGCCGCGGTTTGCGCGCCTTCGCCTCGCTCTTTCCTGCACCACCCCCGGGTTTCTGGTCCTGCGACGGCGGCGTATGGCTGTTCCTGGACGTCTTCTTCGGCTTCGCCAGCAGCGCCTCGAGTTCCGCCACCCGGGCGCCGAGGGCCTGAACGCGCGCCAGCAGCCGATCGATCAGCGCCGCCTGCTCGGTCAGCAGGGCGTCCTTCTCTCGCTCGCTCAGGCGGTATCGAAATGGCGGAGTCACGCATACGTTGAGTCAGATTCGCACCGCCCGCGCAAGCGAAAAATGCTGGAAAATGCCAACCCCGTGAGCAGTTACCCGTCACCCGTGTTGACAGGCGCGCCGAAAAGGACTCTGCGCGGCTACTGCAAGCGGGCCGGCGTGTCGTCCGCGAGCGAGACCGGCGGCGCGGCCCCGGCCTGGTGATGCGCCATCCGCCACTGGCCCGCTTCGCGCACGAACACGTTGGTCGCGACCAGTGTCGTGCCTTTGAGGATCTCGTAGCAAATGACGTAAGCCGTCTCGCCCAGAAGGTAGGCGCGCGCATTCCGCCACACGATCTCGGGCGCGTGCTGGCCGGTCAGGATGGCGTGCCAACTCTCCATGACATCCTGGCGGCCGGCGATCGGCGGCCAGCCGGGATGGATGCAGGATACCGCCGGCCGTTCCGACCACAGCCGCTCCATGGCCGCGAAATCGCGCCCGGCAATCGCCGTATAGAAGGCATCGTTGGCGAACAGAACGGCAGCATCGTCCGACAAAAGGGGTATCCCATCCAGCGGCTTGGGTGCACCCTAAAGGTTTTCCACGCCAGGGTACAATCGTCGAGTGCGGTGGGCTATCCTGGCGGCAATGCCCCGCTGACCTGGGCGCGGAGAGGCGTGTGATCGATTTCTATCCGTTCGTGTGGCCGGTCCTGCGGCAGGTTGAGCCTGAGCGCGCGCACGGGCTCGCCATCGCAGCACTCCGGCTCGGGCTCGTGCCGCCCGCATGCCCGGTTGACGCACCATCGCTGCGCTCGCAGGTATGGGGCCTCGATTTTGCCAACCCGCTTGGCGTGGCGGCGGGCTTCGATAAGAACGCGCAAGCCGTGGCCGGCCTCAGGCGCTTAGGCCTTGGCTTCGTCGAGACCGGCACCATCACGCCTAAGCCGCAAGCCGGCAACCCGCGGCCGCGGGTGTTCCGCCTGGAGCAGCAAGAGGCGCTGATCAATCGCTTAGGCTTCAACAATGACGGCCTGGCCGTCGTCGCCGCCCGCCTGAGCGCCTTGCAGCGCGGCGGCTGCCCGATCGGTGCCAACGTCGGGCCCAATCGCGACAGCCCGGATCCGCTCGCCGACTGCGCGCAAGGGGTGCGGACGCTCGCCGGCCGCGTCGATTACCTGGTCATCAACGTATCCTCGCCGAATACGCCGGGCTTGCGTGCCTTACAGGCGGGCGAGCAGATGCGGCGGCTGTGGCAGGTCGTGCAGGAGGCGCGCAGCGAGGCGGCGGCCCGGACGCCGCTCTTGATGACGCCGCTCCTGATCAAGATCGCGCCGGACCTGGATGCCGACGCGCTCGCCGAGATCGCAGCCGTGGCGCTTGAGGTCGGCGTCGACGGCATCATCGCCACCAACACCACCATCGAGCGGCCCCAGGATCTTGACCCGCGCTATCGCGATGAGGCCGGGGGGTTGAGCGGGCGGCCGCTGTTCGATCGCTCGACCGCCGTCCTGGCGGCGCTCTACCGTTCAACCGGGGGTACGATCCCCTTGATCGGCGTCGGCGGCGTCGCGTCCGGGGCCGACGCCTACGCCAAGATCCGCGCCGGCGCCTCGCTGGTGCAGCTCTACACCGCGCTGGTCTACCAGGGGCCGGCGCTGATTCCGCGCTGCCTGCGGGCGCTCAAGGATCTCCTCGAACGCGACGGCTTCGCTTCCGTCAGTGCGGCCGTCGGCGCCGACAGCCGCTGAGCGACGGTTCGGCTGCCCTGCGCGCCGTCAAAGCAGGAACTGCTCCTTGACGATCCGTTCCTCAAGGTTGTGCTCCGGATCAAACAGCAGCGTCAGCGCGACCGCCCGGTCCTCGCGGATCTCGACCCGGACGACGGAGCGCACCTCGGTATAGTCGGCAACCGCGCTCACCGGCCGCGTTTCCGGGAACAGCACCTCGACCCGGACCTGGACATCATGCGGCAGGATCGCGCCCCGCCAATGACGTGGCCGAAAGACGCTGATTGGGGTCAGCGCCAGAACGCGGGCGTTCAAAGGCAGGATCGGGCCGTTGACGGAGAAGTTGTAGGCGGTGCTGCCGGCCGGTGTCGCGACCAGAACGCCGTCGCAGATCATCTCCTGCATGCGGACGATGCCGTCGATTGCGAGGCGCAGCTTCGCGGCGTAGCGGGTTTCACGCAGGAGCGAGACCTCGTTGATGGCGTGTGCCTGATGCACTTGGCCGGCGCGATCGTGCGCGCTCATCAGCAACGGGTTGAGTTTAATGGCTTCGGCGCGCTGCAGCCGTTCCATCAAGCCGGCCTCTTCGAACGTGTTCATGAGGAAGCCGACAGAGCCCCGGTTCATGCCGAAAATGGGGACATGACGCTGCATGTGGCGGTGCAACGTTTCCAGCATGAAGCCGTCGCCGCCCAGGGCGACGATCACCTCGGCCTCTTCGGGCGCTACGGTGGGGTAGGCGGCCTTCATCCGCACGGCAGCGGCTTGGGCTTCGTCGTGCGCCGATGCAACGATGGCGACGCGAAGGGCGTGGTTCATGGGAATGCACACCGATCGAGCTTGTGCCTTCCCGAGGAGCCGGGCGCAGGCGGATGCGGCGGCAGTATAGCCGACGGCGGCCGGTCCGCCATGGGCGCGAATGCGGACGACGCGGCCGCGCCCGGCGGCCCGTTTTCGGCGGTTCTAGTCGGCGTCGGCGGAGAGTGTCTCCTGGTTGTGGCCGAGCGTCGCGACGAGGCGACTGAGCGCCAGCACCTGGCTCGCCTGGGCGGGAGGCGCGAATCGGGCAACGCGCTCCAGGTCGGCCGCGATATAGAGCATGCCGGCACGGTAGATGCCGAGCCTCGCATCAGCCGCCGCAGCCGGCGTTGATGCTGCCTCACCGGTCCGCGGGCTGAACGGCTCCGGCAGGATCGTTTGTTCATAGGCCATGACGGGTCCCCTTGCGGGCGGTTCAAACCGCCGCCGTCCGCGGGGGAGGGGGTCCTCTGCGGCCGGCACCGGCCACGCTATTGAGACCGAGTGCCGTTAACATCACGTTAAGGAGCGGCCGGGCGGAACAGAAAACCACCGGCGGGACCGGCGCTCATCGGCCAAAGGGTGGTGGGCGCGACAGGGATCGAACCTGTGACCCCTACGATGTCAACGTAGTGCTCTCCCGCTGAGCTACGCGCCCGCCCTTGGCCGCGGATATTAGCACACGGATCCGCCTTGGCAATTAGCCCCTTGCACGCGGCGGCCGAACGGTCCATGAGTTGAACGATCTTGCTGGCGCCGCCAACCGCGCGGACGGGCGTTGGTTGCCAAGTCGGAATTGAGGCGGCAGCATGAACGGCATGTGGCAACACGATTGGCGTGAAGATAGAATAATTGGCCTCCGTTTCTCCTGTCAGTGACCCCGCTGGGTCGCCACCTATTGAAGCGTTTTCTGATACGGCCTCGCCTTTAGTTTTCTCATCGGCGCACAGCGGCAGGAAATACCTACCCGAGTTTATCGATTCGGTGCAGCTCGACCTCATGACGCTGCGGCGCTCGGAGGATGCCTTCGTCGATGAGATTTTTGCTGCCGTCCCGCGCTCTGGCGCCAGCTTTCTCAAGGCCCATTTCCCGCGCGTCTATGTCGATCCCAATCGGGAGGCCTACGAACTCGACCCGACGATGTTCGTGCAGCCGCTGCCTGCCTACGTCAACACGACCTCGCTGCGCGTCCGCGCCGGCCTCGGGACGGTCCCGCGGGTGGTGGCGAGCGGGGATGCCATTTACGCCAGCAAGCTCGACTTTCCGCTGATCGTCCAGCGCTTGGAGCAGAACTATTTCCCGTTCCACTCCGCGCTCGACGTCCTTCTGCGGCAGGCCCATGCCCGATACGGCTGCTACCTGCTGATCGACTGCCATTCGATGCCGTCCGTTGCCGGGATCTGCGACGCCGATGCCGGCCTGCGCCGAGCAGACTTCGTGCTTGGCGATCGCTTCGGCACGTCGTGTGCCCCGGTGCTCACGCAGCTCGTCGAGGGCTTCCTCACCGCTCTTGGCTATTCGGTGCGCCGCAACGTCCCCTATGCCGGCGGCTATATCACGAGCCATTACGGCCGGCCGGCCGAAGGCAGGCACACGCTGCAGATCGAGATCAACCGCGCGCTCTACATGGATGAAGAGACCATCACGCCGCATGCGGGTCTCGCCCGCATCCGCGAGCAGATGACGCAGCTGACCCAGCTGCTGGTCGTACGCGGGCCGGCCGCAATCCGGACACGCTAGTTTTCAGCGGGCCGGCCGCATCCGGCCGCGCGAGTGCACTGGCACAAACAGAGCCTACATCCTGTTTGTGCCGAAACTGCACGCGATTCAAACTGTTGTGCAGCGACAACCTTGCTCGGGCGTGAATCGCCCGCTTGGGTCGCTGCACTCGTTTTCAACAGGCCGGCCGCAATCCGGACACGCTAGTTTTCAGCGGGCCGGCCCAGACCGGCGCCGCTCCGGTTTCCTGTCAAGAACCAAAAAAAAGGGCCGCATGGCGCGGCCCGAGTTTTGGGAGGAAACGTCCAAGAAGTGCGGCCACCACCGACGTCACGTGAATGACCGTGCTGCACCGCACAAACGGAAAGATAATGGTTCGCAACGTGAAAGGCAAATGAGATTTTCGTGACTCTGGCCTGCGAATTTGTCATGTCGGCCGGCAGATGTATCCCAATCTCATAACATACTATTAAACAACAGATAAAATAGTCACGCCCGATTGCTGATGGCAGGGCGATGCCGTGCCTCACAGACGAACAACCCTTTTCGGGACGCAGTGTCGATTGGTAGTCGTCTTAAGGTTGCTGTGCGTCCGCAAGAAACTGGCGGCTGCGACGGAGAGGCTGGCGGCTGCCGTCAGTTTTTCCAAACCGCCTTGAGGACGGGTTTGTGGGTGCCGCGGCTGAACAGGTAGGCGCTGCGCATCAGGCGCAGCATCTCGATCGCGTAATGGCGGGTCCAGCGCGAGCGCGGCATGGTTGCCGGCCGCGGTACGCCTTCGCCGCGAACGCGCAGGCCGAGACAGCGAAACACCAGCAAGGCGCGCGGCAGGTGAAAGCCGTCGGTGACGATCAGCACATTCCGCCAGCCGTTCTCTCGCATCAGGCGGCCACAATAGACGCCGTTCTCGAAGGTGTTGCGCGACTGGTCCTCGACGATGATGCACGCATCGGCGATACCATCGGCGCGCGCCAGCGTCCGCATGACGACGGCCTCGGCCGGGGTTGACTGGACGACCCCGCCGGACAGCACCAGATGTCGGGCTTCGCAGCGGCGGAACACAGCGAGCCCGTGGTGGAGCCTGCGGATCAGCGCCGGGCCGGGGACGCCGGGGCCGGCGAGAGCGGCGCCCAGCACGATAACCGCATCAACCGGCGCTGCCGGCCGTGTGCGGCCAGCCATCAATACGAGCGCGGCAGGCCGAGGACATGCTCGGCGAGATACGCAAGGATCAGGTTGGTTGACACGGGCGCCACCTGATAAAGCCGGGTTTCGCGGAATTTGCGCTCGACGTCGTACTCGACCGCGAATCCGAAGCCGCCGTGCGTCTGCAGGCACATGTCGGCCGCTGCCCAGGAGGCATCCGCCGCCAACAGCTTTGCCATGTTGGCCTCGGTCCCGCAGGCGGCACCGGTGTCGAACAGGCTGGCGGCACGCTGGACCATCAGGGCGGCCGCCTCGGTGGCGGCATAGGCGCGGGCGATCGGGAACTGGATGCCCTGATTCTGGCCGATCGGCCGGCCGAACACCTGGCGTTCCTTGGCATAAGCGGACGCGCGGTCGATGAACCAGCGGGCATCGCCGATGCATTCGGCCGCGATCAGGATTCGTTCCGCATTCATGCCGTCGAGGATGTAGCGAAACCCCTTTCCCTCCTCGCCGATCAGGCTGCTTTTCGGGATCCGCAGGTTGTCGAAAAAGACCTCGGTCGCATGGTGGTTGAGCATCGCCCGGATCGGCCGAATCGTCAGCCCGCCGTCGCGGCAGGTCCGCAGGTCGACGAGAAACACCGACATGCCGTCGTGTGGACGCGCCGCCTGCTCGCGCGGCGTTGTGCGGGCCAAGAGCAGCATCAGGTCGGAATACGCGGCCCGCGACGTCCAGACCTTCTGGCCGTTGATGACGTAACTGTTGCCATCGGCCACGGCGGTGGTGCGGATGCGGCTGGTGTCGGTGCCGCTGGTGGGTTCCGTCACCCCAAACGCCTGCAGTCGCAGCGCTCCCGATGCGATCGCTGGCAGGAAGGTCGCCTTCTGCTCGGCATTGCCGTAGCGCAGAAGCGTCCCCATCGTGTACATTTGGGCATGACAGGCGGCGGCGTTGCCGCCCGAACGCTGCACCTCTTCGAGGATCGCGCAAGCGGCGCCGAGGCCAAGGCCGCTGCCCCCGTATTCAGGCGGGATCAGGGCGGCAAGAAAGCCGGCCTCGGTCAGCGCACGCACGAACGCGTCCGGGTAGGCGCGTTCTAAGTCGAGTTGGCGCCAGTACGGGTCGGGGAAGCGGGAACACAGGGCGCGTACCGAAGCGCGGATTTCGTCGTAGGTTTCCGTCATGATTGAGATGCGTTACAAAGGCCCGAAATCGGCTTACGGGTGCTTTTTAAGCCAATCCGAACAGTGATGACCAGCGAGTGATCAACGTGGGCAAAGAAATGGAAAAGCGGGCGAGCTTGGAGGTGATCGAGGAGTTTCTGCACCTTGAGAGCGCCACCGTCATCGATGTCGGCTGCGGCAACGGCTGGCTGACGCGGCAGATGACCCGCCGCGGCGCGCACGTCCACGGCGTCGAGGTCAGCCCGCGGCAGCTCGCGCTTGCCCGTACGGCAAAGGCGGTCGCCGACGAGGACTACATTCAAGGCTCCGCCGAGGAGCTGCCGTTTCCGAACCGGTTCGCCGATATCGTCATCTACTTTAACTCGTTACACCACGTCGATGGCTCCGTTATGCAGCAAGCCCTGCACGAGGCGGCGCGCGTGCTCAAGCACGGCGGCATTCTCTACGTCTCCGAGCCGTTTCCCGAGGGTCCATACTTCGAGCTGATGAAAACGATCCACGATGAGACGATCGTGCGTAACAATGCCCAGCGCGCCTTGATGCGGGCGCCGGAGTACGGCTTGCTGCTGGAGAAGTCACTCAGCCATCTCGACACGGTCGCACTCGCGGACTTCCAGGCCTTCCACGATCGTCTGACCTCGATCAATCCCAACATCCGGACCCGGTTCGAGGAGGAGGAGGAGGTTCTCCGGCGCGACTTCGCCCGACTCGGCACCCAGACGGAAGATGGCTGGGTGTTCGAGCAACCGATGCGGGTCGCAGTTCTGCGCCGGGCGTAAGGGCGAGGCCGCGGCGCCGACGGCAGCGGCGAACGGCCTGCGTCAGGTGCGCAGGCTCAGCCCCACAACGCGGCCGGCGGTGGGGGGATCCGGCCGGCGCGGATGGAAAGGCTCGGCGTACGGTCGCGTGCCAGCCATAGCGGGCCGTCGAGGTCGATCACCTTTGCGAGCGTGCCGAGCAGCAGAGCCGGCGCGATGGCCAGCGATGTTGCGACCATGCAGCCGATCATGACCTCCAAGCCCGCGGCGCGCACCGCCCGCGCCAACGCCAGTGCGGCGGTCAATCCCCCCGCCTTGTCGAGCTTGATGTTCATGATCCGATAGAGGGGCTTCAGGCGCTCCATGTCGGCTGCGGTGTGAAAGGACTCATCTGCACACAGCGGCACGAGACCGCTGTAGCCGGCCAAAGCGTCGTCCTCGGCGGCTGGAAGCGGCTGCTCGATCATCTCCACGCCCAGATCGGCTAACGGCTGGCAGACCGTGTCGAGCGTCTGCCGGTCCCACGCCTCGTTGGCATCGACGATCAGGCTTGCGCGCGGCGCCTCGCGTCGGACCGCAGCGACGCGGGCCATCACGTCGTCGCGTCCGACCTTCACTTTCAGGAGTGGCCGATCGCTCAGCGCCCGCGCGGTGCGCGCCATCGCCTCGACATCGCCAAGGCCGATGGTTTCAGCCGTCGTCTGCTCCGTCGGCGCAGCCACGCCAGCGATGTCCCAGGCCGGGCGGCGTTGCACCTTCGCTTCCCAGTCGAACAGCGCACAGTCGATGGCGTTGCGTGCCGCACCCGCTGGCATCCGCTCCAACAGGCCGGGGCGATCCAGGCCGGCAGCGATGGCGGGAGCGGCTTCACGAATGCTGGCAAGGACGGAACCTGTGCTTTCGCCGTAGCGGCCATAAGGAACGCACTCGCCGCGGCCGATGCAGCCGTCGCCCTCGACCACGCAGATGATCACGTGCGCTTGCGTCTTGGTTCCGCGGGAGATCGCGAACGGCCGAGCGAGTGGCCAGGTCTCCGCCCAGGCGCGCAGCGAGCGGGTCACGTGAGTAGGCGCTCCACCAGCGGCGCAACACTGCCCGCGACCGGATCGACGCAGGGGAGACCGCTCGCATCGGCGAGCCGTTCAAGCGTGTCCGCTGCGGCTGCCGCGGTCAGGCCGCTGGTGTTGACGGCGACGCCGATGCAGCGCGCATCGGGCTGGGTTAACCGCGCGGCGGCTTCGTTGGCGGCAATGCAGTGGTTCAGCGCCGGCATCGGCTGGTGCGGCAGGCCGCGCATGTGCGTCCGCGTCGGTTCGTGGCACATCACGAGTGCGTCGGCCTGGGCGCCGTGCAGAAGGCCCAGACTGACGCCGGCGAAGGACGGGTGGAACAACGATCCCTGGCCCTCGATGACGTCCCAGTGATCGGGCGCATTCGCAGGCGCCAGCTCCTCGACGGCGCCGGAAATGAAATCGGCGACAACGGCATCGATGGAAACGCCGGCGCCGGCGATAAAGATGCCGGTCTGGCCGGTGGCTCGGAAATCGGCGGCGAAGCCGCGCCGCTGCAGTTCCCGTTCGATCGCAAGCGCCGTGTACATCTTGCCGACGGAGCAATCGGTACCGACGGTGAGCAGCCGCCGCCCCGACCGCCGGGCGCCGGTGCCGACCGCGAAGGTCTGGTGCGGATGGCGGACATCAATCAGCTTGCGTCCGGATGCCGCTGCCGCGGCACACAGCGATGGGATGTCCGTCAGCCGCTGATGCAGGCCGCTCGAAAGGTCGAGGCCGGCCGCGAGCGCTTCGGTCAACGTTGGCAGCCAGCTCTCGGAGATGGTGCCGCCGGCGTTGGCGAGACCGACGATCAGCGTCCGGGCGCCCGCAGCGCAAGCATCGGCGACTGTCATGACCGGCAGCTCAAGGCTGGCCCGGCAGCCGTCAAGGCGGATCTGGCCGATGCACAGCTGCGGTCGCCAGTATTGGACGCCGACAGCCGTCTTGGCCGCAAGTTGATCGCGGGCATCGCCGACAAAGAGCACATAGGGGGGCTTTAGCATGGTGTCTCGCCCGCTGCAGGGATTAGCCGCGAAGCCGTTGCGGCACGCTCAGAGCGCCCTCTTTCCCGTCACAAGTGGCGCATCCGACGCGATTCGCTTCCGTTCCACAAGCGAGCCAGCGGTGGCGGGAGCGATTTCGTCCGGATTGTCCAATTGTGCGAGCCGCCGAGCCGCCCGACGCAGCCGGCGCGGGCAGTCGTCCATCCGTTCGGGAGGGCACCATGTCTCCCTGCATTCGAACTCGCACGCGTCGATCCCAGGGGGGACCACGGGAACCTGTGCGAGCAGCCACGCTTTCAGCTTGCCGAGGCCGCGTCCAAATACCCTCATGTCTGCGCCCACCTTTTCTTAATTATAAGTTGCACTGTTAGCTTACCACCACAGCGCCCTTCTTTCCACACCCGTTAGCAGGCGAAATGCGTCAACACTCGACGATCTCAGGCATCTCCCAGCCGCTCGCGTGCCGCTTGATGGCTTCATAACGTTGCGTAATGGCCGCGATCTTGTCGCTCAGGTGGCGCATCACGCCGAGCGCGGCGTCCGGGTTGCTGGTGACCGCGTGCAGGAACACGTCGGCGTCGATCCGCAGCACCTTGACCGTGCCGACCGCGCGGACCGTCGCCGAGCGCGGCGAATTGCGGATGATCCCCATCTCGCCGACCAGTTCGTTCTTCCCCAGCTGCCCCAGGACGATCTCCTCGGTGCCCCGATGCAGGCACACTTCGACCAGTCCATCATCGACCAGGTATGCGCTGTCGGTCGGATCGCCCTCGTGAAACAGGGCCTCGCCCGCTTCGAACACGAGATAGGCGCTGGAAAAGGCAAGGAGCTTCTGGTCCCCCGGGCTGAGCGCCCGGAAGATCGGGATCCGCCGGATTACCGCAAAGGCCTCGGCATACTGCACGTCCTTGTCCTCCCCTTCTTCCGTCAGCGCGACATCGGGGCAACCGTTTGGTCTGCTGCCGGTTCGACCGCAGGCGTTGGCGGTCTCTCCGTCAATGGCGTGTCCTCGATCACGCTGCCGCTCTCGAAGCGGATGATGCGGTTGAGCGTGCCGGCGGAGTCGGTATCGTCGACGACCCAGACAACGCCTTTGTGTGCCGGGTCGCCCGAAAGCGCTGCCCGCACCGTCGCCTGGGAGCGGTGATCGAGGGCTGCGGTTGCCCGATCCAGGATCAGGATATCGGGGCGCTTAATCAGGGCGCGGGCGAGCGCCAGCCGTTGCCGCTGCGAGGCCGACAGCCTCCCGCCGCCGATGCCGACCTCGAAATCAAGGCCGACCTCGATGATCGGCCGGCGCAGCTCGAGCGCGCCGATGACTTCGGCGATCAAGGCGCCGATCTCGCGCGGGCTCTGCTGGCGGCCGTAGACGAGCTTGCCGAACAGGATGTTGTCCTGAATGGTCGCGGCGGTGTTGAAGGCGTCGTCCTGAAAAAAGGCGATCGCACTGCGGTATTGTGCGGGCAGGTTGGCGGCAAAGGCGTGCCGGGCATCGAGCAGGCGCCGCTCCATCTGCTCGCTCAAAAGCCCGATGCCGAGCCGGTGGCGGGCCGGGATCAATTGAAATGGGAGCGCCATCAAGCGGGCGACGTCGGCCGGCTCGGCGGCCTCGATGCCGGCCGCCTCGACCCCGGGCAGCAACGCCTTCAGTTCCGGCAAGGTCGTGCTGTCGATGAAGCTGAAGCGCTCGAACAGCGCATGCCCAGGCGGCAGGCCCTCGAACAGGTCGACCATGATGGTGGCGACCTGATAGCCCATGCGCCTGAAGTCGTCGGTCAAGCCGACCTGATCGAGGATCTGACGCATGTAGGGATTGTCGCCGATCCGGTCCAAGCCGAAGACCTCGCCGACCGGCCGGCCGAACAAGATGTTCTCGGCGACGGACATGTTTCGGTTCAGCTTATCGCGTTCGAACGGCTCGACCAGGTCCTTGAAGCGCGGTTCCTCAAGCCGATGCCGCAGAACCTTGCGGGCCTCGAGGATCAGATGCGCAAGCGCCGCATGTTCGCGGGTGCTGATGGTGCCCTTGAGCCCGAAATCGAATGTATCCTCTTCGAGATCGACCCACTTCAAGACCTCGATCGCGCGCTGAACGAGCGCGGTCGTGTCGGCCGCTCCGGCCGCTTCGTAGTCGATCCAGTCGGCTGCCGGATGGCTGGTCGTGTTGCCCGTCCGCTCCGCTTCCTGCCGGTCAAAGCCGTTGCCAAGCTCCGCGCTCGAGAGCGGCTTGTGCTTCAACCCGTAAAAGAGGTTGTCACGCAGGGTGCCTTGAACGAGGGTTGCGCTCGGGCCGACATAAGCCATGCGCCGGCCGATAACGGCGGCGCTCAACTGCCCAAGGTTGTTCTCGCCGATCCGCACCGTCCCCGCACTGGGCGTGGTGAGGCGCGCCAGCACCCGTGCGGCCGTACTGGCGCCGGAGCTGCTGCCGCCGGCAAAGCCGACCTTCTCGCCGAGATCGAAGCGGAAGCTTGCGCCGTCGAGCAGCTTGACGCCACCTTCTTCCTCGACGCTCAGGTTGAGGGCTTCGATTGGCCCTGCAAGCGGGTCGGGTGTGCCCTCGGCGGCTGTCAGCGGTTCTTCCGCCAGCATGTCCGGGAACTCGAACTGCTCGCGTAGCTGGTCGTACTTGATCCGGCTGTCCTCGCGGATCTGATACCAGTCGAGCAGCTCCTTCCAGGGCGACGACAGGTCCTTGTAGGCGGCAAGCACGGCGACGAGGGCGCCGAACGTGAGGTCTCCCTGGATAACCAGATAGCCGCCGATCGAAAAGAAGAAGAACGGCGTTAGCTGCGCAATAAAGTTATTGAGAAACTTGATGAGAAACTTTTTCTTATAGATCTTGAAGCGGATCTCATAAATTTGGCCCAGCAATGCTGCGAACTCGGCCCGGTGCAGTTCAGCGGTGTCGTGGACCCGGATTTCTTCGATCACGGTCACGGTCTCGCCGATCCGCTCCGACAGCCGCCGTACCGTGCGCACGCGCTCTTTGGCAAGCGCATTGACTTGGCGCTGCAGCTTCGGAATCACGTACATCTGCAGCGGATAGAGCGCGATGGCGGCTGCGCCAAGCACCGGATCCTGGATGAACATGAAAACCAGGATGGTCAGCAAGGTCCCGCCCTGGAAGGCAGGCAGGGCGATCGCATCGCCGATGAACCCGCCGAGTGGTTCTACCTCGGAGGTAATCATGGCAACTAGTTCGCCTTGGGAAACGCGGCGGAAGCGGTGCAGCGGAAACCTCAGCGCATTACCGAACAATTGATAGCGCAAACGGCGCAACATGCGCTCGCCGAGGCGTCCCTTGTATACATTTATGATGTATTTGAAAGCTCCATTGACTCCGACCAGCAACAAAAATACAAGACATAGTGCCGCCAGGAACTCGATTTGCGCAAATTCGTAGCCAAGAATATTTCTCGGGAAATCGCTTGACCCTATTGCCTTATTGATAATCAACTTTGGCAACTCAAGAGAATAATACAGGAATGGAAACGACAATATAGTTATGACCAGCAACGCCGTCTGCTGGCGCCAGCTATGTTTTATGATGTACTTGAAAAACGTTGCTTCCATGGGGCTGTTACGTTCCGAAAACCTGTGTGGGCGCCTTGATCCTGCGCAGTTTCACCGTCTTGTCAGAAACGCCCGCTTGCGTTGCAGACGCTTTCTATGGTTAATGGCGCCGCAACGCTGCACCAGGGAACGCTGCCACCGCCCATGGGCGGGCAATGAGAAGCGGCCGGAAGGGGCACGATGGGCGAGCATCACGGACACTCCCGGGTCTTGATCTACAGCCACGACAGCTTTGGCCTCGGCCATTTGCGCCGGTGCCAGACGATTGCGCATGCCCTCGCCGAACACCGCCGCGACCTGACGGTTCTCATTCTGTCCGGCTCGCCTATTATTGGCAACTTCAGCTTTTGCCACCGGGTCGACTTTGTCCGCATCCCCGGCATCATCAAGCTCCAGCACGGCGACTACATGCCGCTCAACCTCGATATCGGCATCGAGGAGACGCTCGGCATCCGCGCCGAAATCATCCGCCGCACGGCGGAAGCCTTCCGTCCGGACATTTTCCTCGTCGATAAGGAGCCGCTCGGTCTGCGCGGCGAGGTCAAGGACACGCTCACCATGCTGAAGGCGCGGGGGGCGGGACTCGTTCTCGGCCTGCGCGACGTGATGGACGAGCCGGCGCAGTTGGCCGAGGAGTGGGAGCGCAAGAACGCGGCGCCGGCGCTGATCGATCTTTACGACAGCATCTGGGTCTATGGGCTGCCGCAGATCTGTAACGCGCTCGAGGGTATTGCGCTGCCCGCCTCGACGCTCGCCAAGGTTCACTACACCGGCTATCTGCGCCGATCGACCACCGGGACGGAGAGCGTTGCTGGCCGTCCCGTGCCGATGCCGCGCGAGCCCTTCATTCTGGTGACGACCGGCGGCGGCGGCGACGGCGCGCTCCTGATCGATTGGGTCTTGCGGGCCTACGAGGCGGACCCCGGCATCCCCTATCCGGCGCTTCTCGTGCTCGGGCCGTTCATGCGGTCCGCTGAGCAGGGCGGATTCATCGAACGGGCCGCCCGCCTGCCGGCGGTGGAAACCATCACCTTCGAGCCGAAAATGGAAGACCTGATGGCCGCCGCAGCCGGCGTCGTCGCGATGGGCGGGTACAATACGTTTTGCGAGATCCTGTCGTTCGATAAGCCGGCGCTCCTGGTGCCGCGAACCGCGCCGCGGATGGAGCAGTATATCCGCGCCGAGCGCGCCAGCAGCCTCGGCCTTGTGCGTATGATGGCAGGTGACGGGCGCCGCCAGCCGCAGGCGATGGCGGCCCTCTTGCGCAGCCTGCCGCATCAGCGCAAGCCGTCGGAAATCCGCATCCACGGTCTGTTGGAGGGGCTGCCGGCGATCAATCGCCTCGTCGATGCGTGGCTTGGTGCTCCCGTTGTTGAGCAGCCGCGGCTGTCCGCAGGTGCCCAGGTCCCCTGAGACTGCGGCGCCGGTCGTCGCTGTCATTCTCAAGGGCTATCCGCGCCTCTCGGAAACCTTCATTGCCAACGAGATCCTGGCACTCGAGCGCGGCGGCCTCGATCTCCGCCTGTTCTCGCTCCGCCACCCGACCGATGCGGCCGTGCATCCGGTGCATCGGCGCATCCAGGCGCCGGTCGTTTACCTGCCCGAGTACCTCCACCACGCTCCCCTCCGGGTCTGGCAGGCGTGGCGCACGGTTCGGCGCTGGCCACGCTATCAGCACGCCCGCACCGCTTGGTTGCGCGATCTGAGGCGTGATCCGTCCCGCAACCGCGTGCGGCGCTTCGGTCAGGCCATTGTGCTGGCGCACGAACTGCCGGCGGACGTGACGTGGCTGCACGCTCACTTTCTGCACACGCCGGCCTCGGTCACCCGCTATGCGGCCATGCTCTCAGGGCTGCCATGGAGCGTCTCGGCGCACGCCAAGGACGTCTGGACGACGCCGGAATGGGAAATCCGCGAGAAACTGGCTGCGTGTGAATGGCTCGTCACCTGCACTGCCTGCAATGCCGCATACCTGCGCACGCTTGCGGCACCGCAGCGGCCGGTCGAGCTTCTCTATCACGGCATCGATCTGCATGCGTTCGCCGCACTGCCAAGCCCTGCATCGTGCTTCCGGCGCCGGGACGGATCGGATCCGAGCGATCCGGTGCGCCTGCTCTCAATCGGCCGCGCGGTCGAAAAGAAGGGCTACGATGTTCTGTTACACGCGCTCGCGGCCTTGCCGGCTTCTAGCTGCTGGCGGCTTGTTCACATCGGCGGCGGACCGCTCTTGAAGAACCTCAAGGCAATGGCGCAGGCCCTTGGCCTTGCGGAGCGGATCGAGTGGCGGGGGCCGCGCAGCCACGACGACGTGTTGCAGGCATATCGGGAAGCGGACATTTTCGTGCTGGCGTGCCGCATCGCCGCCGACGGTGATCGCGACGGCCTGCCCAATGTCCTCATGGAGGCGCAGAGCCAGCGGCTGCCCTGCGTCTCGACCACCATTTCGGCGATCCCGGAGCTGATTGTAAGCGGGGAGACCGGCCTCCTCGTTCCGCCCGACGACACCGTTGCCTTGGCAGAAGCGATCGGCCGGCTTATTGCGGCGCCCGATGAGCGTCAGCGGCTTGGTCTCGCCGGCCTCGCCCGGGTGCGCACGGACTTCTCCTTTGGGGCGGCGATCGAGCGCTTGAATGCGCGGTTCCGCCCCGCCGTTGCCGCCCGGAGCGTGCCATGCGCATCGCCTTCTACGCACCCCTGAAGGCCCCCGACGATCCGGTGCCGTCCGGCGACCGGACGATGGCGCGATTGTTGTGGCTTGCGCTGCAGCGGGCCGGGCACACGGTCGAACTCGCCAGCCGCATGCGGAGCTTCGAAGGCGCGGGCGAACCCAATCGCCAGCAACGCCTGGCGCGGCTGGGCGCGCGGCTCGCAAACGCCCTCATTCGCCGCTACCGGCTGCGACCGCCATCCCTGCGGCCGCAGCTATGGTTCACCTATCACCTCTACCACAAGGCGCCGGACTGGCTTGGGCCGCCGGTCAGCGATGCGCTCGGCATCCCCTATGTCGTCGCGGAGGCGTCCTACGCTCCCAAGCAGGAGAGGGGCCCCTGGGCGCAAGGCTGTACCGCCACCCGCACCGCCTTGGCCGCCGCCGATCTGGTTCTCGGGCTCAACACGGCCGACCGGGCCTGCGTGCTGCCGCTCCTTCGCTCGCCGGCCCGCTGGGCGCCGCTGGCGCCGTTCGTCGATCCCGCGCGCGCGCGCGTGGGCGTGGCCGAAGCGGCGGCGCACCGCCAATCGCTCGCGCACAGCCTTGGCTTCGATGCCGGTACGGTGCTGCTGCTCACGGTGGCGATGATGCGGCCGGGCGCGAAGCTCGCCTCCTACCGCCTTCTTGCGCAGGCTCTCGGACACCTAACCGCGCGTCGCTGGCAGCTCCTGATCGCAGGCGACGGGCCGGCGCGTGAAGAGGTGCTGGCCGCCTTTGCCGACCTCGGCCCGCGGGTCCATTGGCTCGGCGCCTACGAGCCAGATGCGCTCGCGCGGTTGTATCCGGTCGCCGACATCTACGTCTGGCCAGCGATCGGCGAGGCCTACGGCATGGTGCTCCTGGAAGCGCAAGCCGCCGGCGTCCCGGTGGTCGCCGGCCTGACCGGTGGTGTCGGCGATATCGTCTCCGACGGCGAGACCGGCCTCCTGGTGCCGGTGGCTGATGCGGCCGCATTTGCCCAGGCCGTTGCCCGTCTGATCGACAATGGGGACGAGCGCCGGCTCCTCGGCCAGCAGGCCGCCCGCGCGGTGGGCGAGCACCACAGTCTCGATGCGGCTGCGCGCGCGCTCGACAAGTTCTTGACGCCGCTCGTGGCAACCAGGAAAACCGGCGGGTGAGCAAGCGTGTCCTTTACTATGTGCAAAGTCTGCTCGGCGTTGGCCATGTCAAGCGTGCCTCGCTGATTGCCGCGGCCCTGCGGACGGCCGGTCTCGACGTCACGGTTGTACTCGGCGGCGCGCCGGTACCGGGCATCACCTTCGATGGCTGCAGCCGGGTCCTCCTTCCTGCGGTGAGGACGCTGGATGCGACGTTCTCGACCCTGGTCGATACCAACGGCCTGCCGATCGACGACGCCTTTCGCGACCGGCGTGCAGCGCGGTTGCTGCAGGAGTTCGACGCAATCCAGCCGCGAGCGCTCCTGATCGAGATGTTTCCGTTTGGCCGCGGCCAGTTCCGGTTCGAACTCCTGCCCTTGCTGCAGGAGGCCTGGGCGCGGCCGGACCGCCCTTGCATCGTCTCCTCGGTCCGCGACGTCCTGATCAGGAAGGCCGAGCCGCAGCGCAACCACGCGATCATCGGCTTGGCGAAGCGATTTTTCGATCATGTCCTCGTGCATGGTGATCCGGACTTCATCCCGCTCACCGCCTCGTTCCCGGAAGCAGACGCCATTGCGGACAAGCTGATCTACACCGGCTATGTCGCCGAAGCGGGAGCGGACGTCGAAGCTGGCAACGCAAGCGAAACCGGCCGTGGCGAGGTGGTTGTCATGGTTGGTGGCGGCGCCGTCGGTGAGCCGCTCTTGCGGACGGCGCTCGAAGCGCGGCCATTGAGTTGCGCCGCCGGGTACGTCTGGCGTCTCCTCACCGGGCCCAACCTGGCCGAACGAGCCTTCGACGAGCTGCGTTGGACCTGCCCCGACGGCGTGGTGATCGAACGCTGGCGAGACGACGTGCCGGAGCTGCTCGCCAATGCCGCGCTCTGCATCTCGCAGGCCGGCTACAACACGATGATGGATGTGCTGTCGGCGCGCGTGCCTGCGGTCGTGGTTCCATTCGCAACACCGACCGAGACGGAGCAGGGGGTCCGTGCCGGCATCCTGGCTGAACGCGGCGCCATCACGCTTGTGGCCGCGGACGATCTGTCACCGAAACGTCTCGCCGCCGCGATCGACGAAGCCTTGACAAGAGATCGCACCTGCCTGCCCTTAGACATGCACGGTGCCGAGGCGACGGCACGCGCGATGGCTTGCTTTTGCGCCGGAATACGAGCGGGATAGGGGCAAGCATGCCCGACTGGAACGCGATCGACGACGAACTCGATGCCTGGCGAATGGCCGGCCGCACCGCCACGTTCTGGTGGCGCGACGACGATGCGCGCACCGTGACGCCCGAGCTCGATCGGACGCTTGCGCTCGCACGGGCGACCGATACGCCGGTTGCGCTCGCGGTCATCCCGCGCGATGCCGAGGACCAGCTGGTCGCCTGGCTCGCCGGTCAGCCGCACGGCTGTGCGCTCGTCCACGGCTGGGGGCACGACAACCACGCGCCTGGCGATGAGCGGCAGAACGAGTACGGACGGCACCGTCCGCCCGAGGTCATGCTGGCGGAGCTGCGGCGCAGTGTTGCCCGCGTCAGCGCCTTCGCGCGCCATGTTCCGGCGCTGGTTGCGCCGTGGAACCGCATCGATCCCGATTTCGTGCCGGCGTTACCGGCCGCGGGCGTGACCGGGTTGTCGGTTCTGGGGCCGCGGCCGGCGCGCGAGACGGTTCCCGGCCTGATCAATGCCAACGTTCACGTCGATATCGTCAACTGGCAGAGCGGCCGCTTCGTCGGCACCGAAGCAGCGCTGGCGCAGGTGCTGGACCACTTGCGGCAGCGGCGTGCCGGTACCGCCGATGCCAACGAGCCGACCGGCCTGATGACGCATCATCTTTTTCACGACGAAGGCTG
The DNA here is from genome assembly GCA_029624735.1 of Defluviicoccus sp. Classification (GTDB taxonomy): domain Bacteria; phylum Pseudomonadota; class Alphaproteobacteria; order Rhodospirillales; family Defluviicoccaceae; genus Defluviicoccus. The sequence goes on along the minus strand of JARSSM010000022.1, from coordinate 189,837 downwards.
CTGGCAGTTCGTCGAGGCGTTCGTGCGCCGGACGCGTTCCCATCCCGCCTGCCGCTGGCTCGCCGCCACCGAGGTATTCGGCTGATGGCTGCTGCCGCTCGATCGTTCCGGCTCGGGTAGGCAGCCATGGGCGAGGTGTTGCGGGTGGAGGATCTGTCGGTCGAGTTTCACACCCGCGGCGGTCTCGTGCGCGCGCTCGACGGGATCAGCTTTCGCCTCAACGCCGGCTCGGCGGTGGCGCTCGTGGGTGAGTCCGGCTCCGGCAAGTCGGTCACGGCGCAAGCCATTCTCGGCATCCTGCCGGCCAACGGCCGCATTCGCAGCGGCTCGATCCTTTTTGACGACGGCCGCACCGGCGCTGAGCCCAGCGACCTGACCGGCCTCGATCCGGCCGGCACCGCCTACCGCAGCATCCGCGGCCGCCACATCTCGATGATCTTTCAGGAGCCGATGACCTCGCTCTCGCCGCTGCACACGGTCGGCGATCAGGTCAGCGAGATGCTTGAGCTGCATAGCCGGCTGAGCCGGCGCGACCGGATTGACGCGACGGTGCGCATGCTGAGGCTGGTCGGCTTTCCGGAACCGGAGCGCGCGCTCAATACCTATCCGTTCGAGCTCTCCGGCGGCCTGCGCCAGCGGGCGATGATCGCGATGGCGCTCATCTGTCGGCCGGCGGTGCTGATTGCCGATGAGCCGACGACCGCCCTCGACGTGACCATCCAGGCGCAGATCCTGAAACTGATCCAGGATGTGCGCGCTGAGTTCGGCATGGCGCTGCTGCTGATCACGCACGACCTCGGCGTCGTCGCCAACATGGCCGAGGAGGTCGTCGTCTTGTACCGCGGCCGGGTGATGGAGGCGGGCGCGCTCGATGACATCTTCGGTGATCCGCGCCATCCCTACCTCAAGGCGCTGCTGGGCGCGGTTCCGCACTTTGACATGCGCCGCGGCGAGCGGCTGAAGCCGCTCCGGGAGATCCGCAAGCGCAAGGGCCATCTCCTGGCCCGGCCGGCCGGCAGCGGAGCGCGCGCAGGTCCGCCACCGCCGCATCTGGAAGTGCGCAATCTCAGCAAGGTATTCACCACACGCCGCGGCGCGGGGCTGTTCGCCGCCCGGCACACACGCACCGTGCGCGCCGTCGATGACGTGAGTTTCCGCATCGCCCGCGGCAGTTGCCTGGGCCTGGTGGGGGAGAGCGGCTGCGGCAAATCCACCTTGAGCAAGCTGATCTTGCGCGCCGTCAGGGCGGACAACGGCACCGTCTTGTTCGATGCCGGCGACGGCGTGGTGGATCTGACGCGGCTGCCAGCGGACGCGTTGGCGGCCGTGCGGCGTAAGATCCAGTACGTGTTTCAGGACCCGTTCAGCGCACTCAACCCGCGCATGACGGTCTACGACATCTTGAGCGAGCCGCTGATCATTCACGGCATCGGCGATACCGCCTACCGCCGGGAGATGGTGCGCGAGCTGATGGAACTGGTTGGCTTGAACCCGCGCGATGTTGGCCGCCACCCACACAGCTTTTCGGGCGGCCAGCGGCAGCGGATCGGCATTGCGCGAGCGCTTGCGCTAAAGCCGGATCTCCTTATCTGCGATGAGCCGGTGTCCGCGCTCGACGTCTCGGTCCAGGCCCAGATCCTGAACCTGCTCAAGGACCTGCAGAGCGAACTGGGGCTCACCTACCTGTTCATTTCGCACAATCTTGCGGTCGTCGACTACATGGCGGAGCGGATCGCGGTGATGTGCTTTGGCCGCATCGTCGAAGAGGCGGGCCGGGAAGCCCTGTTCCGCAATCCGGTCCACCCCTACACCCGCACCCTCTTGGCAGCCGTGCCGTTCCCCGATCCCGAGCGCCGGCTCGACTTTTCGGCCGTGATGGACGGCCGCGCCTCGACGCCTGAGGCTTGGCCAGCGCCGTTTACCGACGACGGCGCGACACGGCCGCATCTGTTGGATCTGGGCGGCGGCCATTTCGTGCGTGCCCACGAGCTGCCATCCGTGCCGGGGAGGGCTTGAGATGCAAGTGGATTGCTGGTTTGCCCGTGTGTTGGCGGTCTTGATGCTGGCTTGGCTCGCGGCCGCGCCATTGCCGTCGGCCGCAGGCGCCATCGAACCGCCGGCACTTGCGGCGCGCGTGGCCGATGGCAGCCTGCCGAAGATTGAGCAGCGGCTGCCGCAGTCACCGGCAGTCGTTCGCCTCGAAGGCGCCGGGCAGCGGCCGGGCGCCTACGGCGGGCAACTGCGCTTGCTGATGAGCCAGTCGCGCGACACCCGGATGATGGTCGTCTACGGCTACGCCCGGCTCGTCGGCTACGACACGAACTGGCGGCCGGTGCCGGATATCCTTGAAGCGATCGATGTCAAGGAAGGCCGCATCTTCACGTTGACACTGCGCAAAGGCCACCGCTGGTCGGACGGCCAGCCGTTCACGGCCGAGGATTTCCGCTTCTACTGGGAGGATGTTGCCAACAATCCGGAGCTGTCGCCGGGTGGCCTGGACCGCTTCCTGCTCGTCGACGACAAGCCGCCTCGGTTCGAGGTGGTGGACGCACGGACGCTGCGCTACACGTGGGAGCGCCCCAATCCGCATTTCCTGCCGGCGCTCGCAGGGGCGCGCCCGGACGAGATTTTCCAGCCGGCGCATTACCTCAAACCGTTCCATCCGCGCTATGCGGAGGCAGCAGCGCTGGCTGAGAAGGTTGCGGCGGCCGGGCAGCGCAATTGGTCGGCCCTGTTTACGCGCATCAGCAACCACTACCATAACGACAATCCCGACCTGCCGACGCTGGACCCGTGGGTCCTGACCAACCCGCCGCCGTCGAGCCGCTTCGTCTTTGCCCGTAACCCGTTCTATCACCGGGTCGATGTCAATGGCCGGCAGCTGCCGTACATCGATGAGGTCGCGCTCACGATCGTCAGTCCGCAGCTGATCCCGGTCAAGACGGCCGCAGGCGAAGCCGACCTGCAAGCGCGCGGCCTAAGCTTTGAGAATTTCACGATTCTCAAGCAGGGTGCGGCTCGCAACAACTACGCGGTGCGGCTCTGGCCTTCGGCGCGTGGTTCGGAGTTGGCGCTGTTCCCCAATCTCAATGTCGAGAACCCGGCCCAGCGTGCGCTCGTTCGCGACGCGCGTTTTCGCCAGGCGCTGTCGCTTGCCATCAATCGCGACGAGATCAGCCAAGTCATCTATTACGGCATGGCGCGTTTGGGCAACGACACGGTGCTGCCGGCGAGTCCGCTGTTTAAGCCGGACTACGAGGAGCGCCACGCGGCTTTCGACCTCGCCCGCGCCAACGGTTTGCTCGATGCGCTCGGCCTGCGGCGGGGAGCGGACGGCTTCCGGCTCGCCGCTGACGGTACGCCGCTTGAGATCGTGGTCGAGACGTCGGGCGAAGACCCCGTCCAGGTCGCGATCCTGCAGCTGGTTACCGAAACTTGGAAGGCGGCAGGCGTTCGTCTCCTGGTCAAGCCGGAGGAGCGGCAGGTCCTGCGCAACCGCGTCTTTGCCGGCCTCGCGCTGATGTCGGCCTGGTATGGGCTGGAGAACGGCTTGGCCAATGCCGACACGCTGCCGACGGAACTGGCGCCAACCAGCCAGGTGCAGCTTTCCTGGCCGAAGTGGGGCCAGTACTACGAAACCAGTGGCCGATCAGGCGAGGCCGTCGATATGCCGGCCGCAAGCGAGCTGGCGGAGCTGTATGACGCGTGGTTGAAGACCCTGGATCCAGCCCGGCGTGAGGAGATCTGGCACCGCATGCTGGCGATCCGCGCCGAACAACAGTTCAGCATCGGCACCGTTCGCGGCGTCCCGCAGCCGGTTGTGGTCAGCAACCGCCTGCAGAACGTACCGGCCGAGGCGGTCTACAATTGGGAGCCCGGCGCCCACTTCGGTGTCCATCACCCGGACACGTTCTGGTTTGCAGACGCGGCTTCGCCGGCGAAGCGGTAGGCCAAAGCGATGCTGCGCTACTTGGGCCGCCGGTTGGTGACAATGATGGCGACACTGCTCGCGATCAGTGCGCTCATCTTCTTCATTATCCAACTGCCACCCGGCGACTACCTTTCCAACTACATTGCCGAGCTGCAAAGCCAGGGCGAGGCGGTGACCGGAGAAAAGGTCGAGTTCCTTAAAAAACAGTATGGCCTGGATCGGCCACTGCTAGAGCAATATGTCGTATGGGTGACCTCACTTTTGCAGGGAGACCTGGGTTATTCGTTCGAACATAACCTTCCCGTTAGCAAGGTAGTCGGGGATCGCCTGATCCTAAGCGTCGTGTTGAATTTTGCGACTGTTATATTTATTTATGCTGTGGCGTTTCCGATCGGCATATATTCAGCAACGCGACAATATAGCTGGGGCGATTACGGATTGACGCTGCTTGGTTTGCTCGGGTTGGCAACGCCGAATTTTCTCCTCGCTCTGATTCTATTGTATTTTGCCAACGTCGCCTTTGGCACCTCGATCGGCAGCCTGATGGATCCCCAGTACATCAATCAGCCATGGTCGGTCGCGAAAGCACTCTCGGTCCTTGAGCATCTGTGGGTGCCGGTGGTCGTCATCGGTACCTCCGGCACCGCCGGTATGATCCGCCGCCTGCGCGCCAACCTCCTGGACGAGCTGCAAAAGCAGTATGTCGTCACCGCGCGGGCGAAGGGATTGCCGCCCGGGCGGCTGTTGCGCAAGTACCCGCTGCGGATGGCGCTCAATCCATTCATCGCCGATCTTGGCTCGCTGCTGCCGCAGATCGTTTCCGGCTCCGTCATCGTGTCGGCGGTGATGTCGCTGGAAACGACAGGGCCCATGTTGCTGAAGGCGCTGCAGAGCCAGGATATGTATCTGGCCGGCTCGTTCCTCATGTTCCTTGCCGCGCTCACCGTTGTCGGCATGTTTCTTTCGGATGTCTTGCTGGCGCTCCTTGACCCGCGCATCCGCCTGGGCGAGGGCAGCGGGCGGTGAGCGGGCGGCTTACCCATTACGTCGATCCGGCCCCCTTTACCGTCGAGGAGACGGAGCGGCTGACGCCGGAGCAGGAACGGTTCTACTTCGCGCCGCAGTGGAAGGTGATGTGGTGGAAGTTCCGGCGCCACCGGGTGGCGGTGGCGTGCGGTTTCGTCTTGTTGGTGATGTACGCCTCGATCCTGGTCGTCGAGTTCCTTGCGCCCTACGCGCTCGAAACGAGAAACACGGCGTTCATTCACGCGCCGCCGCAGCGGGTGCGGCTCTTTCACGAAGGCGCGTTCATCGGCCCCTTCGTCTACGGTTTCACCTATCGGCTCGACCCCGTGAACTTGAAGCGCGAATACACGGCCGATCCGGGCAAGGTGCAGCGGCTGCGCTTTTTTTGTCAGGGAGATCCGTACCGGTTCTGGGGCGTGGTTGAGTCCCGCCTGCACCTCGTGTGTCCTGCAGAGGGCGGCACGATGTTCCTGCTCGGCACCGATCGGCTCGGCCGCGACCTGTTCTCGCGCCTGTTCTATGGAGCGCGGATCTCGCTGACGATCGGGCTGTTTGGGGTCGCCGTCAGTTTCATCCTCGGCATCAGTATCGGTGGTGCCGCCGGTTATCTCGGCGGCAGGGTCGACAGTGCCGTGCAGCGTGTGATCGAGATCCTGCGCTCGCTGCCCGAGCTGCCGCTGTGGATGGCGTTGTCGGCGGCGCTGCCGGTCAACTGGAGCCCGATCTGGGTCTATTTCGGGATCACGCTGATCCTCGGCCTGCTCGACTGGCCGGGGCTCGCGCGTGCCGTGCGCTCGAAGCTGCTGGCATTGCGGGAGGAGGATTTCTGCACGGCTGCAGAGCTGATGGGCGCCAAGCCATCGCGGATCATCCGCAGGCATCTCCTGCCCAATTTCATGAGCCACCTGATCGCCTCGGCGACGCTGTCGATCCCGTCGATGATCTTGGGCGAGACGGCGTTGAGCTTCCTGGGCCTCGGTCTCAGGCCGCCGGTGACGAGCTGGGGCGTGCTCCTGATCGAGGCGCAAAACATTGAAGCGGTGGTTCTCTATCCATGGCTGCTGATGCCGATGGTCTGTGTGATTATCACCGTGCTCGGCTTCAATTTTTTGGGGGATGGCCTGCGCGACGCTGCTGACCCTTACGCTTGATGAACGCAGCCGGCCGCCCCTGCGTGCACAGGGGTCTGCAGCCGGGGCACCGGGACGGGAGGCCCGGACGGCGCGCAAGCGGCTGTTGACAGGCCCGCGTGCGCACGATAGGTGGCGATGGGGCCGCCGCAAAGGGAGACCGCCATGACGGTTGCGAGTATCCTTAAGAACAAAGGACGGGAGATCTTCACCGTAACAGCCGACGAACCGGTGACGACGGCGATTGCGGTGCTGTGTGCCAAGCGCATCGGCGCGGTTGTCGTTCTCGACGACAAGGGCGGCATCGCGGGAATTTTCTCCGAGCGCGACGTCGTCCACGCCATGAACACGCACGGCAAGGACGTGTTTGACAAGCGTGTCGGCGATCTGATGACGCGGAACGTGGTGACCTGTACCCCGGCCGAGCCGATCGCCGGCATCATGGGGATGATGACAGCGCAGCGGTTCCGCCATGTGCCGGTGGTCGAGGAAGGCCGCATGATCGGCGTGATCAGCATCGGCGACGTCGTCAAGAGCCGGATCGCTGAGGCTCAGGCGGAGGTAGATGCGCTTCGCCAGTATATCGCGCTCTAGGATCGAACATCGCCGCCCTCTGTTACCAGGCGGCGGCGGCGTCGCGGAGCGCGGCCGAATCGGCGGCAGCTCTCGGTCGCCCCATGGCCAAGGCGGCTTGCTATCGCTGAAGCCCCCGATAACGCCTCTAAGGCGAGTGGTGCGCTTCGTCCACACTCGCAAGAGGCGGTGTTCACCAAAATTTAGCTTTTTCGCGCTATGGTCGAAGCTGCAGCGGCGACTCTTGCCCCAACCAGGCTACGGGAACCGAGTCTTAGCTGGCATTGTAGACCATGGCGCGAATCGTTTCTAATGCATTGCGATTTATGCGATATTTTCTCAACTAATGATACGGCACTTGAGTACAGATAAAACCGATTCCCAACCGAATCCAATCATGGTGTCGAAATGATGTCCGCTTAGGGCTTGACCGCAAGGCAACCCGCAGTGCAAAAAAGGCTCCGCGTGCTTCACGACGTGGTGTGTTGATTTGGCAGGACAGGGAAAAGGAACCGTGAAGGAGGAACAAAAGGGGGCTGTTTTGTCGCGTCGCGGCGTTTTTGCGCTTGGCGGGCTCGGTCTTGTTGCTTTGAGCCCCGTTGGAGCGCTCGCTCGCTCAACGGAGGGCTGGCAGCCCGCGGCGCAGTCTTGGATTCGTCCTCGGGCCACCTTTGAGCGCTCGTTGGCGTTCCGCCACCGTCACACCGATGAGCGGCTCAATCTCGTCTATTACGCGGATGGCCGCTACCTGCCGGAGGCGATCGACGAGGTCAGCAGCTTGCTGCGCGACTTCAGAACCGATGAAGTCAAGCAGATTGATCCGGCGCTTCTCGATTTTCTTTATGCTTTGAATCTGCGCCTCGAATCCGACCGTCCCTTCGAGGTTTACTCCGGCTACCGCTCGCCGGAAACCAATGCGATGCTCCGCCGCGAGGGGATCAACGTGGCGAAGAACAGCATGCATCTGCGTGGCAAGGCGATCGATATCGCGATCGGCGGCTTCGGCAACAGCGATGTCTTCCGTGCCGCCTGGTCGCTCCAGCGGGGCGGTGTCGGTTTCTATCGCAGTGCCTCCTTTGTCCACCTCGATGTCGGTGGCGTAAGGACCTGGAGCCGCTAGCACGCGAGCCGCGTGCGGGCAGCACCGCGAATGGTGCGGGGCTGCCTAAAGGCGGGCCATGATAATCGTGCCGACTTCTTCGTCGGTCAGCACGAGCGGGTTAGTGCGCATTGAGCTGCCGCGACTGCCGGCGACCAGTCTCTCGACGTCCTCACGTGCGACGCCGAATGCCGCGAGGCGCGGCAGCGCAAGCCGATCCGTCCACGTCTGCAGCGTTTCGATGAGTGCCTGAACGCCGCCGCTCTGGCCCAAGCCGGAAGCGCCGGCAATCAGCTCCCCCACCGCCGCATATTTTGCGAGTGCCGCGCTGTCCGGCTGGCGATCCTGCAGGGCGCGGATGTTGACGTCTGTCGCCGCCGCGACCAGGGTCCCACAGCAGACGCCGTGCGGGATCGGGAAGTAGGCGCCGAGCGGGGACGCCAAGCCGTGCACGGCACCGAGACCGGTCTGCGCGAGGCAGATGCCGGAGACGAGCGCTGCGTAGGCAAGTCCGCTGCGGCCGGCGGCGGCCCTGTCGTCCCCCGCCCAGGCAGAAAAGAAGCTTTCTGTGAAGGCCTGCAAGCCGGACCAGGCAAGCGCGTCCGTCAGCACGTTTGCCTTCGTCGAGGTATAGGACTCCAGCAACTGCGTGAACGCGTCCATGCCATTGGCGGCGATGATCTCCTGCGGGCAGCTCGCCAACAGGTCCGGATCGACGATGGCGGCACGCGCGATCAGGGCCTCGTCACGGAAGGATTTCTTGAAGCCGTCGCGGCCGATGCGGCTCAGCACCGCGTTCTTGGTCGCTTCGCTGCCGGTCCCAGCGGTGGTCGGAACGGCGATCAGGGGGAGCGAGGGTCCCGGATACGGGCGCTCGGGGCCGATCCCCTCCAGATGCTCCAGCACCGAGTGCCGGTGCGGCAACAGCCCCGCGATCGCCTTGGCGGCATCGAGTGTGCTGCCGCCACCGATGCCGATGACGACAGTGATCCCCTGGCCGCGGAAACGGTCAACAGCGGCATCGATGGTTTCGGGGGACGGCTCCCCCGCGATCGCCAGGTCCTGCCAGCCGATGCCGGCCTGGGCGAGGCCTTCGAGGAGCGGCTCCCAGTGTGGCCCGGCGCGGAACGATCGCTCGCCGGTGACGATCAGTGCCCGGTTGCCGAACGCCAGCGCCTCGGCTGGCACCTTCGCGATGCTGCCGGCGCCGAAGATGATCCGCGGCAGTCGCGCGGTGACAAACGCAGCGATCGGGATCATGACCGAGGCGCCGCCGGAAACAGGCCGATATACGGCACGCCCACGCGTGGCTCGGCCATCATGTCGGCGACGGTGTCGCGCCAGGTGAGGTAATGCGCCGTCTTCTTATGGTTGGCGGCATCCTCGGCGGTCTTGTACGCTTCATAGAGGACGAAGCGGCAGGGATCTTGCGCGTGCTGCAGAATATCGAACCGGCAGTTGCCGGGCTCGGCAATCGAGCCCTCATGATTGGCTTTGCTCGCGGCGATGAAATCGGCGACACGCTCGGGCTTGACCCGTACCTCGACCAGGGTCACGTGCATGGTCATCGTCCTCCCGTATGCGATTGCGCCGATCTTGGGCGGAGGCCGCATCAGGCGTCAAGGTTGCATCAGGGAATGCCGGCGCTCATTGACACCGGCGGGGCAAGGGCTGGCGGTTTTCGTATTTTGATGGCCGATGCAGCTCGTTGATTTCGATTTTGAGCTGCCGCGGGAGTGCATCGCCCTGCGGCCGGTGGTGCCGCGTGACGCGGCGCGGCTGCTCGCAGTCGGTGCCGGCTTGAGCGATCACCGCGTCGAGGACCTGCCATCGCTTCTCGCGCCTGGCGATCTCCTGGTGCTGAACGACACCAAGGTGATGCCCACCCGTCTCATCGGCCGGCGTGGTTCCGTCGCGATTGAGGCGACCCTGATTGCGCCGATGGCGCCTGATCGCTGGCGTGCCCTCGTCCGACCGGCGCGGCGCCTCAAGCCCGGCCAGCGGATCGACTGGGCCGCCGGTTTCAGCGCCGAGGTCGTCGCCAAGGAGCCGGCCGGCACCATCGTGCTCGCGTTCGATCGCGCCGGCGAGGAGCTGATGGCGGCGATCGAAACCTTCGGGGCGATGCCGCTGCCGCCTTATATCAAGCGACCGCGCGGGCGCGATGAGCGGGACGTCCGTGACTATCAGACCGTTTTCGCCCGTCACGCGGGCGCGATCGCGGCGCCCACCGCCGGCCTGCATTTCACCGACGCGCTCTTGCAAGCCCTGGCCAAGCGCGGCATCGGCATCGCCTTCGTGACGTTGCACGTCGGTGCCGGCACCTTTCTTCCGGTCACCGCCGCGCGGCCGGAAGAGCACATCATGCACGCCGAATGGGGCACCATCAGTCCCGATACGGCAACGGCGGTCGCCCGAGCGAAGGCCGCGGGCGGCCGCGTGGTGGCGGTCGGCACGACGGTCCTGCGCCTGCTGGAGACTGCCGCCGACGGCGCAGGCGGCGTCCGGCCGTTCACCGGCGAGACCGATCTTTTCATCCTGCCCGGCTTCCGGTTTCGCGTCGTCGATCGTTTGCTTTCCAATTTCCATCTGCCGCGCTCGACCCTGTTCATGCTGGTTGCGGCGTTCAGTGGCTTGGCCAGAATCCGCGCCGCCTATGCGCATGCGATCGCCGCCGGTTACCGCTTCTACTCCTACGGCGACTGCTGCCTGCTCGAGCCGGCGGCCGAGGTGCCGCAGCCATGAGTGCAAACGGGCTTGTCTTTGCCCTTCTCGGCACCGATGGCCAGGCGCGCCGCGGCCGGCTCTCGACCGCGCACGGCATGGTCGAAACGCCGGCCTTCATGCCGGTCGGCACTGCAGCCACGGTCAAGGCGCTCACCCCCGACATGGTGGCCGCGACCGGCAGCGCGATGGTGCTCGCCAACACCTATCACCTGATGCTGCGGCCCGGTGCCGAGCGGGTCGCCCGACTTGGCGGGCTGCACGAATTCATGCGCTGGCCGGGGCCGATCCTGACCGATTCCGGCGGCTTTCAGGTGATGTCGCTCGCAGCGCTGCGGTCCATCGACGAAGATGGGGTGGAATTCCGCAGCCACATCGACGGGGCGCGGCACCAGCTGTCGCCGGAGCGTGCGGTCGAAATCCAGCACCTGCTCGATGCGGACATCACGATGGTGCTGGACGAGTGCACGCCCTATCCCGCGGCGCCGGCGGAGGTCGCGCTCGCCATGCGCCGGTCGCTGCGCTGGGCGGAACGCTGCCGCCGCTCCTTCTGCGAAAGGCCGGGCTATGGCCTGTTCGGCATCGTGCAGGGCGGCGTCGATGCCGATCTGCGTGCGGAATCGGCGGCCGGCCTGCAGGCGATCGGCTTCGACGGTTATGCCGTCGGCGGGCTTGCGGTCGGCGAAGGCCAAGCGATGATGTTTCGCGTCCTCGAGGCGACCGTGCCGCAGCTTGCGCCGCAACGTCCGCGCTACCTGATGGGAGTCGGCAAGCCGGATGACCTGGTTGGCGCCGTCGGCCGCGGCATTGACCTGTTCGACTGCGTCATCCCGACCCGGTCCGGCCGCACAGGCCAGGCGTTCACCCGCTTTGGGCCGATCAATCTGCGCAACGCCCGCCACGCTGACGACCCGCGGCCGCTCGATGAAAGCGTGCCGTGCCCGGCCTCGCGCGACTACACCCGGGCCTATCTGCACCATCTCGTCCGCTCGGGCGAGATCCTGGGTGCCATCCTCCTGACGTGGCACAATATCGCCTACTATCAGGCCCTGATGGCCGGGATGCGGACAGCGATCGCGGAAGGTCGGTTTGCGGCGTTCGCGGCGGCCTTTGCCGCGGACCAGGCGCGGGGCGACATCGATGCCCTGTGACCCGGCGGCACTGTTGAGCAGCGGAGGGAGCATTCCATGCCCGAGACGCCCGGCGACCGTCTGACTCAGCTTGGCCAGCGCGCAGCCGTGCCGGCCACGCCGGCCGAGGCCGTCCTGGAGACGATTGCGAACGCCGATCCGGAAGCGTTCTATGTCGTCCGCCTGACCTGCCCGGAGTTCACCACCCTGTGCCCGGTGACTGGGCAGCCGGATTTCGCACACCTCGTCATCGACTACCTCCCGCACCAGCGCCTGGTCGAATCGAAATCGTTCAAGCTGTTCTTGCATTCCTTTCGCGATGTGGGCGGCTTTCATGAATCAACCACGCTCGCCATCGCCGCCAAGATTCGCGCTGCCGCCGAGCCGCGCTGGCTCCGAATCGGCGGCTATTGGTTTCCGCGCGGCGGCATTCCGATTGACGTGTTCTATCAGACAGGGGCGCCGCCGGCCGGACTCTGGCTGCCCGAACAAGCCGTTCCGCCCTATCGTGGCCGCTGACGCGCCCGCCCGCCCGTTGCAGCGCGGGCCGCTGCGGCAATGCGGTATCGGGAATCGCTCAACCGGAGTATGTTCTTGATGTGGCAACTGAAGTGGGCGCGAAGCCATTGCGCGCAATGTCCGTGCGGACCGATGCTGTCACAACAGCTAAGGCGAGGCCAGTCGAACAGCGCATGCAATCCGGTAGTGAGACTGTAACCAAGGCATCACCAGCGGGATCTGTCCTGGCGGAGGCCTTGCGCCTTGACTGGCAGGCCCCGCAGGCGACCAGCGGCCTGCTGCGGGCCTTTTGCGCCGTTGTTCCCTTTCGCGAGCGATCTGGCGAACTGGCCGATCTCCTCGATTGGTGCGCGAAGCCGGGCGGCCTGAGCGTCCGCCTCTATACCGGCGGCGCAGGATCCGGCAAGACACGGCTGCTGATCGAGGCCTGCACAGCGCTGCAACGTGCCGGCTGGCGTGCCGGCTTTCTTGCGCCGCCGCCGCCGGATGGCCCGGACAGCCGTTGGCTCGAAGCACTCACCCCGGATCGACCGCTCCTCATCGTCATCGATGATGCTTCGGAACGCACCCAGGCCATCTTCGCCTTGGCTGCGCATCTCCTGCGCGGCGACGCGGCAGACCGGCAGGTCCGCATTGTCTTGTTGGCCCGCCGCCGGGGCGAATGGTGGCCGCTCCTGGGCGGTTGCGAAGCAGGGGTCGGCCCGCTCGTGCGCGGCCGGCGCACCGAGGTTATGGCAGACGGCCTCCTGGACGTACCGCCCGCCATGCGCCGTTCCTTCTTTGCGGACGCGCGCGCGGCGTTCATCGGGCGCCTCGCTCCGGCGCGGCCGGCAGCGGATTCCCCCGATCTCGATCAGCCGCATTTTGCGCAGGCCTTCTTCGTGCACGCAGCAGCGCTCGCTGCGGCCCTCGGCCGGACCATCCAAGGTGCCGACGAACTGCTGGATTTCGTTCTCCGGTACGACCGGGAGGAGGGCTGGCGGCCCCGGCTGGCGGCGGGCGATCTGCCGATGCCCATGTTCGCCCAGGCCGCAGCGCTGGCAACACTGGCCGGTGACGTGCCTTCGGAGGCCGAGGCACGGGCGATCGTCAGCCGTGGCCGCCGGCTGCGCGAACTGTCGGCGGAAGCGGTTGGACACGCTGTCGCGACCTTGCGCGCGCTTTACCCACCGGCACCGCCACTCGCTGCTCGGGCCTGGCTTTCCGGCGTGCAGCCGGCGCTGCTGGCCGAACACCTGGTCGCGCGGTCGCTTGCCGCCAGCTCTGGCTTGCTGCGGGCTGCCTTTGACGATGCTCCCACATGGCGGGCCAAGCAGTCGCTTGGCCTTCTTTGCCGCCTGGCGCAACGGCGGCCGAGTGAGGCGCGCTGGCTTGCGCACGCGCTGACGGTTAACCTCAAGGATCTGGCAATTCCCGCGCTGGAGGTCGCTGTCGAAACCGGCGAGCCGGCGGGCCAGGCCTTGACGGCACTGATCGAGGCGCATCCGGATCCGCAAATCGCCGAGTCGCTGCTGGTTCGCATTCCGGAGGACATGACTGGCCTGCAGGAATTGGCGGTCACCCTTTGCCGCCAGCTCTTGAAGATGCATCCGCCAAGTCCCAGCGCGAAATCCGCGGACACTGAGCGTCGAGCCGCGCTCTACATGATGCTTGCCAAGCGATTGAGCGATCTGGGGCGCGATCGGGCTGCGCTTGCCGCGGCTGCGGAGTCGGTATCCGTGCTTGGCCAGGCGGCGGTCGCGCAGCCGGAGCGTTTTCGCGCTGACCTCGGCGCAGCGCTCAACAACTATGCGGTTCTGCTGCACGCCCATGGGCGGACCGACCACGCAATTGCGTCAGCAGGCGCGGCAGCCGATGTCTACCGCGTTCTTGCCCGCACCAAGCCGGAGGAGTTCGGCTCCCGGCTGGCAAGCTGCCTTGAAACGGCGGCACGCATCCTGACGGCCGCCGACCGCAAGGACGATGCGGTGGCTGCACTGGCCGAAGCAGCGGCGATCGGCCGCGAGGCTGCGCGCCGCCAGCCGGCGGTCGGCAGGGCGCCGCTTGCGGTCACGCTCAACCTCCTTGCCGGCAGCATGCGCAGCGTCGGCCAGCGCCAAGCCGCATTGGCGGCGACGTCCGAGGCCGCAGAGATCCTGCGCGCGCTTGCGCAGCAGCGGCCGGACGCGTACCAGCCGAAGCTCGCCTTGTGCCTCAGCAACCTCGCGATCGACTTGAGCGCTTGCGGCCAGCGGGCGGAAGCGATCGCCGCGGCAGAGGAATCCGTCACGCTCCACCGGCTGCTGGTGACGACACGCGGCGACCCGCGCGCGGCGGAGGGGCTTGCCCGCGGACTTGCCACGCTCGGCAGTTGCCAGACGGGGGATGGCCGAACACTCGCCGCCATGGCTGCTTTCCGAGACGCGATCTGCACGCTGATGCCGCGGTTCATGGCCGAGCCCGAGGCGATGCGCTCGCTGATGGCGGCAATGATCGGCGACTATCGCCGGGCCTGCGCGCGCGCCGGTGAGGCCCCGGATGCGGCGCTGCTGGAGCCCCTGGAGCAGCGGCTGTCACCGCCACCAGCATCGCTGGCCCTGGTGGCCACAGATGCCGGCTGACAAGGAGCGCATCCGCGCCGAGGCATTCGCTTGTGGCTTCGATGCCGTTGGTTTTGCCGCCGCGGCGGGCGATGGGGCCGATGCGGAGAACCTGGTCGCCTATGTGGCGCAAGGCCGCCACGGCGACATGGCCTGGCTGGCCCGCGAACCGGCTAAGCGCGCCAATCCGGCCCTGCTGTGGCCGCAAGCGCGCAGCGTCATCTGCTTAGGCCTGAACTACGGCCCGGAAACCGATCCGCTCGCAGGCCTGGACGAGCCGGGCGTCGGCTGGGTCAGCATTTACGCCCGCAGGCGCGACTATCACCTCGTCCTCAAGAAGAAGCTGAAGCGGCTCGCCCGCTGGCTCGTGCGCGAGTGCGGCGGCGAGGTCAAGGTGTTTGTCGATACGGCGCCGGTGATGGAGAAACCGCTTGCGGCACGCTCAGGTTTGGGCTGGATCGGCAAGCATACCAACCTCGTCTCGCGCCGCTTCGGGTCCTGGCTGTTCTTAAGCGAGGTGTTCACGTCGCTCGCAATCGAGCCGGATCCGCCGGCAGCGGATGCCTGCGGTAGCTGCACGCGGTGCGTCGATGCGTGCCCGACGGGCGCGCTCGATCAGCCGTACCGGATCGACCCGCGCCGCTGCCTCAGCTATCTGACCATCGAGCACAAGGGCGTAATCGCCGACGACCTGGCCGCCAGCTTGAGCAACCGCCTGTTCGGCTGCGATGACTGTCTTGCCGTCTGCCCCTGGAACAAGTTTGCGCGACCGGCGTGCGAGCCGGAACTCGCCTGTCGGGCAGACCTCTCGCGCATCCCCCTCGACGCCCTTGCTTGCCTTGATGAGGCGGGGTTTCGGGCGCGCTTTGCGAACACGCCACTGCGTCGCGCCGGCCGCCTGCGCCTGCAATACGCCGCGGCCATCGCGCAAGCAAACGCGCGCCGCCCGGATCCTTCCCGCCGCGGCGAAGCCCTTGCGGAGCCTGCCGCAAGGGCCGCCGTCGCCGCTCCTACTTCGCGGCGAGAACGCGGGCCAGTTGGCTCAAAGCCTCCCGGTGGCGGTCGTTCGGGATCTGCGTGAAGTTGCGCGCGAGCTCAAGGCACATGCGCTGGCGCACCGACAGTTCTTCCTCATCGGAGGATCCGTCCAGGCCCTCGAAGAAGAAGCCGACCGGCACCCGCAGCACACGCGCAATTTCGTACAGGCGTCCGGCCGAAATCCGATTGATGCCGCGCTCGTACTTGTGCGCCTGCTGATAAGTCACCCCGATCAGCTGCGCCATCTGTTGCTGGCTGAGGCCCAGCATAACCCGACGTTCACGGATGCGATTGCCGACATAGCGATCCGCGTCCGTCCCCCGGGAAACGGTTTTTCCCATGTCGTCGTCGAATGGCACCATGTTGTCCACTCCAGAAAGCGCTCGGGTGCGGCAGGCGGTTCACTGCCGTTCTCCACGCTATAAGGGTTGCGTCCCGGTGAGCTTCGCAATCGCGGCGCCTCCCGCGTGGGCCGCCTCTACGGGCAGCTCCAACAGGGCCAGTTGCGAACGCTCATCATACTCACTTACACCATACCACTATCGACGCGAATAGCAACTGCGAAATTTCAATGCGACGGTATGGGGTGATATACGGGAAAGGGGAGGGAAATGGTGGCGGCGGCACCGGCGGTCGCTGGGTCGTTGCGACCGCCGGTCGCGGATTAACGGCTCCCGCGCCGGGAGCCGATGGCGAACAGGCTTAGTCGGTCGCGGAAAAGAAGGCCCAATAGCGCGACGGGTCGTAGGGGCCGGACCGATCGGTCTTGGCGACGCGCTTGTCTTCCAGCGAAAATGGCGAACCGGAAAGCCGGCAGATGTCGGCTGCGGCCTTCTGGCCCAGCCAGGGTGCCTCGCCTTCCTCCAACCACGATTGATTCATCTCAACAACTCTCCCTCAGGTTTAGACTCCCCAACGCCAAAGTGACGTGCGCTTCTTGCGGCGATCACCCCGCTCCGCACGGGCCCTTGGCGGGCTCTGCAACGAGCGGCGTCACTCTACGGAAGATAAGATTGACAGAAAGTTGCCAAGCGCGGAACGATAGTAGCGCTGTAACCGCGCGGGCTGCGCTGCCTATGGCAGTCCTGCCACAGTGTGACTGCGGCCGTTTGCGTTTTTTGGCTCTCGCGCATGGGTCATAACGCTTTGAAACCAAGGCAGAAAGATCAGGCCTTCGATGTTTGAACTCGACCCGAAGCTGAGGCAGGACACCATTCCGATCGGTGGCCTCGTTCTGTCGCGCCTGCTTCTGATGAACGACGCCAGCTTTCCGTGGCTGATTCTGGTGCCCGCCGAGCCTGACATCCGCGAGTTGCACGAGCTCGCGCAAGGGCAGCAGATGCAGCTGATGGCCGAGATCACTGCGATTTCCCGGCTGATGGCCGAAATCTTCAAGCCGGACAAGATCAACGTCGCCGCTCTCGGCAATGTCGTGTCGCAACTGCATGTGCACGTGATTGCCCGCTTCCGCTCGGACGCCGCCTGGCCCGGTCCGGTCTGGGGCAAGCTGCCGGCGAAGCCTTACGAAAAGGCGGAGTTGGAGCGCATGCTCGATGCGATCCGCTCCCGGCTCGCGGTCCGCATCGTCCGCGACGAGGCCGTCTGACCCGCACCGCCGCCGCGCGTCCGCTCCCCTCACCCGTCATGGCCGGCGAAGGCCGGCCATCCACGGGTCGGGGTGTGCTGGCCCTCGCAGTTGATCCGCGGAACAAGTCCGCGGATGACGAAGGGGGGGAGAGACGGGACGTAACCGTGCACGCGTCGCACCCCGTCATGGCCGGCGAAGGCCGGCCATCCACGCGTTAGGGTGTGTTGGCACTGGCAGTTGATCCGCGGAACAAGTCCGCGGATGACGAAGGGGGGGAGAGACGGGACGTAACCGTGCACACCTCTCAGCCCGTCATGGCCCGCGCCGCGCGTCCGCTCCTCTCACCCCGTCATGGCCGGCGAAGGCCGGCCATCCACGTGTTGGGGTGTGTTGGCAGTGGCAGTTGATCCGCGGAACAAGTCCGCGGATGACGAGAAGGGGGGGAGAGACGGGACGTAACCGTGCACCCCCTTACCCCGTCATGGCCGGCGCCGCGCGTCCGCTCCTCTCACCCCGTCATGGCCGGCGGAGGCCGGCCATCCACGTTTGGAGCCCGCGGCGGAGGACGCCGGCGTTGCCTCATGCCCCGTTTGCAGCGTAAGGTTGCCCCAATCAATCGGGGGCGGGGATGGCCGCGAACGGCGGGGCGAAAAAAGACTTCTTCATCAGCTACACCGGCGCCGACCAGGCCTGGGCGGAGTGGGTCGCCTGGGTGCTGGAGGCGGCCGATTATGAGGTGGTGATTCAGGCGTGGGATTTTCGCCCCGGCCAGAGCTTCGTACGACAGATGCAGGAAGGTGTTGAGTGCTGCGCGCGCACGCTTCTGGTGCTTAGCCCGCGCTACTTCCAATCGGATTTCGCGACTGCCGAATGGGAGGCAGTCTTCGTCAAGGACCCTGCGGGCGAGGGGCGCTTGCTGCCCGTGCGAATCGAAGCGTGCACACCGCCCGGACTTCTCGGCCGATTAGCTTACACCGACCTGTTCGGCCTTGAGAAGGAGGTGGCGAAAGAACGCATGCTCGCCGCGGTAATCCTGAAGCGGGCCAAACCCACCACAGAGCCGCCCTTCCCTCCCGGCCGTGCTGTCGCGGCAACCAAGCCTGAGCCCCGCTTCCCCGGCGCGCTGCCGGCAATTTGGAACCTCACGCACCGTAATCCCAACTTCACCGGCCGGGTGGCGCAGCTCGATGCGCTGCGGGCGCATCTGACCGGCGGCAGCACGGCGGCGGTAACGCAAGCCGCCAGCATCAGCGGCTTAGGTGGCATCGGCAAGTCCCAGCTCGCGATCGAATATGCCTATCGCTACCGCGGCGACTACGACCTCGCCTGGTGGCTGCGCGCCGAGGAACCGGGGTCGCTCGCCGCCGACTATGCCGCGCTCGCCCGTGCGCTCGACCTTCCTGCGAAGGACGCAGCCGAGCAGGCGGTGGTGCTGGCCGCGGTGCGCGCCTGGCTGGAGGCGCACCGGCGCTGGCTCTTGATCTTTGACAACGCGGAAGCACCCGCCCCACTCAAGGACCTGCTGCCGCGCGGGGAGACGGGCCATGTCATCATCACCACCCGCAATCCCAATTTCGGCGGCTTTGCCAAGGTGCTGCCGCTCGATCTGTGGCCGCGGGCGGAATCGATCGCGTTTCTTGGACAGCGCACCGGCGACGGCGGCAGGGACGCCGATGCGCTGGCGGAAGCGCTGGGGGATCTGCCCTTGGCACTCGAACAGGCGGCCGCCTATTGCCAGGCGACCGGGGAGAGCGTAGCCGGCTACTTGGCGATGCTAACGGCAGGCCACGGCGCGGAGCTGTTGGCCGAGCCGCGCGAGGCCGAGCGCACGGTAGCCGCCGTGTGGGCTGCGTCGTTCGCCCGCGTCGAACAGGAATCACCGGCCGGCGCGGCGCTCCTGAAGCTGATCAGCTTCCTCGCCCCGGATGCGATCCCGCTCGACCTGATCAGCGGCGGCGCCAAGCACCTGGCCGAGCCTTTGGCGGCGGCAGCCGCCGGGCCGGTCCGGCTCAACCAGGCAGTCGCCGCGCTGATACGCTATTCCCTGATCCGCCGGGAGGGCGAGATGCTGTCGCTGCACCGCTTGGTGCAGGCGGTCACCCGCCAGCGGCTGGATGCAACGGAACACAACGCCTGGGCCGGCGCGGCGGTGAGCGTGCTGAATGCTGCCCTGCCGGCGTTCCCGCACAATACCTTCGATGCCGGCGTCGCCGCCGCCCATGACCGGCTGGGGGCACATGCGCTGGCGGCGGCGGAGCATGCGGCAGCCGCTAATGTGGCCCTTGAAGCCGCCGGCCGGCTGTTCAACGCGATTGGCTTTTACCGCCGTATGCGGGCGGATCTGGCGGGCGCCAAGGCGGCGTATAGCCGCGCACTCAGCATCCATGAAACGGCGTTCGGGCCCGAGCATCCGAAGGTCGCCATCCGCGTCAACAACATAGGGGGTGTGCTGCGGGAGGAGGGCGACCTGGCGGGTGCCAGGCGGGCGTTCGAGCGCGCACTGGCGATCGATGAGAAGGCGTTCGGGCCCGACCATCCAGAAGTCGCCACCGACGTCAACAACTTAGGGGGCGTGCTGTGGCAGGAGGGCGATCTCCCGGGCGCCAGGCGGGCGTTCGAGCGCGCGCTGGAGATCGATGAGAAAGCGTTCGGGCCCGACCATCCAGAAGTCGCCACCGACGTCAACAACTTAGGGTACGTGCTGCGGGAGGAGGGCGATCTGGTGGGGGCCAAGGCAGCATTCGAGCGCGCGCTCGCGATCGTTGAGAAGGCGTTCGGGCCCGAGCACCCGAACGTTGCAACCTGCGTCAACAACTTAGGGAACGTCCTGCGGCAGGAGGGTGACCTAGCCGGCGCCAAGCGGGCGTTCGAGCGCGCGCTCGCGATTTGGGAGAAGTGCTTCGGCCCCGACCATCCGCACACCAAGAAAGCCCGCGCCAACCTTGCCGCGGTGTCCAAGCCGTAGCGGGCGGCACCCTCCTTACCCCGTCATGGCCGGCGCCGCGCGTCCACTCCTCTCAGCCCGTCATGGCCGGCGAAGGCCGGCCATCCACGTGTTGGGGTGTATGGGCACTGGCAGTTGATCCGCGGAACAAGTCCGCGGATGACGAGAAGGGGAATATGGGCACGCGGATGACGAAGAGGGGAAGGGCGCGCATGACGGCAAGAAGAGTGGGCGGGCCTTTCCCTTACCCCGTCATGGCCGGCGCCGCGCGTCCACTCCTCTCAGCCCGTCATGGCCGTGCTTGTCACGGCCATCCACGCCTCTCACGCGAGCAGCGTGTAGAGATCGTCCCATTCCGGGTTGGCCGACAGGATCAACCGCACCTTCCAAGCCCGCGGCCAATGCTTCATCGTCTTCTCGCGCTGGATCGCGACCCGGATGTCATCGTGGCGTTCAAACCAGACCAGCCGTTTCAGGCCGTACCGTTTGCTGAACCCGTCGACGACACCTTCGCGATGCTCCCAAGCGCGGCGAGCAAGGTCGCTGGTGACGCCCAGATAGAGCGTGCCGTTGGGCCGATTCGTCATGATGTAGACCCAGCCACCCCGCATGCCGTATCCTCGCCGCACGCGCCCCGCCGTGTACAAGCGTTTTCGTGGATGGCCCTCGCAGTTGATCCGCGGAACAAGCCCGCGGATGACGAGAAGGGGAATACGGGCGCGCGTATGACGGTAGGAAGAGTGGGCGGCACCCTCCTCTCACCCCGTCATGGCCGGCGAAGGCCGGCCATCCACGTGCTGGGGTGTGCTGGCCCTCGCAGTTGATCCGCGGAACAAGTCCGCGGATGACGAGAAGGGGAATACGGGCACGCGGATGACGGTAGGAAGAGGGGGCGCGCTTTTCCTAACCCGTCATGGCCGTGCTTGTCACGGCCATCCACGCCTTTCACGCGAGCAGCGTGTAGAGATCGTCCCATTCCGGGTTGGCCGACAGGATCAACCGCACCTTCCAAGCCCGCGGCCAATGCTTCATCGTCTTCTCGCGCTGGATCGCGACCCGGATGTCATCGTGGCGTTCAAACCAGACCAGCCGTTTCAGGCCGTACCGTTTGCTGAACCCGTCGACGACACCTTCGCGATGCTCCCAAGCGCGGCGAGCAAGGTCGCTGGTGACGCCCAGATAGAGCGTGCCGTTGGGCCGATTCGTCATGATGTAGACCCAGCCACCCCGCATGCCGTATCCTTGCCGCACGCGCCCCGCCGTGTACAAGCGTTTTCGTGGATGGCACTGGCAGTTGATCCGCGGAACAAGTCCGCGGATGACGAAGTGGGGGGAGAGACGGGACGTAACCGTGCACGCTTCTCACCCCGTCATGGTCGGCGCCGCGCGTCCATTCCTCTTACCCCGTCATGGCCGGCGGAGGCCGGCCATCCACGTGTTGGGGTGTGTGGGCACTGGCAGTTGATCCGCGGAACAAGTCCGCGGATGACGATAAAGGGGAGGGTGCGCATGGCGAAAACAGGGGCAGGCGCAACGGGTTAGTTCGTGCGGGCATCATGTGCGGTCAGGCGGCTCGCCCCGGCCCAGGAGCCGCCGTGTCGCCGCCGCGACGTCCGCCTCACGCATCAGCGCCTCGCCGATGAGGAAGCAGCGCACGCCGATCGCCGCCATGCGGGCCAGATCATCGGGCGTGCGCAAGCCGCTCTCGCTCACCAGCAGCCGGTCGGCCGGCACCCGCGGCGCCAGCGCTTCCGTCGTCGCGAGGTCGACCGCCAGCGTCTTGAGGTTGCGGTTGTTGATGCCGATCACGGGTGCGCCGAGCGCAAGCGCGCGCTCCAGCTCATCCTCGTCATGCACCTCGGTCAGCACGTCCATGGCGAAATCGGCCGCCGTCGCCATTAGCTCGCGGGCGACCGCGTCCTCGACCGCGGCGAGGATGATGAGGATGCAGTCGGCGCCGAGCGCGCGCGCTTCCGCCACCTGGTAGGGATCGAGCATGAAGTCCTTGCGCAGCATCGGCAACGCGACCGCCGCCCGGGCAGCGCCGAGGTAGGCATCGTCGCCTTGGAAGTAGCGCGGCTCGGTCAGCACCGAAAGGCAGGCGGCGCCGCCCTCCGCGTAGGCGCGCGCGAGTGCCGGCGGATCGAAATCGCCCCGGATCAGGCCGCCGGAAGGGGACGCCTTCTTGAGCTCGGCGATCAGGCCGAAGCCGCCATCGGCCGCAGCTTGGCGCAAGGTTGCAGCGAACGGGCGCGGAGCTGGCGCCGCCTGGGCTTCGGCTGCAACGGCAACGAAGGGGCGCGCCCGCATGCGCTCGCTCAAGTCCGCGCGGCGGTCGGCGCAGATGCGGGCAAGGATGCCGGTCATCGGCCGGGGTGCCTCCGTGCTATTGGGTCGTGCCGACGGCGTCCGACAGGCCGGCGATCTCGACCAGCCGCTTGAGCGCTTGGCGGGCGTGGCCCTGATCGATGCTCTCGGCCGCGAGCGCGACGCCGTCTTTCAGCTTTTCGCAGCGGCCGGCGACGATCAGCGCCGCGGCGGCGTTGAACAGCGTGACATCGCGCAACGGTCCCGCCTCTCCGCTCAAGACCTGCACCATCGCCGCCGCGTTGGTCACACGGTCGCCGCCCTTCAAGTCCCGCGCTGCGGCGCGCGGCAGGCCGGCGTCCTCCGGTCTCACCTCGAAGGTCTGCACGCGGCCGCCGGCGAGTTCGGCAACGAAGGTCGGCCCCGTCGTCGTCAGCTCATCGAGGCCGTCGGCGCCGTGCACGACCCAGGCCCGCTCGCTGCCGAGCGCGCCCAGCACCTCAGCCATCGGCACGATCCACTCCCGCGCGAAGGCGCCGGTGAACTGGCGCTTGACGCCGGCCGGATTGCTCAAGGGCCCTAACAGGTTGAAGATGGTGCGGAAGCCGAGCTCGACCCTGGGCCCGCCGACGTGGCGCATGGCGCTGTGGTGGCGCGGCGCCATCAGGAAGCCGATGCCGGCCTCGCGGATCGCCTGCTCGATCAGCGGGATCGGCGCATCGAGGTTGACGCCGAGTTCGGCCAAAACGTCCGCCGCGCCGCACTTGGACGACAGCGCCCGGTTGCCGTGCTTGGCCACCGGCACGCCGGCGCCGGCGACGACCAGCGCCGCGGCGGTCGAGATGTTGAAGGTGCCGGCCGCATCGCCACCGGTGCCGACGATATCGATCGCGCCGTCAGGTGCGTGAACCGGCAGCACCTTGGCGCGCATGACCCGCACGGCGCCGGTGATCTCGGCGACCGTTTCGCCGCGGACCCGCAGCGCCATCAGGAAGGCGCCGATCTGCGCCGGCGTCGCCCCGCCGGACATGATGATCGAGAACGCCTCTTCGGCCTCGTCGGCGGAAAACGTCTGGCCAGTGGCGGCCTTGGCAAGCAGAGGCTTCAGGGCAGTCAAGGGTTCGCTCACGCGCGTGCTCCTCGGCCAGTCGCGACGGTCAGGAAGTTCCGCAGCAAGGTGTGGCCGTGCTCGGTCGCAATGCTTTCAGGGTGAAACTGGACGCCGAAGATCGGCCGCTCGCGGTGCTCGAGGCCCTGGATGACGCCGTCCTCGCTGGTCGCGGTGACCTGCAAGCAGTCGGGCAGGCTGTCGGCTGCCACCATCAGCGAGTGGTAGCGGGTCGCGGCGAACGGGCTGGGCAGGCCGGCGAAGATCCCGCGTTGGCCGTGGCTGATGCGGCTGATCTTGCCGTGCATCGGCTTGGGTGCCCGCACGACGGCGCCGCCGAACGCCTGGCCGATGCTTTGATGGCCGAGGCAGACGCCGAGGATGGGCAGCTCGTGCGGTGCGCGCGCGATCAGCTCGAGGCAGATGCCGGCCCGGTCCGGATCGCACGGCCCCGGCGACAGGATGACGGCTTGCGGATCGAGTGCCAGCGCCGCCTCGGTCGAGAGGCTGTCGTTGCGATAAACGGTTGTCTCCGCGCCGAGCTCACCAAGATAATGGTAGAGGTTGTAGGTGAAGCTGTCGTAGTTATCGATCAGAAGGAACATGAGTAAGCGCAATCCGTCCGCTCCCGAACCGCGCAGGCGCCGGCCGCGTGCGTGCGGAGCGGGTCAGAACATGCCGGCCGGGCGCGGTAGCGTCAAGTCGCGGGCTCTGTTTGCGGCTCTGGCTCTGCTGCTGGTGGGCGGCTGCGTGCCGTCCGAGCGCAGCGCGCTGCCGATCGCTGAGGATCGTGCTGCGGCGGTCACCCTCGATTATGACTACGTGTCGCCGACCGCGGCGATGTTGGCGCCGCAGCCGCCGCGCCCGCCGTTGGACCTCAAGGTGACGAAGAAGGCGATCCGGCATGGGCCGCGCGCGGCGCGGCCGACGATCGAAACCCCGCAGCCGCAGGCACCGGCATCGCTCGAAGCCAATCGCATCGAAGGTGACGCCCGCTTTGTCCGCGGCCGCCTCGATACGATCGATTCGACCACGCGCAGCCTGAGCGATCCGCGGGGTGCGTGGCCGGAATCGAAGGCGGATCAGCGGCCGGGCTCGCCCGCGGTCGATGAGGCCGGCCGGCTTCGGCTTGAACTGGAACGGCGCGCCCTGCAACAAAAGGCGCGTGATCTTGAGCGGCTTGGGGACCGGCCGGGCGGGTCAGGCTACGGCGCCAGCCCGCTTGAGACGCAGGTCGAGCGGCTGCGCCACGGACCGCGCTGGTAGACCGGCACCGGTGCGATGACACGGATAACAGGAGGCTTGCGGCGATGACGACGACTTACCGGGTTGACGGCATGACCTGCCAGGGCTGTGCGCGCGCGGTCACCAACGCCATCAAGGAGGCGGTGCCGGATGCGGACGTTGCGATCGATCTCGCCGGCGGCCGGGTCACGGTCGAGGGATCGGCCGAGGAAGCGCGCATCCGCGCCGCGATCGAGGCAGCCGGTTTCGAATACCGCGGCACTGCCCCTGCGGCCTGACGGCGCTGCCTCAAGGAACGGCGGTGGCTGTCAGGTGAAGGCCGCCGCTTCCTCCGCGGCGCGCAAGAGCGCACGCGCCTTGTTGCGGCTCTCCTGATACTCGGCCTCCGGATCGCTGTCGGCGACGACGCCGCCGCCGGCCTGCACGTAGAGGACGCCGTCCTTGATGATACCGGTCCTGAGCGCGATGCAGGTATCGAGCTGGCCGTTGGCGCCGATGTAGCCGATGCAGCCGCCGTAAAGGCTGCGCCGTTCCGTCTCCAGTTCGTCGATGATCTCCATCGCCCGGACCTTCGGCGCGCCGGAGACGGTGCCGGCGGGAAAGCCCGCGATCAGCGCGTCGATGCAATCAAAGCGCGGATCGAGCGCACCCTCGACATTGGAGACGATGTGCATCACGTGCGAATAGCGCTCGATCACCATCTTCTCGGTGACCCGCACGCTGCCGACAGCGGCCACGCGGCCGACATCGTTGCGGCCCAGGTCGAGCAGCATCAGGTGCTCGGCGCACTCCTTGGGGTCGGCGAGCAGCTCTTCGGCGAGTGCTTGGTCCTCGGCCGGGTCGGTTCCGCGCCGTCTGGTGCCGGCGATCGGCCGGATGGTGACCTTGCCGTCGCGGACCCGGACCATGATCTCCGGGCTGGAGCCGACCACGGAATAGCCGTCGAAGGCGAAATAGAACAGGAACGGGGACGGATTGAGCCGGCGCAGCGCCCGATAGAGGGCAAACGGCGGCAGAGTGAACGGCACCCGGAAGCGCTGCGATGGCACCACCTGAAAGATGTCGCCGGCCAGAATGTACTCCTTCGCCCGCTCGACCATGGCGCGGTAGGCCGCGGGCGTGATGTTCGATTCCGGCTCGGCGAGCGGGAGCCGTTCGCGCATGGGTGCGCGTCGGTGCGGCAGGCTGCGGTCGAACTCGGCAACACAGCCGGCCAGCCTTTCGAGCGCCCGTGACCAGGCGTCGGCCGCCGGCACGGCAGGATCAGGCCACACTGGCGTGATCACGGTGACCTTGTCCGTGATCGAGTCGAACACCGCCATGATGGTCGGGCGCAACAGGACGCCGTCCGGAATGCCGAGGATGTCCGGATTGGCATCGGGCAGCCGTTCCATCAGGCGGACCATGTCATAGCCGAGGTAGCCGACCAGGCAGACCGCCATCGGCGGCAGGCCTTCCGGCAGCTTCACTTTGCAGCGGGCGACCAGGTGGCGCAGCGAGGCAAGCGCGCCCTCCTTCTCGCCAACCGGGCAGGGCCGGAAATCGGTTGCGCCGTTCGCGCCGGCAGTCCCGATCGTGGCCGTGTTGCCGGAGCAGCGCCAGACCAGGTCGGGCAGCAGGCCGATGAACGAATAGCGGCCGCGGAAGGCGCCGCCCTCGACCGATTCGAGCAGGAACGCGTTCGGCCGGCCTTCGGCGAGTTTGAGGAAGGCCGAGACCGGCGTTTCCAGATCGGCGACGAGGGTCGTCCAGACGACCTGCGCTTCGCCTTGGCGGTAACCGGCTTCAAACGCCGGAAAGTCAGGCTGAGCCTGCATGGCGTGCCGCTCGCTCCCCTTAGAACTGGCTCAGAACGAGTCCTTTAAAATCAACACATTATGACGCATCGTCATGGCCGGCGAAGGCCGGCCATCCACGGTTTCCTGCAGGCAGCACAATGGGTTATGACCCATGGATGCGCGGAACGAGTCCGCGCATGACGAAAACAGGGACAGGCAATCCGTTGGATCTGAGGGCATCATTTTCGGTCAGGCTGTTAGAACTGGCTCTCGATCGCGGCCTGGTTGACCGAGACCGGGTAGCGCTGCCGCAGTGAGCCAACGAATTGCTGCACAAGATCGCTGCGCATCGCTTGCGCCAGACGCTGCTTCTCGCGATCGCGCCCGCTCGGATCCGCCGCCGGGTCGGCAGCACGGATGTCGCCGAGCTGGCCGACCAGAAAGCCGTCCGGCCCACGGACGACGAACGCTTCCCCCGCCTTCGCCGCGAACAGGGCGCTGACGAAGGCCTGCGGCAGCGTGCTGGCATCGGCCTGGCGATCGCGGCCGATCGCCGGCACCTCGGTCTCCTTGACGCCGGCTTCAGCGGCGAGGCGGGCCAGGGGCTGCCCCTGGCGGGCGCGCTCGGCTAGTGCGTCGGCCTTTGCGTTCGCCAGAGCAACGCGTTTTTCGGCGCGCCAAGCTTGGGCCACTTCTGTCTTTATCGCCTCGAACGGCTTCACCGCGCTTGGGCGCACGTGATTGACGTGAACGACGAAATAGGTGTTGTCGGCGGCTTCGACCAGCAGGCTGGTTCCGTTCTCTGCCGTCACGAATGCCGTCGCGACCAGCTCCGACGGCAGGCCGGCGACGGGCTTGCCGTTCTCGTCGGCGCCGCTGCTGTCGAGACTGGGGATCGCGCGCACGCTAAGGTTCAGTTCGGCCGCCGCGTCTTCCAGCGTGCTGCCGCGGCCGAGCGCGTCGTCAAGCCGGTTGGCGGCGCGGATCAACTCGTCGGCAGCCTTCTCCTTCGCGAGCTCGGCGCGCAACCGCGGTGCCACCGTCTCGAACGATGCGGTCTGGGCGGGCTCGATCGCGCTCAAGCGTACGACGTGCCAGCCGAGCGGGGACTCGATCGGCTGACTGGCGCCTCCGGGCTGCAGGGTAAAGACCGCATCCGCCAGCGCCTCCGGCAGGTCGGCTCTGGCGACGGCCTCGACCGCCAAATCGCCCGCCTTCTCGCCCAAGAGTTCCTTGGCGAGCGCAGCGAAATCGGCTCCTTGCGCGAGGCGTGTGGCAGCGGTGCCGGCTGTGGCCTGATCGTCGAACACCATCTGCAGGAAACTCCGCCGCTCCGGCGTCGAGAACTCGTCAATCCGCTCGTGAAAGGCGGTCCGCACGGCGTCATCGGAAACGGGGGCCTCGGCCGCGACCTGCTCGGCGGTGAGGATGAGCGCACTGACATCCCGCAGCTCCGGCGTCGTGAAGCGGTCCTTCTGCTCCTCGTGCAGGGTGCGCAGAGTTGCCTCGTCGGCCGTGCCGACGTCCTGATCGGAAAAGGCCGCAAACGGGATGAGAATGGACCGCGCGGTGCGCCGCTCACCCCGGTAGCGGAACACGAGGTCTGCTGTGCCTGCCGGCACGCCGGGAACGGCGGCGATGCTGCCGATGAGCTGCTCGCGGCCTAAGTCGGCGCGTAGAATGGCGACGTAGCGTTCCTCGTTCAGGTTGTTGACGCTCAACGTATCGCGAAACGCGTCGGCGTCGAATTGGCCCATCGCGTTGTGAAAACGCTTGTTGGCGACGATCGCGCTGCGCACCAGCTTGTCGTCGACGACGATGCCCAAATCCGCGGCCGCCTGGTCGAGCAGCGTCTGGCCGATCAGCTGATCCAGCGCCGACGCTGGAAGCCCGAGCGAGCGCGCCTGTTCGCGGTCGATCGGTTGGCCGAGCGAGGCGCTGAAGCTGCGGAGCGTGCGATCATAGACTTCGGCGAATTCCTGCGCGGAGATCGTCGCGTCGCCGACCTTGGCAATCCAGTCGCGACCGCGCGAGCGGGAGAACACGTCGGCGATACCCCACATCACGAAGCTCAGCACCAACACCAGGAACAGCAGCTTGACGATCAGCGACGATGCGCGGTTGCGAATGGCTTCGAGCATGAGGACCGTTGGCTAGAAGGGGTGCAGGGAACCCGTTGGTTTCTCGGCGGCCGCGAAGTTCCCCCAATGAAAGGTCCGATGATAGGAATGGCGGCCAAGGGGCGCAAGTGCCGGGCTCCCGTGGCAGGGACAAGGCCGCGGGAGCTAAAGGTTGGACCCTCAGAACGCGTGTGCTAAAGAGACGCCCGCCCGCGGATGCGCATCACCCAGATTTCAGGAGGAGACAATGGCGCGACGGAAACTGATCGCCGGTAATTGGAAGATGAATTGCCTCAAAGCCGACGGTGTCGCCCTGGCAGCGGCGGTGGCGAGCCGCTACAAGGCCGCGGGTCAGCCGCGCTACGATATGCTCATGTGCCCGCCGTTCGTGCTCATTCCCGCGATCGTCGAGGCGGCGGCCGGCAGCGGCGTCGCGGTCGGCGCCCAGGACTGCCACGCGCAGGAGAAGGGCGCGCACACCGGCGATACCAGCGCCTGGATGCTCAAGGATGCCGGTTGCGGTTACGTGATTGTCGGCCATTCCGAGCGCCGGACCAACCACGCCGAGACCGATGAAATCGTCAAGGCGAAGGCAGCGGCCGGGCTCGCCGCCGGGCTGAAGGTGATCATCTGCATCGGCGAGACGCTCGCCGAGCGCGATGCCGGCCAAACCCTCGATGTCAACCGGCGGCAGCTGCACGGCTCGTTGCCGGATGCGGCGACGTCCGCCAACACCGTGATCGCCTATGAGCCGGTATGGGCGATCGGCACCGGCCGCACGGCTTCGCCCGAGCAGGCGCAAGAGGTGCACGCCATGATCCGCGCCGAGCTCACCGGCCGGTATGGCGCCGCGGCCGCGCAGGAGTATCGCATCCTCTACGGCGGCTCGATGAACGCGAAGAATGCCGCCGAGCTGCTGGCGCAGACGGACATCGACGGCGGCCTGATCGGCGGCGCCGCGCTGAAGGTCGACGATTTCATGGCGGTCGGGGAAGGCTCGCCGAAGTAAACAGCCATTCTTTGAACGCGCGGTCATGATCACGGTTATCCTGGTTATCCATCTCGTCGTCGCGGTTGCCCTTGTCGCGGTTGTGTTGCTGCAGCGCAGCGAGGGCGGCGGCCTTGGCATCGGCGGCGGCGGGATGGGGGGCTTTCTCACCGGCCGCAGCGCCGCCAACCTTTTGACGCGCACGACCGCCATCCTGGCGGCCGTGTTCATCATGACCAGCCTCGTGCTGGCGAATCTGTCGGGTGCCGCGCGGGCGCCGAAATCGATTCTGCAGGAAATGCCGGCGGCGGAGTCGGTGCCGGCGGACAAGCCGACGGAACCGACCGCGCCGCTGGCGCGCTGAGAGCAGCAAAGTGGTCGCGATTCAGCCGCTCGGCTGGCCGCGCTCCGTCACGTCCCGTCCAGTGACGCGACAACGCGGGAGGCTGTTCCTTAAACCGGCAGATGTTGCTATACCGTGCCTCCCATGACGCGGTTCATTTTCATCACCGGCGGCGTGGTCTCCTCCCTTGGCAAAGGACTGACTGCAGCGGCGCTGGGAGCGCTCCTTCAAGCGCGCGGCTTTCGCGTGCGCTTGCGCAAGTTCGACCCCTACATCAACGTCGATCCGGGCACCATGAGCCCCTACCAGCATGGTGAGGTGTTCGTGACCGACGACGGCGCGGAAACCGACCTCGACCTCGGGCATTATGAGCGCTTCACGGGCGTTCCGGCGCGGCGCAGCGACAGCGTTACCACGGGGCGGATCTATTCCGAGGTCATTGCCCGCGAACGGCAAGGCGACTACCTCGGTGCGACCATTCAGGTCATTCCGCACATCACGGATGCGATCAAGGAATTCATCCAGCGCGACCTCACCGATGAGGATTTCGTCCTGTGCGAGATCGGCGGCACCGTCGGCGACATCGAGGGGCTGCCGTTCCTGGAGGCCATCCGCCAGATCGGCAACGAGCTGGGCCGCGAGCGGGTGCTCTACATCCACATGACGCTGGTGCCGCACTTGGGCGCCGTCGGCGAACTCAAGACCAAGCCGACCCAGCACTCGGTCAAGGAACTGTTGAGTCTCGGCATCCAGCCGGACGTCCTGATCTGTCGCGCCGATCGGCCGCTGCCTGAGGGCGCACGCCGCAAGATCGCGCTGTTCTGCAACGTGCGTTACGAGGCGGTGGTCCCGGCTGAGGACGTGCAGACGATCTACGCCGTGCCGCTGCGCTACCATGAGCAGGGTCTTGACGAGGAAGTCTGCCGCCATTTCGCCCTCAATCCGCCGTCACCGCAATTGGAAGGCTGGCGTGCGATTGTCAGCCGCGTGTTAAAGCCCGAAGGCGAGGTGACGATCGCGATCGTCGGCAAGTACACCGGCTTGATCGATGCGTACAAATCGCTGGTCGAGGCGCTGACTCACGGCGGGATCGCCAACAACGTCGGCGTCCGTCTCGACTGGATCGATGCCGAGCAGTTCGAAAATGGCGGCGGCATCGAGCACCTTGCCAGCGCCGACGGCATCTTGATCCCCGGTGGCTTCGGCGAGCGGGGCGCCCAAGGCAAGATCGAAGCGGCGCGCTATGCCCGCGAAGCCAAGATCCCCTATTTCGGCATCTGCTTCGGCATGCAGATGGCTGTCGTCGAGGCGGCGCGCAATCTCGCCGGCATTCCCGGCGCCGGTTCGACCGAATTCGGTCCCTGTCCAGCTCCGGTCGTAGGCCTGATGACCGAATGGATGCGCGGCCAGTTCCGGGAGCGGCGCCAAGCCGGCGGCAACCTGGGCGGCACGATGCGGCTTGGCGAGTTCGAGTGCGTGTTGAAGCCCAATACGCGGGCGCGGGCGATTTTCGGCGTCGACCGGGTGAGTGAGCGGCATCGCCACCGCTACGAGGTCAACAACAACTACCTCGGCACGCTCGAGCGCTGCGGCCTCGTTTTCTCCGGCATGTCGCCCGACGGGCTGTTGCCGGAGGTGGTGGAGATCGCCGATCATCCGTGGTTTATCGGCGTCCAGTTCCATCCCGAGCTCAAGTCGCGGCCGTTCGAGCCGCACCCGCTGTTTGCAGCGTTCATCCGCGCGGCGATCGAGCAGTCGCGCCTGGTGTGAGCGGTCCTGGTTAGGGGACTGGGCTGGAGCCGGGGCTGGAGCCGGGGCTGGCTCCGCGATCGCCGGCCGGCAAGCCGGCCAAAAGTGTTCGAGAGGAGGGTAGGGTGATGCAAGGCAAGCAGGGCGCGCGGCACGTTCAGGTCGACGGGATAACCATCGGCAACGATGTGCCGCTGGCGCTCATTGCCGGCCCGTGCGTGATGGAGAGCCGGGCGCATGCGCTGGAGACGGCGCAGGCCCTGAAGGAAATGGCGCGCACGCTGGGTGTCGGTCTGATCTACAAGACCTCGTTCGACAAGGCGAACCGCACCAGCCTGGAGGGGCAGCGCGGCGTCGGCATGGCGGCCGGCCTGCCGGTGTTCCAGGAGATCCGGCAAACCTTGGGCCTGCCGGTCATTACCGACGTGCACGAGCCGGACCAGTGCGCGGTCGTTGCCGAAGCGGTCGATGTGCTGCAGATCCCGGCGTTCCTGTGCCGGCAGACGGACCTTCTTGTTGCCGCCGCCCGCACCGGCAAGGCGATCAATGTCAAGAAGGGCCAGTTCCTCGCCCCCTGGGACATGGTGAACGTCGTCAACAAGATCCGCGCCTGCGGCAATGAACAGGTGATGCTGTGCGAGCGTGGCGCCAGCTTCGGCTACAACACGCTGGTGAGCGACATGCGTTCGCTGCCGATCCTGGCGCGCACCGGCTGCCCGGTCGTGTTTGACGTCACCCATTCGGTGCAGCAGCCGGGCGGCCTTGGTGGCGCGTCCGGCGGCCAGCGCGAGTTCGCGCCGGTGCTGGCGCGCGCGGCCGTCTCGGTCGGCGTCGCGGCCGTCTTCATCGAGACCCACCCCGATCCCGACAAGGCCCCCAGCGACGGGCCGAACATGATCCCGACAAAGGACTTGCCGGCTCTGGTGACGCTGCTGATGGAGATCGACCGCGTCGCCAAGGCCCATCCCGTCGCGGTGTGAGGCGTTATCGTCCGGCTGAGGCCGTAGCAGCCATGACCTGCCCCCCCTTGCCACGCCGGGAGCGTAAGGGGTAAGACGGACGACGGGGCTACGCAGGTGCCGCCGCGAGCATCACCGCGGCTTGAGACCAAATCGAATTTTTTCCGAGGGGAGAGGAGTTTCTCTGTAATGAGCGAAATCATCGATGTAAAGGCGCGCGAGATCCTTGACAGCCGCGGCAATCCGACGGTCGAGGTCGATGTCACCCTGGAGAGTGGCGCCATGGGCCGCGCCGCCGTTCCGTCGGGTGCATCCACGGGCGCGCACGAGGCCGTCGAGCTGCGCGACGGCGACAAGAGCCGTTACGGCGGCAAGGGCGTGACGAAGGCGGTGGCATCGGTCAATGGCGAGATCTTCGAGGCGATCTCGGGCATGGAAGCGACCGACCAGATCAAGATCGACCAGGCGATGATCGATCTCGACGGCACCGCTAACAAGGGGCGGTTGGGCGCCAATGCCATCCTCGGCGTCAGCATGGCGGTGGCGAAGGCGGCCGCGGAGGAGTCTGACCTGCCGCTCTACCGCTACATCGGCGGCACCCAAGCCCGCCTGCTGCCGGTTCCGATGATGAACATCGTCAACGGCGGCGCGCATGCCGACAACCCGATCGACATCCAGGAATTCATGATCATGCCGGTCGGCGCGGCGACGGTGGCGGACGCCATCCGCATGGGTTCCGAGGTTTTCCAGGCCTTGAAGAAGGGCTTGAAGGACGGCGGCCACAACACCAACGTCGGCGACGAAGGCGGCTTCGCGCCGAACCTCAAGAGCGCCGATGAGGCGTTGAGCTTCATCATGAAGGCCATTTCGGCCGCCGGCTACAAGCCGGGCGACGATGTCATGCTGGCGCTCGACTGCGCTTCGACCGAGTACTTCAAGGACGGCAAGTACAATCTCGCCGGCGAAGGCAAGCTGCTCGACGCCGCCGGCAACTGCCGTTACCTCGCCGATCTGTGCAGCCGTTACCCGATCGTCTCGATTGAGGACGGCATGTCCGAGGACGACTGGGACGGCTGGAAGATGCTGACCGAGGAACTGGGCGGCAAGGTTCAGCTGGTCGGCGACGATCTGTTCGTCACCAACCCGGTGCGGCTTGCGGACGGCATCGCGCGCGGCATCGCGAATTCGATCCTGGTCAAGGTCAACCAGATCGGCTCGTTGAGCGAGACGCTCGAAGCGGTCGAGATGGCACACAAGGCCCGCTACACGGCCGTGATCTCGCACCGTTCCGGCGAGACCGAGGATTCGACGATCGCCGATATCGCGGTTGCGACCAACGCCGGCCAGATCAAGACCGGCTCGCTCAGCCGTTCGGACCGGATCGCCAAGTACAATCAGTTGATCCGGATTGAGGAAGACCTGGGTTCGGCAGCGCGCTTTGCCGGCCGGTTGGCGCTGAAGCAGCAGCGCTAGGGCAGACGACGCTAACCTATGATCCTTACATGTCGTCATGCGCGGGCTTGGCCCGCGCATCCACGGCTTACTTTCGGGCGCAATAGGCGTGGATGGCCGGCCTGCGCCGGCCATGACGACAGAGGGTTGGGCGAATTGTCTGTTGGTGTCGGAACCCCAGCGCTGCGAGGCGATCGGGCGTTGCATGCCCGAGCACGCTTGTCGCTGGAGACCATGTTGATCCACATGCACGTTCGGCACAAACAGAACGCAAGCTCTGTTTGTGCAGACGGGCGTCATCCACCCGCGAGCGGGCCTGTCATGGGTCTGCTCGCCCGGCGGCGCTGACGTAAGGCGCTCCTGGCCAGGCACATTATGTTGGGGGTCCTGCTTCTTGTTCTCGCTTATATGGTAGACCTGTGGTAGCTTATCTCGAAAGCGGCGAGAGCGCGGGGCGCTGGCAGGCAAGGGCGCTGCCGGCTGCGCTCGGGGCGAGGTGGCAGCAGGCGATGGGCTTCTTGTATGCGCTGAAGATACGTGCGCGGCATGTGATCTGGCCGGCCGTCGGCGTCTGCGGGCTCGGCTACATGGCATACCATATCGTGCAGGGCGACCGCGGCTTGTTGGCGTGGAAGGTCTTTCGCGAGCAGATCGCGATTGCCCGGGCGAGCCTGGCCGAGAGCGAGGCGGAGCGCAGGGCGCTGGACGAGCGGGTGCGCCTCCTCGATCCCGATGCGCTCGATCGCGACATGCTCGATGAATGGGCGCGTCGGCGCCTCAACTTCGGCGCCCGCGATGAACTCGTAATCTTGACTGAACCAGCGGAGCCGCGCGAGACGTCCGCCCGCAGCAGCGCTGACGCCGGCGCCACGCGTCGGTAGGCACTGCCGCTTTGGCCCGCCGGCAGCGTCCGGCCGCCTCGGCCGTCGGGCCGGCGCTTGTAATTAAGTCGCGTCAGCAATAATCTTCGGCGGCGTCTGCCCGCGAGCGCATGCTTCGGCAGAGCGGAGCCGCCCCCGCGCGTGTCGGGGGGCAACTCAACGACCAGTCGTGAAGGGACGTTCCATGGCGACGGAAACCAAGCCGGCGGAAACCAAGTCGGCGGCCGGGGAGGAAGCCGGTACCCAGGCGAAAACGGCAACCGCGCAGGCGATCGAGCCGCTTGAGCTGTTGGGGTACTACGAGCAGATGCTGCTCATTCGCCGCTTTGAGGAGAAGGCCGGCCAGCTCTACGGCATGGGACTGATTCAAGGCTTCTGCCACCTCTACATCGGCCAAGAGGCGGTCGTCGTCGGCCTGCAAGCGACGGCCAAGGAGCAAGACACCGTCATCACCACCTACCGCGATCATGGCCATATGCTTGCGTGCGGGATGGACGCCAAGGGCGTGATGGCCGAGCTGACCGGGCGCCGCGGCGGCTATTCCAAGGGCAAGGGCGGCTCAATGCACATGTTCAGCCGCGAGAAGCGCTTCTACGGCGGTCACGGTATCGTTGGCGCTTCGGTGCCTCTGGGAGCCGGCCTCGCCTTCGCCCACCGCTACACCGGCGATGGCGGCATCAATTACTGCTACTACGGGGACGGTGCCGCCAACCAGGGCCAGGTTTATGAGGCCTACAACATGGCGGCGTTGTGGAAGCTTCCCATCATCTTCATCATCGAGAACAACCGCTACGCCATGGGCACCGCGATCGAGCGGGCGTCCGCCAAGACCGATTTCTACCGTCGCGGCGATGCGTTCGGCATTCCGGGCATGATCGTTGACGGCATGAATGTCTTGGATGTCAAGGCGGCGGGCGAGGAGGTCGCGGCCAAGGTGCGCGCCGGCGAGGGGCCGTACGTCATGGAACTGCAGACCTATCGCTACCGCGGCCACTCGATGTCTGACCCTGCGAAGTACCGCACCAAGGAAGAGGTGAGCGAGGTCCGCAAGACGAGCGATCCGATCGAGCGGCTGCGGGCGCTGATCCTGGACGGCGGCTATTCCGACGAGGGTGCCCTCAAGGAGATCGATCGCAAGGTAAAGGCGATCGTCAACGAATCGGCCGAGTTCGCCCAGACCGATCCCGAACCGGATCCTTCCGAGCTCTACACGGACATTCTGATCGAGGCTTAACAACGCGGGCGGCGGGACAATCGCCTGCCACGGGAGGGCTTTCATGCCTGTTGAAGTGCTGATGCCGGCGCTGTCGCCAACGATGACCGAGGGCAAGCTGGCCAAATGGCTAAAGAACGAAGGGGATACGGTCAAGTCGGGTGAAGTCCTGGCGGAGATCGAAACCGACAAGGCGACGATGGAGGTCGAGGCCGTCGACGAAGGGGTCGTCGGTCGGATCCTGATTGCCGCCGGCAGCGAGCATGTCGCCGTGAACACGCCGATCGCGGTCCTGTTGCTGGAAGGGGAAGGCGCTGAGGCACTCGCGGCGCCAGCGGCTCGCCCAGCACCCGAAGCGGCGCCTCAGGCCGCGCCCGCGGCGCCTGTTCCGGCTGCGGCGCCGGCAGTGGCTGTGGCGGTCGCGGAGCCCGAGTACACCGGCCCGACCACGACGCAGACGGTGCGCGAGGCCTTGCGCGATGCAATGGCCGAGGAAATGCGGCGCGATCCATCCGTGTTCCTGATGGGCGAGGAAGTTGCGCAGTACCAGGGCGCCTACAAGGTGAGCCAGGGGCTCTTGGATGAGTTCGGACCGAAGCGGGTCGTCGATACGCCGATCACCGAGATGGGGTTCGCTGGCCTTGGTGTCGGCGCCGCATTTGCGGGCTTAAGGCCGATCGTCGAGTTCATGACCTTCAACTTCGCGATGCAGGCGATCGACCACATCATCAACTCCGCCGCCAAGACCCTCTATATGGCCGGCGGCCAGCTCGGTGCGCCAATCGTCTTTCGCGGTGCCAACGGCGCCGCCGCCCGCGTCGGGGCGCAGCATTCGCAATGCTATGCCTCATGGTATGCCCACTGTCCGGGCCTGAAGGTGGTGGCGCCCTACTCCGGCGCTGATGCCAAGGGCCTCCTCAAGAGTGCGATCCGCGACCCGAACCCCGTCATCGTGCTGGAGAACGAGCTGATGTACGGGCAGAGCTTCGAGGTGCCTTCGGATCCGGAGTACCTGATCCCGTTTGGCAAGGCCAAGATCGAGCGTGTTGGCCAGCATGTCACCATCGTCGCCTTTTCGCGCATGGTGCGCTTAGCGCTGGAGGCGGCCGAGACATTGGCGGGCGAGGGGATCGAGGCAGAGGTGATCAACCTGCGCTCGCTCCGGCCGCTTGACACAGCGACACTCGTCACCTCGGTGATGAAGACCAACCGTATCGTCAGCGTCGAGGAGGGCTGGCCGATCTGCGGCATCGGCTCGGAGATCGCGGCATTGATGATGGAACAGGCCTTCGATTACCTCGATGCCCCTGTGCATCGGGTTACCGGCGCGGACGTGCCGTTACCGTACGCCGCCAATCTCGAGCGTCTCGCCCTGCCGCAGGCGGAGACGATCGTAGCCGCCGCCAAGAGCGTCTGTTACCGCTAGCCCGGGAGCCTTGCGCCATGCCGATCGAAGTGCTGATGCCGGCGCTCTCGCCGACGATGACCGAGGGCAAGCTTGCACGCTGGCTGAAACGTGAAGGCGAGACGGTCAATTCCGGCGAGGTGATTGCCGAGATCGAAACCGATAAGGCGACGATGGAGGTCGAGGCGGTCGACGAGGGGGTGCTCGGCAAGATCCTCGTTGCCGAGGGCTCAGAGCATGTCGCCGTCAATACGCCGATCGCGATGATCCTCGTCGAGGGGGAGGATGCGAAGGCGCTCACTGCCGGCACTCCCGCGCCGGCCAAAGCGGCCGCTCCAGCGCCTGCAGCACCTGCTGCGGCTCCGGCAGCACCTCCTTCGCCGTCGCCTGCGGCCCCCGCCCAGGCTGCCGGCGCGCGGATCTTCGCGAGCCCGCTGGCGAAGCGGATGGCGGCCGAGGCCGGCCTCGATCTCGCCGCCATCAAGGGCTCCGGACCGCGCGGCCGGATCATCAAGGCCGATGTCGAAGCGGCGAAACAGGCGCCGCCCGCGGCCAAACCGGCAGCGGCGCCCCAGGCTGCGAAACCGGCGCCCGCAGCGGCGCCAGCGGCGGCGCCTCAGCCGTTCGAGACGCCCTATGTCGAGGTCGCCAACAGCACGATGCGCAAGGTGATCGCGCGCCGCTTGAGCGATTCCAAGCGCGACATCCCGCACTATTACCTCACCATCGAGTGCAACATCGATCCGCTGTTGGAACTGCGCGACAAGCTCAACGCGCGCACTGGGGAGGGGCCAGCGGCGTTCAAGCTCAGCGTCAACGACTTCGTCATCCGCGCCGTGGCGCTGGCGCTGCGGGCTTACCCCGATGCCAACTGCAGCTGGACCGATGAGGCCATCCGCTTCTACCAGACGGTCGACGTCGCCGTCGCCGTGGCGGCCCCGAACGGCTTGATCACGCCAATCGTCCGCAACGCCGATGCCAAGGGGCTGGCTGCGATTTCGAACGAGATCAAGCACCTGGCTGGCCGCGCACGGGAGAGCAAGCTGATGCCGGAGGAGTACGTCGGCGGTGGCTTCACCGTCTCCAACCTCGGCATGTACGGCATCAAGGAGTTCGCCGCCATCATCAACCCGCCGCAGTCGTGCCTGCTCGCGGTCGGTGCCGCCGAGAAGCGGCCGATCGTCAAGGACGGCGCGCTGGCGATCGGGACCATGATGACCTGCACGCTCTCAGCCGACCATCGCTCCGTCGATGGCGCCAAGGGTGCGAGCTTCCTGAAAGTGTTCAAGGGTCTGATCGAGGACCCGCTGACGATGCTGTTGTGAGCGATGAAGGTGCTGTCACCGATCGCGGGGGATCTGTTGCGTGAGCCTCTTGTTGAGGGTTGTCATCTGGTGGTTTGGCATCGCAATGATGATCGTGCCGCTGATGTTGGCGGTCGGGCGTATTCTGGTCATGGTTGTTGAGGCAGTCTTGGTATCGTTCGTGTCGCGCAGTCTATCGGAATGCTGGAAGAGCGTGTCATTGCGAGCGCAGCGAAGCAATCCAGTCGTCCTGGCTGCTCGGATGACATGGATTGCTTCGTCGCTGTCGCTCCTCGCAATGACGACGTCAGATATTTCGCGAGTTGTCATGACGAGCCGTTGATAGATGTCTAATCTCGGTCTCATCACATTTTGCGCTGCCGTGAGCGGATTGGCGCTCTGCGCTTTCGTTGTTTGGGCTTACCGAAGGGAGATGTCCGATCTGTTCTTCCCTCGGCGCGGCCTGCCGAGCTTGGAACGCGCGCCAACTCCCGCGTGGGAGTTGAGGGATGTGTCGCGCCCTGTTTGGCAGCGACAGGCGTCCGAGCCGGGAGAGGACCTGCTTCGCTCGGCGGAAACCGCGGTTGAGATTGAGCTCCGGCTAGCAGAGAGCCTCGACGGTGCCGGCGAGGCCGCATCAGACGCCAAGCGGATCAGGCGGAGGGCCATGGAACTCGCTGTTATCTTGCGCCGGCTTCGCGCGCAGTTGTCCCACGGTTAGGTGAGGCAGAAATGGCCGAAACTTCCTTCGATCTCATTGTTGTCGGCGGCGGGCCTGGTGGCTACGTCGCCGCCATCCGTGCCGCCCAACTGGGCCTGAAGACGGCGCTGGTCGAGGAGCAGCACTTGGGCGGCATCTGCCTGAACTGGGGCTGCATTCCGACCAAGGCGCTTCTGCGCACGGCCGAGGTCTACGACGCGATCAAGCACGCGAGCGCCTTCGGCCTCACGGTCAAGGAGGCCAGCTTCGACCTTGCGAAGGTGGTCGAGCGCTCGCGCAAGATCGCGGGCCAGCTCAACCAGGGCGTGGCGCATCTGTTGCGCAAGAACAAGGTTCAGGTGTTCGATGGCCGCGGCCGTCTGGCCGGCGCCGGCACGCTCAATTGCACCAAGAACGGCACGACGACGGCGCTGAAGGCCAAGCACATCATCCTTGCGACCGGCGCCCGCGCCCGCAGCCTGCCGGGCCTGGAGCCGGACGGCAAGCTGATCTGGACCTACAAGGAAGCCATGGTGCCGGCGGCGATGCCGAAGTCGCTGCTGGTGGTCGGCTCGGGCGCGATCGGCATCGAATTCGCGAGCTTCTACCGCACCTTGGGCGCGGAAGTGACCGTGGTCGAGATCCTCGATCGCATCCTTCCCGTGGAGGACGAGGAGATTTCGGCTTTTGCCCGCAAAGCGTTTGAAAAGCAGGGCATCGCCATTCACACCGGCACCTCGGTCAAGGGGCTGACCAAGACCGGCGACAAGGTCCGGGCTTCGCTGGAGGGCGGCGGCAAGAAGTCGGAGGTCGAGGCCGAGCGCGTGATCCTCGCGGTCGGCATCGTCGGCAACGTCGAGGACCTTGGCCTCGAAGGAACCAAGGTCAAGGTCGACAGGGCGCACATCGTCATCGACGAGTGGTGCCGCACCGGCGAGCCGGGCGTGTATGCGATCGGCGATGTCGCCGGCCCGCCGTGGCTGGCGCACAAGGCGAGCCACGAGGGGGTGCTGTGTGTCGAGAAGATCGCGGGCGTCAAGGGCGTGCATCCGCTCGACGTCAGCCGCATCCCCGGTTGCACCTACAGCCGGCCGCAGGTGGCGAGCGTCGGCCTGACCGAGAAGGCGGCGCGTGAGCGTGGCTACGCCATCAAGGTCGGCCGCTTCCCCTTCATCGGCAACGGCAAGGCGATCGCACTCGGCGAGCCGGAAGGGATGGTCAAGACCGTGTTCGATGAGAAGACCGGTGAGCTCCTGGGTGCGCACATGGTCGGCGCGGAAGTGACCGAGCTGATCCAGGGCTACGGCATCGCGCGGACGCTGGAGAGCACCGAGGCCGAGCTGATGGCGACCGTGTTCCCGCACCCGACGCTCTCGGAGATGATGCACGAATCGGTGCTCGATGCCTTCGGCCGGGCGGTGCATTTCTGATGCACCCGCCCTCCGCGGCGCACTTCCTTGAACGGTCCCGGCGGGGAGGACATATGGCGACTTATGACGACTGATTCCCCCGTCCGCCATCCGGAGAAGGCGCACCGGCCAGAGAACCCGTCGCCGCGCAAGCCGGCCTGGATCCGGGTCAAGGCGCCGACCTCGCAAGGCTTTGGCGAAACACGCCGTTTGATGCGCGCGCATAACCTGCACACCGTCTGCGAGGAGGCGGCGTGCCCGAACATCGGCGAGTGCTGGGCCCGCAAGCACGCGACTTTCATGATTTTGGGCGACATTTGCACCCGCGCCTGTGCGTTTTGTAACGTTGCCACCGGCAAGCCCGACGCGGTCAACCCGCACGAGCCGGAGAGCGTCGCTTCGAGCATCGTCACCATGGGCTTGAAGCACGCGGTCATCACGTCGGTCGATCGTGACGATCTCGCCGACGGCGGCGCGGCGCAATTCGTCGCCTGCATCGAGCGGGTCCGCGCCGCCTCGCCCACGACCACGATCGAGGTGCTGACGCCCGATTTCCGCAACAAGCCGGGAGCGCTTGAGAGCGTTGCCGCGGCTGGCCCGGACGTGTTCAACCACAACCTGGAAACCGTGCCACGGCTTTATCCGACCATCCGGCCCGGCGCCCGCTACTACCATTCATTGCGCTGCCTGGAGCGCGCCAAGGAGGTGCGGCCTGACGTGTTCACCAAGTCGGGCATCATGGTCGGCCTCGGCGAAACGCGGGGCGAGATCCTGCAGGTCATGGACGACCTGGTCTGTGCCGGCGTCGATTTCCTCACCATCGGCCAGTATCTGCAGCCGACGCCGCGCCACGCCGCGGTCGATCGTTTCGTGACGCCCGAGGAGTTCGAGGAGTACCGGCAGATCGGGGCCGCGAAAGGGTTTCTGATGATCGCGTCGTCGCCGCTGACGCGGTCGTCCTACCATGCCGACCGTGACTTCGAGGACTTGCGGCGCGCCCGCCAGCAGCAGCTCCAACAGGCTTAACGGGCGAAAGACGCTTCCGGAGCATGCCGACCCACGCCGAGACGCGGACCGTCCCCTTCACCCCGGAGCAGATGTTCGACCTGGTGGCGGATGTCGAGCGTTACCCTGAGTTCCTGCCCTGGTGCGTGGCTTGCCGCATCCGCCGCTGGGAGACGCCGCAGCGGCTGGTTGCCGACCTCGTCATTGGCTTCAAGATGATCCGCGAGCGGTTCACCTCCCGGGTCGAGCTGTCGGGCCCCAACCGGATCGACGTCGCCTACTACGACGGCCCCTTTCGCCACCTCACCAACCACTGGACCTTTGCCGCCAACGCCGAAGGCCACTGCATCATTGATTTCTATATCGATTTCGAGTTCCGCTCGCGGACGTTGCAGAAGATGATGGGCAAGCTGTTCAACGAGGCGGTGCAGCGGATGGTGAACGCCTTCGAACGGCGCGCGGTGACCCTTTACGCCGGCGACGCGCCGCAGGGTTCCGCGCCTACAGGCAGGCCCGCAGCAGTTCAAGCGCACGCGTCACCGTTGCCTGGCGCACCGCCTGGCGATCGCCGCTGAAAAGGCTCTGCGCGTGCCGGGTCGGCTGGTCGCGGCCGGCGGTGGCGAAATGGACGAGGCCGACCGGCCGTCCGGCGCTGCCGCCGCCGGGGCCGGCAATGCCGGTCACCGCGACGCAGAGATCGACCTTGGAGCGGACCAGCCCGCCCTCGGCCATGGCCCGCGCGGTCTCTTCGCTCACGGCGCCGAAGCGGGCGAGGCACTCAGGCGCGACGTCAAGCAGGTCGATCTTCGCCTGATTGGCATAGGCCACCAATCCGCGCTCGAAAACATCCGAGGAGCCGGCGATGTCCGTCAGGCAGGCCGCGATCAGGCCGCCGGTGCACGATTCCGCCGTCGCAAGGCGCAAGCCCCGGCTTCGGCACCGCTCAAGGATCTCGATTGCTAGCTGGATCTGTGCTGCGGGAAACATCGCCTCGCCTCAGACGCCGAGCAGGTCTGGCAAAGCGCCAAGCGTCGTGATCTCGCGTTCCGGCTTGCCCGGCAGCAGATCGAAGGTGGCATTGGCGCGGTTGATCCAGACGGCGCGAAAACCGAAGTGCGCCGCCGCCGAGGCATCCCAACTGTTGGCGGACAGGAAGCAGAT
This sequence comes from Defluviicoccus sp., assembly GCA_029624735.1. GTDB lineage: Bacteria > Pseudomonadota > Alphaproteobacteria > Rhodospirillales > Defluviicoccaceae > Defluviicoccus. The sequence goes on along the minus strand of JARSSM010000022.1, from coordinate 146,429 downwards.
GCGGTTGGCAGGGCATTGCAGCCGCTCGGTCGCCAAGCGGTAGACACTGGGATGCGGCTTATACGCGTGGACCTCGTCGACCGAGATCAGCCAGTCGAGCAGCCGGTGCAGGCCTGAGTTGCTGACCGCGGCGGTCAGCATGCTGGCCGACCCGTTGGACAGAACGGCGGTCTTGAGCCCGCTGGCGCGCAGCCGGCTGACCGCATCCGTCGCGTCCGCGTACGCTTCCAGCGTCAAATACGCGGCCATGAGGCGGCTGCGCAGCAGCGGATCGGTCGTGCCGGTGGCGGCCATCGCGTAGTCGAGGCTCTCGCCGGTGACGTGCCAGAAATCGGTGTAGTCGCCGCGCAGGCTGCGCAGCCAGCTGTATTCGAGCTGCTTGGCACGCCACAAGGCAAGCAGCGCGTCTTTTCGCGCGCCGAGGCCTTCGCTGCATCGCTCGGCGGCACTGCGGACGTCGAACAGCGTTCCGTAGGCATCGAAGACGCAAGCGTCCAGATTGTCACGGTGCAATGGCGCGGCCACGGTCTCCTCCCTCGCTCCTTGTTTTCGTTGCGCCCCCGTATTGACCGGCACGGCGGCGGCGAGCGCCATCAGCGCACGAGATCGCTCGCAAGTGCGGGCGGGACCACCCATCCGCCGAGGATGGCGCGGTAAACCTGGAGGTTCTCCATCGTCCGCTGAACGTAGTTCCGGGTTTCCGAGAGCGGTATCTTCTCGATCCAGTCGACAGCTTCTTCGACGCTCACCCGCGGATCACCGATCTCGTCGAGCCAGCGGCTCGCCCGCGCCGGCCCGGCGTTGTAGCCGGCAACCGCCAGCACGTAGGACCCGGAAAAGCGCCCCAGCAGGGAAGCAAGGTAGGTTTGACCGAGATTGACGTTGTACTCCGGATCCTGCGTCAACGCGGACGGTGAGAAGCTGACGTTGAGCTTGGACGCGACCTGGCGTGCGGTCGCCGGCATCAGCTGCATCAGGCCACGGGCGCCGGCGCTGCTGACGGCTCCGACGTCGAAGCCGCTCTCCTGCCGGATGACGGCAAGGACAAGCGCATCCTCGACCGAGTCCTGATAGCCGTTGAGGGTGCGCGGCACGCTTACGACCGGATAGCCGCTCGAGACCAGGAGATGGCCGTCGCGGATGGCCCGGCGTGAGACAAGGACGGCCAGGTCACCGCGGCTCAAGCCTTCCGCGAACGAGGCGACGGCTTGGCGCCAGCCCGGCGTGTCCTTGATTTCGACGAGGCGGATGAGGAACGCGCGCAGGCTGTCTTGTTCCCCCAACGAGGCCAGCAGGCGTGCGGCGCGGGCCAACTCGTGGTCGGCGAGCGCCTGCCGCTCGGCCGCGGCCGGCTGCGGATCGGGCGGCAGCGGCTTGCCGGCGGCGGGCTCGATCTGATTCTGGGCCAGCTGGCCGTAGAAGACACTCTGATGCTCGGCTGCCTTCCGGTACCACTCCGTGGCCGTGCTGCCGCGGCCCATGACAGTTGCCGCGCGGCCGGCCCAGTAACCGGCGCGGGCAAGGCTGACCGGATAGCGGACGTTGTCGTATAGACTCGTGAAGTGCCCGAGCGCGGTGCGTGGGTCGTTGAGGAAGCGCAGCGCGAGCCAGCCGGCGAGCCACTCGGCATCGACGTACTCGCTCCCGTTTGTCAGTCCGTGCGGCCGCACAAGCGCGTAAGCCTCGTCGTAAGAGCCCTGATTGCGGGCATCGCGGGCGAGTGCGGCCCGCTCGGTCCACCACAGTTCGGCATAACCGCCGCTGGAGGGATAGTTGGCGAGGAGGCGCCGCGCTTCTGACTGCGGGCCTTGCTTTCGGTACCAGCGGACCATCTCATAGCGCAGGCCAGGATCGTCCTGGAGCCGCGCCGGGACGCTGTCGAACGCCGTGTAGGGGCTGATCCTGAGCCGGCGCAGCCCGATCCTGGCGTTGGCCAGGGCGCGGGTGTCGGGGTCGACCTCGTTCAGCAGCCGTTCCGCCGCCGCGACGTTGCCTTGCCATAGCAGGCGATCGAGCCGCTGGCGATGCGCCTCGCTGTCGAGTGCCCAGCCGAAGCCGGACAACAACGCGCGCTCGTCCGCCGGCGGAATATCGCTCTCGATCCAGGCCTTGCGTGCCACCTCCGCGGCTTCAGCGTCACGGCCAACCGCCTGCAAGGCCTCGACGTAGCGGACCCGGCCGGTACCGCTGACGGGCGGAAAGCGCCCGAACCAGGCGACGGTCTCGTCGGCCATCGAGCCGAGGGTGATTGCCTCCTCAGCCCGCTGGCGCATCTGCTTCTGCTCAGGCCAGTCCGGGTTCTCGCTCACGAAGCGGGCGATCTCGGAGAAGCTCGCGGCGCCATCGGATCGGGTGATGCAGGTCCATGTGGCCACCTTGACCGCGACCGGGTCCGTGATGCCGCTCGCTAGGCTCGAAGCCTCCCAGCAGCGGCCACTGCGCGCAGCGGCGAGAGCTTGGCGGCCGAGCGAATACTCGTCACCGGCGAAGCCAGCCGCCCGCGCGGGAGCCGCCGCCAGAACTGCGGCCATGATCGACACCGCCGCGGCGGCGACACGGCAGATATCGCGTTTCGGTCGGCTGGGATTAACCATCGGTCCATTCCTGGGCATGGGGCTGCGCAAGGTCATCGGTCCGTGACGGGTTGATGCTGAAAGGGTGCTGTAATGGCGGGTTGTGTGCAAGCTCTTCGAAGCGTGCTTGGCAAGCGACCGCATCGGGCGATATGGTCCGCGCCGACTGCGGGCAGAGAAGGAACGCAAAGACATGTTGCAAGGCTCGATCGTAGCGCTGATTACCCCATTTCGCGATGGTGCGTTCGACGAGGCGGCCTACCGCGCGCTGATCGAGTGGCATCTGCAGGAAGGCACCGATGGCTTCGTGCCCTGCGGGACGACGGGCGAATCGTCGACTTTGAGCCACGCCGAGCACCTGCGCGTCGTCCAGCTGTGTGTCGAGACCGTACGCGGGCGGGCGCCGGTGATCGCCGGCACGGGATCCAACGCGACGGCGGAAGCGATCGACCTGACCCGCCAAGCGAAGGAACTCGGCGCCGACGCTGCGCTCGTCGTCACGCCCTACTACAACAAGCCGACCCAGGAGGGACTCTACCAGCACTTCAAGGCCATCCACGACCAAGCCGGTCTGCCACTGATCATTTACAACATTCCCGCTCGCTGCGTCATCGACATGAGCGTCGAGACGATGGCCAGGCTTGCCAAGCTGCCGAATGTGGTAGGGGTGAAGGATGCAACCCAAGATTTGACGCGTCCGATCAGGACAAGGCTCGCGATCGGGCCGCAATTTCGCCAGTTGTCGGGCGAGGACGGCACGGCGCTGCCATTTCTCGCCTCCGGCGGCCACGGCTGTATTTCCGTTACCGCCAACGTTGCGCCGCGGCTGTGCGCCGAGATGCAGGCAGCCTGGCGGGCGGGCGATGTCGCCACGGCGGCAGCGATCAATGATCGCTTGATGCCCCTGCACACGGGGCTGTTCTGCGAGACGAATCCGACACCGGCGAAGTATGCGCTCAGCGTCCTCGGCAAGTGCGGTCCAGACGTGCGGCTGCCGCTGGTGGCGCTGAGCGATGCCGGCCGCGAGACGGTCCGGCGCGCGATGGCGGCCGTGGGCTTGATCGGCTGAAGACGGGCGTCGCTCGGGCATCATGGCGGGTCGAGATGATGAGCGTGCCAAAGCGCAGCGCACCGTTGCGCAGAATCGCCGCGCCCGTCACGACTACTTCATCGAGGAAACGCTCGAAGCCGGGATCGTCCTGCAGGGCTCGGAGGTCAAGTCCTTACGCCGTGGCCACGTGTCCCTGAACGAGGCTTACGCGGGTGAGAAGGGCGGCGAACTGTTCCTGTTCAACGCCCATATCGCGCCTTATGCGGCGGCGATGACGTTCGGCCACGAAGCGAAACGCCCGCGCAAGCTCTTGTTGCACACGCGCCAGATCAACAAGCTCACCGGCGCCATCCAGCGCGCCGGGATGACCCTGGTGCCGCTCGCGATCTATTTCAACGACCGCGGCATTGCCAAGGTGTCGCTCGGCCTTGCCCGCGGCAAACGCAAGGTCGACGTGCGCGAAGCGGTGAAGGCGCGCGAATGGCAGCGGCAGAAGTCGCGGCTGTTACATAGCCGCCGTGGCGGCGACGATTAGAGCGCTCAGGGCCGGATTTCGGGCGTGCCGGCGCGCCGGCTAGGGTTGAAGCACCTGCGCCAACGCTGCTTCGAACATGGCCGCGGTCAGCCGGCCGGTGTTGGTGTTCTGGCGAGAGCAGTGGTAGCTGTCGATCAGGCGCTGGCCATCGGGTAGCAGATGCCGCGTGCCGTGGCTGAACCGCCAGGCCGAAGCGGGCAGTCCGAGCGCGGCGAGACAGGCGCCGTGGGCGACCGTGCCCAGCGCCACGAGGGTATGCAGCCGGGGCAAGGCAGCGATCTCGGCGGCGAGGAAGCGGCCGCAGGTGCGGACTTCCTCCGGTGTTGGCCGGTTGGCGGGGGGGACGCAGCGGACCGCGTTGGTGATGCGGCAGCGCTGCAGACTGAGGCCATCATCGGGTGCCCGGCCGTAATCGCCTGTCGCCAAGCCGAGATTGATGAGCGTCTGGTAGAGGAGTTCGCCGGCATGATCGCCGGTGAACGGCCGGCCGGTGCGGTTGGCGCCTTTCAGTCCCGGCGCCAGCCCGACGATCAGCACTTCCGCGTCTAAGTCGCCGAACGCGGCAACCGGAGCATTGTGCCAGCCGGGGAAGCGGGCACGCGCGTCGGCCCGGAACGACGCCAGCCGTGGGCACAGCGCGCAGTCGGGCGCAGGTATCAGCACAGGTGGTGCACCAGCCACGGGCTAAGGCGCCGACACGAAGCCTTAGACGTCGGGCAGCGTCGCTTCGGGCGGCGATGCCAGCGGCGACCCTTGCCGGTCCTCCCGGCTTTGCGGCACACGGCAGATCAGCGGCTGCAGGTCCTGCAGCTCGATGAAGTTGTCGGCTTGGCGGCGCAGCTCGTCGGCAACCATGGGCGGCTGCGAGCGGATCGTGCTGACCACGGTGACGCGCACGCCCTTCCGCTGCACGGCTTCGACCAGGCGACGGAAATCGCCGTCGCCGGAGAACAGGACCACGTGGTTGAGATGCGGCGCCATCTCCATGACATCGATCGCCAGTTCGATGTCCATGTTGCCTTTGATCTTGCGACGGCCCGAGGAGTCGGTGAACTCCTTGGTCGGCTTCGTGACCATTGTATAGCCGTTGTAATCGAGCCAGTCGATCAGCGGCCGGATTGGCGTATATTCCTGATCCTCAACCAGAGCCGTATAATAGAACGCGCGGATGAGCTGCCCTTTTGATGCGAATAGTTCAAGAAGGCGCTTGTAATCTATGTCGAACGCGAGCGCGCGTGCCGCCGCATACAAGTTCGATCCATCGATGAACAGCCCAATTCGTTCTTGCGGATAAAACACCAGCGATCCTTGTCTTGATGAAAATGCGCGGACTGCGCGCGTTTCAAATCCATGAGGGTTGTCTGAGTAGAACATTGTCAGTTAGGTAGTCGATGCGTCGCACCGTCGCAAGCACTCCGGAGCACGGATCATGCGTGTTTTCATCGGCATCGGCGGCAACGTTGCCGACCCGTTCTGGGGGCCGCCGGTGGCGGTCCTGACCGCGGCGACCGTGGCTCTCGGCGGCCATGGCATTGCGCTGCTTGGCCGCTCGCGCTGGTACTTAAGTGCCGCGGTGCCCGCTTCGGACCAGCCGCCGTGCACCAATGCCGTGCTCGAGGTCGCACCCGACCGGGAGCCCGACGCGCTGCTCCAGGCGCTGCATGCCGTCGAGGCGGCGTTCGGCCGCCGCCGCGGCGCCGCCAATGCCGCGCGCATTCTCGACCTCGACCTCGTTGCTTTCGGCGACCTGGTGCGGGCGGATGCGGACGGCCTGCAACTGCCGCACCCGCGCATGCACCAGCGCGCCTTCGTGCTCAAGCCGCTGGCGGAACTGGCCCCGGATTGGCGGCATCCGGTGAGCGGGAGGGGAATCGCTGAACTCCTGGCCGCAGTGCCGGCCGAACAGTGGGCGGTCCCGGTCGAGGACCGGGTGGTGGGCGCCCCCGGTTAAGCGCTTGCTTCGGGGGCGGGCAAAACCCTACATTTACCTTGGTCGGCGGCAGGCTCGGTTGCGCCGGCCGTGAGGTTTTTGCGGAGGCGATCGGATGGCGCGTGTTACCGTTGAAGACTGTGTCCTTAAGGTTCCAAATCGGTTCGAACTGGTGCTGCTGGCGGCGCAACGCTCGCGCAACCTCGGCGCCGGCGCGCCGTTGTCCCTCGATCGGGACAACGATAAGAATCCGGTTGTCGCCTTGCGCGAGATCGCCGAGGGCACGGTTGAGCTGGGCGAACTCGAAAGCGGCCTGATCCGCGGCCTGCAGAAGGTCGTCGAGATCGAGGAGCCTGAAGGCGAAGACGCCGAACTGGCGGCGATCGGGCTTGGCGCCGAGCTTGCGGAGGCGGCGGAGCGGGACGAGATCCTGGCGGACGTCCTGCAGGTTGTCGAGGAAGATGAGCTTGAGGTGGCTGACACCGACCTCGACGACGAAGCCGAACCGGATGAGGGGAACGAGCAGGACAGGGACGGAGTCTGAACGGTGGGGGGGTGCATCGCGGCAGCGGTGGTGCCGTGAGGGGCCGTCATGATCCGGCAGTTCGAGCTGGTCGATCGCGTCAAGTCCTACGACCCCGAGGTTGACGAGGACTTTCTCAACCGCGCCTACGTCTTCACGATGCGCAAGCACGGCACCCAGCAGCGTGCCAACGGCGATCCCTACTTCGTGCATCCGCTCGAGGTTGCGGGCATCCTCACGCGCTACAAGCTCGACATGACAACGATCGTGACGGCGCTCCTACACGACACGATCGAGGATACCGATGCAACACTGGATGAACTCCGCACCCAGTTCGGCGACGAGATCAGCTGTCTCGTCGACGGCGTAACCAAGCTCAATCGCCTCGATCTGCAGTCCGAGCACTCCAAACAGGCGGAGAACCTTCGCAAGTTCGTCCTCGCGATGTCGGAGGACATCCGCGTCCTGATCGTCAAGCTCGCCGACCGGCTGCACAACATGCGCACGCTGTCCTATCTCGCTGATCCGATGAAGCGGCGGCGGATCGCGAGCGAGACGATGGACATTTACGCCCCGCTTGCCGAACGCATCGGCATGCAGGAGATGAAGAACGAGCTTGAGGATCTGGCATTTACGGAACTGAACGCATACGCGCGCGACTCCGTCTTGGCGCGGCTCAGCTTCCTCAAGGACCAAGGCGGCGACCTTGTCCGGCGCATCATCGAGCGGCTGCGGTCGACCCTGCGCAGCAGCGGTCTCGATGCCGAAGTCTACGGAAGAGAGAAAACACCGTACTCGATCTTCCAGAAGATGCAGCGCGACAATTTGAGCTTTCAGCAGTTGTGCGACATCATGGCCTTTCGGGTCATTGTCGAAACGGTCGATGATTGCTACCGTGCGCTGGGAATTATTCATGGGGCTTATCCGGTAATTCCCGGCCGCTTCCGCGATTACATCTCGACACCGAAGGCGAACGGGTATCGCTCGCTGCATACAAGCGTGCTGGGACCGGAACGCCAGCGCATTGAGGTGCAGATCCGCACCCGCGAAATGCATGACGTCGCCGACAACGGCGTGGCCGCGCACTGGAGCTACAAGCAGGGCATCGACATCGCCAACGGTCACCACTACCGGTGGCTGCGCGACCTGCTCGACATCCTGGAGCACGCCGGCGGGCCGGAAGAGTTCCTCGAGCACACCAAGCTCGACATGTTCCAGGATGAGGTGTTCTGCTTCACACCGAAGGGCGACCTCATCAACCTACCGCGCGGGGCGACCGCAGTCGACTTCGCGTACTCCGTGCATTCTGATATCGGCGATCATTGCGTCGGCGCCAAGGTCAACGGCCGCCTGATGCCGCTGCGGACTCTGCTGAAGAACGGCGATCAGGTCGAGATCGTCACCTCGAAGGCACAGACGCCGTCGCCCACCTGGGAACGCTTCGTCGTTACGGGCAAGGCGCGGGCGCGCATTCGCCGCTTCGTCCGCCTTCGCGAGCGTGAGCAATATTGCCAGCTCGGCCGCGCGATCCTGGAGCGCGCATTCAAGGAGGAGGACTACCAGTTCTCCGAGAAGGCGGTCGAGAACGTCTTGCGCGATTTCAAGCAGACCTCGGTTGAGGACTTGTGCGCGCAGGTTGGGGCGGGGCACGTCACCGGCAGCGCAGTGGTGCAGGCCGTTTATCCGGCGACAAAAAAGAAGCGCTTGAGCTTTTACCAGAAGGTCGTCCCGCTCTCGCGCGCCAAGCGCCGGTCCGCCAGCAAGACGGCGGGCGTGCCGGTCAAGGGGCTGATCCCGGGCATGGCGGTCCACTTCGCCGGCTGCTGTCATCCGCTCCCCGGCGACCGCATCGTCGGCGTGGTGACGACCGGCAAGGGCGTGACCATTCACACCATCGATTGCGAAAGCCTGGAGGTGTTTGCCGATACGCCGGAACGCTGGATCGACGTGTCGTGGGAAGTCGACGACGATCTGGCGCCGCTGCATGTCGGCCGGATCCAGGTTACCGTCGTTAACGAACCGGGAGCGCTGGGAACGCTGACGACGGTGATTGCGCGCAACGGCGGCAATATCACCAACCTGAAGATCACCAATCGCAGCCTGCAGTTCTTCGATATCATCGTCGATATCGAGGTGCGGGATCTCAAGCACCTGACCGACATCCTTGCTGCCCTGCGGGCGGCGCCTTCGGTCAGTGCCGCCGACCGCGCCCGCGGTTAGCGGTTCAAACGTCCGCTGTCGAACAGCAAGGGACCGACGCGATGACCAAGCGCCACCTGCGTCTCGGGGTGAACATCGATCACGTGGCAACCATCCGCAACGCCCGCGGCGGCGGTCATCCCGATCCCGTGCGGGCCGCGGACCTCGCCGTGCGCGCCGGCGCCGACGGCATCACCGCGCACCTGCGCGAGGACCGGCGGCATATCTCGGATGACGATATCGCCGCCCTGGTTGAGACGATCCCGGCACCGATCAACCTCGAAATGGCGGCAACCGACGAGATGGTGGCGATCGCCGTCCGCCATCGGCCCGATGCCGTTTGCATCGTTCCCGAGCGGCGCGAGGAACGGACCACCGAGGGGGGTATCGATGTCGTTGCGAGCCGTGACCGGCTGGCTTCGGTGGTGCGCGTGCTCAAGCAAGCGGGCATCGAGGTGACATTGTTCATCGAGCCGGCAGCGGCGCAGGTCGAGGCGGCCAGCGCGATCGAGGCATTCGCTGTGGAGTTGCACACAGGCGCCTACTGCAACGCCATTGCGGGCGAGCGCGAGCGCCGCCGCAACGAGATCGCCGCCGCAGCGGCGCTGGCCGAGCGGTTGGGGCTCGAGTGCCATGCCGGTCACGGCCTCACCTACGAGACGGTCGGTCCGATCGCTGCGATCCCGCAGATCGTCGAGCTCAACATCGGTCATTTCCTCATTGGCGAGGCGATCTTCTGTGGCCTCGAGGCGAGCATGCAGCGCATGCGCGCCGTGATGGACGAATGGCGGCGGGTCGCAGTGCCAGCGCTGCAATCATGATCCTCGGCGTCGGTACCGACCTTCTCGACATCCGCCGGATCGAACGGACGCTGGAGCGCTTTGCCGGGCGCTTCCTCGAACGCGTGTTCACGCTGCAGGAACAGGCCCGCTGCGAGGGGCATATCAATCGTTGCGCCCGTTACGCGCAGCGCTACGCGGCGAAGGAAGCGTGTGCCAAGGCGCTTGGAACGGGGTTCCGCCAAGGGGTTGCCTGGCGCGACATTGAGGTCGTGGTCCTGCCGTCAGGAAAGCCGCTCATCCGCTTGCAGGCCGGAGCGCTCGCCCGCCTGGCCGCGATGACACCGGCCGGGATGGTGGCCAAACTTGACGTCTCGCTCACCGACGAGTACCCGCTGGCACAGGCGATCGTCCTCATTTGGGCCGAAAGCGCCGCGGCGCAGCCCCGTGCAATCCCTTGACACGGCGTGCGTGTCGATGGCTCTATGCGGCGACGCCGCAATCGCTTGGCGTTGCTGCATGGGCAGCAGCCAAACGGTTCTTTTAGGTAAATATCCAAGCGATCATGACACAAACTAAAGCTCACGGCTTGTGGGAACTGTTCAAGACTATCTTTTACGCGGTCTTGATCGCTCTCGTGGTGAGAACTTTCGCTTATGAGCCGTTCAGCATCCCGTCCGGCTCGATGATTCCGACACTGCTGGTTGGTGACTATCTGTTTGTGTCCAAGTTCTCGTACGGTTACAGCCGCTATTCGTTACCGCTCGGCCTGCCGCTGATTCCGGGCCGGCTGCTCGCGAGCGAGCCAGCACGTGGCGACGTCGTCGTCTTCAAGCTGCCGACCGACAACAAGACCGACTACATCAAGCGCATCATCGGCCTGCCCGGCGACCGCGTACAAGTCATTGACGGCATTCTGCACATCAACGGGGCCCCGGTCCGAAGGGAGCCCGACGGCGATTTTGTGGTCGGCAACGGCCTCGGGATGACGCAAGCCTACAACCGCTACATCGAGACGCTGCCCAACGACCGCAGGCACCAGATCATCGAGCTCTCGGATACCGGGCCGTTTGACAACACCGGCGCCTATGTCGTTCCCGCGGGCCACTTCTTCGTCATGGGCGACAACCGCGACAGCTCGCGCGACAGCCGCTTTCTGTCGGAGGTCGGCTTCGTCCCGATGGCGAACCTGATCGGCCGGGCCGAGTTCATCTTCTTCTCCGTCAACGGCGATGCGCTGCGCTTCTGGGAATGGCCGCGCACTTTGAGGGTAAACCGCTTCTTCAAAGCGATCCGATGAGCCTGCCCTGCGGCCCCGACGACGACGATCTGACGCGGCTGCAGCGAGACGTGGGGTACTCCTTCGGCAATCGTGCATTGCTTGGCCAGGCGCTGGTCCATGCCAGTTACCGCGGCAGCGCCGACTCGAACGAACGGCTCGAGTTCCTCGGCGATCGGGTGTTGGGCCTCGCGATCGCGCACCTCCTGCATGAGCGCTTTCCGGCCGAAGCGGTTGGCAGCGTTGCCCGCCGGCACGCGGCGCTTGTGCGCCGCGAGGCGCTCAACGAGGTCGCGCGCAGCATTGGCCTGCCGAAGTTGCTGCGCATGTCGCGGGGCGAGGAGGAAACCGGCGGCCGCGACAACCCGGGCCTGCTCGCCGATGCATGTGAAGCCCTGATCGCGGCCATCTACCTCGACGGCGGTTTGGGGGCGGCGCTGTTGTTTGTGAGCCGTCAGTGGCAGCCGATGATCGAGGGGCACGTGACGGCGCCCAAGGACGCCAAGACGGCCCTGCAGGAGTGGGTGCAGGGGCGCGGCCTGCCACCGCCGGTGTACCGCGAGGTCGGCCGTGACGGGCCGGCGCATGGGCCGACGTTCGTGGTCGAAGTGGTCGTGCCGGACATTCCGCCCGTGCGCGGCAGTGGCGCGTCCAAACGGGTTGCCGAGCAGGCGGCTGCGGAGCGCGCGCTGTCTTTCTTGCAGGAAGCGGGAGCTGCCCGATCGTGAGTGGCGCGGGCGAGGCTACGCGCGGACACGCTGCGCCGGACGGTCCGCCGGGGGAAAGCCGTTGCGGCTTCGTCGCAATCGTCGGCGCGCCCAACGTCGGCAAGTCGACGCTGGTCAACCGGCTGGTCGGCAGCAAGGTTTCGATCGTCTCGCCGAAGGTCCAGACCACCCGCAGCCGCATCCTTGGCATTGTCCTGCGTGGCAGCTGCCAGATCATCCTGGTCGATAATCCCGGCTTCTTTCAGCCACGCTCGCGGCTCGATGCGGCGATGGTCAACACCGCCTGGCGCAGCATGGGCGATGCCGATGTCATCGCGCTGCTGCTCGACAGCAATCGCGGCATCGATGCGGCAGCCACAGAGGTAGCGCAGTGGCTGAAGCAAGCCGGACGCACGGGGATTGCCGTCCTCAACAAGGTCGATGCAGTGGCGAAGCCGTCACTGTTGAGCCTCGCGGCCGAGCTGCAGGCGATGGCCGTGTTCGAGCGGATCCTCATGGTTTCGGCACTGCATGGCGACGGCGTCGACGACTTGGCCGACTATCTGGTGCAGCGGTTGCCGGGAGGCCCGTGGCTGTTCCCGGCCGATGAGGTTTCCGATGCGCCGATCTCCTTCCTCGCTGCGGAGATTACCCGCGAGAAGCTGTTCTGGCAGCTGCAGCAGGAGGTGCCGTATGCGTGCGCGGTGCGAACCGAGCTCTGCCAGGAGCGGGCGGACGGCAGCCTGCGCATCGAACAGACCATTATCGTCGAGCGGTCAGGCCAGAAGGGCATCCTGATCGGCAAGGGCGGCCAGCAGCTGCGCCGCATCGGCGAAGCGGCGCGGCAGGACCTGGCGCACCTCCTTGACCGGCCGGTGCACCTGTTCTTGCGCGTTCAGGTCCGCGAGAAATGGCGCGAGTCACCGTTGAGCCAGCAATGGCACCGCTTGGAGCCGCCGAAGCCATAAGCCTGTGCTGCTGCCGAGCCGGCCGCAGCCACTGGGCTTCGATCGGGGCATCTGCGGCCTCAGATCGCGACCGCGCTGCCGTTCAGTTGCCGAATGGCGTCGTTAAGGGCCGCGTCCTCGCTGTCGAACGGGCGTTCGGCATCGGTCAGCGGCAGGCCATGCTCATCAATCTGGCGCCAGATCCAATAGGCCCCGGCATTCGAAATCTGAACCCGCGCATAGATGCGCCGAAAAAAACCACGGCGACATGGATGCGGTTCAGTAATCATGATGTCGTGAACAGCCACGGTTGTAACCCTCTCGCACTCCGAGACAATATGCTCTCGCTACGATCTGCACATGTATGCTCAGTGACCCCTGCTTCTAGCACACTTCGTTACCACGCAAAACACGCCAGTAAGCCTGTTTTTTGGGCAAATGGCATATAAACACATGATTCCTAATGAGTTGATAAGAGGCATAAGACTGTTTTGTGAGAGACGTTCGTTAACAAACTGTAAAAGATTGGTAAACAACCTGTTAAGGCAATTTTGCCAGCCCCCTATGCGCACGCAATGAGCAGGCGTCGGCGAGCAAACCGATGGAATGGAGCGACGACGGAATCGTCCTGGCGGCCCGGCCGCACGGTGAAGGCGCAGCGGTCCTGAGCCTCCTGACCAGGGCGCACGGCCGCCATCCGGGCCTTGTTCGCGGTGCCTCAGGCGGGCTGCGGCGCGGCTTCCTGCAGCCCGGCGCAACCGTGAGCGCGTCCTGGCGCAGCCGCCTGGCCGATGCGCTTGGCTCCTACACGTGCGAACTCAAGACCGCGGTCTCCGCCGCCGTCCTCGCCGACCGGGCGCGGCTCGATGCGCTCGCTGCGGCCTGTGCAGTGCTGGAAACCACCCTGCCGGAGCGGGAGCCGATGACCGCGGTGTTCCTCACCGCCGAATCGTTGCTGGCGGTGCTGGCGCTCGCCGAGCGCTGGGCTGCTGACTACGTCCGCTGGGAACTCGCCCTGCTGGCAGAACTCGGCTACGGGCTTGACCTTACGCAGTGCGCGGTGACCGGTGCCACCGCGGATCTGGCCTACGTCTCCCCGCGCACGGGCCGTGCGGTGACGCGCACGGTCGGCGCGCCTTATCGTCCCAAACTGCTCGCCCTGCCGCCGTTCCTGACCGCCTCGGGGGCGCCGGCAACGGCGGCCGAGATCGGCCAGGGGATGGCGCTGGCCGGCTATTTCCTTGAGCGCTACGTCTATGGTGTGCGTCATCAGGGTTTGCCGGCTGCGCGGAGGCGTCTGGCCGAGCGATTTCCCGCGGCGGATGGCGGGGGTACGAATGCGGCGAGCGAGGGCTGAAGCGGTCTCTTGCCAAGACGGCCGTTGTGCGGAACCCTGGTGGCAGCATAGACCGATTTGCGCGAGCCCATGAGTGGAAGTCATTCAGGCGATCCCGAAACCGCTGCCGGCATCCGTGATGTCCCGCTCGCGAGTGCGCTGTCGGAGCGCTACCTCACCTACGCGCTGTCGACCATCGTCGCCCGCTCGCTGCCGGATGCGCGCGACGGCTTGAAGCCGGTGCACCGGCGGCTGCTCTATGCGATGCGCCAGCTCAAGCTCGATCCCGCCGCCGGGTTCAAGAAGTGCGCCCGCGTAGTCGGCGATGTCATCGGCAAATACCATCCGCACGGCGATGTGGCGGTCTACGATGCGATGGTGCGCCTGGCGCAGGATTTCGCACTGCGCTACCCGCTGGTCGACGGACACGGCAACTTCGGCAACATCGATGGCGATGGCGCCGCCGCCATGCGCTACACCGAAGCCCGGCTGACGGCCGTGGCGGAGGCGATGCTGGATGGCATCGACGAGGAGACGGTCGACTTCCGCCCCACCTACGACGGTGAGGAGGAAGAGCCGGTCGTCCTGCCGGCGGCCTTTCCCAACCTCCTTGCGAATGGCGCGACCGGCATCGCCGTCGGCATGGCAACCAGCATCCCGCCGCATAACGTCGGCGAGCTGTGCCTGGCGCTTAAACATCTGATCCACCATCCCGAAGCGTCCGTCGAGGATCTGCTCGCGTTCGTGCCGGGGCCTGATTTCCCCACCGGCGGCATCGTCGCCGAGCCGTACGAAGTGATCCGGGACGCGTACGCCACGGGCCGCGGCAACCTGCGCTTGAGCGCTCGCTGGCACCACGAACGCGACGGCGGCGAGAACCGGATCGTCATCACCGAGATTCCCTATCAGGTCCAGAAGAGCCGGCTGATCGAGCAGATCGCCGCTCTGGTGACCGGGGCCGAGCGGCTCGCCGCCATTGCCGACATCCGCGACCAATCGACCGACAGCGTTCGCCTCGTCGTCGTGCTCAAGGATCGCAAGGGCGAACCGGGGCCGGTGATGGCGGAGCTGCTTCGCTTGACCGATCTCGAAGTGCGCATCGGCCTCAACATGAACGTGCTGGTCGACGGCCGGACGCCGCGGCTTTCCGGTTTGCGCGAGCTCTTGCGCATCTTCCTCGACCACCGTTTCGAGGTCTTGCGCCGGCGCACCCGCTTCCGGCTCAAGCAGACAGAGGCGCGGTTGGAGATCGTGGTCGGGCTGTTGCTGGCGCTGGCCGATCTCGACACCGTGATCCGCATCATCCGCGAGGAGGACGAGCCGAAGGCGGCCCTGATGGCGCACTTCGGGATCAACGACGCCCAGGCTGAGGCAATCCTCAACATGCGGCTGCGGCAGCTGCGGCGGCTGAACGAGATCGAGCTGAAGGCGGAGCGGCGGACGCTTAAAGCCACCCGCGCCGATCTCATGGCGCTGCTGGCCGACGACAGCCGCGCCTGGGCAACGATTGAGGACGAACTCACGCAGACCGCGGCCCGCTTCGCCGGCGACGCTCCGAACGGAGCCCGGCGAACCACGATCGGCCTCACACCTGAGAGCGCACTCAGCGCGGCCGCGACCGACGTCGTGCGGGTGGACGCGAGGCCCTGCACCGTTGTCTGTTCCGAACGCGGCTGGCTGCGGGTGATCGAGGGGAGCGCGGTCAGTCCCGACGACATCCGCTACAAGGAGGGCGACGGCCCGCGCCTGGTGCTGAACGCGCGCCGCGATGACCGCCTGCTGATCGCCGGCTCGAACGGGCGCTTCTACACGCTCCCCGTCGATCGCCTGCCGCGCGACCGTGGCTTCGGCCGGCCGCTCAGGTTGATGATCGATCTTGCCGACGATCACGACGTGATTGCGGTGTTCGTCAGCGAACCCGAAAGCCGCCTGCTGCTGGCATCGGCGCAGGGCCGTGGGTTCGTGGCCGAAATGGCGTCGCTGATTGGCCAGACGCGGGCCGGCAAGGCGGTGCTGACGCTCGATAACGAGACCGACCGTCTGTTCAAGTGCACGCTCATTGCGCCCAGCGACGATACCGTCGCCGTGATCGGCAGCAACCGCCGCCTGCTGCTGTTCCCGCTGGCCGAAATGCCGGTGTTGAACCGCGGCAAAGGTGTCATTCTGCAGCGCTACCGGGACGCGACACTGGCCGACATCCGGACTTTCACCTACGCGGAGGGGCTGCCACTGCGCTCAGGGCGCCTCCTGCGCGGCTGCCTCGGCCGGCGTGGCCAGGGCGGGCATCCGGCACCGAAGGGTTTGCCGGCGGCACCTTGGTTCTGACACGCCTGCGGCGGTGCCGGGGTTCTGACGCGCCTGCGGCGTTGCCGGCCTTATCTGCCCGCACGTCACGCGTGCGAGGCGAAGTGGCGCATGGTCTCCGAATCGGTGGGGTCGAGCGGCTGCCAACCGTCCGGCGTGTACGCTTCCAGCGGTTGGAACCGGGCCTTGTAGGCCATCTTCTGGCACTCGGCGATCCAGAAGCCCAAGTAGACGTGCGGCAGACCGGCGCGGCGCGCCTGCTCGATGAGGGTGAGGATGATGAAGGAACCGAGACTGCGGCGCGCCAGCCGCGGGTCGAAGAAGCTGTAAACGGCCGACAGCCCGTCGCTCATCCGGTCGGTCAGGCAGACGCCGACCAGATGCCCCGCCGGGGTCCGAATCTCGAGCAGGTAGGTATCGACCGGCGTTTCCTCGATCAGCGCCTGGTAGTCGTAGAAGGTCATCCGTGCCATTTCGCCGTCGCCGTGGCGGTCGCGTTCGTACTCGCGGAACAGCACGAAATGCTCGGATGTGGCGATCGGTGGCGTGTTCGTTGCGACCAGCTCCGCGTTGCGCTGCAAGATGCGGCGATGGGCGCGCTTGGCGACGAAGTCCGGCACGCAGACCCGGACCGCGGCGCATGCCGAGCAATCACGGCAGATCGGGATGTAGGCAAGGCCATGGCTGCGGCGGAAGCCGGCCTGCGACAAGACATCGTGAATAACGCCCGCCTGGCGGCCTGACAGTTCGGTCACCAGCCGCCGTTCGGTGCGGCCGGCAAGGTAAGGGCACGGCAAGGGCGCCGTTGCGAAGAAATAGCGCACATGCGGCATCGCCTGATGCTTCACGTTCCGAGCCCTTCGGATACGCCCTTGGTCAAGGGGAGACTACCATCGTTTCCTGAGCGTGAAAACGCCCGCTTGAGGGTGGGCCAGCGCCGCCGCCGGCGGCGGCACGGCTCATGCGGCGGGCGGTGCCGTGCGCAACAAGAGCACCGAGAGGCGGCGGTTGCCGGGCGCTTTCGGGTCCTGCGGGAACAGGGGATCGGTCGCCGCCATGCCGACAATGCGGGAGAATCGTGCCTCGCCGACGCCCAGTTGCATGAGCGCGCGCCGCGCCGCATTGGCTCGATCGGCCGAAAGCTCCCAGTTGGTGTAGCCGCTGGAACCAGCGAACGGCGTCGCATCCGTATGGCCTGCGATCTCCACCGGCTGCGGCATCTGCATGATGACCTTGGCGACCAGCTCCAGCAGCCGTTCGGTGTGGACATGCATGACCGAAGAGCCGCGCGGGAACATCGCCAAACCCTCCTGGTCGATGATCTGGATCCGCAAGCCTTCCGGCGTCTCATCGATCAGGAGGCTGTTGACAAGCCGCTTCAGCTCCGGGTTGGCCTCGATCGCCTGGCGGATCGAGCTTTCCGCCCCTTCGAACTGGGCCTTCTCGCGCTTTTCGGCGTCGGCCCGGGCAAGAGCCGCGGCGTTGGCAGCTTCTGCCGCGGCTGGGTCCTCGTCTGCCTTGGCTTCCGGCGGAACATCCTTCTTGCCGGCGCTGGAGCGGGCGCCACGCGGGGCCGGCTGGTCGCCGCGCTCCGAACCGCGCACCTCGTTTTCCTCGTCACTGTCCGGCTGATCGAACTGGGCGAAGGTGTGGTGGCGCTTTTCGACGGCGTTGAACACGCCCTTGGCGTCGACCGTGCGGCCCTGCAGCAGGCCGCCGCCGCCGCTGGTCGATTTCTGCGTCGAGATCGGCGCGAAATAGTCGGAGATACCTTCGAGCTGCTCTTGCGAAACCGCGTTCAGGAGCCACAGCAGCAGAAAGAACGCCATCATCGCGGTGACGAAGTCGGCGTAAGCGACCTTCCACGCGCCGCCGTGTGCGGCGTGTCCGCCCTTCTTGATGCGCTTGATGATGACCATAGCCCGCGTCGCCCGAAAACCGTGCCTACACCTGAATGTTCTGGATTGCCTGGTCCATCTCGGCGAAGCTCGGCCGCAGCTTGCCGTGCAGCGTCTTGCGCGCCAGTTCTATCGAAACCTGCGGTGCGTAGCCTTGCGTATGCGCGACCAGGCCGATCTTGATGCACTCCAGGAAATGCGTTTCCTCCTCGAACTTCGCTTCAAGGGAGCGCGCGATCGGGGAGACGACGCCATAGGCCGCAAGGACGCCGGTGAACGTTCCCACCAGAGCCGCGCCGATGAGGTGTCCCAGGACCTCCGGCGGCTCGGTGATCGCCCCCATGGTGTGGATGACGCCCAGCACGGCGGCGACGATGCCGAGCGCCGGCAGGCCATCGGCCACGTTCTGCAGGGCGCCAGCGATCGCGTGGTGGCCATGGCGATGGGAATCGAGTTCGACGTCCATCACCGCCTCCAGTTCGTGCGACTTGCTCGAACCCAAAGTCAGCAGGCGCAGGTAGTCGCACAGGAACTCGACCGCGTGATGGTTTTTGAGGAAGCCAGGGTACTTCTGAAAGACGGGACTCTCGCCTGGCCGGTCGACATGGCTTTCAAGCGCCAGATCACCTTTGCTGCGGGCGATCTTGAAAACCGAGTAGAGCACGCTCAACAGCTCGACGTAGCTGGCCTTGCCGTGCTTGGAACCGGTGAGCAGCTTGCCGAACGATTTCGCGGTGCCGACCAGCACCTCCATCGGGTTGCCGACGATGAACGCACCGATGGCGGAGCCGAAGATGATGATGAACTCGAACGGCTGGAACAGGACGCCCAGATGGCCGCCAGCAGCAAGGTAGCCGCCGACGACGCTGCCGAGAACGACCAACATGCCGACTGCAAACAGCATGGTCGGAACTTCGTCTCCCTTGACGGAACGAGATAGCCTCTCTTAGGTACTCGCCTTGAGGGCGAGTGCGTGATGCAGCATAAAGTAGCACTTAAGTCGCGCCAACGCAACTATAACGAGTTGTTAACAAGAATGAACGAAATCCAAATGAGCGCCTGCGTCGCCCGCCCGCTCCCGGAGTGCCTGACATGACTGAGACTCGAAACGACTTCCGCCTGGCCCTCAGCCGTTTCGCCTCCGGTGTCTGCGTCGTAACGGCGACTGATCCTGGCGGCCGGGCCTATGGCGTCACGATCAGCTCCTTCTGTTCGCTGTCGCTTGATCCGCCGCTGGTGCTGTTCTGCATCGGCAAGAAGACGTCGGGACTGGAGGCCTGCGCCCGCGGCGCCGCATTCACCGTCAACGTCCTTTCCGAACAGCAATTGCACCTCTCGGACGTGTTCGCGCGTAAGGAGCACGACAAGTTCGCGGATGTCGCCTTTACGGTCGGCGGCAACGGCTGCCGCATCCTCGAAGGCTGCCTCGCCACGCTCGAATGCAGCCGGGTCGAGACCTACGAGGGCGGTGACCACCTGATCGTGGTCGGCCGCGTCGATCAGATGGCATACGCCGATGACGGATTGCCGTTGTTGCGCTTCACCGGCCGCTACCGGCGCATCGGCGGCGAGCTCTAGTGCAGCGACCCAATCGGGTGATTCACGCCCGAGCAAGGTTGTCGCTGCACAACATATTGAATCGCGCGCACTTTCGGCACAAACAGGATGTACGCTCTGTTTGTGCCAGTGCACTAGCGCGCTGGCCACGGCGGGGGCTCTAACGGCAGCGGCGGCTCGAACGAAGGACCTGAGCGCATGTCGATGATGGAGCGCAGCTTCCTCGGTCTGGGCACGCATGGCTTCCACCTCGTCGCCTACACGGAGTGGGGTGCCGGTGCGAACGAGCGGGTCGTCGTCTGTGTGCACGGCTTGACCCGCAGCGGCCGCGATTTCGACTGGATCGCCCAAGCGCTTGAGAGCGACTTCCGCGTGGCCTGCCCGGATCTGCCCGGCGCCGGCCGCAGCCACTGGCTCGCGCAGTCCTCGGAGTACGGTTTCACGCGCTACTTGAGTGACCTCGCGGCGTTGATTGCGCGCTTGGGCGTCGATGCGGTCGACGTGATTGGCACTTCGCTCGGTGGAGTCCTTGGCATGATGCTGGCGGCACAACCGAACACGCCGATCCGCAGGCTGGTTCTCAATGACATTGGCGCCTTTATTCCGAAGGCCGGCGTGCAGCGGATCAGCGGCGAGGTCGGCAGCGCGCACGCCTTTGCCAGCATCGAAGCGCTGGAAGCGCACTTGCGGGTTGCCCTTGGCCCCTCGGGGCCGCTGACGGACGCGCAGTGGCGACGGCTCGCCGAACACGGCAGCCGCTTCGATGCAGCGACGTCAACGTGGCAGCTGAACTACGACCCCAAGCTCGCGCACCCGCTGCGTGAGGGCGAACAGGCCGATTTCGATCTCTGGTCGGTCTGGGAGCGGGTCGGTTGCCCGGTCCTGGTCCTGCGCGGTGCCGAGTCGGACCTCCTGCTCAAAGAGACGGCGGAGGAGATGCTGACCCGCGGACCCGAAGCCGAACTGATCGAGTTTCCCGGCATCGGCCACGCGCCGATGTTGATGGACAGCCTGCAGATCGAGGCCGTCCGCTCGTGGCTGCTCGCCTGAAGGCGCAGCCCGTACGGGGCATCAGGCTCAAGCCTCCGGCAGCGGGATGAAGGCGTCATCGCCGGCGACCTTGGCGAAGCGGCCGGCGGCCCAATCGGCCTTCGCCTGTTCGATCCGTTCCAAACGGCTGGAGACGAAATTCCACCAAAGGTGCCGCGGCCCGTCGAGCGGCGCGCCGCCAATAACGATGACCCGTGCCTCGCTCTCGGCTTGGAGCTCGAGCAGCACGCCCGCCTGCAGGGCGATCAACTGGCCGGTGCCGAAGCGGGTGCCGGCGATCGTGACCGTGCCGGCGACGGGGTAGAGCGCGCGGTCTTCGTGCTCGGCCTCGATCGTGAGCGTGGCGCCGGCTTCAAGCGTCGCATCGGCGCACAGCGTCGGGGAGTAGACGCGGACCGGCGAGCGCTCGCCCCAGCCGGTGCCGGCGATCAGCACGACTCGACAACCGCCCCGGCTCCATGCCGGCAGGTCGTGGGCGGGGACGTGCTGGAACGACGCCGGTACTTCCTCGTGCGGGCGGGGAAGCGCCAGCCACATCTGGATGCCGTGCAGGGTGGAACCGGCGGCGCGCACGTCTGGCGGCGTGCGCTCGGAATGGGCGACGCCGGCGCCGGCCGTCATCCAGTTGACCGCGCCGGGACGGATGCGCTCGACCGAGCCCAAGCTGTCGCGGTGGAGGATCTCGCCCGCGATCAGCCAGGTCAGCGTCGACAGGCCAATGTGCGGATGCGGGCGGACGTCGATGCCTTGGCCAGGCGGAAACGCCACCGGCCCCATCTCATCGAGAAAAATGAACGGGCCAACCGCCTTCAGCGCGCGGTTGGGCAGGGCGCGGCGGACCACGAGGCCGCCCAAGTCGCTGGGCCGCGGGCGGATGACCGTCTTGATCGCCTGCGCATCGCCAGGGAGGGTTGCTTTGTCCGTCGCATCGGTGGCTGCCATTTCACCTTCCCGTGTCGGCGCCAAACAAGCCGGCGGCGCGTCGTTCGCACATCTTGGAGATGTGGCGTCCCGGTTGCCCGGCGTCCACCGTTGTCCAGCGTCCACCGTTGCTCGGCGTCCACCGTTGCTCGGCGTCCGCCATGGTGGACCTGGTTAACGGTTCCTCCATTCCCCGTGCGGTAGCCTCGCCGCCACCAAGCTGAGCTTCGCGCAGGCGCAACGGAGGCAGGAATGCAGGCGAGCAGGGTCGACGGGCACACTGGCTGCGAGCAGGCCGGCAGCGGCGGGGGAACAGGCGTGGCGGGAGCCGCGACCTTCGTGACGTTCATGATCGCCGGCCAGGCTTTCGGCGTGCCGGTGCTCGTGGTTCAAGATATTCTCTTGCCCGATCGTATCGCGCCGATCCCGCTGGCCCACCCGGCGGTGCGCGGCTCGATCAATGTGCGGGGCAAGATCGTGACCGTCGTTGATGTGCGTGCCCGGCTGGGGTTGCCGGCCGGCGAAAGCGGCGAGCGCCGCATGGGGGTCACGGTCGAAAACCAGGGCGAACTCTATGCGCTGCTCGTCGATCGTGTCGGTGATGTCCTGTCGCTGCCGGCCAGCCGCTTCCAGGAGAAGCCGTCAAGCCTCTCCGCGGCGTGGGCCGAGGTTGCGACCGGCATCTACCGCCAGGACGACGGGCTGCTGGTCACACTCGACGTGCAACGGCTGTTGACGCTGAACTGAACCGCACCGGATTTTCACACCGCCTGTGCCGCCCAACGTGAAGGCGGCGCTCAGTGCTCGGACTTCTGCGCCCGTTGAACCGCCAACTCATCCAGCTCTTTCTGGATGTTCTTGAGCCGTCCGCGAAGTTCTTCGATCTGGGTTTCTGCTGTCGGGGTGTCGATCGTCTCGCTCTTTCCCGACGCCGGCGCTTCTTCCCCGAAGAATGGGTTGAACATCCGCATGGCGCGCTCGAAAAGCGCCATCTGCTGTTTGCTCATGTCCTCGAAGCGCCCGAACGGCAAAAGGCCGTCAAACGTATCCCGCATCCCATCGCGCATGTTCTGCTGATTGATGGCGAAGGCATGCATGACCTGCTCGAGGTAGCGGGGGACGAGAACTTGCAGGCTATCCCCGTAAAAACTGATGAGGTGGCGCAGAAAGCTGACCGGAAGCAGGCTGTGCCCCTTCGCTTCTTCCTCGACAATAATGTGCGTAAGAACCGAACGGGTGATGTCTTCGCCGGTTTTTGCGTCGTAAACGATAAATTCCGCCCCCGTCTTGACCAATTGAGAAAGATAATCGAGCGTCACGTAGCAACTGGTGGCGGTATTATACAACCTCCGGTTAGCATACTTCTTGATCGTGATTGCGCCCGCCTTGGCGCCTCGCCGCTGCTCGCTCTCGGACGGTTGGTCCATCGCTTGTTGTCTCTGGGCCATATAACTGGAACATGATTTCGCCGGACAGTATCCTGCAAAACTTATTGCATTGCAATATCGGCGCTGTGTTACCGAGCAGGAACCGGGGCTTGGCCTTGCCGGTCGACGGAGGGGAGACTACACTCGCGCAATCGGCGTGCGACCGATTGCGCCGGCGCACCAATCACCGGACCATCGCGCAGGGGAGAAAAAGGGATGAAAGAGCTGCAAGGCTACTGCTTCGAAGACCTCAAGGAAGGCATGACCGCCATTTTCGGCAAGACCATCACTGAGTCCGACATCTACACCTTCGCGGGTGTCTCCGGTGATACCAACCCGGTCCACTTGAACGAGGAATACGCCAAGTCGACGATGTTCAAGGGCCGGATCGCGCATGGAATGATCGGCGCATCGTTCATTTCCGCAGTTCTCGGCACCAAGCTGCCGGGACCGGGCTGCATCTACGTTTCGCAATCGCTCAAGTTTCGGGCGCCGGTGCGGATCGGCGATACCCTGATGGCGCGGGTCACCATCAAGCGCCTGATTGCCGACAAGAAGTTCGCTGAGTGCGAAACGGTCTGCACAATCGGCGACAAGAAGGTGATCGAGGGCGAAGCGATCGTAATGGTGCCCTCGCGCGGCTAGGCCGCGTTCGGAGCCGGCCGGCTTTCCCGGTCAGGACCGCCATTACCGGCAGCCGGTCGCGCGGCATGCCCTGCGGCAAGCAGGGCAATCGCGCGATCGGGCCGGTGCCGTGCGTCCGGGAGAAAGCTCTTGACCACGGGGAACGGCTTGCCGCACCTATCTGCCATGCCGGCCATGCGCTTGTTCCGTCACTACGAAAACCTGCCGTCCGACGTGCGCGGCGCGGCGGTGGCGGTCGGCAATTTCGACGGCGTCCACCTTGGCCACCGGGCTGTGATCGGCGAGGCAGGCCGGATCGCGCGCGCCAACGGCGTACCGTGGGTCGTGCTTACCTTCGAGCCGCACCCGCGCACGCTGTTCTGCCCCGATGATGCCCCGTTTCGTTTGACACCGGCGGACGTCAAGGCGCGTGTCATCTCGACGGTCGGGCCGGATGCGCTTGTCATCGTTCCGTTCGACCGGGCCTTCTCGCAGTTGAGCGCGCGTGCGTTCGTGGAAGCGGTCATCGTCCGCGGCCTCGCCGCCCGGCACGTGATCTGCGGCCACGACTTCGCCTTCGGCCACCACCGCAAGGGGACGCCCGAACTCTTGCTCTGGCTTGGTGACGAGCTTGGCTTCGGCTTCACTTGCGTGCAGGAAGTGCGTGACGGCGACGGCGAAACGTATTCCTCGACTCGGATCCGCGCCGCGCTGCGGGCGGGCGATATCGCCACCTGTACCCGCCTGATGGGCCGGCCGTTCGAAATCGAAGGGGTGGTTGAGACCGGCGACCAGCGCGGCCGCAGCATCGGCTTCCCCACCGCCAACATTGGCCTCGGCAGCTATGTGCGGCCGGCGAAAGGCGTCTATGCCGTCCGCGCGGCCCGCGCCGATGCGCCAGTGCCGGCTTGGATCGACGGCATTGCCAATATCGGCCGGCGGCCGACGTTCGACGGCGATGAAGTCTTGCTCGAGGTGCACCTGTTCGATTGCCAGCCGGATCTCTATGGCTGCACGCTCAGGGTCCAGCTGATCGCCTTCCTCCGCCACGAGCGCAAGTTCGAGGGCATCGAGGCCCTCAAGCGCCAGATCGAGACCGACGTCGTCGCCGCCCGGCGGGTGCTGACCGTTGCGGCGGTGGACTTTGCGCCGGCGCGGACCGGCAGCACATGACTTGAAACAGAAGCAAATCCCCGTGAACTACAAATCGACGATCTTCCTGCCCCGGACCGACTTCCCGATGAAGGCGAACCTGCCCAAGCGCGAGCCCGAAATCCTCGCCCGCTGGCAGGCCTCGGACCTCTATGGGCGGCTGCGACGGCAGTCCGCCGGCCGGGACAAGTTCATCCTGCACGACGGGCCGCCGTACGCCAACGGCCACCTCCACATCGGCCACGCGCTGAACAAAATCCTCAAGGATGTCATCAACCGCTCGCAGCAGATGCTGGGCAAGGACGCGCCTTACGTGCCCGGCTGGGACTGCCACGGGCTGCCGATCGAGTGGAAGATCGAGGAACGCTACCGCGAGGGCGGGCGCAACAAGGACGCCGTCCCGGTCGTCGAGTTCCGGCGCGAATGCCGCGAGTTTGCGCAAACCTGGATCGATATCCAGCGCGAGGAGTTCCGGCGTTTAGGGATCGAGGGCGACTGGGCGCAACCGTATTCGACGATGACGTTCGCGGCTGAGGCTGCGATCGTGCGCGAACTCGGCCGCTTCCTGATGAGCGGCGCGCTGTTCCGCGGCGCCAAGCCGGTCTTGTGGTCGGTGGTCGAGCGGACCGCGCTGGCGGAAGCGGAAGTCGAGTACCACGACCACACCTCGACCACTATCTTCGTCGCCTTTCCGGTCGTCACGCCGGCGTGCGCGCTGCTCGCCGACGCCTCGGTCGTGATCTGGACGACGACACCCTGGACGATTCCCGGCAACCGGGCGATCGCCTACGGCGACGACGTTCCCTATGCCGTATTCGAGGTGACCGACCCCGGTGCGTGCGCCGCGGCTGTGGCCGGCACCCGCCTGGTCGTTGCCGAGGCGCTGGCGGCGCGGCTGCAGGCGGAGGCGCGCATCGGCGCATGGTCGTGCCTCGGCACGCTTCCGGGCAGCGCGCTTGCCGGCACGGTCTGCCGCCATCCCCTGGCCGGCCGCGGCTACGATTTCGAAGTGCCGTTGCTGCCGGCTCATTTCGTCGACATCGAGACCGGATCGGGTTTCGTCCATATCGCCCCCAGCCACGGCGCCGACGACTGGGAACTTGGCCAGCGGCACGGCCTGCCCGTTCCCGACCTGGTCGGCGGCGACGGCGTGTTCCTCGAACACGTTCCGCTGTTCGCCGGCCGCACGGTATTGACGCCGGCGGGCAAGGACGGGGATGCGAACGGCGCCGTGCTGGCAGCGCTCGGCGAGGCGAAGGCCCTGCTCGCCGCCGGCAAGCTCGTCCACAGCTATCCGCACTCCTGGCGCTCGAAGGCGCCGCTGATCTTCCGCAACACGCCGCAGTGGTTCATCAGCATGGAGCGGACCGGCCTGCGCGAGAGCGCGCTGGCGGCGGTCGACGCCACCCGTTTCGTGCCGAAAACGGGACAGAACCGCCTGCGCGGGATGATCGAGACCCGGCCCGACTGGTGCATTTCGCGCCAGCGCGCCTGGGGGGTGCCGATCGCCGTCTTTGTCGAGAAGAAGACCGGTGCGCCGCTGCGCGATGCCGCCGTCATGGAGCGCATCGTCGCCGCCTTCGCGGCGGAAGGCGCCGACGCGTGGTTTGCGTCGGATCCCTCCCGTTTCTTAGGGCCTGCGTACGATCCGGCCGACTACGAGCAGGTCACCGACATCCTCGAC
Organism: Defluviicoccus sp.; assembly: GCA_029624735.1. GTDB lineage: Bacteria > Pseudomonadota > Alphaproteobacteria > Rhodospirillales > Defluviicoccaceae > Defluviicoccus. The sequence continues at coordinate 119,953 of JARSSM010000022.1, read as the reverse complement.
GTCTGGTTCGATTCTGGCTGCACCCATAGCTTCGTCCTTGAACAGCGGGGCGATCTCGCCTGGCCGGCCAGCCTTTACCTGGAGGGCAGCGACCAGCACCGGGGCTGGTTCCACTCCTCGCTCCTGGAATCGTGCGGCACGCGCGGCCGTGCACCCTACGATGCGGTTTTGACGCATGGCTTCGTGATGGCCGAAGACGGCCAGAAGATGTCGAAATCGCTCGGCAATGTCGTCTCGCCGCAGGACGTGATCGAGAGCCATGGTGCCGACGTGCTGCGGCTGTGGGTGCTGGCGTCCGACTATTCCTCCGATTTGCGGATCGGCCCGGAAATCCTGAAGCAGCAGGCTGACATCTACCGCCGTATCCGCAACACCTTGCGGTTTCTGCTCGGTAACCTGGACGGTTTCGAGGAATGGGAACGGCTCCCCTACGCGGAGTTGCCGGAGCTTGAGCGCTGGGTTCTGCACCGGCTGACCGAGCTCGATGCCGCGCTGCGCCAAGCGTGCAATGACTTGCTGTTTCACCCGCTGTTCGCCGAACTGCATGCCTTTTGCACGGTCGACCTGTCCGCCCTCTACTTCGATGTCCGCAAGGACAGCCTCTATTGCGACCCGGCCGACTCGTTGCGCCGACGCGCGGCCCGCACGGTCCTCGAACGCATCTTTGACTGCCTGACCGCGTGGTTGGCGCCGTTCCTCTGCTTTACCGCCGAGGAGGCCTGGCTGGCGCGGCCGGGCGGCGGTGACGGCGCCAGTGTGCATGAACGCCTGTTCCCGGTTCTGCCGCAGGATTGGCGCGACGATGCGCTGGCCGCCAAATGGGAGATCGTCAGGCGCCTGCGCCGGGTGGTGACCGGGGCGATCGAGGTTGAGCGAGCCGCCAACCGTCTGGGCGCCAGCCTGCAGGCGCACCCGGTGATCTACGCCAATGAGGAGTTCAGACAAGCCGCCCAGGGCACCGATCTGGCCGAACTGTGCATCACCTCGGCGGCCGAACTGACGGACGCGCCGGCTCCGGAGACCGCCTATCGGCTCCCCGATGTGGAGGGCGTGGCCGTCGTCGTCCAGCGCGCGCCGGGGGAGAAATGCGAGCGCTGCTGGCAGGTTCTGCCCGAGGTCGGCACGATTGCGGAAGCGCCCGGCCTCTGTGGGCGGTGCGCGGACGCCGTCCGGCGCCACCGTGCTGCGGCCGAATAGGGGCGGCGGCGGTGGTGGAGCGGGCCTTGATCGGGCCGGCGCGGCTGGGATTTCTGAGCGCGCTGGCCGTCCTGGTTCTCGATCAGCTGACCAAGTGGTGGATCCTTGCCATCGTCATGCAGCCGCCACGGGTGATCGAGATCACCCCGTTCTTCAACCTCGTCCTGGGCTGGAACAGGGGCATCAGCTTTGGCCTGTTCGGTGGCGACGGCGCGCTCAATGCCTGGGTGTTGCCTGTGCTGGCGGCTGCCGTCGTCATGCTGGTGACGTACTGGCTCCTGCGGGCGCGCACGCCTGTGATTGGCCTCAGCCTCGGCCTGATCATCGGCGGCGCCATCGGCAATATTACCGACCGGCTGCGGCTGGGTGCGGTCGTGGATTTCCTTGATTTCCACGCCTTTGGCTTCCACTGGCCGGCGTTCAACGTCGCCGACTCCGGCATTACCATCGGAGCCGCGTTGATGATCATGAGCTCCTTGTTCGGCGACAATGAGCAGCGTACAAGAATCAAGAAAAGCGCCGAACGAGCAGAAAGAAAGGAATGAACACGGTGCGCGGAATGCGTCTCTTGCTTGGTATCGCTATTGCGGCAACTCTCACTGCGTGTGAAAACACCAAGAGCTTGCTGGGTCAGGGCAAACGATCCCCGGATGAGTACGCTGTCTATTCCCGGGTGCCGCTGAGCATGCCGCCCGAATACGGCATGCGGCCGCCGGGGGCAGCCGGGCCCGTTGCCGGCCAGCCGGGATCGCCTACCAGTGAGGCGAAGGACGTCCTGCTCGGGCGCGAGCCGGGCCGGCGCGTCGCGGCGGCGCCATCGGCGGGGCCTGAGGGATTTTCGGGCGGCACGATGGCGCTGCTCGAGCGTACCGGTGGTCTCAACGCCGACCCGGCCATTCGCACCCGGATCAATCGCGAAACGACGGTCCTCGCCGAAGTCGATCAGAGCTTTACCGACCGCCTGATGTTCTGGCGCACGCCCTCGGAGTACGGGACGGTCGTCGATCCGAACGAGGAGGCGAAGCGCATCCGCGAGAATCAGGCTCTTGGCAAGCCGGTTACCGAAGGGCGGACGCCGACGATTGCACGGCGCAAGCGGGCGCTGCTCGAGGGCATTTTCAACTGACTGAAAGTCGCCGCGCGCCCTTCATCAGCTGACCGCGGCCTCTGGTACGTCGAGCGCTGCAGCCTTACGTGTTGAGGGGGCTCTTCATCGGTTCGAGGGACCGCTCGTGACAGCAAACAGTTCGCACGGCGCGCCCGTTGGCTTGCGCGCCGGCTATGCGCTGATGTTCGCCGTGGCGCTGCTTTGGCCGCTTGTGCGGCCGCCCGCGGCGCATGCCGCCGTGTTCAGCCCGGAAACCTTCACGCTTGCCAACGGCCTGCAGGTGGTCGTGATTCCGAACCGGCGCGCGCCGGTCGTGAGCCACATGGTGTGGTACAAGGTCGGTGCCGCCGATGAGCCGGCCGGCCAGTCCGGCCTTGCCCATCTGCTCGAACACCTGATGTTCAAGGGCACGCCCACCGTCCCCGACGGCGCGTTTTCGCAACAGGTGGCCCGCAACGGCGGCGAGGACAACGCGTTCACGAGCTACGATTACACGGCCTATTTTCAGAACATCGCCAAGGATCGCTTAGGCTTGGTGATGGAACTGGAGGCCGACCGCATGCGCAACTTGACGCTCTCCGACGCCCAGGTCGCGGGCGAGATCAACGTCGTTCTGGAGGAGCGGCACCAACGGGTGGACAACAACCCCGCGGCGCTGCTGGGCGAACGGACCTCCGCGCTGCTGTTCCTCAACAGTCCCTACCGGCGGCCGGTGATTGGCTGGGAGCATGAAGTCCGTGGACTGACGCGTTCGCAGGTTTTGGCCTTTTACCGGCACTGGTATCAACCGGGGAACGCGATTGTGGTTGTTGCCGGAGACGTCAGCGTTGACGAGGTTCGGCCGCTGGCCGAGCGCATTTACGGAGTAATTCCCGCCGCCGTAGCGGCGGAACGCCCGCTGATTGACGAACCGTCGCCGCTTACGGCGCGGCGGCTGCGCTTGGAGGATCCCCGCGTCGCCCAGCCGGCCTGGAGCCGCCATTATCTGGCCCCCAGCGCGCGCTCGGGCGACGGGCGGCAGGTCGCAGCGCTGGAGGTCCTCGCGGCCGTGCTTGGCGACGGCGCAACGAGCCGGCTCTACCGTTCGCTTGTCGTCGACGGTGGACCAGCGGTCTCCGCCGCTGCCATGTATGATCCAACCCTGCGCGGTCCGTCGCGCTTCACGATCAGCGCCAGCCCGCGGCCGGACGTAGCGCTGAGCACAATCGAGGCCGCGGTCGAGGCGGTCGTCCGCTCGGCGCGTGACGGCGATCTCGCTGCGGAAGACATCGAGCGGGCTAAGAGGCGCTTGATCGCCGAGGCCGTTTACGCGCGGGACTCGCTCTCGCATGGCGCGCAGGCGCTGGGCGAAGCGCTCAGCGTCGGCCTGCCGATTGCGTACGTCGAGGAATGGCCGCAGGCGATCGCGGCTGTCAGCCGGGACGAAGTCATTGCCGCTGCCCGCGCCGTCCTTGATGACGCGCACGCGGTTACCGCGCTTCTGCCGGCATCCGGGCGTGAAGACGGCGAACGGGATCAGGCGGCGCGGACCACGGGAGCGGTGCAATGAGCGGGCTGCTCCGAACGCTTTCGCTGCTGATTGGTCTCCTCTTCATCGGCGCGGGGCCGGCAGCCGCTGCAACCGACATTCAGCGCATTGTCAGCGGTGGCCTGGAGGCGTGGCTGGTGGAGGACCACGCGACGCCGGTGATCTCGTTGAGCCTCGCGTTCCGCGGTGGCGCGGCCCTCGATCCGCCGGGCAAGGAGGGCTTGGCCCAGCTCGCGAGCAGCATGCTCGACGAAGGGGCGGGCGATCTCGACTCGCAGGCCTTTCAGCGCCGGCTCGATGATCTTGCCGTTGAGCTCGGTTTCGAGGTTGATCGCGATGCCTTCTACGGCCACCTGCGAACGCTCGCCGAGAACCGTGACGAGGCCTTCAGCCTCTTGCGCTTGGCGCTAAGCCGCCCGCGCTTCGATGCTGAGCCGATGGAGCGCATGCGCAACCAGCTCCAGGCAGGCCTTCGTCGCGCCGAAGAAGACCCGCGCACACGCGCCCAGCGCCGCCTGTTCGCCGCGGTATTCCCCGAACATCCCTATGGCCGGCCGGTCGAAGGGACGCACGACAGCCTTGCAGCGGTCACAGCCGACGACCTGCGCGGCTTCGCGGCGCGGCACTTGAGCGGCGATGCGCTCGTGCTCGGTGTTGTCGGCGATATCACAGCCGCCGACGTCAAGGCGCTGCTCGATGCTTTGGCGCGCGATCTGCCGGTGGCGGGAACCCGGCCCGCGATCGCCGATATTACCGCTGCTGTGGTGCCGGAGACCGTTGTGACGATGCCGGCCCGCCAAGCCGCTGTCGTCTTTGCGCAGCCGGGCCTCAAGCGGAACGATCCCGATTTCATCGCTCTCACGGTGGTCAACCAGGTTCTCGGCGGCTCTGGCCTCACCGCGCGCCTGTTCGAAGAAGTGCGTGAGAAACGAGGCCTCGCCTACGGCATCTACACAACGCCGCTGCCATTCGATCATAGCGCGCTGATCCTCGGCGCGGCCGGTACCGCGAACGAGCGGGTCGGCGAAACGGTCGCGGTGATTCGTGACGAATGGCGGCGGCTCGCTCGCGAGGGCCTGACCGAGACCGAGCTCGCAGATGCAAAACGCTACCTGACCGGATCCTACCCGTTGCGCTTTACCGCCAGCGGCTCAATCGCGGAGATGCTGGTTGCGATTCAGCTCGAGCGCTTGGGTGTCGATTACATCAGCCGGCGCAATAGCTTGATCGAGGCCGTGACGCTGGCGGATGCGAACCGGGTGGCTACCCGCCTGTTCGATCCCGATCGGCTGAGTGTGGTCATCGCCGGCGGTCTCTGAGCTTTTTCCGCAACAGCGATGCATGGATGTGGGTGCGGCCCTGTTGGGGACTGCGCAATGCTCGACTTTGCTGCTATTTCTTATCGAGTGTAACGCCAATCACAGCGTGGCCGCGCGCGGTCGCGTATCAAGGGTGAGGATGGTCGGCGTTGCGCCGTCTTGCGGGTGGTAGAGGTGAGCCGTGAATAAGGCCTCTTGCAAACAGCTGTTGACGGAATTCGTGTTGCCGGTCGTGTTCATAAGTCTCTTTTTCGGCGTGGCCGCAGCGTGGCCGTTCGACTGGTTTACCGAACCGACGGCGGCAACCAAGACGGCGCCGGAGACCAAGCAGGACGTGAAGCGTCCCACGGGCGCGAAAGAGGACCGGGCCCTTGCCGGCGGCGCTCCCACAATCGGCGCCGGCCTCAGCGAACCAGGCGCCATCACGCGCTGACGGAGTAATTCCAAACCCAGGCGCCGCAGGCGGAGCGCTTGCGGCTTGATCGGGCGGCCGGATCGGCGGGCGTCGCCGTTCGGCCCTGGGGCAGTGCGCTTGCCGTCACGCAGCAATGGCGGCGACGATGGCGCGCCAGGGCGTGGGCGACGCCGGCTTCGCACAGCTTCTATCGCGAAGGGACCCCGGGCGAGCTGGCAGGATCGTCCGGGCCCGCGGCGGGGCGCTCCGGCGCAACGGCCGCCGCCGTTGCCACTGCCACCTGCGGTTGCCTGCTCCGATGGCGCCCCTTGTGCCGCCGCCGACCTGTGCGATTGCGCTCGTGGTGGCTCAGCCGATGCGCGCGGACGGCTTCTGCAGCCGCCAAAACTCCCAGTGCCAGAAAGGCAGCCTTGCCGAACAGGAGCGTTGCGCTGACCTGTTGATGCAGAAGTGCGCCCGTCGCCATGCCGAGAAACACCGTTGACGGCATCGCCGTGCGCGGTTCGGTGACTTGGCGAAGGCCAAATAGAAGGATCGAGCCCACCATCGCTAGAAAGACGGCGAGCGTTACGACGCCGCCTTCCGCCCACATCTCCAGGATCAGATTGTGGGCGAAGGCCTCCTCATTGACGCGCTCCACTGTCGCCATCTTAACGCCGTTCAGGCCGACGCCCAGGATGGGTTGCTCGCGGATGAGGTCCCACACCACGCCCAAGATGTGTTCTCGGCTCTCCGACAGTTCGCCTGTGACCTCATTGGCCTCCGTCGGCCAGATGTTGTTGGCGATCGAGAGCACAAAATGGCGCAGGCGGTCGTTAATCGTTTCCGGCTCAAGGGATGCGACGATCTCGCCGATGCCGACGATCGTTCCACCGACAAGGACCAGCACGGCGAGTGCGCCCCCAAATCCGAGCATCAATGATCGGCTGGCCACCCGCCGCCAGACCCGGTAGGCCAGAAACAGGACCGTCGCTCCGATCACCGAGACAAAGATGCCGCGTGTCCCGTTCAGGTTGGCAGCGTAGATCAGGCCAGCAAAGGCGGCGGCTGCGAGCAGCCAGTCGAGGATGCGCAGTATCCGCAACGACCATGGCCTTTCCGATAGCATCCAAAACACCGTGAGGCACAAGGCGGTGCTCAACGTCAGGCCGAAGCCGACGGGATTGCCGTCGCCGATCGACGTCCGTTCCAGGTGACCCTCGATCGTCGGCTCGGCGACGGTCGAGAACAAAAGCGCCTGGACGACAAAAGAGATGACGAACAGGATCATAAACTTCTTGTACGATTCCGTCCGACCGAAGAACGCGCGTGGTGCCAAGTACAAACCGGCAATTGCGACCACGAACGTCGACACTTGGGGCGCACCGATCGCCGGATCCGACGAGCGCAGGACCATTATCACGAAGCAGACGGAGAACAGCGCGAACAAGATATCAACTGCATGCAGGCGTAGACGTTGCTTGAGTACCAGGTGGATGACCGCGATTGCCGGCGTCAGCGTGATCAGAAGAGCGCCAATCCACTCGTTGCCGCCGAAGTATGACTCGTAGTTGTAGGAGTGGAGAGAGAGCGCGCAGATGAGGGCGGGCTGAAAGAGGCCCAACACTACGCTCGCCACCGCAAAACAGAGAAAAACAGGTTCCATCGCGAATGCTCAGTCGACCACAAGGCGTCTAATACGCACCGACAGGTTGGTGCCTCGCAGATGCGCGCAGAAGACAGGAGAGTCCAATGCCCCCGCGGGCCGCAATCGAGCCCTTACAACGTATAGCCCTTGGCAGCCTTGCCGTAATCGTAACCGGAGTCGCTATCGCTGTAACCGGCCATCGACCCCCCTTCAAGAACAGGAGCCGATGTCGGGACGGCGGAACTGCTTCGCAAGCGCCAGGCTCTGCCGCTGATAGGACGAGCCGATAGGCGTACCGTAGAGCTTATCAGGCGTTTCTGTCATCCGCTCGTAGACGAGCCGTCCCACCAGCTGCCCGTCGCGCAAGACGAACGGCACCTCGAACGACCGGATCTCTAGGACGGCGCGTGAACCTGTGCCGCCGGTCGCAGCGAAGCCAAAGCCAGGATCGAAGAAGCCCGCGTAGTGGACGCGAAACTCGCCGACGCGGGTATCGTAGGCGCGCATCTCGGCGGCGTGATCGGGCGGCACGGTCACCGCTTCCTTGGACGCGAGAATGTAGAAGTCGCCGGGGTTCAGCACAACGGCGCCATCGGTGTCGGCGCGAACGGGCTCCCAAAAGTCGCGCACCTCGTAATGGTCGATGAGGTTCAAGTCGATCAGGCCGGTATGGTGCCGGGCTCGCCAGCCGACGATGCCGCCGCCGATCCCGTTCGAGAGATCGACCGTGACTGCGATCCCCTGGTCGATGTCGGCCGCGCCCTCGGCGGCATCGACGACGCGAACCTCCCGCTGCAGCCGTTTCAGCATGCTATCGCCCGTTTCGGCCGAACCCCGCCGCAACCGCAGCTGGCTGAGCCGGCTGCCGCGGCGGACGACGATGGAAAAGGTGCGCGGGCTGATTTCGGCGTAAAGCGGACCGTGGTAGCCGGCGGGGACCTGGTCGAACACCGCGCCGTGATCGGCGATCAAGCGGGTAAAGACATCAAGGCGTCCGGTCGAGCTCTTGGGATTGGCAAAGCCCGAGAGCCGGCCCTTGAGGTTCAGGCTCTCCATCAACGGTACGATGTAAACGCAGCCCTTCTCCAGCACTGCGCCGCTGCCGAGTTCGAAGCGATGCATCCCGAATTCGTCGATGCGTTGCAGGACGGTGGCCCCGCTTCCCGGCAGGAAGCTCGCGCGCACCCGGTGCGCGACTGCATCGAGGCGAAGGTCAAGGCTTGCCGGCTGGATCTGGTCCTCGCCAATGGGCTCGACGCCGGCAATCGCGCCGGCCGTCACCAGGGCCCGGATCTCCTGCGACGGCAGAAGGCCGCTGCTGCGGGCCGCCAATGGTCCCCGGTCCGCTTCCGCTGCCGTCGGCTGCGGCGCTTGCGCGTCGTCGCGCGTCCCCATCGATCCTCCCTGCCGGCAAGCAACCAATAAACAAGGCCCGCCGGCACCGTGATTCCGCCAAACGTCCTAACAGCAAGCCACGTTGCCGGCAATCGCGACCCGCCATGCGTCGCTTGCGCAGCGGAAGCCCTTGGCCCTGGCGGTGGCGAGGGAGTAAAGTCCGCCGCTGCGAACGGCAGCCACCCCAGCCTTTGAGGAAGCACGCTTGTGAGTGTCGCGACGAAACCGAAGCGCATCACCTGTCCCCAGATCCGCGCGATGAAGGGGAACACGCCGGTCGTCTGCCTGACCGCCTACACCTCGCTGACCGCGGTCCTGCTCGACGAGAACGTCGACCTGCTGCTGGTCGGGGACTCGCTCGGAATGGTGCTTTACGGCATGGAAAGCACGCTCGGCGTCACGCTCGACATGATGATCGCCCACGGCAAGGCGGTCATGCGCGGCTCGCGCAGGGCCTGCGTGATCGTCGACATGCCGTTTGGCAGCTACCAGGAATCGAAGGAGGAAGCGTTCCGCAATGCCGCCCGCGTGATGAAGGAGGTCGGCTGTGCCGGCGTCAAGCTCGAGGGCGGCACGGAGATGGAAGACACCATTCGCTTCCTTGCCGAACGTGGCATTCCCGTTCTCGGCCACATCGGCCTCCTGCCGCAGTCCGTCAATACTGCGGGCGGCTTCCGCTCGCTCGGCCGCGGCGAGAAGGAGGCGGCCGATATCATCGCGGATGGTCAGGCCGTTGCCGATGCGGGCGCTTTTGCGACCGTCATCGAAGGAACGGTCGAGCCGGTCGCGGCACAGATCACCGCAGCGCTGCCGATCCCGACCATCGGCATCGGCGCCTCGCCGGCCTGCGACGGCCAGATCCTGGTGACCGAGGACATGGTCGGCCTGTTTTCCGAGTTTAAGCCGAAGTTCGTTCGCCGCTATGCCGAGTTGGGCCGCGGCATCGCCGAGGCCGGCAAGGCCTACGCCGATGACGTGCGCGCGCGGCGCTTTCCCACGCTCGAACACTGCTTCGGGACCCGGCAGCCGGCGAAGGAGCCGAGCAGCGGCGGCTGAGGTGCAGCATATCGCGCAAACGACAAGGGGACGGGGATGGCCATGATCGTCATTCGCTCCATCGCCCATCTGCGGGAGCAGCGCCAGGCTTGGCGCAAGGCCGGGGAGATGGTGGGGCTGGTGCCGACCATGGGCGCCCTGCACACCGGCCATCTGTCGCTGGTCGAGCGCGCCCTCGCGTTCTCGACCGTGGCGCTGGTCACGCTGTTCGTCAACCCGACCCAGTTTGGGCCGGGCGAGGATTTTGATCGCTACCCACGCGACGAGGCAGGCGACCTGGCCAAGCTGGAAGCCGCCGGCGTCGCGGCCGTGTTCGCGCCCGAAGTGGCGGAGATGTATCCGGACGGGAGCCTGACCCGCGTCAGCGTGCCGCAACTGGGCGATGTGTTGGAGGGCGAATTCCGCCCCGGCTTCTTCACCGGCGTTGCCACCGTCGTCGCTAAGCTCCTGATCCTCGTTCAGCCCGATGTCGCCCTGTTCGGCGAGAAGGATTACCAGCAGCTCCTGGTCATCCGCCGCCTCGCAGCCGATCTGCATCTCCCGCTCACGATCGAGGCGGGGCGGACGATCCGGGAGGTGGACGGCCTCGCGCTCTCCTCGCGCAACGCCTACCTCTCGGCCGATGAACGGCGGATCGCGCCTTCGCTCTATCGCGTCATCAGCCGGCTCGCCGCCGATGTCGCGGCCGGTGCCGATAGCGCCCAGCGGGCCGAAGCGGCGATGGTGGACCTCAAGGCAGCCGGCTTCAGCCGGGTCGATTATGTCACCGTCCGCGACGGCGAAACGCTTGCGCCTTGGACCGACCGCAGGCGGCGCGGCCGGGTGCTGGCGGCGGCTTGGCTGGGACGGACGCGGCTGATCGACAACGTGCCGGTGCCGGACCTGCCGGCTTAGGCGATCTGCGGATTCACTTCCGCCCTCGGGCTGGCGCTCACGCGCTGGTCCGCTTGGGTCGGGTTGCGGTCCCAGGGAAATCGATCCAAACGCTCTGGGCGCCCGCTCACGCGAAGCCTTCGACGAACGGCCGGCCGGCTTGACGCAAGGGCGTTCCAGCGCGCGCCTTCGCCACCATCCGCGGCGCGAACCAACACGACAGCTCCCCCAACTCGCGCGTTCATGACCGCTAACTCATTGTCTGACAAAAAGAGTCGGACATTTCCCGCTTGACAACTAGGGGAATCTGGCGCAAAGATGAAAATGATAATCAATCGTAACACTGAACCGAACGGCCCTGCTCATGACCCCCTCCGACCTCTCCCTTCTCCTCGTCCTCGGCTCGGCTGACAGCGGCCCTGCCACGGTCACGGAAATCGTCGCCATCGCCCGCTACATCGCGCCGACGGATTGGCAGCCAACCGGAGATGTCATTCGCCTCGCCGTCGACCGCGCGCAGCAGGAAGGCCTGCTCGCGCCGGGCGAACCAACGCTTGCTGGTCTCGCGACGTGGGAGACGACGGCAGCCGGCCGGTTGCAGATCTGCCGGCTGCTGCGCAAGCCGTGCCCACCCTCACACGGCGGCTTCACGCGCGCCTGCATGAGCGCCAAGGTCTGCCTGCTCAACTACTTGCCGCAGCCCGAGCGGCGCGGTCAGGTTCAGGCCCTTGCGCATCTGTTCCAGGAGGCCATTCGGTCTCTGAAGCGCCTCGATGCCTCGTCGCCGCTCGTGGCCGGCCCAGCGCTGCAGGACGCGCGCTGCGAACTGCTGCGGCTTGAATCCGAACTGGCCTGGCTCGAAGGCGCCAGGGCGTGGGAAGCGATGCCACGCGCAGCCGAATGACCCCTGCTCAATGGAGGAAATCAAGACGATGATCATCTGGCGCAATCTTGACCCGCGGCTGCTGGGCCAGCTTCTGGTGGCAGCGGCAGAATCGCTCACCCTGCGGCGCCGTTCGCTGCGTCAGCAAGCGGCGGTCCGGCTTCCCTTTCGTGGCAACACCGCTCTTGGTGGCCCGGCGCCGCTCTGCCGCCGCCGCAGCCATCCCTGACACCCGCGCCAGGATCGCAGCCGTTACACCTTTCCTTCCTCAACCTATAATCGGAGAAGCCGACATGCCGCTAACCAGCGCCGAAAAAGACCAGGCGATCGCCATCCTCAACAAGATCATGGAGGCCGAGCTCGCAGGTGTCGTCCGCTATACGCACTATTCACTGATGGTGTTCGGGTTTGGACGGATCCCGATCGTCAAGTGGCTGCGGGAGCAGGCGGCGGAAGGGCTCCTTCACGCCGATCAGGCCGGCGAGCTGGTGACGCACCTTGGCGGGCATCCGTCGCTCGGTATCGGCGATCTCCTGGAGACGCACAAGCACGACATAGGCGATATCTTGAGGGAATCGCTGGCTCACGAGGATTACGCCCGCGGCCTGTACGAGGAACTCCTTGGCTGCGTTGCCGACCGCTCGATCATGCTCGAGGAGTACGCGCGGACGATGATCGCCGAGGAGGAACAGCATGCCGGCGAGGTCGACAAGATGCTGCGCGAACCGGGAACACTCAAAGCTTTCGGCAATGGGTGATCGCACTTCGATCGCCTGAACAATCCAGCGTGTCCCCCTGGGGGAGGGGGACTTTGGAACCTCCTGAAGACCGCGTGCGCCTGGCGGCCCTGCAATGGGGCTGCCCGACCGGGCGAATGTTCACGTGCTCGACGGCTTGGCCGGGTCGCGGTCCCAGGGGAAGTCGATCCAGACGTCCTGGGCGACCTCACGCACGAAGCTGTCGACGAAAGACCGGCCCGCCGGCTTGACGTAGAGGGTGGCATAGTGCGCCTGCGGCAACATCCGCCGCGCCGCCTCGGCGGTGGCGCCGGAATCGGCGACGTCGTCAATGAGGAGCCAGCCGGCACCGTCACCAAGTGCGGCTGGCGCCGCTTTGAGAACCGAGATGGGCCCCTTGACGCGGCCGTCGTAGCTGGCAAGGCAGATCGTTTCGACGCTGCGGATGTCGAGCACACGGGCGATGACGGCGGCCGGCACCAACCCGCCGCGGCTGATGGCGCAGATCCCGGCCCAGGGCCCGAGCGGCTTCAGACGCAGCCCGAGGTCGGTCGCCTCGCGGTGCATCTCGTGCCAGGAGGTGGAGTGAACCTTGTTCGCCGCCGCCAGCCCGCCCATGTTTCCCTCCGCCAATCGGATCAATGCCGCGCTGCCGATCCCCTTTACCATGCCGCGCGGCCGGCTTCGAGCCCGCTTGCGCTGTCGCCTCATGCTTGCGGGCGGCCCCTGCATTGGAGTAGTGTCGTTGTTCCTGCCGCCGCAGCGGTCATGCTGCGGCCATGCCAATGCGCCCGTAGCTCAATGGATAGAGCATCTGACTACGGATCAGAAGGTTAGGGGTTCGAGTCCTCTCGGGCGCGCCAATAAAAACAAAGAGTTAGCTGGAAACGCCATATACCGCGCGTGGTCTTGGCTATCCCATGGCTATCCCGCGGATGAGGTTGTCGCTCGCGCTGGCGCGCGACTCACTAACCCGTTGACGCTAACCCGACTATTCAGCCGCCGCCCGCAGGTGCTCGACCAAGCGCTGCGCTGGCACAGGCAAGGTACTGAGGCGTCTGACACAGATCGACAAACGTCGCTTCGCCCACGGCTCACTTAACTTCGCGACCTCAATCCGCATGCTGCGACGGTAGCGCCGCGCCGAAACTTCGGGAACAATCCCGACGCCGGCGCCGCTCTCGACCAGCCGACAGATGGCCTCGAAGCTGGTCACACGCGCCCGGACGTTCAGGGTTGCGCCGAGGTGTGCGGCATGGCGAGCGATATGCCGCTGAAGCGCGCTCTCGCGAGGCAGACCGATAAAGGGGCGGTCGATAAGCTCCGTCAACGTGAGCGATCGCTTTCGCCCGATGAAATCCGCTTGCGGCACGACCAGGACGAGGACGTCATCCCGAAAGGGGAACTGCTCGATCGTGTCGGGCAAAGCGGCCGCCGAGGCGATCCCCACATCGGCTGCCCCTGATCCGAGCGCAGCGGCGATGTCGGCGCTCTCGCGCTCCTCCACGTCGAGACTAATCGTCGGGTTGGCGGCCAAGAAGCGGGCGAGCACTTTCGGCAAATGCTCGCTGAGTGCCGCCGTATTCGAGAGCAGCCGCACGCTGCCCGACAGCCCGCGCGCGAAAGAGCTGAGATCGCCCCGCATCCGCTCAACCTGCTGGGTGATGAGCCGTGCGTGCTCGATGAGGTTCTGACCTGCCGGCGATAACGACACTCCGCGGCGATCGCGCACCAAGAGCGGAACGCCGAGCGTTGCCTCCATGCCCCGAATGCGCGCGCTTGCAGAGGCCAAGGCCAGGTTCGACCGCTCGGCGCCATGGGTGATGCTGCGCGCCTCGGCGACATGCAAGAAGAGCCGCAGGTCGGCCAGATCGAAACGCATGCAACGCCTCCTGACTTCGGATGATCCGAAGTCTATCTTCGAAACCTCCGCATTGCGAGAGTCGCAGGGATCGATCAGGGTCGGCTCCATGTTCGATCCAATTCTCATGTTCGTGGGCGCCGTGTTCGCGGTCGCAGGTGTTGTGAAGGGCGTGATCGGACTCGGTCTGCCAACGATCTCAATGGGCCTGTTGGCCATCGTCATGCCGCCCGTCCACGCGGCGGCCATCCTTCTCGTGCCTTCGCTCGTCACGAACGTGTGGCAGATGGTGGCTGGCCCCGCACTCGCTGTCGTGCTCCGACGGCTTTGGCCAATGATGCTGGCCGTCTGTATCGGCACGTGGTCAGGCCTCGGCCTGATGACGGGTGCGGCCGCGCCGTTCGGGACCGCTCTTCTCGGCGTCGCGTTGACGCTGTACGCAATGACCGGATTGGCCGCATTCCGGCTCTCCGTTCCCAATCGTTGGGAGCCGATCCTTTCGCCAATGGTCGGGGCAATCACCGGGCTGATTACTGCGGCGACCGGCGTCTTCGTGATACCCGCTGTGCCTTATCTTCAGGCGATCGGATTGGAGAAGGAGGAGCTTGTTCAGGCTTTGGGGTTGTCCTTCACCGTCTCGACCCTCGCCCTTGCGGTGAATGTCGGCGTGGAAGGAGGACTGCAGCCCTCGATGGCCCTTGATACGATCGCCGCGCTGGCGCTCGCTTGCGTCGGAATGTGGGTTGGGCAGACGGTTCGCCTGCGCATGTCGCCGGCAGCGTTCCGGAGGTGGTTCTTCGCCGGCCTGCTCGTGCTCGGGACTTACCTGATATTCAGATCGGTCGGATGACGGCCGAGCGATCCGGACGGAAGCTCATGTCTCCATTCGCGTCGGTGAACAGGCGGACCGATCCGGCAAGCCGGCACCGATGATGAGGTGCTCCTCGCCGATCCAGATCGGTGAGCGCGCCAAGTCGACGAACCTCCGCTCGTCCTCCAGGAGCCGGCGGCTTGCCGCCCGCGCCTCAGGGTCGCGGCCGAGCGTCGCCAGAGCCTCCGCGCTCGCGTACCAGATCTCGGCGACACCATCGTAAGGATCCGCCGATCCGCGGAAGGCGCGGAGCTTGTCGAGCAGCGGTCCGGTCGCGGTGTGGGTTTGGACGTAGCGGACAATGCGCAGGGCGTCCTGGTGCGCCCGCACGAGCGGCCCGTGAACGTCGAGCCAATAGCGCCGGAATTCTTCCAGCGTAAGCGTCGGCAGCCGCTTCAGGCAATAGATCAGCTTCATGTCTTGTCTCCGGGTCCATGCGTGCGCTCACGTCCCATCCGCGAGAAGGCCCGCCCGCGATGCCGAGCCGTCCGGGGGACTGTCGCTCCTTCCGCCGCAAAGCCATGGGATAGAGCGTAGCAAGCGCCGCAACATCCGGATAATCTATTGTCATGATAAATAAGCATCGTAAAAACTGATGAAGCTTCACCACCTCCTTGTCTTCGTCACGGTCGTCGAGCGTGGGGGCGTCGTGGCTGCCGCGCAGCATCTGCACGTTTCCCAGCCGGCGGTCTCAGCGGCTCTGCGCGCCCTTGAAGACGAACTGGGGGAGCCACTGTTTCATCGGCCCGGCGGCGGAAGGCGGCTGGTGCCGACCGCCAAGGCGCTTCATTTCCATGGCCGAGCCACCGAGATCCTGGGGCAATGCGAGGCCGCGCGCGCCGAGTTCCGCGCCGACGGCGGGAACAAACTGCCGCGCCTGCGCCTGGGCGTGATGCCGACCATCGCCGGCCGCGACGTCGTCGCGGTCACGGCGGCCCTGGCGCGGGGCGAACCGGGCTGGAGCCTTCACCTGCGTGAGGCCGACCGCGCGGACCTTGCGGACCGCCTGCGGCGAGGCCGCCTCGAGGCTGCCTGGACCACGGTCGAGGAGGACGCCGCGAACGCGCGAGTCCTGTGGCGCGAGGACTTCGTCGCCCTCGTCGCGCCGGGCCACCGTTTGGCGCGGCATCGGTCTTCGGGCGTTGGCGTGCGTGACCTTGATGGTGAGCGGATTGTGCTGCGCGCGGCCTGCGAGCTGCGGGGCGGACAGCTCCGAGCGGCGGGCATTGCGTTGCGCGCCGCCGCGCGCGCTGCACGAGACGAACTCGCGCTACGCTTAGTAGCAGCCGGCGTGGGGATCGCCATCGCGCCCGGCAGCCTCGCTACCGAGGAGGTGGTCGCGGTGCCGGTCGCCGATCTCGGCTTGCGGCGTTCGATCGGCCTTGCTTGGCGTTCGGACGCTCCCGCTCACCTAATCGCCGCTGTGCTCGACGCTGCCGCCGAGCAGGCATACGCCGTCGGGCGCTCCGACTCGGCTGGAGTGCGGCCTCCGCCGTAGAACGATCCTCCGGCTTCTCTGGCGAGCGGCACACGGAAAGGTCAGGGGGCGACGCTCTCACCGGTACCGCGTGAGCCTGGCGCGAGCGTGCGCGGCCTCCGACCGCCGGCGCGTCAACCACGCGCTTCGTGGTTTTCTCGCGCACCGTGCATCGCCCTGGCCCGTTCGTACCAGTCGCGGCCACCCATCGCATCGGAGGGGCGCGAAACGGCGCGCATGGTTGACGGGATCTCGCCTGCGCGCCCGACTCATTCCGGCAGGCGCAGGCGGTAGCCGACGCCGGTCTCGGTGACGATGTGCGCCGGCCGCTCGGGATTCCGTTCCAGCTTCTGGCGGAGCTGGCGGATGTAGATGCGGAGGTACTGGACGTCGCCGGCCGCGCCCCAGACGTCGTGCATGATCATGCGATGGGTCAACACCTTGCCGGCGTGGATCACCAGCAGCCGCAGGATATCGTACTCCTTCGGCGACAGCTTGACCTCCTCACCGCCGATCGTGACGAAACGGCGGACCAGATCGACGGCCAGGTCCCCACTCGTAAAGAGCGGCTCGGCGCCTTCGTCCTGGACGCGGTGACGCAGCGCGGCCCGAATGCGAGCGATCAATTCGCCCATTCCGAAGGGTTTGGTGACGTAGTCGTCGGCTCCGAGATCAAGCGCCTCGATCTTGCCGCGCTCATCACCACGGCTCGACAGCACAATGATCGGAACCTTCGAGAAGCCGCGCAGGGTGCGGATGACGCCAATACCGTCCTGGTCGGGCAGGCCCAGGTCGAGGATGACCGCATCGGGCCGGTCGGCGCGCGTGCGGCGAACCCCTTCTGCGGCGGTCTCGGCCTCGCTGATGCGATAACGCTGGGCCGCAAGGCTCGTGCGCAGCAACCGCCGAATCGCCGGCTCGTCGTCGATGACGAGGATAAGCGGGCCGTCGCCGCTCATGCGGTCGCGTCGGCGGGCCGGCTTTCGCCCGACTGCCGTTCCGGAAAGCTCAACGTAAATACCGCACCACTGCGGTCGGCACGGTTGCTGGCGGTGATCGTCCCGCCGAGCGCTTCGGCAAAGCCGCGGCAGACGGCGAGGCCGAGGCCCGTGCCCGGCTGCTTCAGGTCGCCCGCATCCAAGCGATAGAACTTGGTGAATACCCGCTCCAGCTCGACCTCGGGGATCCCTGCTCCTTCGTCGAGCACATGCACGACAATGCAATCGTCTTGCCGTTTCGCCAGCAACGAGACGGTCGAGCCGGCAGGCGTGTACTTCGAGGCGTTGTCGAGAAGATTGACCAGCACCTGCTCAAGCAGTACCGCGTCGAGCGGCAGCATCGGCAAGCCCGGTTCGATGTCGAGTTCGACCCGGTGATGGATCAACATCCGGCCGCAGCGCTCAAGCGCGGCGCCGATCGCCTCACCGACGTCAATCATCTCCCGGCTCGGTTCGATAGCGCCCGACTCCAGCCGCGTCATGTCGAGGAGGTTGCGCACGAAGCGGTGCAGCCGCTCGCCCTCGTCGCGGATGGTGTCGACGAGATCGCGGCGTGCCTTGGGGTCGTACAAGCCGTCGTAATTCTGCAGAGATGTCGCGGCACCGAGGATAGCGGCAAGCGGGGTCGACAAGTCATGGGAGATCGAGGCCAGCAGGGCGGAGCGCAGCCGCTCGGTCTCGGTCAGCATGCGCGCTTCGTCGATCTCCTTCGCAAGCCGGACCCGTTCGATCGCGACCGCGGTCTGATCGAGCAACGCGTCGAGCAGACGGCGCTCATCGGGAGTGAACAATGGCCCGGCTTGCTCGCGGTCGATGCCGATGACACCGACCGCGCCGCGATTCGTGCGCAGGGGTATGAACAGGCGTTTGCCGCCGGGCAGGGTTTCGGCGCCCCTTCCGGCCGGCCGGTCGTGTTTCCAGCTCCAATGCGCGGCGGCGAGGTCGGCCCCGTCCAGCTGATCTTCCGGCGGGTAGCCGACACGGACCAGGAGTTGCCCATCCTCCGGCACCAGGATGACGACATTGAACTTCAGCATCGACGCGATCTGAAACGCGGCCGCCCACAACAAGTCGTCGAGCGTCGCCACGCCCGCGATCTTGCGGCTGAACGCGTAGAGCGATTCCGATGTGCGGGCGCGGACACGGATGGCGTTCGCCTGGTCGCGCGTTCGGCCGGCAAGATTGCTCGCAATCAGCGCCGCTAACATGAAAAACACAACGGCAACGACATGTTTCGGATCGTTGATGGTGAACGTATAGATCGGTGGGAAAAAGAAGAAGTTGTACGCGAGTACGCTGGTGACGGAGGCTGCCATCGCGGGCCACAGGCCGTAGCGGCCGGCGATGCTGATCACCGCGATGAGGAAGATCAGGTCAACATTCTCGATTCCCATGATCGGCTGCAGCAGCAGTGCCAGCGCGAGGGCGGCGGCAACCGCGGCAAGGGCGACGGCATGGGCGACAACATCTGGGCCTTGCCTCGTAAGCGTGGAAGGAACGGCCGTCGGCGGTGCCGCCTCGCCACCATCGGATACGTCGCCGCCGCTGATGTGGACGCCGATGCCGCCTGCCTTGCGCACGAGGTCGTGCACGACCGAGCCATGCAGCACCTCAAACCAGCGCGAGCGGTTCGACTTGCCGATGACAATCTGTGTCACGTTGTTGTCGCGCGCGAAGCGAAGGATTTCTTCCGCGATGTCCGGCCCGGGAATGGTCACGGCTTCGCCGCCAAGCCGTTCGGCGAGCCGCTGGCAATCGGCGACACGGTCGCGCTCGACGTCGGTCAAGCGCTGGGTGCGCGCGGTCTCGACGTAGAGCGCCATCCAAGGCGCGTGCAGCCGATCGGCCATCCGCTTCGCTTGGCGAACCAGGGCGGCACAGCGCTCGCTTTCACTGATGCACACCACCACGCGCTCGCCGGCCGCCCACGGACCGTGGATGGCGTGGCTGCGCATGTGCGACAGCAACTGCTCGTCGACCCGCTGCGCCGTTCGCCGCAGCGCCAGTTCCCGCAGTGCAGTCAGATTGCCCGGCGCGAAGTAATGATCAATGGCCCGCTGCGCGGTATGGGGAACATAAATCTTGCCTTCCTTCAGCCGCTGAATGAGGTCGTCCGGCGAAATATCGATGACCTCGATGTCGTCGGCGGCATCGAGAATGCTGTCGGGCACCGTCTCGCGCACGCGAATGCGGGTGATGCGGGCGACGACATCGTTCAGGCTTTCGACGTGCTGGATGTTGAGGGTGGTGAACACGTCGATGCCTGCGGCAAGCAGCTCTTCGACGTCGAGGTAGCGCTTGGGATGGCGCGAGCCCGGCGTGTTGGTATGTGCCAGTTCGTCAACCAAGACGAGCTTCGGGCGACGGGCAAGCACAGCGTCCAGGTCCATCTCGTCGAGCGTAATCCCTCGGTAATCGACGCCGCGCCGGGGAATGACCTCCAACCCAGTCAACAGCTGTTCCGTCTCGATCCGACCATGGGTTTCCACGACACCGACGACAACGTCCACGCCCTCGCGCTGTCTGGCGTGGGCTGTCATCAGCATTTCGAAAGTCTTGCCGACGCCTGGCGCGGCGCCCAAGAAGATCTTCAGGCGACCGCGTTCCTCCTTCTGCGCTGTCTTGAGGAGTTCATCCGGCGAGGGACGCTGGTCGATACGGGGTTCGATGTCGGACATTGCTTGCCTGAGCGCGGCGCCGTCTTGGCAGGCCGCTCACACCAGAAGCTTACGACTTGGTGGCGTCGAGGGCGAGATTGAGTTCGAGGACGTTCACCCTCGGCTCGCCGATGATGCCAAGCAACCGGCCGCTCGTGTGCGCCTGGACAAGTGCACGAACGCTCTCGGCTGCAAGATGGCGCGCGCGGGCGACCCGTGTGAGCTGCAGCTCCGCCGCTGCGGGCGAGATGTGTGGATCGAGTCCGCTCGCCGATGCGGTCGCGAGGTCGGCCGGTACGACCGTTCCCGGCTTGACACCAAGGGCGGCCACGTCGCCCTGCACCCGCGCGATGAGCGCCTTGCTGGTCGGGCCGAGGTTGGAGCCGGAGGATGCTGCGGCGTCGTAGCCGTCGGTTCCGGCGGCGGACGGCCGGCCATGGAAGTAGCGCTCGCTCGTGAACGCTTGGCCGATCAGGCGCGAGCCAACGACCGTGTCTCCCTTTTTCAAGAGACTGCCATGCGCCTGGTCGGGAAATACGGCTTGCGCCGCGCCGGTGACGGCGAAGGGATAGAGAAAGCCGGTCAAGACGGTGAACAACACGATGAGCACCAGAGCGGGACGAAGCTGCTTCAACATTGGCTTATCCTTCAGGCAAGCCCGGCGGCGGAAACGAAGAGATCGATCAGCTTGATGCCGACAAACGGCACGATAATGCCGCCGAGGCCGTAGATCAGGAGATTGCGGCGCAAGAGCGCGGCGGCGCTGCTCGGCCGATAGTGAACCCCGCGTAGCGCCAAGGGGATCAGGGCAATGATGATCAACGCGTTGAAGATGATTGCGGAGAGGATGGCGCTTTCTGGGCTCGCGAGACCCATGATGTTGAGGGCCTGCAGCTGCGGGTAGAAGGCAACGAACATCGCCGGGATGATCGCGAAGTACTTGGCGACGTCATTGGCGATGGAGAAAGTGGTGAGTGCGCCGCGGGTCATCAGCAGTTGCTTGCCGATGGCGACGATCTCGATCAGCTTGGTCGGATCGGAGTCGAGATCGATCATGTTCCCGGCTTCGCGCGCCGCCATGGTGCCGGTGTTCATCGCTACGCCGACGTCGGCCTGGGCGAGTGCCGGCGCATCGTTGGTACCGTCGCCGCACATTGCCACCAGCTTGCCCTGCGCCTGCTCGTTGCGAATGAGCTTGAGCTTGGCTTCCGGTGTCGCTTCGGCGAGGAAGTCGTCGACGCCGGCTTCGGCAGCGATCGCAGCTGCGGTCAGAGGATTGTCGCCGGTGACCATCACGGTGCGAATCCCCATTCGCCGCAATTCGCCGAAACGCTCGTTGATGCCGCCCTTGACGATGTCCTTCAAATGGATGACGCCCAGGATCTGGCCGTTACGGGCAACCGCGAGCGGGGTGCCACCGGCCTTGGCGACGCGTTCGACGATTTCCTGCAGCGGCCGCGGCGTCGGCATGTGGCGGTTACCGGTCGCGGAGCGGACGTAGTTGACCACCGCGTCGGCTGCGCCCTTGCGGATTTCCTGGCCGTCGATGTCGATGCCGCTCATCCGCGTCTGTGCCGTAAATGGCACCAGATGCGCATGCAACGGCGCCATCTTCCGGCCACGGATCCCGTACGTTTCCTTGGCCAGGACGACGATCGAACGCCCCTCCGGCGTCTCGTCGGCAAGTGACGATAACTGCGCCGCATCGGCGAGATCGCGCGCATCCACACCCGGCAACGGGATGAACTCGGTTGCTTGCCGATTGCCGAGCGTAATCGTGCCGGTCTTGTCGAGGAGCAGCGTATCGACGTCGCCGGCCGCCTCGACGGCGCGGCCCGACATCGCCAACACGTTGAAGCGCACCAGCCGGTCCATGCCGGCAATGCCGATCGCGGACAAGAGCGCGCCGATGGTCGTCGGGATCAGCGTCACGAACAGCGCGATCAGCGCGATCACCGGCACCGTTCCCTGGGCGTAGGTGGCGAAGCTGGGGATGGTGACGACGGCGAGCACGAAGATGAGGGTCATGCCGGCGAGGAGCACGTTGAGCGCGATCTCGTTCGGAGTCTTCTGCCGCACTGCTCCTTCCACCAGCGCAATCATCCGGTCGAGGAAGGTCGAACCGGCAGCGGCGGTGATCCGCACCTTGATCCAGTCGGAGATGACCTGCGTGCCGCCGGTCACCGCCGAGCGGTCGCCGCCGCTCTCGCGAATGACAGGTGCGGACTCGCCGGTAATTGCCGCCTCGTTGACGCTGGCAACGCCCTCGATCACCTCGCCGTCACCGGGAATGAGGTCGCCAGCCTCGACTAGCACGACATCGCCCGGCTTGAGGTCGAGCGCCGAGATCTCCCGCCAGGTGCCGTTCGCCACGTCGTTGAGGAGTTTGGCCGATGTTTCGGTGCGGCTCTTGCGCAGGCTCGCTGCCTGGGCCCGGCCGCGGCCCTCGGCGACGGCTTCGGCGAAATTGGCGAACAGCACTGTGATCCACAGCCAGGCAATGATCTGCACCGAGAAGAGCAGGTTGGCGCCGCCGCCTGCCAAGTCGCGGATGAACAGAACCGTTGCCAGCGCCGCGACGACGGCGACGACGAACATCACCGGATTGCGGGCGAGCCGTCGCGGATGGAGCTTGTGAATGGACTCAACGAGCGCATCGGCAAGGATCGCGCGGTCGAAGATCGAGCTCTTCGTCCGCCGCGCACGACGGGCGCCGCCACCGGAGTCTCCTGTCGCGATGACGCCGCGGCTCAACACCATCTTGGTCATGACACCATTATCTTTCAGAAAGTTGTCCCGGCGAGCATCGAGAGATGCTCCACTACCGGTCCGAGGGCGAGAGCGGGGAAGAAGGTGAGCCCGCCCACGATGAGCACGACGCCGGTGAGCAAACCCACGAACAGCGGTCCGTCGGTGGGAAAGGTGCCGTGCGAGGCGTGCAGCGTCGTCTTTGCCGCGAGCGCGCCGGCAATGGCCAGCATGGGCAGGATGACGAAGAAGCGGCCGACGAACATCGCCAACGCCAACGTCGCGTTATAGAAAGGCGTGTTTCCGGAAAGGCCGCCGAAGGCGCTGCCGTTGTTGGCGGCGGCGGACGTGAAGGCGTATAGCACCTCGCTAAAACCGTGCGGGCCCGGGTCCTGGATGCTGGCAGCGCCGAGAGGGAGTGCGACCGCCGTCAACACCAGCATCATCAGCGGCAGGCAAAGCACCGCCAGCATCGCCAATTTTACCTCGCGCGCCTCGATCTTCTTGCCGAGGTATTCCGGTGTGCGGCCGACCATGAGGCCGGCGATGAACACGGCAAGAATGGCGAACAAGAGCATCCCGTAAAGACCCGCACCGACGCCGCCGACGATCACCTCGCCGAGCTGCATGTTGATCAACGGGATCATTCCGCCCAATGGCAGGAAGCTGTCATGCATGGCGTTCACCGCCCCGCACGAAGCTGCGGTGGTGATGGTCGCGAACAAGGCCGAAAGGGTGATGCCGAACCTGACCTCCTTGCCTTCCATGTTGCCGCCGGCGGGATCGACGCCGAGCGCCGCCAGCGCCGGATTGGCCTGCGCTTCCGCCCAGTAGGTGACGGCGACCCCGGCGATGAACAAGATCATCATTGCGCCGAGGATTGCCCAGCCCTGGCGCTCGTCTCCCACCATCCGGCCAAAGACGTTGGTCAAGGCCGCACCGATGGCAAAGATCGCAACCATCTGGATCAGATTGGAGAGCGGCGTCGGGTTCTCGTAAGGGTGTGCGGCGTTGGCATTGAAGAAACCGCCGCCGTTGGTGCCCAGCATCTTAATCGCGACCTGGCTCGCGACGGGACCTTGTGCGATCGTCTGCGACCCGCCATCGAGAGCCGCAGCCTGAACGTAGGCATCAAGGTTCTGCGGCATGCCCTGCCACACCAGCACGAGCGCAATGGCGAACGACAGCGGGAGCAGGATGTAGAGCGTGATCCGGGTGAGATCGACCCAGAAATTGCCGATCGTTGCCGCCGACTTGCGGGCAAAGCCGCGGATCAGCGCCACCGCGAGGGCAATGCCGGTGGCGGCGGAAAGGAAATTCTGCACCGTGAGCCCGGCCATCTGGGTCAGGTAGCTCATCGTCGCTTCGCCACCGTAGTTCTGCCAGTTGGTGTTGGTGACGAAGCTGGTGGCGGTGTTCAGCGCGAGGTCCGCCGGCACCGCCGCCATTCCTTGCGGGTTGAGAGGCAGGACCGCCTGCAGGCGCATCAGTGCGTAAAGGACGACCAGGCCGGCGAGATTGAACAGAAGCATCGCCACCGCGTAGGTCAGCCAGTGCTGCTCGACGCGCGGATCGACGCCAGCGGCGCGATAAAGGAGGCGCTCGATCGGAACCAGCGCCGGCGACAGTATCGTCCGCTCGCCGGTCACGACGCGGGTGATATAGCCGCCGAACGGGCGCGCCAGCACAAGGACCAGTGCCACGTAAAGGGCGATCTGCACCCAGCCCACAATGGTCATGACCCAACTCCCTCAGAACCGCTCAGGCCGAACGAGAGCAAAGACGAGATAGGCGAGAAGGATCAGCGCCACCCCGCCGCCAAGCACGTAATCGATCAGCATGGGATCGCTCACAGCCGTTCACACAGGTACGCATAGGCTGCGGTTGCCGCGAATGCCGCGGCGATAGCAGCCAGAGCAAGGACATCGAGCATCACGAGCCCTCCTTTGTTTCACCCGACGATGGCATGAGCCCGCGTAAGGAAACGATGCGGAAAGGAGCCCCATCGCATAGGAATCTCATATACGGCGTCGCGCCAATGGGATGAGGACGGCCTATGCTGAAGGCAGCCTCATTTCCGGCCGCCGCTGCGTCCGCGATCGCTCAAGAAAGACAAAAACGGTTGTGCTTGACACGCGGTCCGCCACCGCAGTGTCGATGGTCGTCGCACAGCCCGCCCATCAAGCGCCGTCCCGGTCTCCCGCTCCAGGCGAGGCCCGCACCCTGCGTCGCCAGACATCGGCCAAAGCGGCAAACTTTGCAGGAAGGCCGATGCGCTCGTCGGACAACGCGTCAAGGAAGTCGGATAGCGGCTTAGACTTGGTCACAGTGTACAGTATCAGCAGCGTTGCCGGGACGGCCACCACCAAGAAAATGAGTAACTTGACGAGAGGCGGATGGCCGGTTTCGTCGAAGATGTTCATTCCCAGGATGCCCGACGCGAATGTCCCGATCAGGCCGAACACGGTGACAACGGTCAGCCTGAGAACCGTATCGGCCTGACGTCTGAGTCCGTCGCTGTCCAAGTAGGTGCTCATGTCGTGAACTTCCTGACGCACCTCCGTGTACAACTCCTCTGTGCTGAGGTGATTGCGCCAAAGATGAAACAGGTCGCGTGCTTGCACCTGTATCGAGATCTCCCGGAACCAGTAGCGATGGGTGAAGCGCAGAAAGACCTCCATGGTGTTGCGAATGCTGCGCTTGAAGGCCTTGATCGAGTTGACATTGCCCAGGTCAAGCTGATTGACCGCGCCGTTCAAGCGGTCGCGCAGCATTAGCAGCGTCGCCTTGTGCATGTGCGCGACCAGGCCGAGCACAAAGTAGGGATGGTCGAATTGCGCGGCGAGACCGGTTTCCGTATCGCCAAAGAAGGGGTAGCCGTTATTGCCGACCATGACGAAGGCGTGACCGCAGCACATGAGGCGGGTGTCGCTCGCCAGCCGGCTCGCGCGGCTGTCATGGAAGCGGTCATAACAGAAGCGGCGCTCGAAGTCGTCGAGGTAGCCGCTGGCAAAGGGCAATGCCGTGGAATCGCCAGGATGTGTCACCAGGCCGAGGCGAATAAAGTCAGCGCGGGTAAGCTTTTGCATGTCGTCGACGGCAAGATAGGCCATGAGCGGCATCCGATGGTATTCGAGCTGCCGCACGCGCAGTGGCCCCTGCTTATCTGAGTAGTGCGGAACCAGCGGATCGAGCAGGAACTCCCAGTGAGAGGCGATGCAGGGCGCGCGGTGCGAGGAGACGAACCTCAAGTAGCGTTCCCGGCATTCATAATCGGAGGCCGCCAATTCCGACCCGTCGGCTGCGAGCCAAGCGACGCGCTTCATGCAGTTTGATGGCCGGCCGTCGGCGTGCCAGAAATGGGGGTAGGCGCGGCCGAACCGGAACATCACCTCCTGGGCACGCTGCAGAGTGAGACCGTCGCCGCGGGTTTCCACGACCAGAATGACGATGTCGAGATCGTAGAAAAAGAGAAGTTCACACCGGGCGACTTCGAGGCGCAGCACCGCATCATCGCCCGGGAAAACGAGTTGGGCATGGGTAACGTCACGCCGGCGGAAGACGCGAATCGGCGAGCGACCATGTAGCGTCGCCTGTGGCCCTCCGCCTTCGCCGTAGAGCAACCGCTGCACGTAGGGCAGGAAGGTGATGAACTCGATGTAATGGCGTTCGCGAAACTGCTCAGGGTTGGGGCTAAACGCCTCGGGCTCAGGCTGCCAGGGGCAAGACGGCCGGGCGTTTTCAAGCAGTGTCCAGCGCTCGGGGCTCAGGGGGCTTGGCCGGATCTGCATCAGTTGCAGGGGCCAGAACAGGATCTGGCGGAAGCAATCGACAATCTTTTGGTCGGCTACGGCCTTTTGTTCATCTGCGGCGTCCATGCGTCCTCATACTCCCGACACCCGTCTCCACGCAGCTTAACTCGCGAACCGCAGGCTCAGCAGCCGTAACGTCGGCAAATCGCTTACCCCAATCCCCGTGCCCCGCCGCCTAGCACGTAATCGATCAGCATGGGATCGCTCACAGCCCTTCGCACCGGTACGCGTAGGCTTAAGTGGCCGTGAACGCCGCGGCGATAGCAGCCAGAGCAAGGACATCGAGCATCACGAGCCCGCCTTCGTTTCACCCGACGATGGCATGAGCCCGCGTAAGGAAACGATGCGGAAGGGAGCCCCATCGCATAGGAATCTCATATACAGCGTCGGCCCAATTGGGCGGTGGCGCTCTGAGGTGGCCCCGGGAAATCGGACAGGGGGTTGAGGTGTATTCCGCCGGATGACGGAGGGATACGCGATGAGAACGCGGCGTCGGTTCACGGCGGATTTCAAGGCGAAGGTGGCGCCGGATGCGGTGGCGGGCGAGTTCGCAGTATCGTGAACGATGCCTGCCAATCAACCGTCGCGGCGAGCCAGGGTAATCGCATCGGCCTGCGCCGCGCGCAAGGGAGCCAGATCCTCGAAGCCGAAGTCGCGGTAGCCGTCGGCGATCGAAGCGAGATAGCCGTCCGACGCCGGGCTCTAGTCGCGCTGGCGCGGGCCGTTCATGACATAGGCCATCGGCTTGGCGCGGCGGCCGTAACTACCGCGACGGCGGCGAGGGCATGGTCGAGATCGGCGATGATGTCGTCGATGTGCTCGATGCCGATCGACAGCCGCACGTCACCTTCGCCAACACCGCTTTTCAACTGTTCAGTTTCGTCGAGCTGTGAGTGCGTCGTCGTCGCCGGGTGAATGGCGAGGGAACGCGCATCGCCGATGTTGGCGACGTGGTAGAAGAGCTGCAGCGCGTCGATGAATCGGCGGCCCGCTTCGCGCCCCCCTTCCAACTCGAAGACGATGAGGCCGCCGAAACCGCCTTTGAGGTACGTCTCCGCCCGCCGCCGCTGCTCGCCCTTGTGCAGGCTTGGATAGACAACCCGCTTCACCTGCGGTTGGGCCGTCAGAAACTCGGCAACTGCTTGAGCGTTTTCGCTGTGGCGTTGAATGCGCAGCGCCAACGTCTCGATGCCCTGGATGACCTGGAAGGCATTGAACGGACTGAGCGCCGGCCCAAGGTCGCGCAGCAGGGTGACCCGTGCCTTGATGATGTAGGCGATGGGACCCAATGGCTTGACTGCTTCGACCCACACCGCACCATGATAGCTGGGATCGGGGGTGTTCAGGAGCGGCTGGCGTTCAGGGTGCGCTGCCCAGTCGAAGTTGCCGCCATCGACAATAACCCCGCCGATCGACGTGCCGTGGCCGCCGAGATACTTGGTTGTGGAGTAGACGATGATCGCTGCGCCGTGATCGAACGGCCGGGCCAGAATTGGCGCTGCCGTGTTGTCGACAATCAGCGGAATGCCGAGCGGGCGCCCGATCGCCGCGACTTCGGCGATCGGAAAGACCGTTAGCTTGGGATTGGGCAGCGTCTCGGCGTAGTAGGCACGGGTGCGGGCATCGGTGGCGCGGCGGAAGTTTTCAGGGTCCACAGGATCGACAAACCGCACCTCAATGCCTTGCTGCTTCAGCGTGTTGGCGAAGAGGTTCCAGGTGCCGCCGTAGAGATCGGTCGAACTCACGATGTTGTCGCCGGCAACGGCGAGGTTCTGAATGGCCACTGCCGAAGCTGCCTGACCCGACGCGACGCCAAGTGCCGCAACGCCACCCTCCAGCGCTGCAATTCGCTTTTCGAGGACGTCGGTCGTGGGATTCATGATCCGTGTGTAGATGTTCCCGAGTTCCTTCAACGCAAACAGATTGGCGGCATGCTCGGTATGCTGAAACTGATAAGACGTCGTCTGATAGATCGGCACCGCGACGGCGCCGGTTGCCGGGTCAGCGCGGTAGCCAGCGTGCAAGGCCAGGGTTTCTGGATGCGCGTTTGTGAAGCTCACGGCTTGCCTCCTCAAATCGTGTAGTTGAAGGAGTCGTAGGACAGATCGTTCAGGATCTGGTCCATCGTTCGGGCGGGCTCAGAGCAGCCAGCAGTGCCGACGACCCGCGCCGGTACGCCCGCGACCGTCGCGTTCGCTGGGACGGGGCGAAGCACCACCGATCCTGCAGCGACCCGGGCGCAGCTGCCGACCTCGATGTTGCCGAGGATTTTCGCGCCGGCACCGATCATCGCCCCGCGCCTGATTTTCGGGTGCCGCTCGCCGCTTTCCTTGCCGGTGCCGCCCAAGGTGACGTTCTGCAACAGAGACACCTCGTCCTCGATGACGGCGGTGGCGCCGACGACCAGACCGGTCGCATGATCGAGGAAGATGCCGCGTCCGAAACGCGCTTCGGGGTGGATGTCGGTCTGGAAGACGTCGGACGATCGGCTCTGCAGGTAGAGCGCGAAGTCGCGATGGTTGTTGTGCCACAGCCAGTGCGCCACGCGATGGGTCTGGATGGCGTGGAATCCCTTGAAGTAAAGGAAGGGTTCGATGAAGCGGTCGCAGGCGGGATCCCGCTCCACCACCGCCGCGATGTCGGCGCTCAAGGCCTCACCGATCGCGGCATCGGCGGAGAGCGCCTTGCGAAAGACCTCGGTCAGTTGCGCGAGGGGGGCGACATCATTGTGGAGCCGGGCCGCGATGCGATGAAAGACCGCATGTTCAAACGATGACTGGTTGAGAATTGAATCAAAGAACAACCGTGCCAGCCTTGGTTCGCGGGCGACGGCGTCTTCGGCTTCCTGGCGCAGCCGCGTCCAGAGCTTTTCGTTCTGCCCGTCTTCTTGCGGGCGATAGCCTGGGGCACGTCCGGAGACGAGCGCCAGATGGCCAAGGGTGGAGCGCAGCATTGGCGTTTCGTTTCCTGACAAGGACCTGAGTCATCCGATCCGCGGGGTTTGGCTGCGAATGCGCCACAATGCCGCGGCCAGCGTGTCGATTTCGGCGAAGGTGTTGTAGAACGCGAGCGATACGCGAACGGTGCTCTCGACGCCAAAGCGCCGCAGGGTGGGCTGGGCGCAGTGGTGGCCAGCCCGGACCGCGATGCCTTCGCGGTCAAGCGCCTCGCCGACGTCTTCGCTGCGGAAGCCGGCAAGCACGAAGGAAAGAACGGCCGCCTTCTCGCTTGCGGTTCCGATCAGGCGCAAGCCGGGGACGTTGGTGAGCAACCGCGTCGCATGGAGGAGCAGTTCGTGCTCGTAACGGCTGATGGTCTCCAGGCCAACCTGCTGGAGATAGTCGATCGCAGCGGCGAGGCCGGCAGCGTCGGCAATATTTCCCGTTCCGGCCTCAAAGCGGGCCGGCGCCGGTTGATAGTCGGTTTTCTCGAAAGTCACGTCGCGGATCATGTTGCCGCCGCCCTGCCAGGGCGGCATGGCCTCGAGCACAGGCGCCTTGCCGTAGAGGCCGCCGATCCCCGTTGGTCCGAAGATCTTATGACCGGAGAAAGCGTACCAGTCGCAGTCCAGGCTCTGCACGTCGATCGCCATGTGTGGCACCGCCTGGGCACCATCGACGAGGACACGCGCCCCGTACCGGCGAGCCATCTCGACCATCTGTCGTGCCGGCGTGATGGTGCCGAGCGCATTTGAGACCTGGGTCAGTGCCACAAGCCGCGTGCGCGGCCCAAGGAGCCGCTCGTAGCGATCGAGCAGCACTTGGCCGTGATCATCAACGGGAACGACCCTGAGCCGCGCACCCTTCTCCGCGCACAACTGCTGCCACGGCACGATGTTGGCGTGATGCTCCAGCCAGGTGATGACGATCTCATCGCCCTCACCGATATTCTGTCGGCCCCAACTCTGCGCTACGAGGTTGATTGCTTCGGTCGCACCGCGAACGAAGACGATCTCCTCGGCCGAGGATGCGTTCAGGAAGCGGCGGACCTTCTCTCGGGCATTCTCATAGGCGTCGGTGGCTCGGGCTGCGAGTTGATGTGCCCCACGATGAATGTTTGAGTTCTCGTGCTGGTAGAAATGTTCCAAGCGCTCGATGACCGCACGCGGTTTCTGAGTGGTGGCGGCGTTGTCAAACCAGATCAGCGGTCGGCCGTGCACATGCTCGTGAAGGATTGGGAAATCCCGTCTGACCGCCATGACATCGAAGGGGGGATGCGGAGTCGTGGCGAGGGCTGGAACATCGGCGAATGCCCCGGTCCCGGATGGCCGGCCCCCCGATGGCACCGGCAGGGCACTGGCCAGGAAATAATAGGAAGAGTCGATCGCGCCAGACGCTGCCGGAAGCCTTGGATTTGCGAGCTTGGCCACGAGCGCTTGGAGCTCGGCTTCACCCGGCACCGGAATGGCGCCGGGGAAGGGCGGGGCGATCGATGCCCCGCCGAGGGATGGGTACGGTGCACCTGTTCCGTGCGCAATGCCGTCCAGCGACAATGGCGCTACAGACCCAGGCAGAGGTGCCGGTGCGGCGGCGGCATCGGCCGCCGCTTCCGGTGAGGCGTTGCTTACCAGCCCCGCACCCGGCGAGGCGGCAAACATTGCGTTCGCCATGCGCGTCAGGAGCTGCGGATCCGGCAACGACGCGAGCGCGCTGGCAGCTGCCTCGACGGCCGCCGCAACATCGCCTTCGGGAGACGTTGCCTGTGACGGCGCAGCGGGCCGCAGGAAATCAGGTGTAATCATGATACTTGTCCACCTCGACATCCGTGAGAACTCCGAGCGCGTCTTCGGTCAGGACTGCGAGGGAGCAGTAGAGGGAGACGAGGTAGGCAGCGATCGCCTTCTGGTTGATCCCCATGAAGCGGACCGAAAGGCCCATGCTCTGCTCGCCGGGCAAATTGGGCTGATAGAGGCCAACAACGCCCTGCTTTGCCTCCCCCGTTCGCAGGAGCAAGATATCGGTCTTGCCATCGACGATCTGCAGCTTGTCGGTCGGGATCAGCGGGATCCCGCGCCAAGTGAGAAACGGCGATCCAAACAGGGTGACGGTTGGCGGGGGCACGCCGCGATAGGTGGCCTCGCGCCCAAACGCTGCGATGGCGCGCGGGTGCGCAAGGAAGAATGCCGGCTCCTTCCAGACGAGCGCGATCAACTCGTCCAAATCATCTGGGGCGGGTGGGCCACTGCGAGTATCGATCCGTTGCGAGGGCGCGACATTGTGGAGCAGGCCATATTCGGCGTTGTTAACGAGCTCGCTTTCCTGCCGCTCTTTGATGGTCTCAATTGTCAGGCGAAGTTGCTCGCCAGTCTGACTATAAGGAGAGCTATAAAGATCTGAGACGCGGGTGTGGACTTCGAGCACAGTGTTCACCGAGCTCAACATGTACTCGCGCGGATTTTCTTCGTAGTCGACGAACGTTTCCGGTAGGCTTCGCTCATCCCTGCCGGAGCAATCGACGGCAACACTGGTGGCGTCCTTGACGCGGTTGCGGCGGTAAATGCCAGCCTCCACGGGGACCCACTGCAGACAATGCACCAGCCAGCGCGGGGTAATCGATGAGAGCTGCGGAACGGTCTTGGTCGCGTTAGCGAGTTGCCGTGCGGCGACATCTCCTAGGGCCGAATAAGTGGTGGGATCACTTGCCACGAGTTCTTCCTCTGCTGATTTCAACATTATTGGACAGCGAGACTGACGCGAACGCGCAGATGTTCCCGCTGGGCACAGGCATGTTTTGTTGAACTAGATAGCGGATGTGTTCTTTGGAGGGTCTAAGTCGGTGCCAATTCCTTCAAACAGCACCGTTGACAGGTAGCGTTCGGCGAACGATGGCAGGATGACGACGATCGACTTGCCCTTCATCTCCGGCCGGCGGCCGACCTCGATTGCTGCCGCCAGCGCCGCACCGGAAGAGATCCCTACGGGCAACCCCTCGGTCCGCGCGGCGTACCGGGCCGTCTTGACCGCCGTTGCATTGCCGATGCGAATGATCTCGTCGATGATGCCGGTGTTCAGGACGGCGGGGACGAATCCGGCACCGATCCCTTGAATCTTGTGCGGGCCCGGTGTCCCGCCAGAGAGCACCGCGCTGTCCTCAGGTTCGACAGCGACGATGCGAAGGCTCGGCCGTCTTTGCTTCAAGACCTCGCCGCAGCCGGTGATTGTCCCCCCGGTGCCAACACCGGATACGATCACGTCAACCTGCCCACCGGTGTCGCACCAGATCTCCTCGGCGGTGGTGTGGCGATGGATCTCGGGGTTCGCTGGATTGGCGAACTGCTGCAACATGACCGCACCAGGCGTGGACCGCATGACTTCTTCGGCCTTGGCGACGGCACCTGGCATTCCCTTGGCGGCCGGCGTCAGCACGATCTCGGCGCCGAGCAGCAAGAGCATCTTACGGCGCTCCAGAGACATGCTTTCCGGCATGGTCAGGATCAGCCGATAGCCACGCACGGCAGCGACGAACGCGAGAGCAATACCGGTGTTGCCAGAGGTCGGCTCCACCAGCACTGTTCCTTCGCCGATGCGCCCGTCACGTTCGGCTGCGCGCACCATGGCCAGGCCGATGCGATCCTTCACGGAACTTAGCGGATTAAAGAATTCGCACTTGCCTAAGATGTCGGCCAAACAGCCGGTGTCTTCGGCGAGTTTTCGCAAGCGGACCAGCGGCGTGTTGCCGATGGTCTCGAGAATCCCGTCATAGATCTGGGTCTTACCGGGTAGCGTGTCGGTCCTGATGTCGTCCATAGGTCCCCCTCCTCATCCACGGCTGAGAGATCGCGCGGGCGCCGCACGGATACCATCGGCTGCGCTCGGTAAAGCTGCTGCCGGTGCCATGTTGGTCTCGAGACCGTATCGGTTGCGGCATACGGCTGCGAATGGAGCGCCGTAGACGTGAATGCTGATTGCGGTATTCCGGGTGGACGGGTTGACGATCCTGTGGATGTCGCCAGCTGCGGGGAACAGCCATGTCGTCGCGCCCGGCTTCAGGGCCACGACCGATGTCTGTGCCAGCCGGCCTTCCGGATCGGGGGCAAAATTCTCGGAAACAAGCTCACCATCGACGACGCCGACGACGCCCCAGCCCGTGTGATCGTGCACCGGTGTCGCCTGGCCCGGCTTCCAGACAAAGCTGCCGACACTGAACCGTCCGGCCTCGTCTTCATAGAGAAGATGGCGCTGGTAGGTGTCGTCAGCGCTTCGCCGCGCCTCTGGCGGCAGCCAATCGGCACGGAGGGCGCGCCTCAAGCGCTTCGCAACGACGGCGCAGCAGACGGCGTCATCGTCGATGTCTTGCGACAACAGCAGGTTCAGGCCACTGACCAGAGACCAGAGCGGGGTTTGGGTCGCGTCGATGTGGCGCATCAGCCATGTCCTTTGTTAACCAATCTACTAGAGTTATAGACTACAGACCGCGGAGGCGGCGTCAAGTCCGTTTCGCACGACAGAATGGGATTATTGTGCGGTCCGCTGCCGCGACGGAGCGGAGGCGCATGCCTCGTTACGGAGACGCGGGACGGGCTGGTGACGCCGGCGCAGGGCGATGCCCGGCATGATGGGCATGCCAACGCCGATGGACTGCATGTCGATTGAAATGACGAGGGAAATCTGTGAGCGGATGCCCGCAACGATGAAGTGCGGCATGCCGTGAGTCATGATGCGCCAGTGCACTAGTGGATCGGATCTGACGCTTGCATCCCAAACGTCAGATCGGTCGATCCACTAACCCATTGATCTGGTGGTTCGATTCAGCCAATGGATGGGATTCATCCGTTGGCATCGAACCACTAGCCCTCAGCCGAGGCGTGTCCGAATGGCATGAATACCCAGACCCGGCACCACATGACCGACGGGCGTGGCTGAACGACGGGTCCATGTGCGGCGAGTCTGGCTTCGCGATGCCGCCGATACGCGTCCAGATCGACGACGGTCGCTCTGCTGGCTAATGTCATCGTTCACTCCATCGATATAGTAGAGTAATTTTCCGCTGCTGCAGAGGAATGGTCGGGATAAGGAGATGCTGCGTGCGCGGCCGTCTGCTGGCGCTCGCGCCGCCCTTGCCCAGCGCTCAGGTCGATCGGCTCAGGCCGGTTGTGTCAGCCAAGTCGAGCGGCCTTGAGCGCCTGATCGAGGTCGGTGATCAGGTCTTCCGGGTCCTCGACGCCGACCGACAGCCGAACGAGAGAGTCTGAAATGCCGAGCCGGAGACGGAGCTCCCGCGGTACCGAGGCGTGCGTCATGGTTGCCGGATGGCTAATCAGGCTTTCGACACCCCCTAAGCTTTCGGCGAGGGCAAACAGCCGGCAGCTTTCCAAAAAGCGCACGGTTCCCGGCTCATCGCCGTTCAACTCGGCGGTGACGATCCCGCCGAACCCGCGCATCTGCCAGCGTGCCAAGTCGTGCTGCGGGTGGCTGGGGAGGCCCGGATAGTGAACCCGCCGTACCGCCGCATGACCCTCGAGGAACTGCGCAATCGTCATCGCATTGTCGCAATGGCGACTCATCCGCAGCGGCAATGTCTTGAGGCCGCGCAGCGCGAGAAAGCTGTCGAACGGTCCAAGAATCGCACCGGTAGCGTTCTGCAGAAAGCCGAGCTGATCGCGCAGCGCCTCGTCGCCGCCAACTATGGCGACACCGGCGATCACGTCGGAATGGCCGTTCAAGTACTTGGTGGCAGAGTGAACGACAATGTCGAAGCCAACTTCCAGCGGCCGCTGCACGTACGGGGAGGCAAACGTGTTATCGGCAACGGTGATCAGATTGTGGTGCTGGCCGATTCGCGCCACCGCCGCCAGATCGACAAGCCGCAACAGCGGGTTGCTGGGCGACTCGATCCAGATCATACGGGTCGCCGGGGTAATCGCGGCTTCGATGGCGGACGGATCTGATCCATCAACATAAACGACCGTCAGGTTCGCCGACCGTCTGCGCACAGCCTCGAAAAGGCGATACGTTCCGCCGTAAAGATCGTTGGCCGCAATAATCGTGCTGCCGTGGTCAAGCAGCTCGAGAATGGCCGCTTCGGCCGCCAGACCCGATGCAAAAGCAAATCCCTGGCTGCCGCCCTCAAGGTCGGCAACGCAGCGCTCGAATGCGAAGCGGGTGGGGTTTTGGCTACGGCCGTAGTCGAAACCCTTGTTCACTCCCGGTGACGATTGGACGTAAGTCGAGTTCGCGTAGATCGGCTGCATGACCGCGCCCGTTGACGGGTCGGGCGCCTGCCCCGCGTGCACACTTCTCGTTGCAAACCCGAGAGAACGGGCGAAACGCTTTGGCATGTGATCAGTCGACCTTCTGCCGGAGGTGATTGATAAGATCGATCCGGGTGATCACTCCCAGGAGGCGGTCGCCCTCAGCGACAACGGCGACCCACCCTCGCTCGAAGATCGGCACCAAGTCCCCGACCGGTGCCGATGGGGGCAAAGTGTGGACCGCAGAGGTCATTGCCGACCGCACCGGCTCGGCAAACCGGCGCTGATCGCCGTAGACGGCGACGAGAAGATCGGTTTCGTCAAGGATGCCGACGACCCGCCCGCCGTCCAGGACCGGGAGTTGCGAGACGTCATAGAGTTTCATTCGGGCGTAGGCGACCTTCAGTGTGTCGTCGGGACTGACGGTGATCGTTGCGCCGTCGTCGTGCCGGCGGGGGATGATGTCGCGCAGATCGTTGTGCCGTTCGCGGGCGAGGAAACCGTGATCGAGCATCCAGAAATCATTGAACATCTTGGAGAGATACTTATTGCCGCTGTCGCAGACGAAGGTGACGACGCGCTTTGGCGTTGTCTGTGCCCGGCAGTAGCGCAGAGCGGCGGCGATCAGCGTTCCGCTCGATGAGCCGCACAGAATCCCTTCCCGCCGCAGCACCTCGCGGGCGGTGGCGAAACTCTCCGTGTCGTCGATGGTGTAGGCTTCGCTTACGCCGCTGAGATCGGCGATCGGGGGCACGAAGTCCTCGCCGATGCCCTCGACCAGCCAGCTTCCAGCCGCGCCCCAGTGACCCGTCTCCACGTACTCCCGAAGGATGGAGCCCTTTGGATCCGCAAGGACGAACGCCACGTGCGGCAGCGCTGCGGCGAAGAAGCGGCTGAGGCCAGTGATGGTGCCGCCGGAGCCGACGCCGCAGACGATCGCATCGAGATCGCCCCCCATCTGCTTCAGAATTTCGGGGCCTGTTCCTCTTTCGTGCGCGTGCGGATTGGCCGTGTTTTCGAACTGGTTGACGTAGACCGCCCCCGGTGTCTCGCGAGCAAGCTGTTCCGCCTTGTCCTGGTAATAGTCGGGGTGGCCCTTTGCGACATCGGAGCGTGTCATAACGACGTCCGCCCCGAGCGCCCTCAGATGAAAGATTTTCTCCCGACTCATCTTGTCAGGAATGACGAGGACCAGACGATAGCCCTTGCGCGCCGAGACAAGTGCAAGGCCGAGGCCGGTGTTGCCGGCCGTGGCTTCGACCAGCGTGCCGCCGGGACGGAGACGGCCTTCCCGCTCCGCCGCCTCGATCATCGACAAGGCGATCCGGTCCTTGATCGAACCGCCGGGATTTTGGCTTTCCAGCTTCAGGAACAGCTGGCACGGTCCGGTATCCATGCTCGTAACCGGCACCATCGGGGTGTTGCCAATAAGGTCCAGTACATCCGTCGCCGGAAACGCCTTCGTCGGCGACGGGTGGACCGCGATCTCTGCGGGCATTGCACGCATCCCTACTGCAGTCGGTGAGGAAGTTCGGTCGCAGTCCAACGTGGTCTGTTCTACCACGTTGGAATGATCGTTCCCTGGAACCGGCTGAGAATGAAATCTTTGACGGCCGGCGATCGGTAAATCTCGATGTAACGACGGATTTGAGGATCGTCCTTGCGGCTCGGCGATGCCGCAAACCACAGATTCCATGGCGTGTCCGCACCCTCAAGAAGGAGTGCTTTCTTCGGATCAAGGCCCGAACTGAGGGCGTAGTTCAGCGTCGCCGCCGCAAGATCGACATCTTCCAGCGAACGCGGCAGCTGCGCGGCATCGAGCTGCTTGATTATGAGCTTTTTCGGATTCTCGACGATGTCGGCGATTGTTGCCGAGGTGCCGGCATCGGGTTTGAGCTTCAGCAAGCCTGACTTCTCCAGCAGCATCAAAGAACGTGCCTCGTTACTAGGATCATTCGGAATGGCGACGGTTGCGCCGACCGGGATCTCGCTGAGTGCGGTGAACTTCTTCGAGTACAGTCCGAGCGGCACGATGATGCTCTTTTCGAGTGCGATGATATCGTAGCCGCGTTGCTTGACTTGATTTTGCAGGTACGGGAGGTGCTGGAAGTTGTTGAAATCGATGTCGCCCTGCGCCAATGCCGCGTTCGGCATGGTGTAGTCGGAGAACTCGACGACCTTAACTTCAATGCCGTCCTTCTTGGCGATTTCGGCGGCATAACTCAGGATTTCTGCGTACGGTCCGGCGGACACACCGACCTTCAGCGGCGCCGCTGCACCAGCGTGTGTCCCCGTCGCCAGCAGCAACAAACCAACCATTCCCCACTTCACTGCCTTCAGCATTCTCACTTCCTCCAGTCAGGGGGCCGCGGGCCGGTTCGCGCCGGCACCAAGGCACCTCGATCACGCTTGCATCGTCCTCAAGCCTAGGTTAGAAGGGAAGCATCAGTCAACTAAATCGATCGACTGTTAGCCAATAAATGCACACCTCCGCGGACGACAACGGTGGCATCCTGCTCGATCGCGACGGCGCGATCGCCACCATCACGCTGAACCGGCCGCGTCAGCGCAATGCGATGAACCGGCAAATGCTCGAGGCTCTACGGGAACGCCTCGATGCTTTGGACCGAGATCCGGGGGTGCGGGCGATCATCATCACCGGTGCTGGCGGCATTTTCTCGGCGGGGTTCGATCTCAAGGAGCAGGCGGAGTTGCGGCCGCACGGCGAAGCGCGGTGGCGGGAGATCCTGGAAAGGGCCTTCTCGACGGTGATGCGCTGCTGGCGGCTGGGCAAGCCAACGATCGCCGCCGTGCAGGGGCCGTGCCTTGCCGGGGCATGCGAACTCGCGCTGGCCTGTGACATCACCATCGCCGGCGACGACGCCGTTTTCGGAGAACCCGAACTGCGGTTCGGTGCCGGCATCGTCGTGATGCTCTTGCCCTGGCTGGTCGGCGCCAAGCGCGCGAAGGACATCATCCTCACCGGCCGCCACGGCATCGATGCGGCGGAGGCGCTGGCGATCGGCCTCGTCAGCCGCGTCGTGCCAACCGACCAGGCGTTGTCGGCAGCGAAGACGGTCGCCGGTCAAATCGCCGCCATTGACCCCGGACTCGTCACCGCAACGAAGCGATCAATCAATCGGACATACGAAATCATGGGCATCGAGCGGGCTTTGCGCGATGCACTGCGCGATGATGTCGCGATCGAAGCCGCTGGAACGCCCGACAAGGCGCAGTTTCTCGACATCGTCCGCAGTGCGGGACTTGCAGCCGCCTTGCGGTGGCGCGACGCGCGGTTCGACCCACCACACAACATAGCGGAACCCTGAGATGGACGGCGCATTGGAAGTGATCGACGGCGATCTGAACAATCCGAAAACGCCAATGCCGATGATACGGATGATCGGCGTCTCCAAGGCGTTCGCCGGAGCCGACGGGCCGGTGGATGTGTTGCGCAACCTGTCGCTCACCGTCGAGAAGGGCGA
The DNA here is from genome assembly GCA_029624735.1 of Defluviicoccus sp. GTDB lineage: Bacteria > Pseudomonadota > Alphaproteobacteria > Rhodospirillales > Defluviicoccaceae > Defluviicoccus. The sequence goes on along the minus strand of JARSSM010000022.1, from coordinate 80,716 downwards.
CATCTTCGGCATTATCGGCCGCAGCGGTGCCGGCAAGAGCACGCTGGTCCGCTGCATCAACATGCTGGAACGGCCAACAAGCGGCTGGGTGATTGTCGGCGGCGAGGATCTCACCAGCCTCCCGCCGGCCGACTTGCGGCGATCGCGCCGTCGCATCGGCATGATCTTTCAGCACTTCAACCTGCTGTCGTCACGCACGGTGTTCGACAACGTCGCGCTGCCACTGGAAGTGATCGGTGGCATCGGCCGGCACGAGATCAGGCGGCGGGTAACGCCCTTGCTTGACCTCGTCGGACTTGCCGACAAGCGCGACCAATACCCCGCACAACTGAGCGGCGGTCAGAAGCAACGGGTCGGAATCGCCCGCGCACTCGCTTCAGATCCTTCGGTGCTGATTTGCGACGAAGCGACATCCGCGCTCGATCCGGAGACAACCAAGTCCATACTTGCTCTGCTCGCTGACATTAACAAGAGGCTAAATATTACCATTGTGATAGTGAGCCACGAGATGCAAGTGATCAAGGAGCTCGCCAACAATGTCGCTGTTCTCGACCGGGGAGAGATCGTCGAGGAAGGAACGGTTTATGACCTGTTCGCAGGCGCAAAGACAGATGTCACCTGCACTCTCCTCCGCGATATCGCGAGTCGCGAGCTTCCGGAAGCAATCCGCGAGCGAGTGACTGCAGAGCAAGAGCCGGACGGGCAGCCCGTATTGCGCATCACATTCCGCGGGCCTGCGGCTAATAATCCAGTTTTGTTTGAGCTCGTTCGGGAATTTGCCGCGCCACTCAACATCCTTCACGGCCACATCGATTACATTCAGGGCAAGCCACTTGGGATATTGACCGTCGCCGTCGGCGGCGGAGCCTCTCATGCTGCAGCGATCATTTCGCGTCTCAATGGGTATGGCTTGCGAGGGGAGTTTCTCGGTTATGTCGCAGCACGTGATCTTTCAGCTGCTTGAGGCGTTGCTCGAAACCCTGCACATGGTGGCGGTTTCGGGCACCGTCGCCAGCGTCCTCGGCATCCCGCTTGGCGTCATTCTGGTCGTCACCGGGCCGGGACACATCCTCGAACGGCGGGCGCTGAATCGCGTCCTCGGCACGATCGTCAACGCCGTGCGCTCAACACCGTTCATCATCCTGATGGTGGCGATCATCCCGTTTACCCGTCTCGTTGTCGGCACTTCGATTGGTACGGCAGCGGCGATCGTCCCACTGACGATTGCCGCGACACCTTTTATCGCCCGGCTCGTTGAGGCATCGCTGCGCGAGGTCGACCATGGTCTGATCGAAGCGGTACAGGCGATGGGAGCGAGTCCGCTGCAGATCGTCCGCAAAGTGCTGCTCCCCGAAGCGCTCCCAGGCATCGTTGCCGGCCTGACCATTACCCTCGTGAGTCTTACCGGATTTTCAGCGATGGCAGGATTCGTCGGCGGCGGCGGGCTCGGTGACCTCGGTATTCGGTACGGCTACCAGCGGTTTCAAGGCGACGTGATGGCCGCTGTCGTCATCATCCTCATTCTGCTGGTGCAGGGCGTTCAGTCCGCCGGCGACGTGCTCGCACGGCGCCTGAACAAGCGCATCATCGACAGGGAGGAATCGAAGGCCCGCTGAAGACGGCCCCAACCCGCCCAGCAACAGGGTGTGCAGGCATTAAGCCGATTGTCCTGCGCTTGTCCAACAAGCAGCCGATAAGACCGTCCAGCCGCTCACTCTCGACAAGCACTGCCTCGGTGAATGCCATGCATTCGTCGCGCGACAGGTCATTGTAGTCGTGCAGAATCTCGGCCGCCGCACGGATCGCCGCCAGAGAGTTCCGCAACGACTCCTCGGCGGAAATCCTGACGTCGCTATTGATCGCGAGGGGGAGCGCAGGATCGTTCATGTCGCCTCCGGCCGCGTCCTAGCTCCAAACGCCTGTGCGGCGGTCGTCGACGCGCTTTGCTTTGTGTGTGGCGCGCGGCAGGGCGTTCGCTGCAAGAATTCTGATCTCAGCTGACACGCCGGTGATCGACTTGAGCTGCCGGCCAAATCGATGCGCCAGGTCCAGGTCCGGACCATTGTGGCCAAGGGCGCGCTCGATCTCGACGGTAAGATGGTCGAGATGGTTGAACCGCTCGACGACAAGGCGGTACTCGCCGGTCAACGCTGGGTCATTGCGGGCGATGGCTTCAACATCGCTTGGAAAGATGTTGACGCCCTTGATGATCAGCATGTCGTCGAGGCGGCCGTGGATGCCGCGAAGTCGAAGCGACGTTCGCCCGCACTGGCACGGTTCGCTGGTGACCGAAACAATGTCACCGGTGCGGAAACGGATCATCGGCCGCGCTGCCTTTCGCAGCGTCGTCAGCACCAGTTCACCGCGCTCACCCTCTGCGGCCGGCTCGCCGGTCTTCGGATCCAGCACCTCGACGAGAATGTGATCTTCTGCCCAGTGCAGGCCGTCTTGGGCCGTGCACATGCCGGCGCACGCTCCGAAAATGTCGGACAGCCCATAGTAGTCGAACACCTCGGCGCCCCACAGCGCCTCGATACGGGAACGGGTCTCGGGGATCGAGCCGCCTGGCTCGCCGGCAACAAAAATGCGGCGCACGGCAAAGTCGGAGCGAGGGTCGAGGCCCTCCCGCGCGGCTGTCTCGCCGAGGTGCCAAGCGTAGGATGGCGTGGTCCAGAAGGCCGTCGCGCCGAACTGGCGCAAGATGGCGAGCAGCCGCTCCGATGGAACGGTGCCGGCATGAATGCAGAGAGCGCCGAGCTTCTGTGCGCCAAGAACACAGGGTCCGCCGACGAACAGCGAGAAATTCAGCGCATGGCAGTACCGGTCGGTCGCACGCAACCCGCTCGACCAGAACAGGCGTGCTTCAAAGTCGATCCAGTCATCGAAATCGGCGGCGGTGAACGGTGATGCCGTCGGAACACCGGTCGAACCGCTCGACGCCGAGATATAGACGATATCTTGTTCGGGAACGGCAAGCAGGTCGCCGAACGGCGGCGCGGCCTCCTGCCGCTCGCGAACGATCCGCTTGTCGATGAACGGGAAATGACGGATGTCATCAAGGGTTCGCAGCCGTTGCGGGGCGACTCCGGCGCGGTTGAACGCAGCACGGTAGTAGGGAGAACCGCGGTAGGCGTGCTCAAGGTGGCGACGTAGCAACTGAAGTTTCAGGTCGTACCAGTCGGCACGGCTCTGCATTTCTAATGCGGGCTGCCAGTATTCCCGTCGAGCATTCGTTGTCCCGTTTAGTTGCGTGTCCATCGAAGTCTCTTTGTTCTGTTTGATTCAGTGCGGCATCAGTATGCGACCGTGCATTGAGGCTGCCGGGGACGTTCGCGGACGTCGATCGCCGGGCCTTCATGCGGGGCATTGTGCGTGTCGATGTTGCGGATGAAGGCGAAGGATCGCTCCGTCGCCCGCTCCGGCACTTTGTGCCCCTTGTCGGCGGCGGCACTGCGGATTGCCTCCACCGTCCCCAATCCGCCGGCGCTGCGCCGCCCCCTGGGCGGTGTGGGGATGCGCTGGACAGCGTCCCCTGCGTGGAACGGTGTCGGAACCAGGGTCGGCACCCCGGTCCGCGCACTCAACTCGCGCGCGATCCACTCGGCGGCAAAGGTATCGGTGCCGTGCGGCAGGTGGTTGCCGTGCGCCTCGGTTGTCGCCGCTGGTACGATGACGATGCCGCGGCGCTCTGCCAGTCCGAGGGCGGCTTCAAGGGTGAGCACTTCGTAAATGACGGGCTGTCCCAATGTGAGGCTCCTAAAAAAAATCCGGCGGTCTTGCGACGGCGCACCATCGCGAAAACAAGACCGCCGGCAGGCTTCGGGTCAGGGGGACTTATGGCCTCACAAGAGCACGGCTGGCGCGCGCCGGGCGCAAGGCGATCAGGTCGAGCGCCGCCCGTTGAGCATCGTGGGGCTTGCGGAAATAGCGCCCTTCGAGATCCCAATAACGCCGGGACGAACTGTGGAAGCGAAAGCGGTGACCTTCGCGGATGACAATACCGGCGGCTTCGTTGCCGGCTTCGATGACGTAGGCGTTGAACATAGTGCTCCTTTTCGCCGCCCCATCGGGGCAGCTGCTGTCTGGCATTCAACCGGAACCGAGAGTTTGTGTGGCTGCTTCGCAGACCCGATTAGCGGGCCATGCGACAGCGCCGACATCGCACCGCGGCGAGGGACAGCGGACTGGCCAAGGAGCCAAGGGGCCAGAATGTCGAACGTTTCAGCATCGTAGGTCTCCTTACACCGGTTTCAGTGTCGGAACCACGAAGCACGCTTCGTGGCGCTTTAGCGTTTGGTGACGCGGCGCAAGCTGCTTCCGTCAAATCCCCGCGGGTTGCTGATCGCCAGCAACCGAATTTAGGGTAGCTGATAAAAATATATTGTCAATAGATTTATAGATGTTATGTTCCAGGTGAACGAAGCGATGACAGAGATCATCAACCTGAGGTTCCAAATGCGTTCTGCTGCGTCCACGATCGCCATCATCGGCGCTGGCTTCACCGGCACACTGCTCGCGGTGCACCTGCTGCGCCAGGCAAGAACGCCACTGGCGATCGATCTTATCGAAAAGCGCGGCGGTTTCGGTGGTGGCTTGGCCTATTCTACCGGCAATGCCTCGCACCTGCTGAACGTGCGGGCCATGAACATGAGCGCCTTTCCCGACGAACCACGCCACTTCGTCGACTGGCTGTCACGACGCGAGGATTCGCGAGCCCCCGTCGGCCTGATCCCGCCAAGTGGGCACGCTTTCGTGCCGCGCGGGCTCTATGGCACCTACCTCGCCGAACAACTCGACGATGCGATCAATCGGGCATCGCCCGGAGTCACGTGCCGGATGCGAGACGATACAGCTATCGACCTTACCCGTGACGGACATGGCTTCGTGCTCCGCCTTGAAACGGGAGAGACGATGGCCGTCAACCGGGTCGCGCTCTGCCTGGGAAATTTCCCGCCGCAACTGCCCGGTGTCGAGTTATCAGCGGATGCGGAGCCACCTCAATTCATCGCCGATCCATGGGCCGGCGACATCTTGGCGAAGGTGCCAAGAGCGGCTTCGGTACTCATCCTGGGGACGGGTCTGACGATGGTGGATGTCGTCCTCAGCCTTCTAGACCAGGGCCACAGCGGTCAGATCACCGCGCTTTCGCGCCGTGGCCTGTTGCCGCAACGGCACGCCGAGGTGCGCCCTTACGAAGACTTCCTGGCGCACCGGCGAATTCTGCCGGCGACAACGCTCGGGATTCTCCGCGTGCTGCGGGCGGAGGTGCGGGGCGCGACCGTCCAAGGCCACGACTGGCGGAGTGTTGTCGACGCGGTGCGGCCGTATCTGCCACACCTGTGGGGCGGACTGCCGTTGGCCGAACGACGACGGTTCCTCCGGCACGCTCGCCCATACTGGGAGATCCACCGCCACCGCATGGCCCCCAACGTCGCTGGGCGGATTACCGCAGCGCGCGAGCGCGGTCAGCTGACCTTCCATGCTGGACGGCTGAAGACGGTCGCCCGGGATGGCAGCAGGGTGCTGACGACATACAGTCCGCGGGGCACGGATAGCCGTGCGCGCATTGAGACCGACATCCTGATCAACTGCGCCGGTCCTGAGTCCAACTTCGCGCTGATCAAGGATCCACTGGTCCGCGCGCTGCTCGATCGAGGCCTGATCCGACCCGACCCACTGGGTTTGGGAATAGAGACGACGCTGGAGAGCGAAGTCATCGCCGCGGATGGCACGCGGCTCGAAAATCTGTTGGCGCTCGGGCCGATCGCGCGCGGCAACTTCTGGGAGATGACGGCCGTGCCGGAACTGCGCTGCCTGTGTGCGGTCGTCGGCAAGCGGCTGGCCAGCGCCGGTGGAGCTGAGGCGGCGGATTCAACAACAGCTGCCGGCGCCCGATAGCCGTTCATTTCCGAAGACTCCCGGCAGCGGCATTCATGTGCCGTGGCCTCGGCGCCAGACGTGGGGATACAACCGAACTCGGCGCAGGACCTTAGGGAACCGCGCGCGCCGATGAGATCCAACCCCTTGGCTGAGTTTGCTAGACCCTTACGATGAGCGCAGAGCCCGCAAAACGGCGGCCGCTTCGCTGATAGCGGCCGTGGCCGCTGACAATGACCGGGACAGCTGCATGAACGCGTGCGGCACGTCCTGGTAGAAGGATAACACGTTTGGTACGGCAGCCGCATGCAAACGCTCCGCGAGGCGCAGACTGTCATCGCGCAGGCAATCGCGGCCGGCGGCGATGATCAGGGCTGGCGGGAGACCGTGCAAATCGGCGCAAAGGGGTGCCGCATACGGATCAGACTTCCGGCTCTCCTGACCGAGATACGCGTTCCAGAACCACCGCATGCGCTCGGTCGTAAGCCCGTACGCCCCACCGCCGTAGCGGTGGTGGGCTTCGGAGTGGAACTCCGGAACATACATTCCGTAAAACAGCAGCAGCCTGACGACGGGGCTGTCGCCTTGGTCGCGCAGCGCCAGCGCAGCGGCGAGCGCAAGGTTGGCTCCTGCAGAGTCGCCGGCGAGCGCAACGGCACCGGGGTCGATATCAAGATCTGAGGCGGCATCGACCAGCCAACGGACGGCTGCCACCGCTTCGCCGAGCTGGTGCGGGAAGCGCCGCTCCGGAGCGAGCGAGTAGCTTAGCGCGCAAATCGTCACCTTCGCCTCGATGGCCAGCAGCCGCAGCAACCGGTCGTGCGTATCGACGGAGTTGAGGGCAAAGCCGCCACCGTGGAAGTAGATGGCGATCGGTGAGGTCGATCCCGCACGATGACGATAGAATCGCAATCGAAGCACGCCGCCGGACCATGGGGCCGTTCGCTCGAAAATCTCCTCGACCTCAGGGGGGGCGGCGTTCCAATAGGCATGATAACGCAGCGACGCTTGGCGTGCCTCCGCAAGCGGCATGCGTGTCGGATCGCCCGGAGCAAGATGGAGAGCCGCCATCCGGGCGAAGATCAATCTGTATTCATCGTGCAGATCGTGCGGACAATCGCAAGAGATCCCTTCGGGTCGCAACGGGAGGAACCGCTGCTCAGACGAAGAAGCCAGGCTTGGCTGGGGTCGCGTCTGCAATGTTGTTCCGGCGCTGTCCATCGGGTTGCGACCTCATTCTGCGCGTCAGGCTGATATTAACATCATAAATTCTATAGAAAGATAGATTTTATGTCAAGCTGATTGCGCCAGAATGGCGGAGGATCTTGACGCCTTTCATGCCAACAAGATATTAGACAAACCCGATCGAAAAGGTGCTTAATGTTGACGAGCAAGGGGAAGTACGGCCTCAAGGCGCTGGTGCATCTGGCGGAACACGAAGGGCAAGGATCGTCACTGATCGCCGAGATCGCCGCGAACAACAACATCCCCAAGAAGTTCCTCGATGCCATTCTCTTGGATCTGAAGAACGCCGGCTTTCTTTCCAGTAAGAAAGGCCGCGGCGGCGGCTATTCGCTCGCCCGCCCGGCAAACCGCATCTTTATCGGTGACGTCATCCGCGTCCTTGACGGTCCGCTGGCTCCCATTCCGTGCGCGAGCCGGACTGCGTACCGGCGCTGCGACGACTGCCGCGATACATCGATCTGCCGCATCCGCAGCCTCATGCTCGACGTCCGCGACGCGATCGCCGAGATCCTTGACAGGACCACTCTTGCCGACCTGCGGGGACGAACGGCATCGGCCGAGGTCGTGTTGCTCTACGACATTTGAGCCGCGATCCTTCAATCACCATCACGCGAAACGGCGCTCCGATACGGAGCCGTCTCACTCCTCCGCCTCCCATGACCGTCGTGCCGATCTCCCTTTGCAGAACCTTCCAGACAGTGCCGTGACCAACAGCCAACAGCGAGGCGGAGCGCTCTGCTTTGCTTTGGCTGCGCATGAATCGGAAAACTGAACAAACCCGGATCATCAGGAGTTCCCAGCCTCGCCAGCGCTTTCTCGGCGCGGACGCAGTTCTGGCGCTCCTTCGGTAGCCTTCGGCTGCGGGATCATCCCGGCGTCATCGAAGCGCCGTGAGCTTTGCACGAAGAGACGCGCCTCGCCTTCGCTCAGGCCCAGGCTTCTCAGTGCGTATCCCATCATGCCCAGGGCCAGCTCCCGCTCCGCCAGCACGGCAAGGCCGATCCCCTCTTGTTCCAAGTGAGCGAGTTCGACCTCGCTGTGGGTGCGAACGACAGTGTCGATCTCGGGGTTAGCCTTGCGGGCGAGGTTGAGCATCTGCCGGGCGGCGCTGGCTTCGGCGGTCGCAATGATCAGCAAACGCGCGCGATCGATGCCGGCGACCGTCAGAATCCCAGGTGCTGTTGCGTCGCCGAAAACGACGTGCATACCGTGCGTGCGCAGGTGCTCGACGAGCTGGCGGTCACGCTCGACGACGACAAACGGCAACTCCCAGACGTTCAGCGCCCGAGCAATCGCCTCGCCAACCCGGCCGCAGCCGATGATGACGGCGTGATCTCGCATCTGGCCGAGCGTCCTGCCCTCGCTCGTCGCTACATTCGCACCAAGATCCCGCCGTTCCAGACGCCGCAGCAATCCGGGCCGCCGCTGCAGCCACGCTGTCAGTCTGTCGAAGGTCGAAAAAACGAAAGGATTGAGCGTAATCGACAGCAATGCGCCGGCGATGATTAAGTCCTTGCCCGCCTCCGGGAGCAAACCGAGTGCCACGCCAAGCGCGGCGAGGATGAACGAGAACTCACCAATTTGTGCAAGGCTCGCCGATACGGTCGACGCCGTGGCCACGGGGCGCCCGAGTGCAAGGACGATGGCAAAGGCGGCAATCGACTTGCCAAAGATGATGACCAGCACCACTGCCGCGACCGACCATGGAAACTGCAACAGGATCGAGGGATCGAACAGCATGCCGACGGAAATGAAGAACAATACCGCGAATGCGTCCTGCAGCGGCAGCATATCGGCCGCGGCCTGATGGCTGAGGTCGGACTCGCTAAGCACGATGCCGGCAAAGAAGGCGCCGAGGGCGAACGAGACGCCGAACAAATCGACCGCGACGTAAGCGATTCCGAGTGCGATTGCCAGCACCGAAAGGGTGAACAGTTCACGTGAACCGGCGCGGGCAACCATCGCGAGAAGGCGGGGGATCAGCCGCCTCCCGACCACCAATACCAAGAGGACGAAGATCGCAACCTTGCCAAGGGTAACGGCGAGGGAGAGGGCAATGTCATTCCAGGCGGTCGGGGATCCCGATGCTGCGGTGCCGTCGGCAAGAACTGACGACAGCGAGGGCAGCAGCACGAGCGTCAGCACCATGGCGAGGTCCTCGACGATCAGCCAGCCGACTGCGATCTGGCCGTTGGCAGTGTCAAGCGCGCGTCGCTCGGCAAGCGCGCGCAGCAGGACGACAGTGCTCGCGACCGAGAGGGCGAGGCCAAAGACGAGGCCCGCTCCGAGACTCCAACCGAAAAAGTGCGCCAGCACTGCGCCGATAGCCGTCGCTGTCGCGATTTGCGCGACTGCGCCCGGCACCGCAATGCCGCGCACGACCCACAGATCCTTGATCGAAAAATGCAGACCGACGCCGAACATCAAGAGGATTACCCCGATTTCGGCAAGCTGGAGCGCAAGCTCCGTATCCGCGACAAAACCAGGAGTGTGGGGACCGACGGCTACCCCGGCAAGGAGATAGCCGACGAGCGGCGGCAACCGCAGACGATGGGCCACAAAACCGAGTGCGAAAGCGAGCACCAGACCGACGACGATCGTGGTGATTAGGACCGTTTCATGCGGCATCGGCTGATCTTTCTGGCGACGATCGAGGAGGGCCTGGCTGATCCTGATATGGCGAAAAAGCCCGCCCGTTTCACCCGAGCGACAGCTGGACGCCGCCATTTACCGCGCCGTTCGGGCCAATTTGTGATTCGATGGCTCCGTTGAGGAGGGGCCATGAAGCAGCTTGGATTCTTGGATCTGCCGGGTCACTTGAAGGGGCTCTCCGAGGCGAGTCATCGATTTCGAGGCATTCAGGCCGCTGCTTGAGGAAGCGTTCGCCTATTCGGCCGGCGCGACGGGCGGTCGCCCGGCCTATGATCCGGCAGTTGTTCGAGAACTTCGACCGCCAGCGCCGCCGGGCTGGATACCTGGCGATGGGCAGGCAGGATGGAAGCCACAACCGGCCCCGCCAACCTTGCCTACAATCTCCAGCGCTTCTTCTTCCAGCAACGGCGGCCCGCGGCCGGCGGCACTGCCCGACGTACACGGTCAGCCCACGTCAGTGCGCGTCAGCGCTACCGGCCCGTGCGCGCCGCTGAGCGGATGACGGCGGCGACCAGCTGCGCCATGCCGGGATCGGTGCCGATCGCACCAAGGTAGGCAACGTCGGGCCGGCCAGCCGCGGCCAAGGCGGCCTCGACATCGACGGTCGCATGCCGCCCCTCGGCGGCGAACAGGCCGACGGCGATGACCGGCGGCCGCAAGCGCCGAATGGCGGCGACGACGCTGGGCGGCTGTTCGAGATAGGCGGCAGCCACTTCGCGAAAAAGGTCCATGGCGGCCAGCCGGCCGGCCTGGAGCAGCGTCGCCTGTTCCGATCTGGTGTTCTTTGTCGAACCATGCGCGATCAAGAGCAGCCGGGTCTGCGCCGGATGCAGGTTTCGCCGCTTCGCTTCCTGGGCGGCGCGCTCGGCGATCAGTGCGGCCAGTCCAGGGTGCGTCCCAACCGGCTGGCAGAAGCGGAGCCGCAGGGATCCACAGCCGCTGAACGCAGCCGGAAGATCGCGCTGCACCGTCAGGCCATCGCACATCATCACCGGCACGACGAACGCACGCGTGAGGGCGAGCGCGGCGACGACATCGGCGGGTCGGTGGCCCGATCCGTGCAGGGTCGCCACGGCGACCTCGGCATACCCCTCGCGCTCGCGCAGGGCGGACGCCAGACGATCGAGACCGAGGACTGCTTCGGCAACCCGCGACGAGCCGTGAGCAACCAGGATGACGGCCGCGTCGGCCGCATCGCCCGGCGCAAGGTCAGGCGCGTCAGTGACTGGTGCCGGCGGACAGCGTGATCTTGTTGTAAACATTGTATTTCCCCGACGGTTTTCGCATCGGCAGGCGCTGCACTTCAACGAACCGCTCGGCATCGTAAACGACCAGTTCGCCGTCCATTTCCGAGACGCTGACGAGCGCATGGCGGCCGTCGCGGCTGAACTCGACGTGCGAGGTCAATCGGCCCGGCGCCGGGCGCAGCGTGCGCACGATTTCGAGCGTTCGCTTGTCAATGATCTGGATCTGATCACGCGCCGTGCCAAGGGAGGTATCCGACCACGCATAGGGCGTGTTCTCGTGGCTGCGCAGGAAGAAGCCCGGTCCACCGGTCGCGATCCTTCCCACCGGCGCCCACGTCTCGATATCGAAGACCGCAATCACCGGCTCGTTCAGGAGTGGCGTCGCCAGCACCGTTCTGCCCTCGTGTTCAAAGGTAATGCCCGACGCGAGATGCGGCATACCCTGCATTGCAACGTCGGCGACCTTGCGACCGACGTTGAGGTTGATCACCTGGGCGTTGCGGGCATTGCGAGCGGCACCGATTGCGCTCCGGTACCCAGGATCGAAGAAGAAATCGTCCAGCACGTCATCGAGCGCGATGCGGCGAACGGGGAACGGCCCGAAATCGAACGCGCCTTCTTCCATCCCCGGCTCGTAGGTGTGCACAAGAGCGCGCGCAACCGGATCCGGCTTCGCCCGGTAGGAGACTTCCCACATCTCCGCGGCATCCTTGAGCGCGACGATAAAGCTCTGCCGCGGCGGAGCGGTGTAGACGGCGCTGATGCGCGACGGCTTCCCCTGCCGGTCGGCGGCCGCGACGACCTTTAGCGGCGCCAGATCGTGGGCATCAAGGATCACCAGGGAAGGGGGCAGGTAGTTGCCGACGGCGACGCTTCCGCCATCGGCCGAGACGGCGATGTTGCGCAGATTGATGCCGGCGCGGATTTCGGCCACCGGTTGCAGGGAGTAGAGATCGTACTTGCTGACCCAGCCATCGCGCGAGCCGAGATAGACGAAGCGACCGTCCGGAGAATATTTCGCGCCGCCGTGCAAGGCATAGTGAGAGGGGAAGCGCCACAGGGGCGTGAAGCGGTCGCCATCGAGGATGGTGACGTGCTGATCTCCCGCTTCGACGACGGTGAACAGGTTTAAGGGATCGGCGTCATGCGCCGGCCTGGCGGGAAGCTCCGCCGTGGGGGTATGGATGATCCGGCTCGCCAGCATCTGTTCGAGCGACCAACTCGGCGGCTCGGCCAACGGCTGGTAGATCAGTTCGACGAGAGCGGTCGTCTCCGCGGGCGAGAGGAGGTCTCCGAAGCCTGGCATCTGCGTCGCCGACCGGCCCAAGGTGATCGTCGTGGCCGCGGCATCGCGCCGCAGGCGCTGCAGACTTTCGGGCAGCAAGGCCGGTCCGGTGCCGCCCAGGCGATCGGCACCGTGACACGACGCGCAGTGCTGCTGGTACAGGGTCACGGCCGCAGCGGGCGCAACGTCCGCGGCCCCGGCGGCGGAGGGCAGTGCCACGGCCGCCATGACGAGGAAACTAAACGAATGCCGGATCATCGGTTTCTTGATCCGGAGGCATCCCGGCTGCAATCTCGGCATCGGTGAGGTAACAGCCCGGATCGGCTTCCCATGGGTCCCCCGTCAGGCGCAGCGCCCGGATCCGCGTGTTGCCGCCGCAGATGTCGAAGTGGGCGCAGGTGCCGCAGCGGCCCTTGATCCGCCGCGGCACCCGCTTCAGCCCCGCCATGATCGGATCGGAAGTATCCTGCCAGATCGCCGAGAACGGCCGATCGCGGACGTTGCCGAGCGTATGGTGGCCCCAGAACGTATCGGGATGGACATCGCCGCGATTGTCGATGTTGGCGACATTGACGCCCGATGCGTTGCCGCCCCATTGCACCAGCTTGGCGCGCAGGTGATCGGCCACGTCCGGAAAGCGGCGCCGTGCCCACTGGAGCAGGAACACGCCGTCGGCGTCGTTGTTGCCGGTGACGTATTCCTTGGACTCGCCCTTCTCGGCGCTGCGCCGGGCGGCCTCGAACAGATGCTCCATCGCCCGGCGGGTGACGGCGAAGGTGGCGTCGGCGCCGCGGTTGCGATCGCCGCGGCCAGCATAGTTGAGGTGCGAGAGATAGAACTTGTCGACGCCTTCGGCATCAGCGAGCGCAAGCAGGTCCGGCAAATGATGGGCGTTGTCGAACGTCATCGTGAACCGTAGGCCCACCTTGATGCCGTTGGTCCGGCACAGGCGGACGGCATTGAGGCTGGCGGCAAAGGCTCCCTCCTTGCGGCGAAACGCGTCGTGAACGGCGCCGATGCCATCGAGGCTGATGCCGACGTAGTCATAGCCGGCGGCGGCGATCGCTTCGATATTCGCCGGGTCGATCAGCGTGCCGTTGCTCGACAGCGCAACGAAGAAGCCGAGTGACTTGGCGCGCGTCGTGATCGCGAACAGGTCGTGGCGCAACAGCGGCTCGCCGCCGGAGAGGATCAACACCGGGACGCCGAACGCCCGCAGATCCGCCATTACCGCAAACACGTCCTCCGTCGACAGTTCGCCCGCGAAGTCGGTATCCGCCGAAAAAGAGTAGCAATGCTTGCACTTGAGGTTGCAGCGGCGGATCAGGTTCCAGATGATGACCGGTCCGCTCGGCCGTCGGCCCGGCTTCAGTGGCGTTGGGTGCAGGATCTCGGCCATGAACGCGCTGATACGGAACATCAGGGCGCTCCCTGGTCGACAAGGCGCAGGCCGGTTTTTTTCAGGATGCGCGACGAGTAGAGGACGTCGTACTGGCAAACCCGCGGCCCCAATTGACGCGCGATCTCGGCGACCTTGAGGCCGACCTCGTCGCGACTGCGGCCGTGCACCATGGCGAACAGGTTGTAGGGCCAGAGCGGCAGATGGCGCGGCCGCTGGTAGCAGTGGCTGACGAAGTCGAGCGCGCCAACCTCTGTGCCAGCGCTGGCAACGGCGTCATCAGCAATGTCCCACACCGACATGCCGTTGGCGACATAGCCCAGGCGGTAATGGTTCGCCACGACACCAATCCGCCGGATGACCCCTGTTTCCAGCATCTGGCAAAATCGCGCCATCACCTCCTCGCCCGCAAGGCCGATGGCCGCACCGACGGTGTGATAGGGCCGTCGGGTCAAGGGCAGCCCTTCTTGCGTCGCCTTGATCAGCCGGCGGTCGGTGGCGTCAAGCGCGGGCGGCGGGGTGGTCATGCGACGAACCGCGCCTCGACGAAGAATTCCTCGATCTTCGGCATGCTGTAGACCTTGAGGCCCGTCTCCGTCTCGATTGCGTTGATCACTTCCGTGATGCGCACCGGCGTCTCGGTGGCGATGACAAACCACATGTTCAACGCATGCTCGCGGGCATAGTTGTGCGCGACTTCCGCGAAACCGTTGACGATCGCGGCGACCCGCTCGAAGTCGGCCACCGGCACTGCCATCGCTGCGAGCGCTGTCGCCCCACCCAGCCGGTCGGCATTAAACATCGGCCCGAAACGCGTCAGCACGCCGTCCTTGAGCAAGCGGTCGATCCGCTCGATCAACATCGCCTCCGACAGGCCCAGCGCCTCCGCGGCAGCGGCAAATGGGAACTCCGTTAAGGCGAAACCGCCTTGCAAATGATTGATGATGTGCCGATCAATCGCGTCCATCAGGCCGGCTCCAGCACTTCCGGCGCCCAATAGCGTGCCCCGCGCTGTTTGAAGGCGCGGGTACTGAACAGCACGGTCTGCGGCAACGCCGTGGTGCCGGCACTGGCGTTGGCGCGCGCGATCTGCCTGCAGACGGTTTCGCGGTCCTCGCCGTGGATCATGCAGAACAGGTTGTAAGGCCAACCCGGCCGCCGGGGCCGCCGGTAGCACAGCGTCACAAACGGCAGCGCGGCGAGGCTCTGCGCCACCGTAGCCACGTCGGCGTCGGGGATGTCCCACACTACCATGGCGTTGGCGCGGTATCCGACTTCCCGGTGGCGGACGATCACGCCAAAGCGCTTGATGATCCCTCGCGCGTACAGCCGTTGCAGCCGATCGATGACCGCTTGCTCGGTCAACCCGGTTCGCTGGCCAAGCGCCGCGTATGGCTCTGCCACCAGCGCCAGGCCCGGTTCCAGCGCCGCCAGGAGCGCCCGATCGGTGGCATCGACGGTCATGACAGCGGAAATCCAAGGTCGATGTGATAGTCCTCGACGATCGGCAGATTGAGGCAGGCGAGCCCGGTTTCGGCCTCGATCGCGCGCAGCACTCCATTGACAGCAGCGCGGTCGGCGGCGGTGACGACAAACCACAGATTGATCGCGTGCTCGCGCTCGTAACAGTGATTGACTTGTCCGTGCGCGCAAACGAGCGCCGCAATCCGTTCGACGTCCTCCGCGGGCACGCAGAGTGCCGCGAGCGTGCTGGCGCCGATGCTGTTGGGACGGACAACGGCACCGATCCGGCTGATCGTCCCGGCGTCCTTAAGCGCCGTGAACTGCGCAATGACCTCCGCCTCGGCAGCGCCAAGATCGGCGGCGATGCGGGCGAAGGGGCGCGATTCCAGCGGGAAATCCCGCTGATAGGCGTCGAGCAAGCGGTGCGTGCGGGCGTCGGTCGGGATCATCATCAGTACCCCAGCCGGGTTGCACGGGCGGTGAAGAAGATGCCGCTCGGCTTTTCGGCCGCGATCGCGCCCAGCTCCGCCAGCGTCCGCGGATCATAGATTCGCACCAGGTCCTCATCGCGGGCCGAGATCCAGACCTGATCGCCCTTGGGCGTGAATTCCAGGTGCATGACCGCCTTGCCCGGCCTGAGCGTATGGGCGACCTTAAGCGACGGCACGTCGATTACCTGGACGGTGTCATTGTGCGGATGGGCGAAGTTCACCCACACCTGCCGGCCGTCCGGGCGGGCGACGGCAAAGACCGGCTGGCCATGCACGGGGATGCGCGCGACCTCGGCCCAGGTGCGGACATCCGCGACCAGCAGTTCATGCCGGCCGACCGCGGGCAGGAATACGTTGCCGCCCGCGACCGTCACGCCTTC
This sequence comes from Defluviicoccus sp., assembly GCA_029624735.1. Lineage (GTDB taxonomy): Bacteria > Pseudomonadota > Alphaproteobacteria > Rhodospirillales > Defluviicoccaceae > Defluviicoccus. The sequence goes on along the minus strand of JARSSM010000022.1, from coordinate 64,676 downwards.
CAAGTGCGGCATCTTGTAGACGGGCAGGGGCTCCTCGCCGCGGCCATACCCCGACAGCACCCGCCGCACGCCGGCTTCTGGCCGCCACAGATCGAGGAGCGCCAAGCCATCCTCGCCAAACAGGCCGGCAACGTAGGACCGGCCGCCGTCGACGGTGACGCCGTCATAAGGAAACGCGCCTATGCCCGGGAATTTCCGGATCGCCGGCCGCGCGGGCTCAGCCACATCGGCGATCCAGATCTCGCCCGCGTCATAGAGCGTGTAGACGAACGCGCCGTCCGCCGTTTCCACCAAGCCGACAACCTTGCTGCGCTGGCCGTTGCTCTCGGCCGGCAGATCGGCAACGAGGTCGAGGCTCTCGGCATCGAAGATCTTGACCCCGCCCGGTTCATAGTTCGAGACGGCGATCAGCCGGCCGTCGGCCGAGATCGCACCACCAATCGCATTGCCGGCCTGGACGATCCTGCGCACAAGCTTGGCCTCGATCAGGTCGATCTTGCTGAGGCCGCCGTCGCGGCCGAACACATAAGCGAAGCGGCCGTCGCGCGAGAATACCGCCGAGGCGTGACTGAGATCGCCCAAGCCGTCGACCGCGCCGATGCGGCTGCGGTGCGAGTGCTCGATGATCACCACCCGGCCCGATGCACGCTCAACGACGATGCCGAGATCGCCGGTGCCGCGGACCGTTCCGGCCATCGCGCTGGCCGCGACGGCCAAGAACAAGAACAGCACCAACAGGCTTTTCATGCCAAGCCGGGCAGCGCGTCGGGCGCGGCTGGTCATCGGACACCTTCGCGCAGACGTGCGACCAGCCAAGCGGCCTCCTGCTGAGACAGCTCGAACCGCCACGGCGGCATCGGCGTGCCCGGCCGGCCGTCGAGAATGGTCTCGACCAGCACCGCGTCGTCCCGTTCTGCCAGCGCCGCGGGCAGGAGCGCCGGACCAAGGCCACCCTTCATCGTCAAACCGTGGCAGGACCCGCAATCCTGCGTCAGCAGGTTGGCCAGGTAGCTCTGGCGAGCCACGTCAATCCCCTCGCCGTGTGCCGGGAGGGCGGCTGCGAACGCTGCGACCGCGAGCCCGAAGCTAAGCGCGGCGCGCATGGGACGGCAGCCAGGATCCAGACGCCACCGAGCGGCCGGGGGCGAGCGTGGGCACAAGATCGACGACCCGGCCGATGAAGAACAGCGTCGGGCCGTCGAGCGCAGCGACGGCCGCCGAGATCTCGCCGAGTGTGGAGATGACGCAGCACTGCTCGGGGCGGGTGCCGTTGCAGACGGCGGCGACCGGCGTCAGTTCCGATAGGCCGTTCGAGATCAGCCGCACCGCGATCTCAGCGATGGTGGCCATCCCCATGTAGATAACAAGCGTGGTGTCTGGATCGGCGAGACCGCGCCAGTCGAGGTCCAAGGCCTTGTCCTCGCGGCAATGCCCGGTGATGAAGCGCACGCCCGATGCCCGACCGCGGTGGGTGAGCGGCAGGCCGAGCGCAGCGGCACAGCCAGAAGCCGAGGTGACGCCGGGGACGACCTCGTAGCGCAGGCCGTGGTGGACGAGGTGCGAGGCCTCCTCGCTGCCGCGGCCGAACAGGAACGGATCGCCGCCCTTCAAGCGAACCACCGCCCGGCCGCCTGCGGCCAACCGCACCAGGAGATTGTTGATTTCGTGCTGCGGCACCGGATGGCTGCGCGGTTGCTTGCCGACGCTGATCCGCGCCGTTCCCGGTGGGATCAGGGCCAGGATTGCTTCGGAGACAAGCCGGTCGTAGACAACGACATCGGCCTCGCGCAGCAGCCGGTACGCCCGCATCGTCAGGAGGTCGGGATCGCCAGGGCCGGCTCCGACGAGATAGACGATCCCCTCCTTCTGCACCATGTTTTGGCCCGCCGTTGTCCGCCGGCCGGCAGATTTCCGCCCGCCGGCCCAGCCATCCCTGTCTGTGGTCGAGCGCTTAGTAGACGTCGTTCCGCGTGTTGAAGACGTTGAACTTGCCCGTCGGCGTGACGACTTCCTTGCCCTTGATGACATCTTTCAGCTTGAGCGTCTTGTCGTCGAGAATGACAATTGCCGACTCTTGCGACTTCGCATTCCAGACCGAGAACCAGATCTCCTCGCCTTGCTTGTCGAACTCGCCTTGAACCACCCGGCGCACTCCTTCGGCGATGCCGGACATGCCGCCGATATCGAGGATCACCGGCTCCTTGCCGAGATCGTCGATATCGAACACCGCGACGGAAGAGGCGATCGAGGCCTCCGGGTTCAGCGGCGTGTCGACATAGAGGTGCTTCGACTTTGGGTGCGTCTTGACGAACAGCGAGCCGCCGCCCTGGCCCTTCAGCGACTCCACCACCTTCCAGGCCTGCTGTGGATGCTTCTCCGGATCGGTGCCAATGAGAGCGATCGTTTCGTCGCCCAGGTGGCTGGTCGCCCACACCGGTCCGAACTTCGGATGGACGAAGTTGGCGCCGCGTCCGGGGTGCGGCTTCTCGCCGGTCTCGACGAGACCGACCAGCTTGTCTTCCTTGGTGTCGATGATGGCCACCTTGTTGGACGCATTCGCCGCCACCAGGAAGTAGCGCTTGGAGGAGTCGAAACCGCCGTCGTGCAGGAAGCGGGCGGAGCCGATCTCGATCTGCTTCAAGTTCTTGATGTCTGAGTAGTCGACCATCAACGTCTTGCCGGTCTCCTTGACGTTGACGAGGAACTCCGGCCGGTAATGCGAGGCGACGATCGAAGCGACGCGCGGCTCGGGGTGGTAATCCTGGGTGTCGACGGTCATGCCGCGCGTGGAGACGATCTTCAGCGGCTCCAGGGTGGAACCATCCATGATGACGTACTGCGGCGGCCAGTAGGAGCCGGCAATCGCGTACTTGTCCTCCCAGCCCTTGGCCTTCGACGTCTCGACCGAGCGGGCTTCGTTGCCGATCTTGATCTCGGCGACCGTGGCCGGCTTCTCCATCCACATGTCGATGAGGTTGATCTTGCCGTCGCGGCCGATCACGTAGAGGTAACGCCCGGAAGCCGACACGCGCGAAATATGCACCGCGTAGCCGGTCGGTATGGTCTCGACGATCTTCTTGCTGGCGCCATCGATCAGGGCAACCTGGCCGGTATCGCGCAGCGTGACGGAGAACAAGTTATCGAGATCGAGCTTGTTCATCTGCTTGGTCGGCCGCTTGTCGACCGGCACCAGCACCTTCCAGCTCGCCTTCATCTCCTTCATGCCGAACTCCGGCGGCTGTGCAGGGTCGTTCAGCAGGTACTTCGCCATCACCTCGATTTCGGCTGCCTTCAGCTCTTCCGACGTGCCCCAGTTCGGCATGCCCGCGGGGGAACCATAGGTGATGAAGTCACGCACATAGTCGAAGCCCTTTTCGCGCGTGATATCCGGTGTCAACGCTTTGCCGGTCGCGCCCTTGCGCAGCACGCCGTGGCATCCGGCGCAGCGCTCGAAATAGATCTGATTGGCCTGGTCGAATTCCGCCTGGGTGAGCGAGGGAACGCCAGGCTTCGCCCCCGGCGCCTCGAGCTGCTTGCCTTTGAGCACGTCCAGGCTCGGCTCGTACTTGCCGCCCGGCGTTGTGCCGTGTTTCTTGATGTCGCTGGGCGCCTGCTGCGCGAACGCAGTCGTTGCGATGAGACCGATTGCGGTTGAGACCAGCAAGCTCGTTAGGATTTTGCGCATTTCTAGCCCTCCTCACGCCGGATAGACACTCTAGGGGGGGCCTCTCGGACCGCGCCTTAACTTTGGTCAAGTTCCCCCAAAGCGCATAAGGGCTTATCGGCACTTAACCAGCGTCAAGGCTCGCGTCATCGGCGCCACTAGACTTCGTGGCTGTCTTCGGCGATGGCCGGCGGCGCGAGGGTGATCGAGGCAATGGCCAGCACGAGCGGGGCGGACCTGTTGCGGCGGCGGTGTGCGTGCGTTGCGCTTGCCGTCGGTTTGCTGGTGCTGATGCTGGCCGTGCCAACGGGTTTCGCGCTCGCTGCGGAAGGCGGCCGGCGCACGTTGTCGGCAGCCGAATTGGATGCCGTATTCCCCGGCGCCGCTGCGGCCGGGCCGTTCGAAGGGCAACCACCGGCTGCCGCGGTGCGTGGTGCCGATGGGCGGCTCACCGGCTATGTGGTGTCGACCTTCGATACCCTCGGCTCGACCGGTTACTCGGGCAAGCCGCTCGATGTTCTCGTCGGCGTCGATGGTGCGGGCGTGATCACGGGTGCGCTGCTGGTCCGCCAGACCGAGCCGATCCTCGTCATCGGCATTACCGAGGATGACCTGCGCCGCTACGTCGCCGGCTTTGCCGGCATCAACGTTACGCTGCGCGGGACACTCGCCACCGGTGCCGCGCCGGATCAGGCCTACCCAGCCGTAATTTCCGGGGCCTCGGTCAGCAGCGCGGTGATCCGCGACGCCGTTATCCGCGCTGTCACGGCGGTGGCGGGATCGCGAGGCGTGCTCGGCCGGGCGTCGGCGGCTGCGCGCGTTGACATTGCGGGCTTCGTGCCGGCGACGTGGGCCGAACTAACGGCGGATGGTTCGATTGGCTGCCGCCGCTTCACCCAGGCCGAAGGCACCAAGCTGCTCCTCGAACTCTGCGTGGGACTGGCGACGCCAGCCCGCATCGGCGAGAACCTGTTGGGCAAGCTCGCCTACAACCGACTCGCTGCTATGCTCGGCGCGGCTGATCAGGCGATCATGATTGCCGCTGCTGGCCTTGTCTCCGTCAAGGGGACGGCATTTGTCCGCTCTGGCCATTTCGAGCGGCTGCAACTGGTTCAAGGCGCGCGCACCTTCGGCCTGACGACGGCGGGCTATGTCAATGTCGAGGCGTTGCGCACCGCCGGAGGCCCTGAGTTTCGCGAGATCGGCGTGTTTGTGATCCCCGCTGATGCTGGCTTCGATGCGGGCGCGCCGTGGCGGCTTGATGTTCTGGTGCCGGACGGTGGAGCCAGTGCAGAGGCGATCCTCTCCATCGACTACGCACTGCCGGCGCGCTACGTCCTGTCTCCGCAGCCGGCGGATGCGCCGGTCGCGGAGCAGCCATCGTTCGCCGATGCCCCACCCCTGTGGCAGGAAACCTGGCGCAGCCGCTGGTCCGCGATCGCAGCCGTGTCGGTGATGCTGATTGTGCTCAGCGTGGTGTTGGTGTTTCAGGAAGCCGTCGTCCGGCGGCCGGTCTTCTATCGCCGTTTGCGGCTCGCCTACCTCGCGGTGACGCTCCTCTGGCTCGGCTGGTGGGCGGGTGGCCAGCTTTCTGTCGTCAACGTGCTCACCTTCGTCCACTCGCTGATGACCGGCTTTCAGTGGGAGTTCTTCCTGCTGGATCCCGTCATCTTCATTCTCTGGGGCTATGTCGCTGCAGCACTTCTGTTCTTGGGCCGCGGGGTTTATTGCGGCTGGCTGTGTCCGTTCGGCGCGCTGCAAGAGTTGCTGGCAGAAGCCGCGCGCCTGGTGCGGCTGCCGCAACTCGTCGTGCCGTTTGCGCTGCACGAGCGGCTGTGGCCACTCAAGTACATCATCTTCTTGGGTCTTTTCGCAGTGTCCCTCGGTTCGACGCGGCTTGCGTTTGTGGGCGCCGAGATCGAGCCGTTCAAGACCGTCATGTCGATGACGTTCCTCCGCGAGTGGCCTTTCGTTGTCTACGCCATCGCTCTGCTGCTTGCGGGGCTGTTCATCGAGCGCTTCTTCTGCCGCTACCTGTGTCCGCTTGGCGCTGCGCTGGCGATCCCGGCCCGCATGCGCATGTTCGAGTGGCTGAAGCGGCGCCCGCAATGCGGCCGCGAGTGCGGCATCTGCTTCCAGCGCTGTCCGGTGCAGGCGATCCACCCGGAGGGACAGATCAATCCCAATGAATGCATCCACTGCCTCAATTGCCAGCGCGTCTACGCTGACGACGCGCTGTGCCCGCCGCTTGCCGCACGGCGCAAACGGCGCGAGCGGCGCGAGGCGCTTGCGACCGGCGCCGGCGTGAAGAGGGGGGAAGTTTGAATGCGGACTTGCTCTCCTCCACTGATCCTGAGCCGCCGCCGCGCGCTCACGATCGTCGCCGGCACCGCTGCTGCGCTGATGACCGGCCGCGTGGCGCCGGCAGCGCCAGCCTTCCACGTCTGGGAGGGAACGGCGCTGGGCGCGCCGGCGCGGCTGATCCTTGTGGGAGCGGCCGAGCACGCCAGCAAGGCAGCCGTCCGTGCCTGCCTCGATGAGGTTGAGCGGCTGGAACGGGAGTTCAGTCTCTATCGCCCTGACTCGGCGCTGTCGCGCTTGAACGCGAACGGGGTTCTTGACCGCCCATCGCTCGATCTTTTCCGCCTGCTGCGTCTGAGCGCCACCGTCGGCGAACAGACCGGCGGTGCCTTCGATGTAACTGTGCAGCCGCTGTGGCAGGCGTATGCGGATCACTTCACCGCCCATCCGGACGCTTGCTCCGGTCCGCCGCCGGCAGCGATCGCGGAAGCGTGCAGCCGGGTCGGCTGCCGGCGCTTGAGCGTCCGCAGCGAACGGATCGCGCTTGCGCCAGGGATGGCCCTGACCTTTAACGGCATCGCCCAAGGCTACATTACCGACCGGGTCGCGGACCTGTTGCGTGCCCGCGGATACACGAACGTGCTCGTCGAAATGGGCGAGATCCGTGCCCTGGGGCCGGCGCCAGCGGAGCCGCCGTGGTCGATTGCCCTTGCAGCCCCGCCAAGCGCCGCGGCCGAACCGCTTTCGTTGCCGCTGCGCGATGGCGCCATTGCGAGCTCGGCCGGCGCCGCGACCGCCTTCGATCCTGCGGCGCGCTTCCACCACCTGTTCGTGCCTGATACCGGCCGCAGTGCCGACGCGTTTGCCGCCGTCACGGTCGTGGCGCCGCGAGCGACGCTGGCGGATGCCCTGTCAACGGCGCTCTACGTTGCGCCGCCTTCGCGCATTCCAGCGATTGTCGGGAGATATCCAGGGGTGCTTGCTCTTCTCACCCTGCACTCGGGACAGCGTCTGCGTATTCCCGCAGCGTGAGCCCGGCTGCCTCTTGGGGTGGTCTCACGTCCTCAAGCGCCTGTGCAGGCGGGCGTCCTTGGTCTTGAAGTGATCGACGAACCAGCGCTGCAGGCGGCCGGCGAAGGCATCCTTGCGGTCGCCGTAGCTGCCGTCTGCGTACGCATCCATGATTTCGCGGATGTCGTCGAGCAGGTGTTCGTGGTCCGCCTTGTGGTCGTCGAACTGGTCGTAACCCTCGCGGCGCATGATTTGTTCTTCGAGGGCAAAATGGGCACTGATACGGGCGTGGATCTCGCCGAGATCGTCTGCGATCGTTTCGGTGTCGTCTGCCTCGATGCGAACGAAGATCTCGTTGATCAACGCCACCATCTCCCGGTGCTCATGGTCGACCGCAGGGATCCCGAGGGAGAACTCGTTGCGCCAGACGACACGTGCCGGAGCCTCACTCAAACCTGAATCCTCCTTGAAAGAAGTCGATGGCGAGGCTCTCGCCGGCCGCCAGCGTCACCGCGTGGGTCGTCTCGTAATCGAAACCTGCCGCGCGCTCGGAGTCGCGCAACCGGAGCACGAGCGAGTGCGATCCTGCCGGCACGACGAAACGTTCATAGACGCGCGAGGGGCCGTCGCCGGAAAGGCCGGTCGGCGGCAGACGCTCGGCGTAGAGCGGCGCGCCATCAAGTAGGACCTCGATGTCGACCGGCAGTCGTTCGCGGGAGCAGATTGTCTTGCGCCGCATGTTGGGGGCCAATCGTTCGAGTTCCTCTGCCGACAGCTCGCGGCACCCGCCCTTCTTGGCGGCCGCATGGGCAAAACTCAGCTTGATGAGGGCGCTTTCCGGCGGCACGCGGGCATAGGGCGGTGATGCTGAGAAATAGCCGATCAGCCCGAGGGTGATGAGCACGAATGCGGCTTGGGCTGCGTGGCGAAGCGGTTTCATTCGGCCACCACCGTCTGGCCCGCTTCGGCGGGAGCGGGCGCTGCGGCGGCGTTGCCGGCCGTCGCCAGCCGCTGCTGGAACGAGGCGATCTCACGAGCCAAGCGCGCCATCTCCGCCGGCCCTGCCCAGACCCGCAAAATGCGTTCGCGCGGCACGCGGGCGCGCAACTGCGGGTCGCGCTTGCCCTCTATTCGCTCTTCGGTCCACTGCGGGCCGAGCCGGAACCGGCATTCGCCATCGCGGCAGCCGGTGATGACCACCCCCTCCGCAAGCCTGCGGCTCAACACATAGTCGATCATCGAGGGCGGCAGCATCCCGGTGCACGGCAGGCTGACGCCGCCAACCGATGTACTGTTGAGCGCGGCGATCGCACCGCCGTGGTCACAACCGAAAACCACCACCCGTGCGGCGCCGGCAAGCCCGGCCGCTGCCTTGTGGGTTCGTTCGCGCACCATCACCAGCGGCAGGCCGCCCAAGTCGATGCCTGGAACCAGGGCGGCGGCGCGCCGGAACGGTGTCGCCGTCGGACAGGCGCCCGTGCAGATGCCGCAGCTGACGCATTGGGCCGGGTTTACCACCGCCTCCCGCTCGAACGGCTTGCCGTCGGTGCGCACCGCCATGCGGATGGCACCATAGGGGCAGTCGACCGCACAGCGCGTGCATCCGTTGCAGTTGTCGAGGTCGACGACGGCGGGCGCGCTTCGCTTCAAGGGCGGCAGCCAGGGCATGATCATCAGCGCGAAGCTGCCGAGAAAGTAGACGAGCCACACCCCGCCAGGACCCCAGAGGTCGACCAGCGGATACGACCAGAGGTAATACCAGTCGAGGCTGACGGGGGAGGGGACGCGCGACAGCTCGGCCGGCCCTTGGCTCAAAGCGGGATAGACCAGGCTCAACGCAATCAACAGAACCAGGCTTGCGATCGCCAGGTTTCGCGGCGGGTTGATGCGCGGCCGGTTCACCCGGTTGACGTGAAACCACATGATGAACAGCATCACCAGCGGCAGCGCGATGTGGATGAACAGCATCAGCGTGAAGAAGCGGTCATCGACATAGCTGGGTGCCAGGAAGTTGCGCGCGATCGGCGAGCCGAAGATCGGCAGCCGGTCGAGGATCTCGGCGGTCGTTTCGGCGACGTACTGGGCCAGCCGGTCCCATACCAGCCAGTAGCCGGTGATGCCGGCGGCAAACGCGAGCGCCACCGTCGGAACACCCAACACCCACGAGTACCAGCGGGTCCCGCGATAGCGATCGAAGGCAAACTCGCGCATGATGTGCAGCCCGATCACGAGGATCAGGCCGTCCGACGCATAGCGATGCAGGCTGCGCATGACGCCGCCCAGCCACCACTGGATATGCGTCATCGCCTCGACCGACTCGTAGGCTTCGGTCAGTCCGGTATCAAAGAAGGCAAAGACATAAATGCCGCTGACGGCAATAATCCAGTAAAGGAAGAAGCCCAGTCCGCCCAGGCTGTAGAATGGATTGTCGCGGCTGCCGAAGGTGTAATCGAGGAACCGGTCGCAGCGCATGTAAGCGGCGCGCAAGGGCCGCTTCAGGAATGCGAAGGGGTCCGCGGTGTCAGTTTTTTGAGCTTTGTCCATGCCGTTCCGTTCCGCCGCGCCCGCCACCATGCGCGAACGATAATCCAGCCGACCACGATCAGGGTCAGGCCGCTCAAGCCGATACTGATGAAGATTGCGTAGCTGAACCGGTAGCGCCCGCTTGCGGGATCGTAGACGGTGCAGATCAAGCGGATGCGATCGAATAAAGTGGAGGCAGCATTGGTACTGGTGGGCGTTCCCCAGAGCAGTTCCTTGAGCGGCTCGACCAGTACCGGCGGCTCAAAGGCCGCGCCGTAGATCTGCCGGTAGACCCGTCCCCCGGCATCGATGACCGTCGTCTGGGCGACATGATCGAACCCTTGCGGGCCGGGGATGTATTGGAAGCCGATCGCGTTGGCGAGGCCATCGACACTATCGGCAGGGCCGCTCAAGAACTCCCAGCCCTCGACGCTGAGGCCATGGCTGCGGGCGTACGCGCGCATCCGCTCCGGCGTATCTCGACGGGCGTCGAACCCCACGGTAATAACGGCAAAGCTGTCGCGGCCGAGCGCATCGCGCGCGATCGCAACGGCATCGGCAAGCGACTGCGAGACTGTCGGACAGATGTCTGAGCAGGCGGTATAGACCATGTTTACCACCAGCGGCCGGCCGCGGAAGTCGCTCAAATGCACGGTGCGGTTAAGCGGATTGACAAACGCATAGTCGCTGACCGGGCGCCCGATGGCGGCCTTGCTGGCTTCGAGCGCCGTGTCCGCATCGAGCGCCGCCGCCGCCGCAGCGGCATGACCAACTGCAAACGATGCGACGAGGCCGATCCCGATCAGCGTCCGCAGCCACCCACTTGCCTCGTCCCTAGCCACGTCGTCCGCCTCCGCGTCATCACCGGCTTGCCGCCGGTTCACCCGCCACATCGAGACGGCGCGGGTGAAATCGCAGCATCGCTCTCATCTCCGAATTGCGGCGCGGCCAAGCAGAGCGGGCGCCGGCCGGGTGCGCGAAACGAGAAAGAGTTCCGCGACCCGGGGCAGCGTGCCGCTAATGCAGCGGCCAAACCTCCGACAAGTACTTCCAGTTAATGAAGTAGTACAGAACGAACGAGACGAAGAACAAGCTGACAAGAACGACGGTTCCCGGCAGCCGCAGCGTCCCCTCGCTGCCATAGCCGGAGACCGCCACCGCCCCACCCTGGAATACAACCGGGTTACGCTTGATCTCGGCCTCGCCGCGCTTGGCTCCAAACAGGATCGAGGAGACGATGACGACCACAAACATGATGCCGCCGATCGTCGCCATGATCGCGAACAGACCGTTCAAGCCCAGCATCAGGTACGCCGTCGGCGGGTAGTCATAGGGGACAGGAGCCTCAGTGAACGCGATGTCCCAGTGCCGGCGGGAGACGCCCAGCGTGCCGGCGCCCATCATGAACAAGGAAATGCCGAGGGCGCCGATGCCGAACAGGTACGGCTGCCACTGCGCCACCTTCTTCATCACCAGCTCGCGGCGGAAGATCAGCGGCACCAGCGGATAGGTGATGCCCATGAAGGCAAGCGTGGTGCCGGCAACGACCGTCGCGTGGAAGTGCCCAGGCACGTAGAGCGTGTTGTGCATCAGGAGGTTGAGCTGCTCTGCGCCCAGGACGACGCCCGTAATGCCGCCCGCGATGCCGAACATCACCACCGAGAGTACCAGCGCGGCGAAGGCCGGATTGCCCCATGGCCCTCTGCGCAGCCACTCGAACATGCCGTGCGTGAAGCCATTGCGGCGTTGCGCGGCTTCGATCGCGCCGGGGATGCTCATGCCGTGGATCATGCTTCCCAGCACCGCGAGGTACATCGCGTAGCTGGTGTTGAACACCTTCCATTCCGACGTGATCCCAGGGTCAGCAAGGATGTGATGCGCTGATGCGATCTGCAGGAAGGCGATGTAGAGCAGGAATGCGGTCCGGCTCACCTTCTCAGAGAGCGGTTTTGCACCGAGCACGAGGGCGGCGATGGCGTACCAGACAGCGACGTGGGCCGCGACGTTGATCTGCTGCGAGGAATGGCCGAGGCCCCACCAGATCACCCGATACATCAGAGAATCAACGTGGCTAACCAGCCCGACCGACCACAGGAACGCCGGAATCAGAGCCAGCGCACCGGAGGTGATCGAGAACACGGCGATGATTGCTGCCGTGATGGCGCCAAAGGTCACGAGCGGGACCGAGCCCTCGTAGGTTCTCTCCTGACGGGCAACGACCAGAGTGCCGAAAAAGACGAAGACGGCAACAAGCGCGCCGACGGCGAACAGGATCAGGCCGAGGTAGAAATGAGGCGCCGCCGGCATCGGCACGTAGGAGGTGAACATCACGCTCGACTCGCCCTGGAACACGGCGACGTTGTTCATCACCGCACCGACGACCATGAGCACGAAGGCGGCCCAGGCGATGATGGGGGTCGCGAGGCGGCAGTTGAGCAGGACAGCCGAGGCGAAATAAAGAACGGCAACTTCAAAAAAAATGATCCAGAAGATCAGCACATTGATGCCGTGCCCGGTCAACACCAGGTAGAACCACTCGGCCGGCAGCAGGTGCACGGCGGGCCAGCGTGTCATGGCGACCAGCAAGCCCAAGAAGCCACCAAGAGCCAGAAAAACGACCGCAACGACGGCATTGATCTTGATCAGCGTTTCGGCGGAGCCATGGATCTTGAGCCCGGTCTCCGGACATGTGCGGAAGATCGCAGGCATGGACATGTCTTCCCTCCGTTCCCTCAATCGACGACGTAGATCCGGCCAACCATTTGCGAATGGCCGACGCCGCAGTATTCGTTACAGATCACGCCGAATACGCCGGTCTGATCCGGCTTTATGGTAATAATCATCTCGTAGTTCGGGTGGATCTCAATATTGATATTGGCTGGTTGCAGCGACCAGCCGTGCAGCCAGTCCATCGAGGACAGGTGCAGCCGGTACGACTGACCCTTCTGCAGTTCCAGGATCGGCCACCATTCCCACAAGCGACCAAACATGTAGGCATCGCCACCGGCAGGCGGCCGAACGACAGGGATCGACGTCGTCCCTTCCTCGCGGACTTTGTACTTCTCGGCGAACGCTTCGACTCTCTTGCCGTATTCTTCCGGGGCGACGCGGTAGGCCTCGTTTGAGAGGTTCTGTTCGCCGGCGATGTGCCAATAGATCATGGTAAAGAACATCACCAATCCCCAAAGGAAGGCGATGGAGATCCAAACAATTTCCACCCCATGGAGGTGCTCTTTCCACCAAAGGCGGTTTTCCGGAGACGTAAGAGCCATGGAATCCTCCAAGAATCACTTTGCGATTGGGATGGAAATAATATCCATAATCCCCCATATAAGGTAGAATACCGTCGGCACGGCGACGCCTATGAAAAGAAGAAGAAACGGGTTGTCCAGTACATTCTGCATTACCGGAATCCTCTCCTCCTCAGCGGGCGCCAAGCTCTCACCGTCGCCCATGATTTTCTTATGCGCCATGGCTTCCTTCCCAATACTGGAGGTCTCAAACCCGCGCGATCGAGCAGGCGTGTGCCCGCACTAACGGTTTAACGGGATGGTGCCGTCCGAACGCCGGGCCTGGCATTGACTTTCGTCAAGCGAAGGAACTAGCTCCCGCCGAGACGGCGGATGACCCAGAAGGTGGCGAGCGAAAGAGAAAGAAGAAGGAAAAAGAAATAGATGGTGCGGTGCTCAAACCGCCCGCCGCGTGCTTGCTCGGCGAGGTCTATTATCTTGTTTGAAATCCAGTAGAGAACGATTGAGACGACTAGAAAGGATGCGATCTGCATCAAAAGAATATCTTCATGAATCATGATCTCGTGTTTCTTGTTAGCAAACCTTGTGGCCATGGTATCATGAGAACAAGACCTTGTACCTCATGTCGACGCGCAAGATGTGCTCAGTGATCCAATAGTTCAGCAGCTCCATGATCTCTCTGCTGGTCTCTGGATCGGGGCAACTCTGGTAGTCTGCGTAAAGATCCGCCAGCTGCCGTTCGACCAAGTGATGCTGCTCGATGTGGGCAGGCAGGTTGGAATCGCCTTTTTCTGCGAGAAGCTGCTCCTCGCGACGAAAATGGCCGATCGCATAGGACATCAAGGCGCTGAGGATCATGCCGACGGCGGCCTCGTCGGTGCCGCTGAGCTTGGCATCATCGATGTGATTGATCAGGCTGGTGATGATGATGTGGTCTGTATCGAGACAGTCGACACCAACACTGAACGAGTTCTTCCAAATGAACAGCGCCACAAGACTCACCTTCTCCCCGCCCGCCCTTCGCCGGCGGCAAGTGCACTGGCAAGAACAGAGCGTACGTCCTGTTTGTGCCGAAAGTGCACGCGATTCGATATGCTGTGCAGCGACAACCTTGCTCGGGCGTGAACCGCCCGAATGGATCGCTGCACTGGTCAAAGCCTCAACCGGTCACGGTTTGCCGCTGATTGGGTGGCTGGCGACAAATCGGCCCATTTCCAAGTCGCTGGTCAGAACGTGGTCGACCACCCAGTGCTTGAGGGTTGCCTGTTCCGGCTCCCCGTAGCTGAGCGTGGCGTCACGCTCAAACCGCAGCATGAACTCCATGAAATCATCCAGCAGCTGGTCGTGCTCGGCCTTGTGCTCGGCGTAACCGGGAAACTTGTGCTCGCGCATGAACCGCTCCTCCAGCGCGAAATGCGCCTGCAGGCGGGCGTAGACCTCGCCGAGCCCTGCTTCGATCTTCTCGCGCTCATCGTGGCGGAGCAGTTCTTCGTTGAGCTCGTTCAAGCGTGCGAACAGGTCCTGATGCTCGTAGTCGAGCATTTCGACGCCCAACCGGTACACGGTCTTCCATTCAAGGAACGGCTCGCTCATCGCTTTCTTGCCCGCCCTGCCGCGATTGGCCGCGCCGGCCTCGCTCACGCCGCACGGCGCAAACCAAGCTGCCGCCAGACCGCGCGCATTGCCATCACCAACGCGTCCATCAGCGCATCCGTGTGCAGCGGTGTCGGCGTCAGCCGCAACCGCTCGGTGCCGCGCGCCACCGTCGGATAGTTGATGGGCTGCACGTAGATGCCGTAGTCGAAGAGCAGCGTATCACTCGCCTGCTTGCACAAGACTGGATCGCCGACCAGGACCGGCACGATGTGGCTCGCCGACGCCATAACCGGGATTCCAGCCTCGGTCAGCCGGCGCTTCAGGGTTTCTGCCCGCTCCTGATGCTGCTGGCGGAGGTCCTGGCGGCTCTTCAAGTGGCGGACACTGGCGAGCGCGCCGGCGGCGACGGCGGGCGGCATGGCGCTGGAAAAAATGAACCCGGTGCCGAACGAGCGGACGAAATCACACAGCGCGGCAGAGCCGGCGATGTAGCCGCCGACGACGCCGAACGCCTTCGCCAGCGTGCCCTGGATCAGTGTCAGCCGCTGCATCTGGCCGTCTCGCTCGGCGACGCCACCACCGCGCGCGCCGTACATGCCGACCGCGTGCACCTCATCGAGGAAGGTCATCGCACCGTAACGCTCTGCAACATCGCATATTTCCGCGATCGGCGCGATGTCGCCATCCATCGAATAGACCGATTCAAAGGCTATCAGCGCCGCCCGGCCGGGCTCGATCGTGCGCAGCTGCCGTTCGAGGTCATGCGGATCATTGTGACGGAAGATCCGCTTTTCGGCGCGCGAGTGGACGATCCCCTCGATCATCGAGTTGTGATTCTCAGCATCGGAAAAGATGACACAGCCTGGCAGCATCCGGCCGATCGTGCTGAGCGTCGTCATGTTGGCGATCCAGCCCGACTGGAACAAGAGCGCGGCCTCCTTGTGGTGCAGGTCGGCGAGTTCTCGTTCCAACAGCACGTGATAGTGATTGGTGCCGGAGATGTTGCGGGTGCCGCCGGCACCGGCGCCGCAGCGGTCAAGTGCCCGGTGCATGGCTGCCAGAACGTCGGCGTTCTGCCCCATGCCGAGATAGTCGTTCGAGCACCAGACGGCGATCCGCCGTTCACCGCCCTTCGCATGCAGCCGCGCAACCGGAAACTGTCCGGCCTCGCGTTCCAGATCGGCGAACACGCGGTAGCGGCCTTCCGAACGCAGCTGCTTCAACTGCTGGGCAAAAAACGACTCATAATCCACTTTTCGGTCCCCGCGGAGCTGTCGGCGCACCCTTCCTTGCGGGAGGTGCTGGAAAGGCAAAGCGCCATGCTCAGGATTTCACGCGGGCATCGCCTTGACTCTGATCAAGGGGCAGCATCGCAGCCTTGCTGAAGCGCCCGATAGCGCGCGGCCAGCTCGGCACTGGCTGCAGTGCCCAGCATCAGCGACAGGCTGCGGACGACGCCCATTTCTTCCTTCTGGATGTGGAACATGACGGCATGAATGAAATCCATCGCCGTCTCGCGGAAGCGGGTCCATTGCCGTCCGTCCAAGGGCGCTCCGGCAGCACTCTTTGCCAGCGCGCGCAACTCATCCGCCATTGTCAGGATCGTCTCGTGCTCGCCGGTCAGCATGGCGGTTACATCCTGCAGGCCCGCTGTCTGCAGCAGGGGAAACAGCGTCTCCTCTTCGAACCGGTAGTGGCGGCAGATGGCGCCGTCGATGGCGGCCACCAGCTGACCCAAGAACGTCCGGTCGGCGGACGCGGTCGGTCCAAGCGGGCGGTTCTTTTCGGCGCCCATGATGCGGACCTCGAGGGCGTTGGCGATGGCGAGCGTCTCAAGGTGTTCTGCGTGCAAGAGCACGCCGATGTCTTCGGTCGTCATGACGGCGATAACCTCTCCAATGCATGCGTTTTCAGATGGCGGCGGGTCCGCTGCAACACCGTCAGGGCGAACCAGGCGAAACCGAGGGCGCCAACGGTGCCGGCAACAGCCCCCGCGATGATCAGTTCCGGCACGGCAACAGCGGTACCGGCGGCAACGGCGCCAAGACCGGCGAGATGTCCATACAGGTGAACCTGCAGCGCGCGTTCGTCGACCAATTTCGTCGGTGCCAGCGGGCGCACCTGTGCCCGTGCGGCCTGCATGGAGGCGAGAAAGGGAAGGATCCGCTGCAGGACTCCGGTCAGGATCGAGAGCAGCCAGCCATAAAGGACAAGGATGATCACGAGCGCAGCGCTGGTGGCGGGCAGCAGCCCGAGCGCGGCGGCGGTGGCGGCGAGGAGTGCCAGCAGCAGTGCCACCCACGACGCACCGAGGAGGATGAATTCCGGCCCCATCCGTCGCCTGAGCCGCTTCGCAACGACAGCCCGCATGGTCTGGACATGCTGGACCGCCGCCAGGAAGCCGAGCGTGGCACCTGCGGCCGTCAGCGGTGCGAGGTCGGCACCCTGGCCCGTGAGTGCGAGCGCCAGTGCTGCAATGGCGAGTGCGTAGGCGCGCCACAAGGGCGGCTCCTCTGGCGGCTCAGCGATCGCAAACATTGGGATCAGAATTTGGCTCAACCCCAGCACCATCAAGCCCATGAAGCCGAAGCCGGCAAGGGTGGCATGCAGCGCAGCGAAGAGTCCGTGATCGGGAAGGAAGCCGAGGCTGTAGTTGGCGGCCAGCGCCGCTGCCAGCAGCACCGCGACGCCGAGCGCGATGATCGCCGTCCGGACGAACCAGTGCAGCGGACCCGCACTGCCGCGCAGCAGCCGCGCGATCTCGTGGACATAGAGTGCAACGGCAACGACGAGGGGCAATGCCGCACCTGCCATCAGAGTGACGCCAGCCACGGCAAAGCCGGCGATCAACAGTGCCGCGCCCGTCACCAGAGTGGCAAAGATTACGAGGCAGACCGCTTCCGTCGGCGCCGATTGGCCGAGTGCAACAGGGAGCATCTGCAGCGATGCCCCGAACGCCGTGCACAAGAGCACGCCCAGCGTCAGCGTGTGCAATGCCGCGAGCACCGGACCGGGCCCGCCAGCGAAGTAGGGCAGTTCGGCAGCAACGAACGCCAGCGCTGCCCAGGCGATAACGTGGGCGATGACGGCGGTGCCAAAGAACAGGGCTGGAATGCGCTCGGGCAGCAGACGATGTTTCGCGCCGCCGAGACTTACGGGGCTCAGCATCAGGCTGGCGCCCTGGTCAGCCGCAGCCTGACCTCATTGGCGTCGCCGGGCAGGCGGGTGGCGGACCAGTTGCGCTCGGCGAGCTCGGGATAGAGGTGGACGGGATCGCGATCGAGGTGGGCAACGACTGCACCGGTGTGGTTCCCGCTTTCGATCAGGCGCACGATTTCGACCAGCGGTGCGGGCGCCGACAGGCCGCGCACGTCAATGTGGACGCCGTCATCCCCGCGCCACACTGTGGCTGCACTGGGGGCCGGATCGCGCGCAGGCGGAGAGACCTTCGGGGTTCGCTGGCGCAAGCACCAGACCCGCCAGTGCCCGGCTTCGATCCGTTCGGCAAAGGTCTCAAAACCATGCTCGGCGAGAACCGCGTGCAACGGGACCGGATCGAACGGCGCGTCGATGATCAAAGTGCCACCCACGCGCACGGGACACGCGAGCGCTATGATGTCGTCTAACGGTTCGCGGCCCGCGGCCAGGTGGGGGCGGACATCGATCCGGGCCGCACCTGCAGCGTCAAAGGACTGCAGCCAATGTGGCGGATTCGCGGGCGTCCTCACTGCCCCCGCGGCGCCGGTTCGCGGACAAACGTCACCCTCTCTTGCATCGCTAGTCACGTGTCCCTCCGTACTGTCGGTTGGTCTGCGATCGGCGCCTGTGTGCAAGGGACGCCGAAGTGTGTCGTCGCCAACGAGAGGCTGTCCTTGACGGATGTCAACCGGGATCGCGCCATCACCCGCGACAAAACGCCCGCAACGCCTCGACGTCGTGCACGGTGACGATATCGCCCTTGGTCTCGACTCCCAGTTCGGCGAGCCGGGCCAGCGCGCGCGACAGGCTCTCGGGCGTAATGCCGATCCGGCCGGCGACGATCGTCTTGCGGAAGGGCAGGCGAAAAACCGCCTCGCCGCTGACATCGCCGGCGAGCGAGACGAGAAACCACGCGAGCCGCTGCGCCGGTGCTTGCGCTTTCAGCCGGCGGATCTCGGCCATCAGGTTGAGCTGCCACCGGCACAGCGAAGCGAGCACCGCCATCGCCATGCCGCTGTCGCTGCGCAGCGCTTCGAGGAGGGGGGCAGCGTTGATGCTGACGAGGCGCGCGCCGGAGAAGACTTCGGCATGGACCGGATAGCGGCCGGCACCGAAGATGGCGCCCTCGGCGAAAGAGTTGCCGGCGCCGATGACCTCGATGATCGTCTCGTCGCCTTCTTCGCTGAGCGCGAACAGCCGCACCGAGCCGCGTAGGACAACATAGAAGTGATCGGCCCGGTCGCCGGCGGAGAAAAGGAGGGACTCGTCCGCGTAGTCGCGCACCCTCGCCCCGCGCAAGAGCGCCATCGCCTGCGCTTCGTCCAGGGCCGAAAACAAGGGCGTGCGCCGGATGATCGTGACATCGTCAGGAGTGGGCAGCATGGTCCGCCAACAGGCCGTGCCCGTGCCCACTGTCCTGGCAAAACGTACGCAGGGTCTGAAGATCCTGAACGGAGAAGGCATCGCGGGCGCGATTGTAGCGCACGCCCAAGCCTTGCAGCCGGAACAGGGCGCGCGAGAGCGTTTCCGGCTGCATGCCGAGCTGGCTCGCGAGCAGCTTTTTCTCGAACGGCAGGCGTATCGTCGCCGGTCCGGCGTCGGCCGCCGCCTGTTCGAGAAGGTAACCGCCCAGGCGTTGCGCCGCCGATTTCATCTTCAAATCCATGACTTGGCGAACCAGGCCGCGCAGGCGCATGGAGACCTCGCTGATCAGGCCAAGGGCCAACCCCGGGCTGGCACAGAACAGCGACTGGAGTGCCGCTCCGGGGATGGCGATCAGTTCGGCGCGGCTGAACGCCTGCGCGGTGACCAGGCGGGCCGCATGGCAGCACATACACGCCTCGCCAAAGCTCTCACCGCGGCCGGCGATGCGCGCGATCTTTGAGGGATCGCCCTCGCCGTCGAGGAACAAGACGATATGCCCGGACAAGACGATGAAAAAACTGCCGCTTTTCTCGCCTTGGCGAAACAGGATCTCGCCGGCGCGCACCTTAACGCGGGTGGCATGCGCCGCCAATTGCACCAGATCCTCGGTCGGCACCTGCCCGAGGAACGGCGTCAATCGCAACGCATCCATGATCTCGCGGTTGTGTGCGTCCATCTTCCCGGCTCACTACCGGAACAAGGCGCTTCCCCGTCACCGGCCGCATCGCAGCATGCAGCCGGCAGCGGCTTGACCATCATCAATAGCGCAGCGATGCGGTAAGGAATAGTCTTCCTGCCGCCAAAACACGGGAGATTCCCATTGACCCCAACCCCTGTCGCCCAGGGTGCCGCGATGCAAGCGCGCCGCTCGCCGATCCTGCTCGCCTCAGGGCACCGTCTGTTCTTCCTTGCCGCCGCGCTGTGGGCGAGCGCGGCGATGCCTTTGTGGCTGATCGCGATCGAAGGTTGGTTGCCGCTGACCAGCGCCTGGCATGGCCACGAAATGCTGTTCGGTTTCGCCGGCGCGGCGCTAGCCGGCTTCCTTTTGACGGCGGTTCCGAACTGGACCGGACGGCCACCGGTTCGTGGGCTGCCGCTCGCGGGCTTGGGCCTTGTGTGGCTCGCGGGTAGGGTGGCGATGATAAGCGGCGTGTTCGTCTGGCTCGATCTGTTGTTCCTGCCGCTCTTGGCTATTGTCGTCGCCATCGCCGTCGTCGGCGCGCGCAACGCCCGCAACTATCCGGTGCCGGGAATGGTGTTCGGCCTGGCGGCGCTCAACGCTTGGTACCATCTGGGCGAACCCAGCCGTGCCCTGTGGGCGGCGGCGCTGGTGCTGGCATCGTTGATCGCGCTGATCGGCGGGAGGATCGTGCCGCTGTTCACCCAGAATGCATTGCGGGCGAATGGTTGGCCGCAGATCACCTGTTTCACTCCCGGTCACGCCCAGCGGCTGGCGGTGCCGTCGGTGATGCTGGTGCTGGTGGCGGACCTGGTATGCCAGTCATCTCCCGCCCGCGGCATCACCGCGCTCGCTGCGGCTGGCATTCTGTTCTATGGCATGCGCGGCTGGCAAAGCTGGCGCACCCGTGCTCTGCCGATCGTATGGATCTTGCACGTGGGCTATGTCTGGCTGCCGCTGGGCCTCGCGCTGGTCGGGTTTGCCGATCTCGGCGCTGGCATCGCATCCTCCACCGCACTGCACGCGCTGAGCGCCAATGCGATCGGGATCATGATTTTGGCGGTCGCCTCGCGCGCGGCGCTCGGTCACTCAGGCCGGCCGCTCGTCGTTTCGAAGCTCACCGTTGCCGCCTATGGCTTCGTCATCGCCGGCGGGCTGGTGCGGGTGCTGTTCCCCTTCGGCGCTGGTATTGTCCTCGCCGGCCTGTTGTGGTCGCTGGGGTATGCGCTGTTTGCTTTCGACTACTGGCCGATCCTGACCCGTCCGCGGATCGACGGCCGCCCCGGCTGATGCGCAGTGCGGCGGCAGCGGTCTGAGGAGGGCGCCGGTCGACGATCGGCTCGCGAATGGGCCTCAAACCGCGACGCGTGAGACACGCACCATCAGCGGATAGAGTTCGCGCTCTTCTCGCTGCATGCGCAAACGCAGCTTCTTGAAGATCTCCCGCGTCGCTTGGCAAAACTCAGGTTCGTCGTCCGCGATCACAGCCGCTGTCGCGTATCGCTGGGAAAATGCCGCGAATTCATGCGCCAGGTTCCCGATGTGCTCACGGAAGGCCGTTGCTATCCCGCTGACCGCCGTCTCCGGACGCACCATGAGGGTGGGGTAGACCTCCTTGTCCTCAATCCGCAAGTGCGAGGTCACCAGCGCAGCGATTTCGTGCAATTGCGCTGCGAGCATGGGCGCGCAGCCAGCGATTTCGCCAGCCTCGATCGCCTCTAGCACGGCGTCTATCGCCTTGCTGATTTCGGCGTGTTGTCGCTTCAGACGGTAGACGTTGCTCATCTCTTTCCTCCTGCGCGGAACTTTGTGCTCGTTGATCATGCGTTGCCGGCACGCTCCGTCGCCCGCGCCGACCGCCCGCGCCGACCGCCCGCGCGCGCCGGACGCGCGCGCCGGACGCTCGCGACGGTATCAGCCGAGCGCGCCTCTCATGCGCTGTCCTTGATGATGATCAAGGCTCAGCGTGGGTATTGGAAATAAAGCGAGAGTAAATGCCGACGGCGGTGCGCTCACCTGTCGGCGAAGCAGCCCTCAGGCAGCCTGATTAGCACACAGGCCGACCGGCTGCCGATGCGCCTCCGTCTCGTAACGGAGGGCCAGAGCGTGGTCGACACCGGGTTCGAGGTACTCGCCCAATCGCTGGACGATGACCATTTCCTCTTTTTCCAGGTGGAACATCATTTCCGAGATCAAATCGCGGGCGGCAGCGCAGAACTCTTGCCACCGAGACGGCGAAGATCCGCCGTCCAGAAGTTCTCGTGCCACGCTGCGCAGGCGGTGCACCATTGGTGTCATCTGCGCATGCTCGGACGCCAGCAACGAAGTCAGCTGGCCGGAATCCTGATCCTTGATCAACGGAAAGAGAACGTTCTCCTCGAAAGCATTGTGGCCTCCGATCTCGCCCAGGCCGGACAAAACCTGTTCCAAGAGCTTACGATCATCTGCGTCCGCGGCATCGTATGGCCGTAGCGCTGCCTTGTGGGTGACGCGGTTTTCGAGGCCACAAACAAGCACGAGTGTACGAAAATGCTCCTCATGCATGAGCCGGCCGAGTTCACTCGTCCGTGTCATCACTTCGCATCCCGCCATGCGCGAGCGCAGCATCGCATCTCGCAATCGCATCATTCTAGCACAGCGTGAATAGGCGCATATCCCCTTATTCCGCATGCCTGCATGCGCGTGGCACATCGGGCTCATGAAGCGCCATGAACCTGACGATTTCAGGCGAGTCTTGATAATGACCGCGGATCAAGGCCAGCGGCTCCGGGATGCCACGGCGGACCTGCGCCACGAGGTGCCGCTTCCGCCCGATCCGACCAAGCCGCGGGTGTCCAACCCGGCGGTGCTCATCGAGTCGATGCGGGACGCCAGCCGCTGTCGGAACCAAAGGAACGGGAATCTAACTTTCGCTGTGTTCGCGTGCATTATCAATGAGGTAGAAGAGGCACCTCTGACAATCCGCGCCGCCTTCTGATTCGGAACGGAAATGTGTATAATGCCAGCCTTAGATACACATGAGATGATGCCATGCGCACCAATATCGAAATTGACGACGAGCTGATTCATGTCGCCATGCAAGTCAGCGGTCTGAAGACAAAGCGGGCCACCGTCGAGGAAGGTCTGCGGCTGTTGATCCGGCTCAAGCGCCAAGCCGATGTCCGGTCACTGTTCGGACAGGTTCGCTGGGAAGGCGACCTCGACGAGAGCCGCGCCGGCCGCGCGCTGCCGGAATGATCGTCGTCGACAGCTCGGTCTGGATCGATTTCCTGAATGGGCATCGAACGGCAGAGGTCGAGCGCCTGTCGGCGCTGCTGGGAACCGAGCCGCTCCTGATCGGTGACGTGATCCTGCTCGAGGTGCTGCAGGGCGTGCGATCGGAAACCGATGCCAGACGCGTCGAGGCGGCGTTCCGTCGCTTCGACGTGGTGCGGATGCTCGACCCCGATCTCGCCGTGATCGCGGCGACCCACTATCGGCATTTGCGCGCACTGGGAATCACCGTGCGTAAGACCATCGACCTGATCATCGGCACGTTCTGCATCGAAGGCGGCCACCGGCTGCTGACGGCGGATCGCGACTTCGCGCCGATGGCGGAGCATCTTGCGCTCACGCTCGTCTGATCGGGGACCGATGCACCGACGGCAGACGAGGGGGAATGGCTCCCTCGATGGCATTGCTGCTGCCATCAACAGCAGGACGAACACCTCCTTCTATCATTTGTCAACGACTTACGATGTACCCCACCGCGTTGCTTCAGCTGCCGGCGCGGATCTCCCACCGGCCTCGATCAACTGTTCCCTCCACGGATTGAACACCGGTACGTCGGCGTGGATGAAGTCGTCGACGTTGCCGGTCGTACGATCAGCACGGCCATCCCCGTTTCGGCCGCAGGCTCGTCCGCGTCCATCAGCCGTGTTGGCACCGAGAACTCCTCGTCGCGCCGGTTGTGGTCGCCATCATACCGGCAGCGATGAGCCGCCGCCTTCAAGGCGCGATGAGGCTGAACTGGACTGGGACGGTTGCACGGGCCTCGACCGCCACCTTCTCGCGCATCGCCGGTCGGAAGCGCCATCGACTGATCGTGTCGTAGGCCGCCTCGTCCAACAGCGACGATCCGCTGGAGCGCGCGATCTCGACCGAAAGCGCCTGACCTTCGGCGGAGACGAGAACGTCGAGCACCACCTTGCCTTCGATGCCGCGGCGCCGTGCTGCCGGCGGATAGCCCGGTATCGGGTTGGCGGCACTGCCAAGAGAGAACCCCGGGCCGCGGGTGGAGCCGTTATCTCTTGGCCCCGAACCGGGTCGCTCGTTGGGACGCCCACTGCCACCGCTGGCCGCCCATGGCGGCCCGTTCGCCCCCAGCGACGCGACAAGTGGATCGCCCTGGTGCGGTCTATTGTCGGATGGCGTCTCGGCATCCCCGGTTAGCATCGTTGGTTCGGCAACGGGAGGCGGCGATGTCGCAGCAGCCGGCGCTGCGAGCCTTGGCTGCTGCGGCACCTGTGGAATCTTCTTTGCGACCGAGCGTGGCTCCTGCACCACTGCGCGCGGACGTGACACCGGCGGCTCTGGCTCAACGGTGCGCATCTTCGGCGAGTGCTGAACCGCAGGTTCGGCTTCGACCGGAGCGCTCTCGGCCGAGTCTTGCTGGGCTTCGCCCGCATCTGCTGCGGAGTCCTGTTGCCCACCGGCGGCACTTTCGCCCGGTGGGCCGGTTCGGACACCGGACACGAGTTCGACGACGAGCGGTTCTGGCAGGCTCACGGCGGCGCCGAGAACGCTGCAAATGACCGCGGCGACGATGCTGGCATGGAGGACCGTCGAGGCAGCGAGAGAGACAAGATGAACGCCCGTGCGCGCACCATTCCGCTCGGGCGCTGGCCCCCTGCTAATCCCGACGATCACGGCCGATGCCGCCTTTCTCGACGACATTCAGACGGGGCACAACGTCCCACGGGATGACAAACGACTGCCCACCGCGATGGCCGTGTTCGGCGCGCACGGCAAAGACGGAGGCGAGAATGGGCGACGTCAGCACCGCCTCCGGCGGTCCCTCAGCGGCGATCCGCCCGTGGTCGAGAGCCACGAGGCGGTCGCAAAAGCGGGCGGCCAAGGTCAGGTCGTGCAGCGTTACGACCACGGCAACGCCTTCGGCCGCTTGCTCCCGAAGAAGCGCCATCACCAGCAGCTGATGCTCCGGGTCGAGGCCGGCGACCGGTTCGTCGGCGAGCAGGACACGGGGGCGGACCGCGAGCGCGCGCGCCAGCATCACGCGGGCCCGCTCGCCGCCCGACAAGGTCAACACGTTCCGCAGGGCGAGGTGAAGCACGTCGGTTGCCACGAGGGCGTCCTCGATCGCCGCTTCATCGGCCGCGGCAGGAGGGCGCCAGGGCGCAAGATGGGGCAGCCGCCCCAACGCGACGATGCGGCGAACATCCACCGGCCAGAAACAGGGAGCACCCTGCGGGAGGTAAGCGATGATGCGCGCGCGATCACGCCGCGGCCAATCGGCAAGCGGCCGCTCGTCGAGTGTGATCACTCCCGCTGCAATCGATAGAACACTGGCCAGTGCTCGTAACAGCGTCGTCTTGCCGGCGCCGTTCGGCCCGATCAGGCCCGTTACCGCACCTGCCGGAACGCTGAGGTCAATTCCATCGAGGATAGGTCTGCCGCCCAGTGTCACGGTTAGACCGCGTGCCGAAAGAGTCATGACGCCTCTCGACGCAGGCGCAACAGCAGGACGAGGAAGAACGGTGCGCCGAACAGCGCTGTGAGAACGCCGATCTTGATCTCAGGTCCAGGCGCGAGGAGCCGCACCACGATATCGGTCAGCGTCAGCAGCAAGGCGCCGCCGAGTGCGCTGGCGGCGAGCAGCCGGCCTGGCTCCTGACCGACCAGAGGGCGCAAGAGGTGCGGGACGACGAGACCAATGAAGCCGATGGTGCCGCTTACCGAAACCGCCGCACCGACAGCAAATGCGGTTCCGAACACGGCACGGAAGCGCACGCTACGAAGATCGAAGCCAAGGCTTGTCGCCGCGTCCTCGCCGAGGCTGAGGGCATCAAGGGCTCGCCGGACGCTGAACAAGAGAAGCCAGCCGGGGAGCATGCAGGCCGCCGCCATCTGGACGTGTTCGAAGCTACGGTCGGCGAGCGAACCCATCATCCAGAAGATGATCTCCGTCGCGGCATAGGGATCGGGCGACAGATTGAGGGCGAGCGCGGTGAGGGCACCGGCGAGGCTGCTGACGGCGACACCGGCGAGGATCAAAGTGAGCGTGCTGGCGGAAGGTCCGCTCAGCACGAGAAGCAAGACGACCGCGCCGGCGGCTCCCGCCATGCCGCCAAGCGGCAGGGCGAGGAGGAACAGTGCCGCGAAGCCTGAATAGAAGGCGACCACGGCGCCGAACGCCGCCGCCCCGGAGATTCCGAGGAGGCCCGGTTCGGCCAGAGGATTGCGCACGAGCCCCTGCAGCACCGCCCCCGACAGGCCCAGGCTGGCTCCGATCAGCATGGCGAGCAGCGTTCGCGGCACCCGCAGCTGCCAGACAATGATTTCGAAGACATCGCGCTCCCCGCCGATTAGCGCGCGGGCGATCTCACCGGGTGACATCGCCACTGAACCCGCAAACAGCGAGCCCATGCCGGCACCCGCGAGAAGCGCCGCCAGCACAATGGGCAGGCGCCAAGCGCGAGCCGCCGGCCATAGGCGGCTCCCGGTGCCTGCGGTCGCCCTCACGACCCGCTCCTTGCAATCACTTTGCTGCGGGCCGCGGCGAGGATCTCGACTGCATCGACGACAGCGGGGATGCCGCAGATCCACAGCCGCGTCGGTACAACGACCTGAACGGTGCGGTCGATCATCGCCTTCAACGCGGGATGGCGCAGCACCTCGTAGGCGAGTGCCGGTGCCTCCGGCTTGCGGTCATCGACGATCAGGATCTCCGGCTGCAATTCGAGGAGCGTTTCCAACGGCATCCGGCCGTGTCCGCGGACACCGGCGTTGGCTCCGAGATTGTCGAGGCCGGCGTGAGCGATGACGTCGCCGACGAGCGTATCAGCCCCGGCCGCGAAGCCGTTGGGCTGGTAGTAGAGCGCGGTCGGACGGCGCTCACCGGGGCGGGGTGCCACGGCGGCGAGGCGCGCATCCATCGCCGCCACCTGTGCCTCGGCTTCATCGGCCCTGCCGAGGGCACGGCCGGCCTCGCGCACCCGCTCGCGAACATCGGCGATCGAACGCGAGATGTCCTGATCAAGCACGTCGTAGCCCAAGCGCTTTAGCAGGAACACCGTCGGCCGCGCGGTGTAGCGGCCGGCCAGGATGATATCGGGGTGCAGCGGCAGGATCTCTTCGGACCGTCCATGATTGAGCAGAATGCCGCCGGCACGATCGCTGGCGGCGGAAATGTCCGGCCGCACCGCCAGATAGCTGAGCGAGCGGATAGTCTTCCGTGGCACCAGCATCAGCGCCATCTGGTCCGTACACAGGTTCAAAGAGACGATCCGATCGGGCCGGGCATGCGCCGGCGCGATCGCCGCCGAGAGAACGGCGATGAGCAGCAATGCCGCCCGAGTTGCGGGCAGTGAAGACGCGGTGGCGCCAAGTCCGGCCCGCCGCCAGCCGAGGGCCTGTCGGCGGGAGACCGTCTGTGCCGCCACCGCGCCGTCCCCCTGTCAGAAGCTGATCTGGCCGCGCAGCCCGGCAAAAGCGCCGATGCCGGGAGACCGGTAGCCGTAGACCTCCTCGTAGTCCTGATCGAGCAGGTTCTCGATGCGTCCGACCACGGCCAAACCCGGCAGGAACTCGTAGCTCGCTGCGAGATTAACCAGCCAGTAGTCATCGAGAGTGCGAGCTGAGCGCTCAAACGTTGGAGAACGGTACACGAAGTCCTTCTGCGATCCGTTGTAGTCCACGTTCAGGTTGATATTGGCCCGCCTGTGCCCCTCGTCGTCTTTGAGGAAAGCGTAGTTGAGGCTGGTGCTGGCCAGATGCGGCGGGCGGCGGACGAGTTCATCGCCGTCCGGGTCCTCGCCATCTGTGTAGGTGTAAGCGGCTTTCAACGTCAGACCGTCGTAAATCTTGGCCGTGGCCGCGACTTCGACACCCTGGATCTTCGAGGTGCCGTCGAGATTGATCGGGCGCGAAGCACCGAGCGCCGCGTCGAACTCAGATGAAATCACGTCCTTGATGCGGTTATTGAAATAGGTGACGTCGACAACAACCCGCTTGACCAGGAATGACTGCTCGACACCGATATCCCAGCCGGTGGAGTTTTCCGGCTTCAGGTCGGGATTGCCGACATAGTTGGAGAAGAAGCCGTACAGTTCGGTCAACGTCGGGTTCTGTACCCCCTTGCCCCAGCTGGCGTGAAGCCTGCTGTCGGTTTCCGGGATCAGGAATGCGCCGGTAAAGCGCGGTGAAGTGAAGTCCTCGAACTTGTTGTTCTGGTCGTAACGCGCTCCGCCCGTCAGGAACAGACGAGTCCAAAACCCAATTCGATACTCTGCCGCGTAACCATTGTTGATGATGGAGTCAAAATTGCTGTATCCGGAAAACACCGAGAAGTTATCGCCGGTCTGCTGTTGCCGCTCGTAGACGAAGGTCAGCGTGTGCGAAGCATTGGCGAATGCGGGCGTGTCAAAGAAGACATTTCCCTGGTAGTCTACAGTATTAGTGTGCGCGTTAAAGTTAAAACTCTCGTCACCGTTGGACTTAGTCTTGCTGGTAGTGCGCAGTCCAGAATAGCCGAGTGTGTTTTCGAACGCCCCGTCGAACAGTGTCAGCTTCGCCTGTGCTCGGCCTGACAGAGACGTCCCCTCATCCACCTCATCGGCATCATTTGGGATGATGAATCCGTCGGAATCCGAGACGGTTCCAAAATCATCGGACTGCAGCTCAGCATCGACGTAGCGCAGCGTTCCCGAAAGCGCGAGGATTTCGGCCGGCTTCACATTGACGCTACTGTTCAGCGTCATGTTCTTGTACCCGTCGTTCTCGCCACCGCTTTCCGAGATGTTAATGCCGGCGGTGCGAAAGCCGCTCAAGCCCAGGTAACCATTAACCGTCTCATCACCACCGCTGATGCTGGAGGCGCCGTCGAAGGTGTGGAACGAACCGCCTTCGGCGCGAGCAGTCACCGTTGGCGCACCCTTGCCGCGCTTCGTGATGATGTTGATGACGCCGCCGATGGTGTTGCTGCCGTAAAGAATGGCCTGCGGCCCACGCAGGATCTCGATCCGCTCGATGTCGCTGGCGAGCAGATCGCCAAAGTCGAATTCGTTCCCGCCGCCGGGGTCGTTGACTTCAACACCGTCGATGATGACGAGCGTATGGTTGCTCTCAGCGCCGCGAATGCGCACCTGCGTCAACGTTCCGAAGGTCCCCGAACGGTTGACGGCAACGCCCGGCACGTCACGCAGGATGTCAGAAACGAAGCTTGTCTGCTGCTGCTGTAACTCCTGTTCGGTGATGATCGTGACGGCACTGCCGACAGTCTCTGCATCAACCGGATAACGCGTGGCGGTAACGACGACCGTGGGCGCGGCTTCATCCGCAGCCGGCAGTGTCTTATCCTCCGCGCGTGCAGGGACCGACGCCATCATCGCTGCCGCCGCGATGAGGAAATGGTGCAGGCAACGATTGACTCGCTCCGCTCTTTGCTCATGTTTTCTCATTACAGACTCCGTCTGTGTGAATGGTTCCAGCCGTTCACGGGAGGGCCCGGGGATCCGCCAAGATGCCGGGCCCTCCCATGTCTCTCTTGCACCACGCGACGCGAATTGCTCCGCACCACGCAGGGTTCCGGTTTGCTGAGGGGGGGATGATGATCAACGGACGCGACTAGGCCCGCGCCCGCCGGGCTGACAACGCCCTGATCAGTTTGGAATGTTCACCCGCAACGCGTCCTCGCCCACAGCAAGCCGTTCACTCAAACGACGTCACCGCTTCGGAGATCCGCGCTCGCGACACACCCCGGTCACGAACAGGGTGACGATGGCGATGGCAGGTCTCCTGGCTTGCGCGTCACTGCCTAAGTGGCCCCGCCTTCCCGGTTTCCCAGTGGCATGCGGTCGGGCCTCAGGCTCTGCGCCTACAGTTGCGGGGGCAGCCACGGACTTGGTCCCTGATGGGTACGCCGCACCGTGTTCCCTCTTGCTCCCCTCTGCGGGGAACCATCACCGCCGGCATGGTGCACCGGCAACCGCTCAAGGGTCAAGCGCCTGTTCAACCGTGGCAGAGGCCCTTGCCTGCGCGATCGCGCAGATCCGGCGCGCGGCGACGGCCGAGGCCGTGGCGCCGATGTTCGGCTACAAGAACCACATCGGCATCGACCGAGCTACGGCGAAACGGGCGCTCGCCAATCGCGCCTGCACCTTCAATTGCCTCGCCCGGCTAAGGTCGCGGCGCTGTACGAACAAATCGGGGAGCCGAAAGTGAGGACCGATCTCGTATCGCGAAGGTTCGGTTGATGGGCGGTCCGTGCCGGCGCTTTCGACTGAAGCTCTCCCTCAAAAAACAAAACCGCGACGTCCGGGCCGATTGCTCGGGCCAGACGCCGCGGTTGATGTGAGGCCCCCTTTTCGGGCCGGCAGCCGGCCAAGCCGGCGGCTGCCGATCGGGACCGAATTACTTGCGCAGCGACTTATCGAACATCCGCTGCGAACGCTCGGCAGCGGCGTTCGCCGCATTCGCTGCCTGCTCGGCCTTCGCTGCGGCCGCATTCGCCGCCTGCGCTGCCCTGGCCGACTCGGCGCGGGTCGCGCGCGACTCTTCCTTCAGCGAGGCAACGTCCGACTGCAGGGTGCGGACGTCGGACTGAAGCTTGTCAACATCGCTCGAGCTGGCACAGCCGGCAACGGCGAGGGTAGCGGCCACCATCACGGCCGGAAGCATCTTGCGAGAAACCATGGTCATCGGTTTGGATCCCTCCACGAGGATGACGTGGATCAAATGATGAGGAAGCACGGCTGCGAGCCGCGGCTACCCATGTGTTTAGCCAACTGTAGCGATCGAAATCAAGAGGGTTGGCGCCGCCCGCGATCCGACTTGCCCCCAAACCGGATTTAAGGCTCGATCTCGATCGGCGTACCGACGTCGACGGCGGCCCAGATCTCGTCCATTTCGCGGTTGCTGACAGCGATACAACCGTCGGTCCAGTCGCTGGCTGCGTCATGGTCGCGGCGGCGCTGGTTCGGCTGGCCGTGGATCATCACCAGGCCGCCCGCCGGCGCCCCGTACTGCCGCGCCCGGGCACGATCGTCGTAGCTCGGATAGGAGATGCTGAGCGCGCGGTAGAAGCGACTGCCGGCATTGCGGCCGTCGATGGTATAGGAACCCTCGGGCGTCCGGCTGTCACCCTGGAAGTACTTAGGACCCACGGGATTGCGGCCGAGCGCAACCTTGTAGCTCGCGATCACCGCATCGTCGCGCAGCAAGTAAAGCCGCCGTTCTCCTTTCTTGACGAGAATCCGGTCGGCCTTCCAATACGCTTCCGCCGCCGCCCAGCGCGGCGAGGATCCGATGCTGCCTGCCGCGAGCAAGCCAGCGAGCAAGGCAACACTCAACCAACGCTTGTTCTTCACGTCTCTCGAAGCCCCTGTCTTGGTCAAGTCTGTTCCGGTCAAGTCTCTTCCGGCGGCTGTGGATGGTCGGCCAGCAGTGGTTCCAAATAGGCGAGGCACCCCTCCAGGCTCGACAGCCGTGTATACGCACTGTCCGGAATGCGGATGCCGAGGACCTTCTCCAGGTGCAGCATCAGGTTGAGGTAGTCGACCGAATCGAAGTCGATCTGATCGTGAAAGCTGACCGCTGGGTCGAGCTTCTCGATCTCCGCCTCGGGCGCAATTTCCAATAGCGCTGCGCACACGATCTGCCGCAGGAGGTCCTCATTCATCGCGGTCCCCAGTTTTCGCAGCCGGTTGCAATTGTCAAGTGGATTGCACGGAGGGCGGTTCGGGCGCATCGGACTCGGCGCCGTCTGCCGCCTCGCTTGCCGAAAGATCGCCCAAAGGCAGGCCAAGCTCGCGTGCGCGCAGCACCCGCCGCATGATCTTGCCGCTCTTGGTGTGCGGCAGGCTGTCAGCAAAGGCCAGCTCGCGCGGTGCCAGCGCCGGTCCCAGCCGCTTGCGGGCGTGACCGATGAGCTGGCGGCGCAGCGAATCGCTGGCCTCGAAACCGGGTTTCAAAGTCACGAACGCCTTCGTCACCTCGCCGCTGACCGCGTGCGGCTTGCCGATGACGCCAGCCTCGGCAACGGCAGGATGGGCCAGCAGCGCGCTCTCAACCTCGAACGGACCGATCAGGTGGCCGGCCGACTTGATTACCTCGTCGGCACGACCGAGAAAGCGGAAGGCGCCGCCCGCGTCCCTGCGGACGAGGTCACCGGTGAGGTAGAGGCCGTCGCAGAAGGCTTGAGCGTAACGTTCCGGTTCGTCGTGGTAGTCGCGGAACATCGAGGGCCAGCTCGGAATCAACGCCAGCTCGCCGCTGACGTCGGCTCCCTCGATGCGGTCCAGGTGCAGTGTGTCGCCCTCTTCGCGCCGGCGGACAACATGCGCCTCGACGCCCGGCAGCGGCCGGCCCATCGCGCCGGGGATGACGTCGCGGCCGGGCAGGTTGGCGATCATGATGGCGCCAGTCTCGGTTTGCCACCAGGTGTCGTGGATCGGCACGCCCAGGGTTGCGCGCGCCCATTGCACCGCGTCCGCGTGCAGCGGTTCGCCGACGCTGGCAACAACGCGCAGCGAGCGCAGATTGAAGCGCGCCGCGAGCTCTGGGCCGGCGCGCATCAGCATGCGGATCGCCGTTGGAGAGGTGTACAGCACGCTCACCTGCTCCTGCTCGATGATGCGGTACCAGCGCTCGGCATCGAACTCGCCCTGATCGACGATGCTGGTCACGCCGCACACCAGTGGCGCGACCAAGCCGTAGGAAACACCGGTCACCCAGCCGGGATCGGCGGTGCACCAGTAGACATCGCCCGGGGCGAGGGCGAGTGCCAGCCGGGCGGTCGCATAGTGGCCGATCACGGCCCGGTGAACGTGCACGGCCGCCTTCGGTGCACCGGTGGTGCCGCTGGTAAAATGGATCAGCGCCGGCTCGTCCGGATGGGTCGGCGCGATCGCATAGCCGTCACGCGCCGCTCCCAACAGGCGGGCGAACGAGAGGCTGCCGGGGACCAGCGCGCCCAGCGACAAGACATGGCGCAGCGACGGGATGGCGTGCCGGTTCTGCGCCACCTTGCGCTGATAGAGCGTGTCCTCGGCGACCAGCACCTTGACCCCGGCCTTCAACAGCCGCACGCGAATAGGCTCCGGCCCGAAGCTGGTGAACAGCACCGAAAACACCGCGCGCGCCTTGAGCGCGCCGAGCGCGGCGATGTAGAGCTCGGGCGTTCGCGGCGCCAGCGCGAACACCCGGTCCCCCGGCCGCACGCCAAGGCCGACCAGGACATTGGCAAACGCGCTCGATTGCCTGCCCAGTTCGGCGTACGTGTAGGTGCGCGCGACCCCCCGACGGTCAATGAAGCGCAAGGCATCGCGCTCGCCGGCGCCGCGGGCGACGTGGCGGTCGACCGCCTCATGGGCAATGTTGAGGCCAAGGTCGCCGGGCAGTCCGTCCAGGTCCTGCGCCGCGGTCCGCCAGAAGTCGGTTTTCGGCTCCATCGTATCCCGTCTAAACTTGTCCCAGCACGGTCATCTGACGCCCGATCCGAATGGCGCCCACCCTTCCGGCGGCGCTTGAGGGGAGCATCCGATCGTCAGGCGCCGGCCAACCGGAGCATCAACTGATGAGCATCCGCAATCTTGACTGTCTCTTCAAGCCCCGAGCGGTGGCTTTGTTCGGCGCCAGCAAGGAGAAGGGGACGATCGGGGCCGTGCTTTCGCGCAACCTGCTCAACTCCGGCTTCGAGGGGCCGGTGATGCCGGTCAATCCGCGGCATGCCGCGATCGAGGGCGTGCTCGCCTATCCGGATGCGGCTGCGCTGCCGCTGGTGCCGGACTTGGCAGTGATCGCGACTCCGCCCGCGAGCGTGCCGAACCTGATCGGCGCGCTGGCCGAGCGCGGGACGCGGGCGGCGGTGGTCATCTCGGCGGGCTTTGGTGAACGGGGTGATGCGGATGGCTTGGCACTTCGCCAAGCGATGCTGGACGCGGCCCGGCCGCACACGCTGCGCATCTGCGGCCCCAACTGCTTGGGTGTCATGGTGCCGGCGGTCGGCCTCAATGCCGGCTTCGCCCACACCCGCGCGCGGCCGGGCCGGCTCGCCTTCGTTGCCCAATCGGGCGCCATCGTCACCTCCGTGCTCGACTGGGCGAGCGCCCGCGGCATCGGCTTCACTCATTTCGTTTCGCTGGGCGACATGTCCGATGTCGATTTCGGCGACATGCTGGACTACTTGGCAGGGGAGGGCGATGTCCGCGGCATCCTCCTCTATATCGAGGCGATTACCAACGCGCGCAAGTTCATGTCGGCGGCGCGCGCGGCAGCGCGGCTCAAGCCGGTCATCGTCGTCAAGGCAGGCCGCTATCCGGCGACCGCCAAGGCGGTTGCGTCGCACACGGGAGCGCTGGCCGGCCAGGATGCGGTTTATGACGCAGCGTTCCGCCGCGCCGGCATGCTGCGTGTCGATGACATCGGCGGCCTGTTCGGCGCCGTTGAGACCCTCGGCATGGGCCCGCCCGGCAAGGGCGACCGGCTCACCATTCTCACCAACGGCGGCGGCCTCGGCATCATGGCGCTCGATGCCCTGTTCGCGCACGGCGGCTCGCTCGCCCAACTGTCGCCGAAAACCGTCGCCCGGCTCGATGCGGTCCTGCCGCCGACCTGGTCACGCGGCAATCCCGTTGACATCATCGGTGATGCGTCGGCCGAGCGCTACCGGAAGGCGCTTGCTGTCCTGCTGGAAGACCCGAACGCGGACGCCATTTTGGTCCTGAAGTGCCCGACCGCAGTCTCGGCCGGCGACAATGTCGCAGCAGCGGTGATCGCTGAGCTGAAGGAGCGGCGCGCCCGCGTGTTTACCTGCTGGCTAGGCGAGGAGGACGCCCGCAAGCCGCGCGAGATGTTCGGTGCGGCGCGCATCCCGACCTATTACACGCCCGAGCGCGCCGTGCATGCGTTCATGGACCTGGTCGATTACAGGCGCAACCAGGAGGCCTTGACCCAGACGCCGCCCTCGGTGCCTGAGGATTTCGAACCGGACGTCGCGACCGCCTTCGCCACCATCAAGGCCGCGCTCGACGCGGGACGGGAGTGGCTGAGCGAGCCGGAGGCGAAGGCCGTGCTGACCGCCTACGGTGTTCCCGTTGTTGCGCCGAGGATTGCCGCGACCCCGCAAGCGGCGGCGGCAGCGGCGGCAGCGCTGGCCGGGCCGGTGGTGTTGAAGATCTTGTCGCCCGACATCACGCACAAGTCCGATGTCGGCGGCGTCGTGCTCGATCTGCGCGCGCCCACGGCCGTGCGCGAGGCGGCGGAAGCGATGCTGGAGCGGGTCGGCCACGCGCTTCCCCAAGCGCGCATCGACGGCTTCACTGTCCAGCCGATGGTCGAGCGGCCGGATGCCTTCGAACTCCTGGTCGGCCTCACCGAGGACCCGGACTTTGGCCCCGTGGTCTTGTTCGGCCACGGCGGCACGGCGGCCGAAGTCATCGCCGACCGGGCGATCGCGCTGCCGCCGCTCAACATGCATCTCGCCCGTGCTGTGATGGCGCGCACCCGCGTCTTCAAGCTGCTCAAGGGCTTCCGCGGCCGAACGGCGGCGGCGCTCGACGACGTCGCGCTGACCCTGATCAAAGTTGCACAGATGGCGATCGATTCGGCCGATATCATCGAGGTCGACATCAACCCGCTGCTCGCTGATGAGTTTGGCGTCCTCGCGCTCGATGCGCGCATCCGCGTGCGGCGGAACGATGCCCCGCCGGCCCGCCGGCTGGCCATCCGCCCCTATCCGAAAGAGCTCGAGGAAACCGTCTCGCTGCCGGACGGGCGCGTGTTCCTGTTGCGCCCGGTTCTGCCGGAGGATGAGCCGGCGTTCGTCGGCTTGTTCGCGAAGCTGACGCAGGAAGATATCCGCATGCGCTTCTTTGCACCCAAGCGGTCGCTGACGCACGAGTCGGCGGCGCGGATGACGCAGATTGATTATGACCGCGAAATGGCCCTGGTGCTGGCGCAGCCGGGCCTTGCGGGCCGCGCCGAAATCTTCGGCGTCGTCAACATATCTGCAGATCCGGACGGCGAGCGGGCGGAATACGCAATCCTGATCCGCAGCGACATGTGCGGCCTGGGCTTAGGCCCGCTCTTGATGCGACGAATCATCGACTATGCCCGCCAGCGCGGCATTCGTGAGATCTGCGGCGACGTGCTGCGCGAGAACAAGCCGATGCTGAAGGTCTGCGAGTTGTTCAACTTCAAGCGCACACCGAAACCCGGCGACCTCGGGGTCGTCGAGGTACGCCTCGTTCTGTAGCGGTGCCGGCCAGCTCGCTCAGGCCTCGGCCGCTTCCAGCTTGATGGCGCGCAGGCCGCGCGCATCCTCCTTGATCTGGAATGCGATCCGTTGCCCCTCGGTCAGGCGGCCCATTCCCGATCGCTCGACCTCCGAGACATGCACGAAGGCATCTTTCTCGGCTTCATCGAGGCGGATGAAGCCATACCCCTTGGTCGCGTTGAACCACTTTACCGTTCCCGTCGCCATATCAACCCCCGTTCCCAGTTATTGGGCTTGAGCCAAACCGTCGGCCGCGCCATTTCTGGGCGCGACCTTCTCAAGCGAGAAACGTCTGGTCAAACGAAAAACGCCCATCGAACAGGCACGCTTGGGAGGACCATTCTCCGTCCGCCTTTTTTTTTGACAGCCATTCGCAAGAGCCCTATGGTCCGTTGCCTCGCGCGGGAAAACAGGGCTCGCGGAGGCGGCTGTGAGAAGGCAACGTCCACAGTCGAGAGCAATAACTGGGAGACGTGAGGACCCCGAGAAAACAATATCGCGCCGCGCGCCTGCAGAACCGGCTGAACGCCGGCAGCGTCGGGCGGTTTTCCACTATCAACTCGGTCCAGAAGCAGATTCGACGCCGCGCTACGGCGTATCATGATTGATGCGAGGGAAGATATGTCGCTCGATGCCAAGTTGCGCGACCGACTCTTGGAGAAAAAGTCCAAGATTGAGGCCGGAGGCGGCAAGCAGAAAATCGCTGAGCGCCATGAGAAGGGGCTGCTGAGCGCCCGCGAACGCCTTGGGACGCTTTTCCAGCCAGACACGTTTCAAGAGTATGGCGCCCACATCCG
The DNA here is from genome assembly GCA_029624735.1 of Defluviicoccus sp. Classification (GTDB taxonomy): domain Bacteria; phylum Pseudomonadota; class Alphaproteobacteria; order Rhodospirillales; family Defluviicoccaceae; genus Defluviicoccus. Next base: position 27,739 of record JARSSM010000022.1, on the reverse strand, counting down.
TCACACCTGCCAGCATTTCGGCATGGCCGACAAGGAAATCCAGGCAGACGGTGTGATTTGCGGCACCGGTTACGTCGAGGGGCGGCACGTCGCCGGCTTCAGCCAGGATTTCACGGTTGTTGGCGGCACGCTCGGCAAGATGCACGCGCGGAAGATCTGCTGGGCGCAGGACTTTGCGCTCAAGCATGGCACGCCGCTGGTGGGCTTCCAGGACTCTGGCGGTGCCCGAATCCAGGAAGCGGTCGATGCGCTGTCGGGCTACGGCGACGTCTTCTATCGCAATGTCCAGCTCTCCGGTGTCGTGCCGCAGGTGGCGGTCATTTGCGGTCCCTGTGCGGGCGGCGCGTCTTACTCGCCGGCGCTGATGGACTTCATCATCATGACCCGGCACAACGCCCACATGTTCATTACCGGCCCGCAGGTGATCAAGGCGGTCTCTGGCCGCGAGGTCGGCATGGCCGATGTCGGCGGCGCCGAGATGCACGCGAGCGTGAGCGGCAACGTCCACTTCGTCGCCGAGGATGATGAGGCCGCGATTGCTATCGTTCGCAAGCTCTTGAGCTTCCTGCCCAGCAATAACACCGAGGACCCGCCGCATGATCCCATCGCGGATTTGGAGCTTGGTCCCGACTCGGGGATGGACGCTCTGGTGCAATCGGATCCCTCGGAGCCGATGGACATGCACAAGATCGTCCGTCACGTCGTCGACGGCGGCGATCTCCTGGAGGTGCACGCGACGTTCGCGACCAACATGATCGTTGGCTTCGCCCGCATCCAAGGCATCGTTGTGGGCGTGCTCGCCAACAACTCCATGCAGAAGGCAGGTTGCCTGGACATCGACTCCTCGGACAAGGGCGCGCGCTTCATACGCTTCTGCAACGCTTTCAACATCCCCCTGGTCACGTTTGTCGACGTGCCGGGGTTCCTGCCCGGAATCGAGCAGGAGCGCGGCGGTATCATCCGCCACGGCGCAAAGATGCTGTTCGCCTACTCGAGTGCTACGGTGCCGAAGGTGACCATCGTCTGCCGCAAAGCCTACGGTGGCTCCTACCTCGCCATGTGCAGCCAGGAACTGGGTGCCGACATGGTATTCGCTTGGCCGACCGCGGAAATCGCGGTGATGGGCGCTGATGGGGCAGTGAATATCCTCTACTCCAAAGAGCTGAAGGACCTGAGCGATCCGGCTGAAAAGCGGACCAAGCGCCAACAGTTCGTGGATGAGTATCGGGCTGAATTCGCGTCGCCCTATCTCGCTGCCTCCAAGGGCTACATCACCGACATCATCGAGCCGGAAATGACGCGCTCTGTGATCTCGCTCGCGCTGCGCAAGCTCCTTGCAAAGCGCGAGTTGCGGCCACCAAAGAAACATGGCCTGATCCCGCTATAGACCCGAAACTGATCGAGTGTTTGGCGGAGACTGAAGCAAAGAGACGACGGACGATGGAAAAGACGGCGTTCGATATTGCTCTCAACGAGGCAATATTCTCCTATTTGCTGATGGCGGTTATTGCGGCATTAACGGCCGTCATGATCCGCGGCATTGTTTTCATCTTGGCTGCCTCAAAGAAGAAGGCCGCGCCGGCAGCAGCAACACCGGTGATCGTCTCGGTAACGCCAGCGCGCGACGAAGGGGCAGCCATCGCCGCGGCGATCGCCGCCGCCGTGTACGCGGTGATCGGCGCACACCGCCTCGTCCACATCGGCGAGGCGCAACGAGGAGCTGGCTGGACCACGGAGATCCGAACCCGGCTGCATACCTCACACACACCGCGCGGACAGCGCTGATCAGGCTTGAAGAGTCGTTTTCTCAAGAGGTTGTACCATGCTTAGACACCTGCGCATCACCGTTGACGGTAAGCCGTATGATGTCGTCGTTGAGGACGTGAGCGAGGATGCAGGCGGCAGCCTCTATCCTGCGCCGGGGACCATGGCGCAAGCCGCCCGCGCTGCCGCGCCCGTCTCCGCGCCGGCGCCTGTAGCGGCGCCTTCTGCGGGGGCAACTGGCCCAGCCAGTGCCAATGACAAACTGGCGCCGCTCGGTGGCACCGTCCTCGAGGTTGCGGTCAAAGCCGGCGATGCGGTCAAGGCCGGTGACAAGGTGATCGTCATCGAAGCGATGAAGATGAAGACCGTCGTCACCGCGCACAAGGATGGAACGGTATCGAACGTCGCCGTCAAAGTCGGCGATGCGGTCGAGTCCGGCCAGGTCCTTGTGACCATCGCCTGAGCCCGCGGGCGCCCGTGTCCTAAAAGCCGAAAGGCCCACAACGATGATCGATATCGATCCGTTGCACCTTTTTCAAGGTATCGCCACCCTGGTGGCGTCCGAGCCGAAGATCTTCTACGGTCGTATCTTTTTGATCTTTCTCGGGTTTCTTCTCATCTATCTCGGCCACAAGGGAGTCCTTGAAGCGCTGTTAATGGTGCCGATGGGGCTCGGCATGTCGACCGTGAATGCGGGCGTTCTTTTCTTCGAAGCCAACCGGATGGGAACTCTCTTTCTCGAACCGCTGGCGACAACGACCGATGATGTCGTGAATATTTTGCAGATCGACTGGTTGCAGCCGATCTACACGCTGATGTTCTCCAACGGTCTGATCGCCTGCCTGGTGTTTCTTGGGATTGGCACGCTGCTGGACGTCGGTTTCGTTATGGCGCGGCCGTTTACCAGCATGTTCCTCGCCATTTGTGCTGAGGCCGGCACCCTAATCACCTTCCCACTTGGTGTTATGCTTGGCCTGCCGATCAACGAAGCCGCAGCCACTTCGACCATTGGCGGTGCCGATGGTCCGATGGTGCTGTTCACTTCTCTGGTCTTGGCGCGGGAGATCTTCGTCCCGATCACCGTGGTCGGCTACCTTTATCTCGGCCTCACCTACGGTGGCTATCCCTACCTGATCAAGCTGCTGGTACCACCAAAGATCCGCGGCCTGCAGATGCCGGCCGAGAAGGTCCGAAAGATCAGTTCCGGTGAAAAGATGGTGTTCGCGATTGTTGCTTGCGTCACCCTCTCTCTCCTGTTCCCGGTCGCCGCACCTTTGTTCCTTTCGGTCTTCATCGGGGTTATCGTACGCGAATCAGGCCTTACCTACTTCTATGAGCTGTTCAGCACGCAGATCTTGTATGGAGCGACGTTCTTCCTCGGGCTTGTTCTCGGTGTATTGTGCGAGGCGAACACCATTTTGAACCCAAAGGTGCTGATACTCTTGATTATCGGCATCCTCGCGCTGCTGTTCTCGGCACTTGGCGGACTACTTGGAGGGTATATCCTCTACTTCCTGACCGGCCGCAAATTTAACCCTGTTATCGGCATTGCCGCCGTGTCCTGCGTACCGACAACGGCCAAGGTCGCACAGAAGGAAGCCTCCTACATCAACCCAGATGCGATCATCCTGCCGCAGGCTCTGGGCGCCAACATCTGTGGAGTGATTACATCAGCGATCTTTGCCGCCGTTCTGGTGACAGTGGTCAAGGCTGGCGGCGGCTACTGAGCCTGCGGTGACAGCAAGGCGGCGTCGCCAGCGCTGGCCGCGCGCGATCTACTGGGCTATCGGGGCGGCGATTGCGCTCACCGGCGCACTCGCCGCTCGCTTTATCGCGGATGCTGCACCGACGGCAATGCGGGTGCCAATCTGGCTAGCCGGTGCCGCTATGATTCTGGTTGGCCTCGGCGTGCTCTCCCTCGGCACGCGCTCCCACCTGGAAGACGATCCACCGTCTTCAGTGAATGGTAGCGGGGATTGAAGCCTCGACCGCACGCCACAAGCCGCGGAAGAGGCGGTCCTCGGTCGCTGCAAACGCGGGCACGCGGCCTTTCAAGTCCTCGCCCAGGTGCGTCAAGCGCTCCACCATCTGTGGCAGGTGATGCTCCTCCTCGGCTAGGAGGCTCTTGAGCGACACCGCCGGTGCCTCCGCATTCAAGACCTGGTGATAGATTTCGTAGGCCCAGATTGCGCGGAGCTCGATGATCAGCGAGACGAACAGGTATGGGGCGTCGCTGTGCTGGCTGCCTGCGAGCGAACGGCCAATCGCGGCGTCAAGGCGGCCGAAGTACATCTGCGCCGGGCCGGCGGCAATCGTCGTCTCGGCAGAGTAGTCAAGCGGCCTGCCGGCAATCTTCTCCGCCTGGCGCTTGAAGAAAAACGCGTGCCGCGCCTCCTCGCACAGGTGTTTCAGTACTTCGCACCCCAACGGCCCCTTGGTCTGGCTGGTCATGATCTTGCGGCTGCCGATGTGCTCCATCATCGAGAGCGTGTTGAGGAATCGGGCGTGCTGGGCCGGCTGCCGGCATAACGCGGTGAGCACGTTCCGCACCGGCGCGACGAGATCGGCGCTGCGCTGCTCAATCTCTGAGAGTGACCAGGGGTCTTCAAACGGTGACGAGGGTGAGCGCTTCGCTGATGGCATCGTAGACGGCATTGAGTTCGTCCCGCGTTATGCAATAGGGGGGCAGTACGTATACAACGTTGCCAAGCGGGCGCAACAGGACGTCGCGCTCAAGGAAGAAGCGGTAGAGCCGGGGACCGAGCTCGGCGAAATAGCCAGCCGCAGGGACGCACAGTTCGATGGCTGCGATCGTCCCGGTCTGGCGGGTTTCGACCACCTCCGGCCGGGCGTGCAAACCTTCGAGCCGCTGCCGATGCTGAGCCGCGATCGCCTCGATGTGGGCGAACACCGGCTCGTCCTCCCAGATGTCGAGGCTCGCGAGCGCGGCGGCGCACGCGATCGGGTTGCCGGTGTACGAGCTCGAATGGAAGAACATTCTCGCCCGGTCGACCGTATAGAAGGCATCGTAAATGGCCTTGGTGGCCAGCGTCACACCCATCGGCAGGAAGCCGCCGGTCAGGCCCTTCGAAAGGCACATCAAATCCGGTGCGACGTCCGCCTGCTCGCAGGCAAAGAAGGTGCCGGTGCGGCCGAAGCCGGTCATCACCTCATCGGCGATCAGCAGCACGCCCTGCTGGCGGCAGAGATCGGCGAGCGCCTTTAGCACCCAGGGCGGATACATGCGCATGCCGCCGGCGCCGAGCACGAGCGGCTCGAGGATCAGGGCAGCAACGGTGCTGCCGGACTGGCGCAGGAGCTCTGCAAAGGCGTCGATCGTTACCTGTTCGGCGCCGGCGCGCGGAAACGGCAGCCGCTCGACCTCGAACAGCATTGGCCAGTAGGGCTCGGTGAACAGGCCGCGCTCGCCGCAGGCCATGGCGCCGAAGGTATCGCCGTGGTAGCCGTCCTCCAGCGCGACGATACGGGTGCGCCGTTCGCCGCGGTGATGCCAGAAGCCGACCGCCATCTTGACCGCGACCTCGACCGCGGTTGATCCGGAGTCGGAGAAGAAGGCGACCGCGAGTCCCGTTGGCGCGCGGGCCAGCAGGCGGCGCGCCAAGGTCTCGGCGGGTGCATGCGTGAAGCCCGCAAAGATCACCTGCTCCAGCGTGGCCGCCTGCTGCGCGATGGCAGCGGCGATGCGCGGGTGGCCGTGGCCGTGCAAGGTGACCCACCAGGATGCGATCGCATCGATGATGCGGCGGCCGTCGGGCGTGACCAGCCGCGCGCCCTCGCCGCGCGCGATTAGGGTCGGGGGCGGTGCCACCGCATGCTGGGTAAACGGATGCCAGATCGGGCTCTGGGGGTCAGGCATCGGCGGAAGCCAGGAAATCGGCAGCCACGAAGTTGGCGGCAAAGGCGGCCCTGAGGCTCGCCGGATCAAGGGATGGCAGCCGCGGCAGGCGCCCGAGCCGCTTAACGCCGGCGAAGTCGATGATGGTGCGCTCCGTATCCGCCATCGCCTCGCCAATAAAGGCGATGCCGAGGATCGGGATCGCGCGCCGCTTCAGCGCTTCGATGCTCAACAGTGAATGGTTGATGGTGCCGAGCGCCGTGCGCGCACAGAGGACGACTGGCGCCTGCCAACGGCCGATGAGATCGATCACGAGGTGTTCCCGCGTCAGCGGCACCATCAGCCCGCCTGCGCCTTCGATGATCAGCGGCCCCGGCCCGCGCGAGGCGGGGAGCGGCGTTAGTGTCTCGAAGTCGATCGTGATCCCGTCGAGCTCGGCGGCGCGGTGCGGTGAGAGCGGCTGGCCCAGCACGTAGCGTTCGGCCGGCAGCCGCTCCTCGCCAAGCCCGGTCAGGCGGCGCACCGTCTCGCGGTCGGTACCGCCTTGAGTGCCCGCCTGAACCGGCTTCCAGTAACTGCCGCCGAGCGCTTCGCAGAGCGCCGCCGCAAACACCGTCTTGCCGATGTCGGTATCGGTGCCGGTAATGACGATGGCGCTCTTCACCTTGGGGGCCTCGATCCTTGAGGGACGCTCAGTAGTCGTGGGCCAGGATCTCATCGGCGCGGCGGATCAGCTCGCGGCCGTAGTCGGTCCAGATGCCCTGGCCCCAGTAGCGGTAGCAGCTGGTCTCCGCGGTCATCAGGTGGAACAGCGCCTTGCGGAAGCGAGTCTCGTCGGTCTTGAGCTTCTTCTGTTTCAGGACGAGTTCGTTGAAGCGGGAGGACAGCTTCTCCATCGGGCCCAGGATGTTTTCGTAGCCGTGCACCCACGAGAGGTTGTTGGTCCAGCTGCCGCCTTCCATGTGGAAGCGGCCGTCCTCCTGCTTGCACTGAGCGATCGCCTTCTCCAGCGCTTCCGGGCCGTCGCCCGGCTTCATCTTCTGCCACAGACGGTTCTGGAAGATCGGCTGCAGGGCCGGGAAATCCTTGACCTTGATACCGGCAGCGGTGAGGTGCTCCAGGTACTCGGTGACGTTCATCATCGGCGTCGCCGAATGGGAGGATTCGCGGACGGCATCACAATACTTGCCGGGAAATTCGTTCATCATCACGCCGCCGTTCTCGCCGTCGGCGATCTGGGTGACCAGCGGCGGTACCGACTTGCCGGCAAGCTCCCAGCGCTCGAGGCTCTTTGCCTCATAGTAGGGCTGCATCTGCGCCACCAGCTTGGTGTCGGAGCCTTGCGTCTTGATGATTGCGATGATTTCCGCCGTCTCGCCGGTCGAGCTGGTGCAGACGAGCCGGTGCGGCAAATGCTTCTTCTCCGGGCCGTGGCCGTTGGCCGGCTGCTCGACTGTGTGCTCCTGCACCAGCACCCAGCGGAAGCCGCAGTCTTTCAGCGTCTTGACGAAGGCATAGGCGACGTCCGGGTGATTGGGCAGGGCCATCTCCGAGGGTGAGAAGCCCTGCACGCGGCCGACGGCATCCAAGCCGAAGATCGCCGCGAAGTGGTGCTGCCACGCCTTGACGTGCCAGGCAAAGTCCTGCACCGGCGTCGACGGTGCAACCGCGTGCCCCCACGGGCAGCCGAGCCACTCGACACAGTGCCAGATCGCCGGATCGCAGGTGACCCGTTTCAGCGAATCGATGACGTCATGGCAGCCCATCTGGCGCAGGCCGTGCAGGAGCGTGCCGGAGTATTCGAGCATCGCCCGCGGTTGCTTGCCCTCACTCAGCAGTTGCGGCACGAATTCGCCGATGCGCTTGTAGCACCAGGCGAACACCGGCGCGTTGTGATTGTCGCCGATGTGCTGGTTGTCCATCATGTGCTTGAGGTTGCTGATCACCTCCGCCGTGTGCAGATCGCCGCCGCCGGCCGGAATCAGCGGCTGGTGCATGTGCAGGGCGATCGCGAACGCCGAATGGATCGAGCCAAAGTCGATGTTGCTCGCCGGCCGATAGAGTTCCTTCTTGGCGGCCGCCTTGACCGCGGCTTCGATGTCTTTTTCCCGGCCGGCGATGTTGGGGATGCCGTCGATGTATTCGGGCAAGGCGTTCATGACGTCTTGGGCTCCTTGAACTTTGTGAAACAAACGTGCGTGGTGGCCAATAACCATCGGCGGCGGCTGCCGGCCGCGCGGATTGAAGCAAGGCTGTTCCCGCGCTTCAAGGCGATAAATCCGAGGGTTGTTCTACCCGAGCCTGAAAGGCTCTGATGCGGGAGCCCGACCTCAAGCGAACACGCGATAGTCGATATCGGGGAAGATTGTGTCCATTGCCTCCAAGGCCGCGAGCTTGGCCGGATCGATGCTGCCGGCCTCGATGCCGTCGGCGAGCCAGTGGAAACGGGCGAGATGGTCGCGGATGCGGCCGTAGGCGTAGTCGACGGCGGTGCCGGTCCTCATGATGAAAGGCCAGTCGGACGACTGCGCCAACAGAAGCGCACGCGCCGCTTGGTTGAGCGCCCGGTGCGCAGGCGAGCCGGGCGCGGGCGCGTCCGCGCGGCCGGCCAGCGCCTGCATGCGGGCGGCGGCGTCGTTCAGGTGGCGGTAGATCCAGTCGTTGCCGCGGTTGAGCCAGAAGGTGCTGTAGCCGCGGTCGCCCCAACTGGAAGCCGAAGGCGTCGCCCGCTGCGGGTCGGGATGGCGGGCCAGATAGTCGGACGGCGTGACGAGGTCGACGACAGTCTGGTCATAGACGAGCTTGCGGATGAACAGATCGAGGAAGCGCGGCCCCTCGAACCACCAGTGGCCGAACAACTCGGCATCATAGAGCGCGACCACCAGCGGCGGGCGGTCCATGCCTGGGCGGAATCGCTCTGCCGTCTCGATCTGCCGGCGCAGGAAATCAGCCGCGTGCGCGTCGGCGCGGGCATCGGCTTGCGCTGGTTCGTAGATCTCCTTCTGATCGGTCGTCCCGGTGATGCGGTGGTACTTGAAGCCGGTGAAGACGCGGGTCTGGCCGTCGAGGATGAACGGGCGGATGTACTCGAAATCGAGGTCGAAGCCTATATCGCGAAAGAAATCTCGGTACCACGGATCGCCCGGGTAGCCTGCTTCAGCGCTCCACACCTGGCGCGAGGAAGCGGGATCGCGGCCGAACGCACACACGCCGTTGCCGCAGTCGATCGGCGCCAGATAACCATGCCGCGGCCGGACGCTGGCGTTGAGGATCGCATGCGTATCGCTGAAAAAGTACCGACCGCCGGCTTCCGCTACCGCCTCCTCGACCCCCGGATAGTAGCCGCATTCGGCCAGCCAGAAGCCCGGCGGCGGCCGGCCGAAGGCGCTGGCGTAGGCTTCAGCGCCGACCTTGAGCTGGGCGCGGACCGCGTTTGGCTGCGTCTTCAGGATCGGCAGGAAGCCATGCGTGGCGTTGGCGGTGATGAGCTCCAGGACACCTAAGTCCTGCAACCGGGCGAATGCCGCGATCAGATTGCGGCCGTAGCGGCCGACGTACCAGTCTTCGGTTTCGTAAAGCAGGCGCCGGTAAAAGCGCGCGACCTCGGTCAGCTTCGGGGTGCCGTGGTTGCGGAGGATCTCCTTGTCGCCCAGGCGCGACAGCTTGCCGAGGTGGGCGAGATAGCGCTCCTGCAGGAAGGGATCGGCCAGCATGGCGAGCAGTGGCGGCGACAGCGAGACCGTCACCCGGAACTTGACGCCGTCGGCGACCAGCCCTTCGAACACCCGTAGCAACGGGATGTAGGTGTCCGTAATCGCCTCGAACAGCCAGGATTCCTCGAAGAAGGAAGGGTATTCCGGATGGCGGACGAAAGGCAGGTGTGCGTGCAGGACGAGTGCGATGGACCCCTTTGCCATCAGCTGTGCCCTTCCAGATCGCCAGCCTCTTCGCTTGCGAGCAGCACCGTCAGCACCGTTGGGTCGTTCGGCAGGATCCGGCGCAGGGCGAAGGAACCGTCGGGGCGCACGCGGATGTCCTTGCCGAACAGCTGGAGCGTGCGGCCTGGCTGGACGCGGCCGTGGATGTACAGCTCGGCTGTCACTTCGAGCTCGACATCATTGCCACCCCGGCCGAGAACGAAGCTCGAGAGCGGCAGAATTTCCTCGATCGCGAACGGCTGGGCGGCAGCCTCAGCGGGCGTCTCAGCTGCCGTCTCGGTGGCGCCCGGTGCTGTCTCCGACGCCAAGGCGGGCTCTGGCGCTGAATACGGCTCCGGCGCTGAAACCGGCCCCGGCTCAGCGGTTTCCGCTTGAGCGGCGGGCGCGGTTGCTGCCGACGTTGTTGCCGCGGGCGTCGATACCGGGAGAGTCGTCTCTGGTGGCGCAGCCGCAGCCGCAGCCGCAGCCGCAACCGCAACCGCCGGTCCGGGTGACTCCGTGACGGCGGCGGCTTGCAGCGGCGAGGGACCAACCGGAGGCAGTGTGGCGACATTCGAGCGCGCAAACGCGATCAGTGTTCCGTCGCCGCGCTTGATTCCCAAGGTGGCCCGCCAACGCCGTGCAGCGGCTTCGATGTCGATGTAGCTGCGGCTCTGCAGGCCGGAGACTGCGACGTCAAAAGCGCGGCACTCAGCCTCAAGCTGGTCAACGGGTGCTGTATCGACGTCGGTGGCTTCAAGGCGCAGTACCAGCGGCGCCGTGGCGCCGGCAGTGCCAAGCGTGGCGCGGGTCTCCTGAACGAGGGCGAGCGGCAGGCTCCAAAAGGCGTGCAGGACGCGCGGATCAACGTCGATCAGGACCAACTCGGGGCCCTCGATCTGGCGCGGGAACCACGCCCGCACCTCGTCGGCGACCTGCTGCAGGAATTCAGGTGCAGGCGGCGCCTCCGCCGCGCGCGGCACGCCGGGCTCTCGACGATCGCCGTCCCCCCCGTCAGCGCCCGGGCTCCCGGCGCCTGATAGACGCGTCTCACCTGTGGCAGTGCTGTCCACGCCGACCGTCCCCTTGCCGATCGTGCGCGGCCGGGCCACCGGCGCGCACGTCGTGCTTGTTGTCGGCACAGTCTATAGGCAAAGGGCCGCCGTGGCCAACCCGCGCTCTGGGGGAGTTCCCTGAAAAATGGTACCCCGGCGACGGCTTTCTCGCGGGTTGGCTGCCGCGGTCACCCTCCTCAGAAGATTCCCGCCACGGTACGCGTCATGCCCGTCTTCAAGTAGGGCAGGGCGTCGGCAAACTCCAGGTTGGCTTGGTTGGCCGAACTCATGACCCTAGTCTGGTAGCGCTTCATGTTAGTGGTCTCATCCGCGGTGACGTTGCGCGTGCCGCTCCGTCCCTGCGTCAGCTGCTGCTGAGTGTGCTCGCGGACGGCCACCTTGGAGCGTTCGGAAACCTGGACGTCGGTGATGATGGCGTAGGTCGTATCTTTGACCACGGCGTCGGCCACCGTCGCTACGGCACCACCGACCACGCCGCCAATGAGGCCACCGGTCCAACTCTGCGAAGCCGCACCGCCGATCGCCGCTCCCGCCGCCGACGAACCCCATACGCTGCCGTAGCCACCGTGGAAAGCGGCCTCGGCCGCGGTCGGATCCATCTTGCCGACCTGCAGCACATTGACTTGCAACCAATAGTTGGCGCGCTCAGGATCATCGATCACCTGGTACCCTTTGCTCTCGATGGCGTTACGAACCTCCGGGGCCAAGTCGAGCTCAGTGTAATCGGAACTGTTGCGCACTTGAACGTAAATGGTTCGCTGGGCCGGCCCGACGGGATCGAGGAAGATGGTGTCGGTCATCTTGTTCTGAACGTCGAGATCGCGTTTCGCAATTGCGGTATGCGTAGCGGCGCAGCCGGCAACGCTGAGCGCAGTAACCAGCACCGCGACGGGGAGGAAATGACGCATGCGTGAGTCCCTGATTTACAGAACCATGAAGTTCTACATCTATAGCAGGTAAAATAACACCTCGCAAGGCGGCTGATGTTTGCATCGCCTGAAGGCGCCCGATTGCGGATCGGCTGGCGCCCGAAACAGTGCCGCCGGCTGCGCTTTCACCATTGCGCCCGAGGGTTCAAGCGCGCTAGCGTTCTGTTGCGGTTGCGAACTGACAAACAAGGGCGAGGGGAGGCAAGCGATGCGGGACATCTTCCATGCACTGGTGCTCAACATGCATCAGCCACCCAGCAATCTGGACGATCTGCTTGCGACCAACGCATGGGAAGCGAAGGAGATCCTGTTCGCTTACGACCGCATGCCGCGGATGCTGTGGGGGTACGAGGATGTCGCGCGGGTTCACTTATCCCTGTCCGGCACCCTCCTTGAGACCCTTTCGCATCCTGACTTCCAGAAGCGGGTGTACGGCATCGTCGATTGCGGAACCATGCTGTGGTTCCTGCAGAACCAGCGCATTTTTGATATTCTCGGCACCGGCTACTACCATCCCGTGTTCGCTCTGACCCCCGAAGCCGATTGGGATGAACAGATCGCCCGTTGGCAGGCGATCGGCCGGCACATCTTCTGGCGCTCACATTTCGCAGGCTTCTGGCCGCCGGAGATGGCGTTCGATGAGCGGATGATCCCGCACTTGAAGAAGGCCGGCTATCGGTACGTCTTCGTCGACTCCGAATACGTTCGCCCCATCGAGTCAATGAGTTGGCAGGAGCTGCGATACCGGCCGCACGTCTGCGAGTATGGTGGTGCAGAGATCGTCGTTGTCGTGCGCGACCGCGAGTTGTCGGCGGCGCAGCTCTCGGGCATGGACTACGGCTGGTTCTACCACGAATTGCACGAGCGGACGAAGTTTTGCGACTTCCCGCCGCTGGTCACGACCGCGACCGATGGCGATAACGGCGGCTGGTTCCGCAACGTCAATCCGAAGGCCAACTTCTGGAGCTATTTCTACACCGCCGCGCTCGACGATATCCGCGCCGGCCACTCATCCCTGCGGCCGATTTTCATCACCGAATACCTCGACCGTTTTGGCGCCCATGGCCGGGTCCGGATCGAACGCGGTGCCTGGGACACCGGCGACCACCACGGCTGGGACTTCACCCAATGGCAGGGCGGCGAGGCGCAGCGCGATACGATGGCGCGTGTACACGCGGTCAGCGCCGATTTCCACCGCCTGGCGGCCGCGGCGGCACGGTTCAAGGACACCGACCCTGAGGTCCGCCGACTGCTCGATACCGCGCACTGGCACCTCCTGCGCGCCGAGACGAGCTGCAATTTCTTCTGGGGCGATGCGTGGCTGTACAAGACGCACAAGGACCTGGACGATGCCGCCTGGCATCTCGGCGAGGCGCGGCCGTTCCTGAAAGAGGCGCTGGTGCAGGCACCTGTGCCGGCCGAAGCGGCAACCGTCTCGTCGCCGCCGCCGGTCGCGACCATCGGTGCTGAAACCAAGGAACCGCCCTCGGCGTGATCAGACCGCGCCGCTGCGCCTCCTTGCAGCGAACTTGGCCGCCGTGCCTACTTGCAGCGAACCTGTTCGTAGACATTGAGGTAGTGGGTGCCTGACTGCGCCCAGGAATAGTCCATCGCCATCGCGTTGGTGACGAGGCGGCGGAACTCCTTCGGGTAATTGTACCACAGGCCGATGGAGCGGCTGAGCGCCGACTCGATCGCGGGAAAGTCGGCATCGTGGAACACATAGCCGCAGCGGAGTTCCGGCGGCTTGTCCGAATGATCGCGGTCGAACACGGTGTCAACCAAGCCGCCAACGGCGCGCACGATCGGCACGCTGCCGTAACGCATGGCCAGCATCTGCGTTAAGCCGCATGGCTCGAACAAGCTCGGCACGATCATCAGGTCGGAGCCGGCGTAAATCAGGTGCGCCAGTTGCTCGTTGAAGCCGATCTCCAGATGGCAATCGGCGTTCTCGTTCAAATAGTGCTTCAAGTGCCAGAAGTGATTGTTGATGCCGCGATCGCCGCCGGTGCCGAGCAACACAAACTGCGCGCCTTTCTCCAGCGCATGGAACAGCGCGTGCTGGATCAGATGGACACCCTTCTGCGCATCGAGGCGACCCACGTAGGCGACGATCGGCTTGAACTCCTTGCGGAGCCACAGCCGCTCACGCAGCGCATCCTTGTTGGCGTACTTGCCTTCGACGTTCCAGACGTTGAAGTGCGACGGGATGAAGCGATCGGTCTCCGGGTTCCAGAGGTCGTAATCGACGCCGTTCAGAATGCCGCCGAACTTGTAGTGATGAATCGCGAGTGTCTGGCCGAGCCCATAGCCCTGATCGGTAAAGCGCGCCTCCCAGGAATGATGCGGGGAGACGGTGACCACGTAGTTCGAATAAACGATGCCGCCCTTCATGAGGTTGATGGCGGTGTGATTGAAGTTGTCCAGGAGCCGGTCGTAATGGAAAAAGTATTCTGGCCGGCACAGGCCGGTTCCCCACAGCACTGCCTCGCCGGTCACGCCTTGATGTTTGAAGTTGTGAATCGTGTAGACGACGCGCTGCCGATCCATGCCGAGGCGCGCGTAGATCTCGTACAGGAGCACCGGCACCAAGCCCGTCTGCCAGTCATGGCAGTGAATGATATCGGGGCGCTTGTCGAACTTGAGCATGAACTCCATGGTCGCTTTGCAAAAGAACGCAAAGCGCATCGGATCGTCATGGAAACCGTAGAAGGAACCACGCTGGAAGAAGTTGTCCTGGGAATGCGGCTCGATGAAGAAGCACTTACGGCCGTGGACGAAGCCAAACCAGACTGAGCAGTTGACCGACGAGCCGTGCCAGGGAACGCTGAGATTATCGGCGATCTTATGCAGACCCCAGATCTCGTCGTACCACATGCAGTCATACTTGGGCAGAACGATCTCGACGGCGTGCCCGCGTATCTCAAGCTCGCGACTAAGACCGAAAACCACATCAGCGAGGCCGCCAACCTTGGCGACCGGCGCGAGCTCAGAGGAAACCATGACAATGAACATGAGAAACCGTGTCTTGACGTGGTTAGGCGATGACTTCCGCCGAGGGGCAGGGGGAACCCTGTTCCCCGGCAACCGTTGCAAGAGCCGTCCTCGCGCCGCCGAAGCCCGTTTACGACGGCGCTCGCCTGAACCTGCACCGATGTTGCTGCAGTGCACCCAGACGATCGACGTTCATAACCTTTTTGGCGACGCGAGAAAAGCTCTGTTGCGAAACGTACACGCGGACGTTGGGGCGAGGCGCAATGCAGGCGCCCCGCCCGTGCCGCGCAAGCGTCGCGCCCGCTTCACGCCTTGCGGTTGGGCTTCGCCGCCGCCGCCGCGACGTCGACGGACTGCACCTTCCAGATGTCGCGTGCATATTCGGCAATCGTTCGATCGGAGCTGAAGCGGCCGGTGCGGGCGATGTTGAGAAGCGCCATGCGGCTCCAATTTTGCTGGTCACGATAGGCCCGGTCGACGCGTTCCTGCGCCGTCATGAAGCTGCGCAGGTCGGCGAGGTTCATATAATAGTCACCGTGCTCCAAGAGATTGGCGACGATGGGGCGAAACACGCCGGGCTCGGTCAGGCTGAAGAAGTCGTTGCGGATCAGGTCGATCGCGCGGCGGATATCGTCATCCTGCTCATAGATGCGATAGGCATTGTAACCCGGACGCGAACGCTCGACCTCTTCGGCGGTCAGGCCGAAGATGAAGATGTTGTCGTCGCCAACCTCTTCCTTGATCTCGATATTGGCGCCATCGAGCGTCCCGATCGTGAGCGCGCCGTTCATGGCAAACTTCATGTTGCCGGTGCCGGACGCTTCCATCCCGGCGGTCGAGATCTGCACGCTGACGTCCGCTGCCGGCATGATCTTTTCCGCCAGCGACACCCGATAGTCGGGGATGAAGACGACCTTGATGCGGCCGTTGATCGCGGGATCGTAGTTGATGACGCCGGCGATCTGGTGGATGAGCTTAATGATCAGCTTCGCCATCTGATAGGCAGGCGCCGCCTTGCCGCCGAAGATGAACGTCTGCGGCACGACGTCGAGCGACGGATCCCGCTTCAGGCGCTCGTAAAGCGAAATGATGTAGAGGCACTGCAGCAGCTGACGCTTGTACTCGTGGATTCGTTTGACCTGAACTTGGAAAACCGAATCGGGCGCGACCGCGATGTCGAGCTCGTGCTTGATGAAATCCGCCAGCGCCGCCTTATTTGCCTGCTTGATGGTGTGGATCTGTTTGCAGAACGCGGCATCGCCGGCAAATGCCTCGAGCTTGCGCAGCTGGTCGAGGTCGGTGATCCAGCCATCGCCGATCTTTTCGCGGATCAGCGATGAGAGTTTGGGATTCGCTTTCAACAGCCAGCGCCGCGGGGTGACGCCGTTGGTCTTGTTGTTGAATCGCTCCGGATAGAGGTCCGAGAAGTCGCGCATCAGGCCTTCGCGCAACAAGCGGCTGTGGATCTCGGCAACGCCGTTGGTCGACCGGCTGCCGACAACCGCCAGATGCGCCATCCGCACCGCCTTCTCCGGCTCCTCCTGGATCAGGCTCATCCGCCGCAGGCGATCGAGATCGGTCGGGTAGCTGGTCGCCACCTTGCGCATGAAGCGGCTGTTGATCTCATAGATGATTTGCAGGTGGCGCGGCAGCAGCCGCTCGAACATGCTGACCGGCCATTTCTCGAGCGCTTCCGGCAACAACGTGTGGTTGGTATATCCGGTCGAGTTCTGCGTCAGCTCCCACGCCATATCCCAGTCGAGATCCTCCTTGTCCATCAGCAAGCGCATCAGCTCCGCGACCGCGAGCGCCGGATGCGTGTCATTCATGTGAATGAAGACCTTGTCGGGGAAGGAGAGCCAGTTGTCGTTGTCGGTCTTGAAGCGGCGGATGATGTCCTGCACCGAGCATGAGACAAAGAAGTACTGCTGGCGCAGCCGCAACTCGCGGCCCGCATAGACGGAGTCGTTCGGGTACAAAACCTTGGTCAGGTTCTCGGCCATCACCTTGTCTTCGACCGCTTCAACATAGGAGCCGCGGCTGAAATCGGTGAAATGGAACTCGTCCGTGGCGCGCGCCGACCATAACCGGAGGTTATTCACGTTGTAGGCGCCGTAGCCGACAATCGGCGTGTCAAAGGCCATGCCGACGATCGGCCGCGCGCCGACCCAGTTCCAGTGCGTGACGCCGTTGACCGTGCGCGGCTCGGCGCGCCCCTCGAAGTTGACGATGAAGGACAGCTCCGGGTGTGGCACCTCCCAGGGGTTGCCGAAGCGCAGCCAGTTGTCCGGCTCCTCGATCTGGTAGCCGTTCTCGATGTACTGCTTGAACACGCCGTAGTCGTAGCGGATGCCGTAGCCGATGCCCGGCAGGCGCAAGGTCGCCATTGAATCAAGAAAGCAGGCGGCGAGTCGTCCGAGGCCGCCGTTGCCAAGCGCGGCATCGACTTCGACGTCGCGCAACTGATCCCAGTCAAGGCCGAGGCGGCGCATCGCCTCGCGGCATTTGTCCTCTAGCAGCAGATTGATCACGTTGTTGCCCATCGCACGACCAATCAAGAACTCAAGCGACAGATAGCAAATCCGCTTGACCTTCTCGCGATGGTAAGCCTGCTGCGTATGAATCCACCGACCAACAAGACGGTCGCGTACTGCCAGCGCCAGCGCCTGGTAACGATCCTGATCGGTAGCTGAGTATTCGTCCTTCGCAAGCGTGCACGTGAGGTGGAAATAGAAGCTCTTGACCAAGTCATCGACGTCCATCCCGATTTGGTCGGCGACCAGAACTGCCGAGTCCTTTGCATCGGGCGCCGACTTGGCCGTTGCCTCCGTTTTTGCCATAGAAACTCTCCCTGTCTTGGTTTAGCCTCGAAAACGTTTATTGAGCGAACACCCGCGGGGCTCGCCTGAATTACGCAGCTCTGCCCTCAGGCGGTGCGCGCAACACACGTGCGCGCCCGTTGACCGCGACCACGCGCCGCCTTGGAATCCGTCCACCATAGCCGCAAACATGGATCGGCTCAAAGAGTCGGTTTATGCGGCCGGGAACGGCCGTATAGGCCATGGCGTGGCTCGGCACGCATACTTCGGGCCAACGGTCTTCACAACCAGCGCGCTTCCGGGCTAAAAGCAGACGACTGCCATACGGGCCATAGCCGGCGGGATGCCTTAGGCGCCGCGGGTCGAGGCGCCTTTTGGTGTGCGGCTGTCAGTGCGGCCGGCTTGGCTCGCCTTGTTCTGTCCTGGCGCCGACCGGTGGCGACCGCGGTCGAATGAAAACCGAGATTAGGGTGCGATTGATGGCGATTAAGGGACGATCGGGCGAAGCGGCAGACAACAAGGCGGGCACAAAGGCAGGTGCCGACGCGAGCACGAGCAGCGCCAGCAAGAGCTCGGCCGGACCGGCCGCAGCTGCGGGCAACGTGGTGTCCTCGCCGGCGCCAGCAGCGCTTGCGCCAGTGGCCCCGGCGCCAACAGTTCCGGCGTCAGCGGTTCCGGCCACACCGGCGGCTGCCGCGCCGAAAGTGGCTGCGCCGTCGTCGAACGAGCCCGCGATGAAGGCTCCCGCTGCGCCCGCCTCGACAAGCCCCAAGCCCGAATCGAAACCTGCGCCCATGGCTGAAGCCGCACCCGGGCCCAAGCCTGAAGCCAAGCCTGCGGCGCCTGCACCGGCGCCGAGGGTCGAAGCGGCCGGCCCGGCCAAGGCGGCGCCACAGGCCGCGCAGAAACCGCTTCCTGCCGCATCACCGGCTCCGGCGGTGGCGCCATCAGCCTCGGTGGTCGCGCCGTCAGCTCCTGCTGCGACGACGGCGTCAGCTCCTGCTGCGAAGGCAGCGCCAACTCCTGCTGCGAAGGCAGCACCAGCGCCGACCCCGCCCGCGCCACCGGTCCCGGCTGCGAGCACGGCGTCAGCTCCTGCTGCGAAGGCAGCGCCTGCGCCATCAGCCTCGGTGGTCGCACCGTCCGCTCCGGCGGCGAAGACAGCGTCAGCTCCAGCTGCGACCGCAGTACCGGCTCCTGCCGCGAAGGCTGCACCAGCGCCGGCTCCATCAGCTGTACCGGCATCGGCTGCACCAGCCGCGCCCAAACTGCCGCCTTTGTCGCCGGCTGAATTGGCGCCCGACGGCGACGCCGCGGCCATCCTTTCGGCCGACCATCGGGACCCGTTCGCCTTCCTCGGTCTGCACACCGTGCAGCCCAGCGGCCGGCTTGTGCTGCGCGCCTTTCTGCCGCAGGCAAAGAGCGTTGCGGTCGTGGATCGGGCAACCGGCGAGGTGGTGGCCACGCTTGAGCGGGTGCGCGAGGAAGGGCTGTTCGCCGCCGCCATCGATCGCCGTTCGACCCCCTTTGCTTATCGTCTGCGCCTTGAGACCGCGAACGGCCGCGTCGACATCGACGATCCTTACCGCTTCCCGCCGGTTCTGTCAGATGAGGACGTCCAGCTTCTGGCCGAGGGCGATCATTTCCGCAGCTACGACCTGCTCGGCGCTCACCCCCTGACGCTCGATGGTGTTGCCGGCCTCGCCTTCGCCGTCTGGGCACCGAACGCGGTGCGGGTCAGCGTGATCGCCAGCTTCAACGATTGGGACGGCCGCCGGCATGGCATGCGGCTCCGGCATGACTGCGGCGTTTGGGAGATCTTCATCCCCGGTGTTGGTGCGGGCGAGCTCTACAAGTACGAGATCAAGACCCCGACCGGCGTCCGCCTGCCCGACAAGTGCGACCCGTATGCCTTTTTCGTCGAGCCGTCACCGGGATCGGCGGCGATTGCCTGCGATCTCAGCCGCCATGCCTGGCGTGACAGGGAGTGGATGCAAAAGCGCAGCACGGAGGATCCGCGCCGGCGCCCGATCTCCGTGTACCAGCTGCATATCGGCTCCTGGCGGCGCAGACCCGAGGAAGGCAACCGGCCGTTCACCTATCGTGAGCTGGCCGACGAGCTGGTGGGCTACCTCGACTACATGGCCTTTACCCATGTCGAACTGCTGCCCATCAACGAGTTCGATTTCGATGCCTCGCTCGGCTTCCAGCCGTTCGTTCCCTATGCCCCGACCAGCCGTTGGGGCACGCCGGCTGACCTCCAGTATTTTGTCGACCGCTGCCACCAGGTCGGCATCGGCGTCATCCTCGATTGGGTCCCGAACCACTTCTCGGACGATCCACACGGCCTGCGTAGCTTCGATGGCACGCACCTCTACGAGCACCCGGATCCGCAGCGGCGAAAGCATCCGGCGACCAACACGCTCAACTACGATTACGGCCGGCGGGAGGTCAGCAACTACCTGATCAGCAATGCGCTGTTCTGGATGGAGCATTATCACATCGACGGCCTGTGCGTGTCGTCGCTGCCGGCGATGCTTTATCTTGACTACGGCCGCCATCGCGGCGAGTGGACCGCCAACCGGTTCGGCGGTCACGAAAACCTGGAAGCGGTCGATTTCCTGCGCCGGCTGAACGAGAAGGCGTACGAACGCTATAAGGGCATCTTTACGATCGGCGAGGACAACTCGGGCTGGCAGCGGCTGTCACACCCGACTTTCCTGGGCGGCCTTGGCTTCGGCTTCCGGTGGAACCTGGACTGGAAGCGCGACACGCTCCGCTACATGTCGCGCAACCCCGTGCATCGGAAGTACTACCACGACGAACTGATCCACGGCGCCGCCAAGGTGTTCGACGAGAACGCCATCCTCCCGCTTTCCTACACCGATGTCGCCTACGGCCGCGGCTCGATGCTGCACAAGATGCCGGGCGACCGTTGGCAACGGTTCGCCAATCTCCGCGCCTACTACGGCTTTTTCTATGGCCATCCCGGCAAGAAGCTCTTGTTCATGGGCGACGAGTTCGCTCAGGAACGCGAATGGAATTCTGACATCAGCCTCGACTGGCACGTCGCCGGCGAGCCCCTGCATGGTGGCATTCAGAACCTGGTGCGCGATCTCAACAACCTGTACCGGTCGGCGAAGGCGCTCCATGAGCTCGACTGCGAGGCGGACGGGTTCTCCTGGATCGATTGCAACGATGCCGATCAAGGCGTGGTGTCGTTTGTGCGCCAATCCCGCGACGGAAGTGGTACGGTCGTCGTCGTCGCCCACTTCACGCCGGTGGCGCGGCGAAATTATCGCGTCGGCGTGCCGGTGCCGGGCTTCTACGCCGAACGGGTCAATACCGACTCCGAAAAGTACGGTGGTGCCAACATCGGCAATGAGGGCGGCGTGACGACGGTCGACGAGCCAATGCATGGTCGCCCGTACGCGCTGTCGCTGACGTTGCCGCCGTTGGCGACCGTGATCCTCGAGCACGTCGGCGAACGGCCGTAGCGCTGGCACGGGACGAATCAAAGGCGGCGCCGACCGGCTGCACATAAAGAGAGAGCCTTGGCTGGCGAAACGCGCTAAACTGCCGGCAACAAGCGGGCCGCCCAATGAGCGCGGCGCCGGCCTGGGGCTGGCGCCGGAACGAGAGCGCCCGTCAAGCTGGGAGGAGTAGGATGCACGAACTCTCGCTTTGCGAGAGCCTGCTCGGCGTCCTTTCGAGTGAAGCGCAGGCGCGTCACTTCAGGCGCGTCAAGGCCGTGCGGCTTGAGCTCGGCGCCTTTTCGTGTGTTGCGCCAGACGCGCTTGATTTCTGCTTCACCGTCGTCACCCGCGGCACGCTGGCGGAAAATGCCCGGCTCGATGTCGTGCGCCTCACCGGTCAGGCGTGGTGCCTCAACTGTGGCGAAACCGTCTGCATCGCCGAGCGCTATGCGCCTTGCCCGCAGTGCGGCACCTACGAGCTGCAGATCAGCGGCGGCGATGAGATGCGGGTTACGGAACTCGAGGTAGAGTGATGTGTACGGTCTGCGGATGCGGAATCGGACCGGATCGGGCTGCGTCAGCAGAGGCGGGTGGGGCCGCGGAACCGGCGACCACAACGGCCGATGCCCACCGCCACCCGCATACGCACGGCCATGGGCACGACCATGCCCACTCGCATGCGCATGACCATGAGCACGACCACCACCATCCGCACGGGCACGCGCACGGCCACGTTCATCCCCATCATCCGGCAGCGGGCGAGACGCTCGACTATTCCCAAGCCCCGGTTGGGCTGGCGGAAGTGAAGGGCGGCGCCGGCCGCCTGATCCGGCTTGAGCGCGACCTGCTGGAAGCAAACAGCCGGCTCGCCGCCGCGAACCGCCAAGCGTTCAAGCGCCGCAACATCTTTGCCCTCAACCTCGTTTCGTCGCCGGGGTCGGGCAAGACGACGCTGCTCGTCAAGACCATCTTGGACCTGCGCGGGCAGCGGCCGCTGGCGGTGATCGAAGGCGACCAGCAGACGAGCATGGATGCCGAGCGGATCCGCGCCACCGGCGTGCGCGCGCTGCAGATCAACACCGGCGCGATGTGCCACCTCGACGCGCGCATGATCGGCGATGCCTATCAGCGGCTTTCACCGGCTGAGGATTCGCTGCTGTTCATTGAGAACGTTGGCAATCTCGTCTGCCCTGCCGGCTTTGATCTGGGTGAAGCGCACAAGGTGGTGCTGCTGTCGGTCACCGAGGGCGAAGAAAAGCCGCTCAAGTATCCGGCCATGTTCTACTCCGCCGATCTCCTGTTGCTGACCAAGGTCGACCTGCTGGCGCATGTGGCGTTCGACGTCGAGCGCTGCCTCACCTACGCACGCCAAGTCAATCCCGGGATCGACGCGATTGCCGTCTCGGCGACCCGCGGCGACGGCTTAGCCGAGTGGTACCAATGGCTTGAGCGGCGGCATGCCTGGTTTGCGCTGCGCACCATCCCGGCGACCCTGCCCGGTGTCTAGCGCTATGGCGATGGCGTGCGCAGCGCCGCTGTCCGACACGATCGCGGCCGTGATCGCCCTGCCGCGGCCCGTGCCGCCGGTCCTGGGGGTCGGCGCCTTCCTCAAGAACACGCTGTGCCTGGCGGACGGCTCCCAAGCGCTCGTGACCGCCGACTTCGGCGATCTGGCGACCGTGCCGGCGGTGCTCGCGTTCGAGGCCGCAGCCGAAGCGCTGTTGGCACGGAACCGCGCGCAGGTCGCACAGGTCGCCCACGACCTGCATCCGAACTTCCATTCCACCCGCTACGCGGTCGCCCTGGCCGGGCGGCTCGGCATCGAGGCCACCGCCGTTCAGCATCACCACGCCCACGTGGCGGCGGTGATGGCGGAGCACGGCTGCGAGACGCCGGTGCTGGGCTTGAGCCTCGACGGCTTCGGCCTCGGCCCCGATCGCGATTCCTGGGGTGGCGAGTTGTTGCGCGTCGATGCCGCTGGCTGCCGGCGCCTAGGCCATCTTGCGCTGCTGCCGCAGCCGGGCGGCGACAGGGCGGCGCGCGAACCTTGGCGGATGGGGGCGGCAGTCCTGCACGCCCTGGGGCGGAGCGAGGAAATCAGCACCCGCTACGAGGCTTTGCCGGGCGCCGGCGTCGTCGCCCAGATGCTGGCACGCAGCGTCAATTGCCCACCGACGTCGAGCTGCGGGCGGCTGTTCGATGCCGCCTGCGGGCTCTTGGGCATCAAACCGATCGCGGCGTTCGAAGGTGAGGCGCCGATGGCGCTTGAGCGGCTGGTGCGCAGGCCCCGGGCGGAACCTTCCGGGTGGCGGCTGGCCGACGGGGTACTCGACTTCAAGCCGCTGTTGGCGCGGCTGGTCGATCTGCCGGCTGAGGACGGCGCCGATCTCTTTCACGGTACGCTGGTGGCGGGCATGGCGGCGTGGGTGGCGGAGGCAGCCGCGGCGACCGGCATTCGTCGCGTCGTGCTTTCCGGCGGCTGCTTCTTCAACCGCTTCCTGACCCAAGGTCTGGTTGCGGGGCTCCACGAACGGGACATTGAACCCCTGCGACCTATTCAACTGTCGCCGGGCGACGGTGCGATCAGCCTCGGCCAGGCGTGGGTGGCGGCGATGGCGAAAGGATAGCGGTATGTGTCTTGCGGTACCGGCACGGATCACGGCGTTGCTGGATGACGGCCTTGCGCGGGCGGAAGTCGGCGGCATTACCAAGGTCGTCAACCTCTGCCTCGTCGATGACGTCAAGGTCGGCGATTACGTCATCCTCCACGTCGGCTTCGCGCTCTCGCGGCTGGAACCAGAGGAGGCGCAAGCGACGCTCGCCCTGTTCGCGGAGGCCGGAATGCTCGATCCGGCTGAGGCGGAGGAAGCCGTGCCGTGAGCACCGTCCGCTTCATCGATGAGTTCCGCGACCGCACGCTGGCTGCCCGCCTCGCCGAGGGCATTGCCGCCGCTGCCGATACCGGGCGCACCTACCAACTGATGGAGTTCTGCGGCGGCCACACCCACGCCATCTTTCGCTACGGTGTTCAGGACCTTTTGCCCGCCAATGTGAAGATGGTGCACGGGCCGGGCTGTCCGGTCTGTGTCCTGCCGATGGGCCGCATCGACCACGCGTTGCAGCTCGCGCGCGAGCACGGCGTCATCCTCCTGACTTACGGCGATCTGATGCGCGTGCCTGGTCCGGAGCGGATGACGCTCCTGAAGGCCAAAGCGGAGGGCGCGGATGTGCGCATGGTTTACTCTGCCATGGATGCACTCGCCTGCGCGCGGGCCAATCCCGGCCGCGAGGTGGTGTTCTTCGCGATCGGCTTCGAGACGACCACGCCGCCGACGGCGATCGTGCTCAAGCAGGCGAAGGCAGAGGCCTTGAGCAACTTCAGCGTCCACTGTAATCACGTGCTCACGCCACCCGCCATCACGAGCATCCTTGCAAGTGCCTCCGACCAGGCATCGGCGGAGGCGCCGCGGCTCGATGGCTTCGTCGGCCCGGCGCACGTGAGCGCGGTGATCGGCTATCGGCCGTTCGAGGCCTTCGTGCGCAACCACCGCCGTCCGGTGGTGATCGCCGGCTTCGAGCCGTTGGACGTCATGCAGGCAATCTTGATGCTGGTCCGCCAGCTCAATGACGGCCGCTGCGAGGTCGAGAACGAGTACACCCGCGTCGTCACTCGCGACGGCAACACCAAGGCGCAGGCGTTGATGGCCGACGTGTTCGAGCTGCGCGACAGCTTCGAGTGGCGGGGCCTGGGATGGCTCGATCGCAGCGCGCTCAAGATCCGCGCCCCTTACGCCGCGTTCGATGCCGAGAAGCGCTTCGTCCTCAAGACCGCCGCAATTGCCGACAACAAGGCGTGCGAGTGTGGGGCTGTGTTGCGCGGGATCCGCGAACCGGTCGAGTGCAAGCTATTTGCGACCGTCTGCACGCCGGAGAATCCGATCGGCTCGTGTATGGTCTCCTCCGAAGGAGCTTGCGCGGCCTACTATACGTTTGGCCGTGCCCGTCCCGCCATGGCCCCTGCCTTGGCCGACGCGAGCTAGGGCGATGAGCGACGAGCGAAGGCGGATGGCAGGCGGGCTTGACTACCGGCACGGGCGCATCGAGCTCTGGCACGGCTCCGGCGGTCGCGCCATGGCGCAGTTGATCGAGGAACTGTTCGAGACCAGCTTCGACAATCCGTTTCTCGCGCGCCGCAACGATCAGGCCTGCTTCGAGGTCGGCGCCGGCCGCCTCGTCATGACCACGGACGGCTTCGTCATCGCGCCGTTGTTCTTCCCTGGCGGCGACATCGGCTGCTTGGCTGTGCATGGAACGATCAACGACATCGCCATGGCAGGCGCGCGTCCCCTTTATCTGGCCGTCGCGATGATCATCGAGGAGGGCTTTCCGCTCGCCGATCTGAAGGCGATCGTCGCCTCGATGGCGGCGGCGGCCAAGGCTGCTGGCGTCGCGATCGTCACCGGCGACACCAAGGTGGTCGAGCGCGGCAAGGGCGATGGCATCTTCATCACCACCACCGGCGTTGGTGTCGTGCCGGTGGGCGTCGAAATTTCGGCGGAGCGGGCGCGCCCCGGCGATGCCGTGCTGC
This sequence comes from Defluviicoccus sp., assembly GCA_029624735.1. Taxonomy (GTDB): domain Bacteria; phylum Pseudomonadota; class Alphaproteobacteria; order Rhodospirillales; family Defluviicoccaceae; genus Defluviicoccus. The sequence goes on along the minus strand of JARSSM010000022.1, from coordinate 2,320 downwards.
TGAGCGGTTCCATCGGCGATCACGGCGTGGCGGTGCTGTCCAAGCGCGAGAGCCTTGCCTTCGAGACCGAGCTCCTTTCCGATTGCGCCTCGCTGCACGACTTAGTCGCCCGCATGGTCGAGGCCGTACCGGGCATCCACGCCATGCGCGATCCGACCCGCGGCGGGTTGGCGGCACTCCTGAACGAGATCGCGCAGCAATCGGAGGTCGGCATCGCCTTGAACGAGGATGCGATTCCGGTTGCGCCCGCGGTGCGCGGCGCTTGCGAACTCCTGGGCCTCGATCCGCTCTATGTTGCCAACGAGGGCAAGCTGGTCGCGTTCTGTGCCGCCAAGGATGCCGACCGCCTGCTCGCCGTCATGCGGGCGCACCCGTTGGGCCGCGACGCGGCGCGGATCGGCACCGTGGTTGAGGACAGCCGCCACTTCGTGCAGATGCAAACCAGCTTCGGCGGCCACCGCATCGTCGATTGGCTGGCCGGCGATCAATTGCCGCGCATCTGCTGAAGGGCTTTGCGCTCACCGATAAGATGGGCGTACATATCGCGGGTGCAGCATTCCTCACCGCTCACGTCCGGAGGCCGCGGCATGTCGCTCATCCTTACCGAGTTCAAAGACGGCGTCGGCACGCTGACGATGAACGATCCGGCGAAGCGCAACGCGTTGAGCCGCGCCCTGACCGCGGATGCCGTGGCGGCGCTCGCCGACTTCAAGGCTCAGGGCGCGCGTGCCGTCATCCTGCGGGCAGCACGAGGAACCAAGGTCTGGTCCGCGGGCTACGATATCACCGAGCTTGGCGATGTCGAGGTCGATGCGCTCGGTTCGAGCGACGGGATCCGCACCCTGGCCCGCGCCGTCGAGGCGTTTCCGGCGCCGGTGATTGCGCTTCTCGAAGGTGGTGTGTTCGGCGCGGCGTGCGAGCTCGCAATGGTCTCGGACCTCATCGTTGCGACCGCCAACGTCAGTTTCACCATCACGCCGGCCAAGCTCGGCCTCGTCTACAACGTTTCCGGCCTGATCGCCTTGACCCGGCGCTTGCCGATCGGGATCGTCAAGGAGATGGCGTTTACCGCCCAGCCTGTCAGTGCTGACCGGGCCCACGCGCTCGGCATCATCAACCATATCGTCGCCGCTGATGAAATCGAGCGTTTCACGATTGATCTCGCCGTCAGGATTGCCGCCCTGGCGCCGCTCGCGATTGCGACCATGAAGGAAGAGCTGCGGATCCTTGCCGATGTCGTGGCCTTGAGCCCGCGCACGGTTGAGGAGATGCAGCGGCTCAGGCGACGGGTGTGGGCGAGTGCCGACTATCGCGAGGGCATTACCGCCTTTCGCGAGCGGAGGAGCCCAGTTTTCCGGGGCGAATGACCGGCGCGGACCTTGCCGACCCGTGCGATGAGGTCTGCGACAGGAGGGTGTGCGATGCATCTGGAATTGATCTGCCATCGGCCCGAGGGCCCGGCGCAACGACCGCCGCTGCTGTTCGTGCACGGTGCCTATGCCGGCGCCTGGGTGTGGGAGCCGCACTTCCTGCCGTATTTCGCAGCGCAAGGGTACACCGCCTACGCGTTGAGCCTGCGTGGCCACGGCGAGAGCGAAGGCGGTGAGCAACGGCTGCTGACGCGGCTCAAGCACTACGTTGCCGACGTCGAAGCGGCGGTGGCGCGGATCGGCACGCCGCCGGTGCTGATCGGCCATTCGATGGGCGGTGTCGTCGTGCAGAAGTACATGCACACCAACCCGGTTCCGGGCGTGGTGTTGATGGCTTCCGGTCCGCCGTACGGCCTGTTTGGTTGCTGGCTCAACATGGTGCTGACACAGCCCCTTCTGTTGGCGGAACTCACCGCCGTGCAGATGCTGGGGCCGACCGCGCCGGTCGATATCGAAAATATCCGCCGCTGGCTGTTCTCCGATGATACGCCGGCCGAGGTGCTGTACCGGATGGTGCCGCGGATGGTGCCGGAATCGCCGCTGGTCGTGCTTGACATGTGGGGCTTGGGCCTGCCGCCGTCGCGCTCGCCGGGCAACATGCCGATGCTGGTGGTGGGCGCCGAACGGGACGCCTTCATCCATCCGGGCGCGGTCATGGCGACGGCGTGGACGTACCGCACCGAGCCGACCATCTTCCCCGATGTCGGCCACGCGATGATGCTCGATCACCATTGGGAGATGGTCGCCGAGCGGATCGCCCATTGGCTGGAGGCGACGCTACCGCGTCTGCGCGCGGGGGGGATGGCGATCGCCGCTGCCTGATCACGGGTCCGCAGAACTGATGGGGTGGATGCCCCCTTCGTGCGGCATCGTATGATGCCGTTCGCGCC
>JARSSM010000021.1 GCA_029624735.1 Defluviicoccus sp. | reverse complement strand
GAGACTGTCAACCATGTCTCCGGTCCATAGTGTCAACTATGTCGCCGGTTGCTCAAAAGGTCCCTCCCCTCACAGCGGATCGTGCGAACGGCCTTCGTCGTGGAGCGCGCCGGCGTCGCGCAGCAGGTCCTTCGGCCGGATGAAGGCCTTGAGCCGGCCGCAGCCCTGGCGCAGCTCCGCCCAGTGCTCGACATCGGCTTCGACCACCGCCAGGGCCCCGGCCGTGAAGCCGTTGGCGACCAGCCGGTGCGCAGCGAGGTCGCCGCCGTGGGCCAGCATGCCTGCCAACTGCTCGAGCCCCGGATTATGGCCGACCAGCATCACGGAATCGAGGTCGTCACTCGCCCGGCGCAGGCGGCGCAACAGCGTTGCAGCACTCGCCATGTAGATCTGCTTCTCGAACCGGGTCGGCACCGAGGCATCGATGATTTCCTGCAGGCATTCGAGCGTCTGCCGCGTGCGCTTGGCCGGCGAACAGAGGATCTGCTGTGGGGTCATGGCCTTCTTCGCCACATAGTGCGCCATCGCCTCGGCAGCGCGGCGGCCGCGCTTGGCGAGCGGGCGGTCGAAATCGTCCAAGGCCTCGTCCGCCCACGATGACTTGGCATGGCGAAAGAGATAGACCGTCTTCATCGCAGCAACCCCTTTTCCCGCTGTTTGTTGTTGTTGTGCTGAGGCTGGTGCCGCCGTGCTAACCGCTTGGCGCTACGACGGCGGCTTCGGTCCCCTGCGCGCAAACGCCCGCGGCTTCACCTTGCGCAGGCGCTTGGCACGCTCGGCCCTGAGATAGGCCGCCTCGATCAGGGCTTCCTGGCATGACCGGTCCTTGTGGCCGGGCCGCGGCCGGCGCTGTGTGTAGCTGCCGTCGGCGTTCATTTCCCAGGCGCTGCGCTTGTCGTTGAGCTGCGTTTCCAGAACCGCATGCAGCTCGCGCCGCAACCCAGGGTGCTCCACCGGCACAACCACCTCGACCCTGCTCTCAAGGTTGCGCGACATCAAATCGGCCGAGCCGATGAAGTATTCCTCCTCGCCGGCGTTGTGGAAATAATAGATGCGCGTGTGCTCAAGAAAGCGGCCGACGATGCTGATGACCGAGATGGTCTCCGAGACGCCGCCGATCCCAGGGCGAAGCCGGCAGGTGTCGCGCACGATCAGCTCAACCTTAACGCCGCTACGGCTGGCCCGATAGAGCGCCTCGACCATGTCGGCATCTTCGAGCGCGTTGCACTTGAAGCGGATCAGGCCCGGTGTGCCGGCGGCCTGGTGGCCGATTTCGCGCTCGACCTTGGCCAGCAGCATCTTCTTCATCAGGTTCGGCGCGGCGAGGATCTTGCGGTAGGCGCGCGCCGGCCGGCAGCCGGTTGTCAGGTAGTTGAACAGCTCGGTCAGATCGAGGCCGACTTCCTTGTCGCAGGTGAGCATGCCGAGGTCGCAATAGAGGCGCGCGGTGCCGGCATGGTAGTTGCCGGTCCCGATGTGGCAGTAGCGGCGCAGGCCGTTGTAGTCCCGCCGGACGACCAGGATCAGCTTGCAGTGTGTCTTCAAGCCCAGCACGCCGTAGGTGACATGGATCCCCGCCTCCTCCAGGCGGTTGGCCCAGCGCAGGTTGGCCGCCTCGTCGAAGCGGGCCTTGAGTTCGACCACGACCGCGACCTGCTTGCCGTTGTGGGCGGCATCGATCAGCCGGTCGATGATCAGCGTGTCGGCCGAGGTGCGGTAGAGCGTCATCTTGATCGCCAGCACCTTCGGGTCCTCAGCCGCCTCCTGCACGTAGCGAACGACCGAGGTGGCGAACGACTCGTAAGGATGGTGCAGGAGAATGGGGCCGCTCTCGCGGATGATGTGGAAGATGTTGTCGCGATCTTGCAGGAGAACGTTGTCGATCGGGTGATGCGGCGTGTCATGCAGCGAGGGAACGTCGAGCCGGGCGATCTCGAACAGATCGCGCATGCTCATCATCACATCGGTCTCGTAGACGTCGAGTTCCTCGTCGAGGCCGAGCTCGGCGGCAAGCATGCCGCGGTGATTGGGGTCGATCCCCTGCTCGACCTCAAGGCGGACGATCGGCGCAAACTTGCGGTCACGCAGCTCGGCTTCGATCATCGCCACCAGGTCATCAGCCTGCTCCTCGCCGCGCAGGGTGTTCGCATTGCGGGTGACGCGGAAAAGTTCCGTCGATTCAATCTCCATGCCCGGAAAGAGGTCTTGCAGGCAGTTGCGCATGACGTCTTCCAGCAGCACGAAGTGGTTGGCGGTGCCGACGCGCAAAAGCCGCGGGACGCCGCCGCCCACCGGTACCTTGACGCGCGCCATCGTGAGCCGGGTTTCGTGCGGGAAGCGCAGCGTGACGAGAAGATTGAGCGACAGGTTCGAGATGAACGGAAACGGATGCGCAGGATCCATCGCGAGTGGCGTCACGAGCGGAAAGATGTTCTCGTAATAGTGCTCACGAACCGCCGCCTGCTCTTCCCGCGACAGCCGCGCGAAGGGAATGACGCGGATGTTCTGCTGCTTCAGATCGCGCAGCACATCGACGAAGGTTTCCCGCTGCTGCCGGCGGAACTCCGCCATCACGATCCGGCATTCTTCCAGTTGCTGGCCCGGAGTCCTGCCGTCGACGGTGAGCTTATGGACGCCGGCGCCGATCTGCTGCTTCAAGCCGCCGATCCGCTTCATGAAAAACTCGTCCATATTGGAAGCGGCGATGGCCAGGAACTTGATCCGCTCCAACAGCGGCGTGCGCCGGTCGCGGCCTTCGTTCAGGACGCGAAAATTGAACTTGAGCCACGTCAACTCACGGTTGAGGTAAAGCTCTGGCGTCTTGAGATCGCTTTGCCCTTGCGTTTTCTGCGCGGCCGGCCAGCTTGCCTCGACGGCAGCGGCGTCCGGCTCGCCCGGCAACGGCGCTGTCTTGGCGCCGTCTGCAGCCGAAGCGGCTACGGCAGCGCTCGAACCGTCTTGGTCTTCAACCGAAGCCGCCGCGCCTGCAGCCGCGGGCGTGCTCATGCCGACTTCTCCAAGTTCGCTTGCAGTGCGGCGGCGCCGGCCTTCTGCGCCCGTTCGATCCCGGCGTTGAGGGCCTCGCACACCGTCGAAAGCACCTTGATGCGCGTGAACAGCTTGTCGTTGCCCTCGACCAGCGTCCATGGCGCCTGCTGGGTACTGGTGCGTTCAACCATGTCGTTGACCGCTTCCTCGTACAGGCCCCACTGCTCGCGATTGCGCCAATCCTCGTCGGTCAATTTCCACTGCTTGTAGGCCGTGCTCTCCCGTGCCTTGAACCGCGCCAGCTGCTCTTCATTGGTGATATGGATCCAGAATTTGCACAAGACGATCCCGTGATGGACGAGCTGATCCTCAAAATCGTTGATTTCGGCGTAGGCCCGCTTCCATTCGTCCTCGGCGGCAAATCCTTCGACCCGTTCGACCAGCACCCGGCCGTACCAGCTGCGGTCGAAGATTGTCAGCCGGCCGGCCCGCGACAGGTGCCGCCAGAAGCGCCACAGATAGTGCTTGGCCCGTTCCTCGTCGGTGGGGGCAGCGATCGGGATGACCTGATAATCGCGCGCATCCAGCGCCTCGGTGATGCGCCGCACGGCGCCGCCCTTGCCCGCGGCATCCCAACCCTCGAACACCAGGATCGTTGAAAGCCCCAGTTTCTTGGCGGTCCGGCAGCTCAGGTTCAGCTTGCCCTGGTATTCCTCCCGCTTCTTGCGGTAGCTGCGTTTGTCGCAGGCGACGGACATGTCGAGCCGGTCGAGAACGGTCAGCCGGCGCACCTTGCTTGTCCGTGGCGGTGCCGCCGTTGTCCCCATGGCCGTCAGCTCGCCGCCCTGGTCACCGGCCGAATTGGTCGCCATTGGCATGAGTGCACACGCTTGCTGCGCGGCCGCGAGTTCGGTGCGCAGCTTCTTGTGCACCTCCGCTTGGTTGATGTGCGTGCGGATCGCGTCCAGGATCGCCGTGCCGACGGTGACGCTGCGGTAGCGCTTATCGACTCCCTCAACGATCTGCCACAGCGACTTGTGCGTCGATGTGCGCATGATGATGCGCTCGGCGGCGGTCACGAAGGTGTCGTAAAGGTGCCAATGGTCCCAATCCGTCTGCGTCACCCGCCAGCGAGTCAAGGGGTCCTTCTGCAGTGCCTTGAGGCGTGTTTTTTGGGCATCTCGGCCGAGATGCATCCAGAACTTCATGATCAGCGCGCCGTCATCGGCGAGGCATTTCTCGAATGCGATGATTCGGTCGAGCGCCTCGTCGTACTCGGCCTCGCTGGTGCGTCCATAGACGCGGTCGAGGAGCGGACGAGAGTACCAGCTTGACAGGAACAGCCCGACCCGGCCCCTCGCCGGCAGATCGCGCCAGTAGCGCCAGTACTCCGGCCGCTCGGCCATCTCATCGGAGGCCTGGCCGTAGGCGCGCGTGACCAGCCAGCGCGGATCCATCCATTCGTTGAGGAGATTGACGGTCTCGCTCTTGCCAGCACCGTCGACGCCGGCGAACACGATGATGACGGGAAACTTGCCCGAGAGTCGCAGCTCATGCTGTACAGCCAGAAGATCCGAGCGCAGCACGGGCTCGATTTCGTGAAATTCCTCCTTGGAAAGCGAACTGCCGAGTTCTGCCGTTCTGAACATCTCCTCGATCCCCTTCTTGCCTCGGGTATGGTAAACACTCGTTTGGCAGTTGTCTTCAGTCTGCTGCCGCGGCGGGCATTCGTCCGCCCCTTCCGATCGGGATCGGAGATGCCGTTGGCTGCTGCCATTCGCGAGCACCGTCATGCCTGCCAGCCCTGATCCGCTTCAAGACGCGGGTTCGACCGTTCTTTCGGCGCGTCCTCTGGCCCTTCGCGGCGGCCGGCAACGCAAGGCCGGCAAGCGTCCTGGTCGCGAGGAGCAAGATCAGGGCCGTGTCGGCGTCGTCGACATCGGCTCGAATACGGTCCGCCTTGTCGTCTACGAAGTCCCGAGCCGGTTGCCGATCCCGATCTTCAACGAAAAGGCGGAATGCCGCTTGGGCGAAGGCCTGAGCCAGAGCGGGAAACTAAGCGCGGCCGGCGTCGATCGAGCCTTGCGCGCGCTGCGCCGGTTCGCCTCTCTCGCACTCGCAATGGGGGTAGAGCACCTTGAACTAGTGGCCACGGCCGCGGTTCGCGACGCGTCCGACGGCGTTTCCTTCGTTGAGCGGGTCGAGCAGACTTGCGGCGTCCACGTCCACGTGCTTTCCGGCGCGGAGGAGGCCCGGCTTGCCGCCGTGGGCGTGCTCAACGGGTCGCCGCTTGCCGACGGTGCATTGGCCGATCTCGGCGGCGGCAGTCTCGACCTTGTCAGCCTCGATGCCGGCCGGATCGGTACCTTCGCGACCCTTCCGTTGGGCCACCTGCGCTTGGCGGAGGAGTCTGCCGGCGATCGCGTGAAAGCGCGCGCGCTTCTGGACGAACGCCTGTCGACCGTTCCCTGGCTCGATGCGGTCGGCGGCCGCGGACTTTATTGCGTCGGCGGTTCGTGGCGGGCGCTGGCACGCGTCTTCATCGATCAAATGCACCACCCCTTGCACGTCGTTGATAACTTTACGATCGGCTTTTTCGACGCCATCAAGCTTGCCAACCTGCTGGCCGGCCTGAGCCGCGCCACCGTCGAACGGTTGGGAAGCCTCGATGCGAAACGGGCTGATACGCTCCCGTTCGCGGCCGGCGCGCTCGCGGCGCTCTTGGAACGGACACGGCCGCGCGAGGTTTCGTTCTCCGCCTTCAGCATGCGTGAAGGCCAGATGCTGGAGCTGTTGCCGCGGCACTTGCGCGGGCAGGACGCGCTGATCAGTGCCTGCGAGGGCCAAGCCGAGCGGGAGGGGCGTTTCGCTCAGCACGGCGAGGAAATCCTCGACTGGATGTCACCGCTGTTCGAGCCCGAAAAGGTGGCCCAGCGGCGGCTGCGGCTGGCGAGCTGCCTGTTGAGCGACATCGGCTGGAGCGAGCATCCCGACTATCGCGCCATTCATGCCTTCCACCGCGTTCTCCGCATCCCCTACCCCGGCCTCAGCCACCCGGAGCGGGCAGAAATGGCGATCGCGATCCTGGTCCGCTATGGCGGCAAGGAGGACGACCCGATGGTCATGCCGGTTCGCACGCTCCTTACCGAGGTGGATCTGAACCGCGCCCGCGTCACCGGCCTCGCGCTCAGGCTTGCGCATACCTTGACCGGTGGCGCGCCCGGCCTGCTGCCGCAGACGCCGCTGATCCGTAAGAACGCATCCCTTATCCTCGAATTGCCGCGCGATCCGCTCGTTTTCCACAGCGAGGCCGTCGAACGGCGCTTCCTTCGCCTCGCCAAAGCGATGACGCTCAAGGGTGAGATCCGTCCGACAGCACGCTGAGCGTGCGCGCGCCTTCAGCTGGCTTGGCAACCCGCCTCAGCGCTGCCCGTTTCCTGATTGACGAGAACGAGCTTGCGGCCGTGCACCGCGAGGGCGAGTTCCCCTGAGCGCAATCTCAGCGCATCCGCCCCGAAGAGCTGCCGGCGCCAGCCGTGCAGCGCTGGCACGTCGGCCTCTTCTCCCAGAGCCGCCAAGGTGTCGATATCCTCCGACGAGGCGACCAGCCGCTGGGCCACCCCGGCCTCCTCGGATTTCATCTTCAAGAGCACTTTCAGGAGGTCCGAGATCGGGCCAATGTGGCGCGGCAACTCGCGCTTGATCTCGGCAAGTGGCAGTTGGTCCTCCGCCAAACTGAGCGCGGTGCGCACCGCCGCCAGGATCGCCACGCCTTGCGCGCTGTCGACAGTCTTGCGCGCCAAGCCACGGGTGCGCGCCAGGTCATCGGCTGTCCGCGGCATGTGGTGGGCGATCTCCAACAATGCTTCGTCACGCAGCACCCAGGCACGGGGGAGGTCGCGCGCCTGCGCCTCGCGCTCCCGCCAGGCCGCGAGCGCCCGGGCAACGGCGAGAAAGCGGGCGTTGCCGCCCCGGTACTTGAGACGGCGGAACGCTTCATCCGGTTCGAACTTGTACGTTTGTGGATCGGTCAGCGTCGCGAGTTCCTCCGCCAGCCAATCGCCACGGCCGGTGGCCTCAAGCCGATGTTTGAGCTTGCGATAGACGGGCAACAGGTGGACGACGTCACCGATCGCGTATTCAATCTGCCGCTGCGAGAGCGGTCTCAGCGACCAATCCGTAAAGCGTGAACCCTTGTCGAGCCGGGCGCGGGCGAGCTTGGCCGCGAGTGTCTCGTAGGATACCTGGTCCCCGAAGCCGCAGACCATCGCCGCCAGTTGGGTATCGAACAGCGGTGCCGGCAGGCGGCCGCCGATGTGAAAGAAGATCTCAAGATCCTGGCGGCCGGCGTGAAACACCTTCACGGTCTCCGGCGCATCCCACAGCGCCAGCAGCGGCGAAATGTCCATTCCGTCGGCTAAAGGGTCAATGGCCGCCGCTTCGTTGGCGCCGGCCACCTGGACCAGGCACAGCTTCGGCCAGTAGGTCTTCTCGCGCAGGAACTCGGTGTCGACCGCAACCGCGTCCTGTCCCTTAAGGCGCGCGCAGAAGTCCGCCAGCTGCTCATTTTTCGTGATCAAATGCATGACCCCGTGGCTATACCGGCAAACCGGCCTGGGCGGAACAACGAAACCGTGTGGCGCGCCCAAACGATGGCCCCAAGCGCCCGAATCGTGCTGCGCTCACCGTCATTCACCGAATCAGCGCCGCATTCTTACGCAGGGTCGCGGGCCGCGACCGCCCCCATTTGCCCTTCCCGCACCCGCTCTTGGCATCGAAAGTTGAGTTTTTCCCCATGTTCCACATATTTACAGGCTTGTGACAGCCCAAGATCTGGCCTTTCCTCATCGATACATCATACCGGTTGACGTTCATCGAATTGTGCGCGATCGGTTTAGCCAGTAATGCAAGTAGGCCGCGTAGATGGAGGTGATGCGTGCGGGAGTTCCTCGAAGAGAATTGGCCGGAACTGCTCGTCGGGCTCGGACTGGCAATGTCTTCGCTGTCGACAGCCCTGTCGCTGATGTGAGGAAGCGCGGCGCTGGGCTGCTGTTCCAGGAGGAAGGGTTTCATCGACCACTTGCGCGGGGGGTTGGGGGATCGTTAGGTTGATTGCGCTTCTTTCTCAGCACAGGGCGCGATCTCCCGATGGATCTATGGCAAACCTCTGCTCTCGTTACCGGCGCCGCCTCCGGATTGGGCGCTGAGGTTGCGCGCTTTCTTTCGGAGGCCGGTGCGCGCGTTGCCGTTCTCGATGTCGACAACGCTGCCCTCGCGACGGTCGCAAACACCATCGGTGCCGATGCGATCGTCTGTGATGTTGCCGACCCGGCGGCGACCGAAGCCGCGTTGGTGCGGGTTCGCGAGCGGCAAGGGCCAGCCCGGATTCTCGTCCACTGCGTCGGCCGCGCCCATCCGCAGAAGATCATCAGTGACGAAGGACCGATGCCGCTTGAGGATTTTCGCCGCCTCGTCGACGTCAATCTGATCGGCAGCTTCAACGTCATGCGGCTGGCCGCAGCCGAGATGGCGCGGCTCGATCCCGTCGCGAACGGCGAACGCGGCGTGATCATCTTCACCGCGTCCGTCTCCGCTTACGAGGGCCAGAGCGGCGAGGCGGCCTACGCAGCCTCGAAAGGCGGCGTCGTCAGCATGATCCTGCCGGCCGCGCGCGAACTGGGGGCGCACGGCATCCGCGTCGTCGGCATTGCGCCGGGCTTGTTCGGCACGGCAACCCTGTTCGCCATGGAGCGCAACCTCGACTCACGGCTGGCCCATTCCATCCCGTTCCCGCATCGGTTCGGCGATCCGGCGGAGTTTGCAATGCTGGTCCTGCACGTCGTCAAGAACGTCATGATCAACGGCACCGTCCTCCGCCTCGATGGCGGCTATCACCGTTAGACCTGCGATCATCAGGAGGGGAGCACCGTGCCGAAGCGGATTGTCCTCTACCTCGTAAGCCATGCATCGGGCGAGCTGGTCGAGATGATGGCCCGCAATGCCGTCGCACAGCTTGCCGACGTCGCGATCGAGCGCACGCTGTGGAAGTTCGTTCGCTCGCTTGAGCAGTTGCCGGCCATCCTGGGAACGATCGCCCAGGAACCGGGCTTTGCGATGCACACGGTCGCTGCCACCGACGTCCGCCTTGCCCTCGAGGAAGGCTGCCGGCAGTTGCGGGTGCCTTGCATGTTCGTTCTGGAGCCGGCCGTCTCGCGGCTGGCCGAGCATTTCGCGACGACAATCCAATACCGGCCGAGCGCGCGCGATACCATCGACGAGGAGTATTTCCGCCGTGTCGAGGCGATGAAGTTCACGCTTGCCCACGACGACGGTGCCGCCGCCGACGATCTCGAGGACGCCGATGTGGTCCTGGTCGGGGTCTCGCGTGCCACCAAGACGCCGACGTGCATGTATCTCGCCTCGCGCGGCATCAAGGCGGCAAATGTGCCGCTGGTGCCGGGCGTACCGCTGCCCGAGACCTTGAGCCGGCCAAGCCCCCTCCTCGTGGTCGGGCTCACGGTTGACCCCAGCCGGCTGGCGAACGTTCGCCGCGCACGTCTCAAGGCCTTGGCCGAGAATCGCGAAACCGACTATGCCGACTTCGACGAGATCGGAAACGAAGTCCGCGAGGCACGCCGGCTGTTCCTCCGCCGCGGCTGGCCGATCATTGACGTCAGCAACAAGTCGATCGAGCAGACGGCATCCTTGATCATCGCCATGCTTGCCAAACGCTCGCCGCCGCCGCCGGACGCCGCGCCTTGACAAGGCCGCTCCTTCCATGCGCATTTCCGCGCGCTTCTTGAAGGGCCCCGAATTCCGCCATGCATCCTTACCGCACCCACACCTGCGGCGAACTGCGCGCGTCGCACGCAGGTTCTACGGTCCGGCTCTCGGGCTGGGTCCATCGCAAGCGCGACCACGGCCATCTCCTGTTCCTTGATCTGCGCGATCACTACGGCATCACCCAGTGCGTCATCGACACCAGCAGCCCGCTGTTCGCGGTGGCGACCGGTGCGCGGCCCGAAAGCGTCGTCACCATCACCGGCACCGTCGTCATCCGCTCACCGGAGACGGTGAACGCGCAGCTGCCGACCGGCGAAGTCGAGCTCAGGATCGAGGATCTCGTCATCGACTCGATGGCCGACATCCTGCCACTGCAAGTCGCGGGTGATGCCGACCTGGGCGAGGACGTGCGCTTGCGCTACCGCTTTCTCGACCTGCGGCGGGAAAAGATGCAGCGCAACATCCTTCTGCGCAGCCAGGTGATCGCCTCGATCCGCCGCCGCATGGTCGAGGCTGGCTTCGTCGAGTTCCAGACGCCGATCCTGACCGCGAGTTCGCCGGAAGGCGCACGCGATTACCTCGTGCCGAGCCGCCAGCACCCTGGCAAGTTCTACGCCCTGCCGCAGGCACCGCAGCAGTTCAAGCAGTTGTTGATGGCATCCGGCTTCGATCGCTACTTCCAGATCGCGCCCTGCTTTCGCGACGAGGACGCCCGCGCCGACCGCTCGCCCGGCGAGTTCTATCAGCTCGATTTCGAAATGGCTTTCGCCACCCAAGAAGACGTGTTTGCTGCCATCGAGCCGGTCCTGCATGATGTCTTCGTCGAGTTCGGCAGCGGGCGGCAGGTGACACCGCCGCCCTTCCCGCGCATCCCTTACGCCGAGAGCATGTTGCGCTACGGCAGCGACAAGCCGGACCTGCGCAACCCGCTCGTCATCACGGACGTGACCGACGCCTTTCGCGGTGGCGGCTTCGGTCTGTTCGCGCGCGCCATCGAAGCGGGCGCGGTGGTGCGAGCAGTGGCAGCGCCGGGCGCAGCATCCAAACCGCGCGCGTTCTTCGACAAGCTCAACGACTGGGCACGTGGCGAGGGCCAGGGCGGGCTCGGCTACATCATCTTCGCCGGCGGCGAGACGAAGGGGCCGATCGCCAAGAACCTGGAACCGGCCCGGATCGCCCGCGTTCAAGAGGCCACCGCGGCCACCGATGGCGGTGCGGTCTTCTTCGTCTGCGGCAAGGAGGCCGAGGCCGGGAAGTTTGCCGGCGTCGTGCGCGAGCGCTTGTGCGACGAGTTGGGCTTACGCGAAGCCGACGCGTTCCGCTTCCTCTGGGTGGTCGACTTTCCGTTTTACGAGCGCAACCCCGAGACCGGTCAGATCGAGTTCAGTCACAATCCGTTCTCGATGCCGCAAGGCGGTTTGCAGGCGCTCGAATCCATGGATCCGCTCGCCATCCGCGCGTTCCAGTACGACATCGTCTGCAACGGTGTCGAGCTTTCGAGCGGTGCCATCCGCAACCATCGCCCCGACGTCATGATCAAGGCGTTCGCGATCGCCGGCTATGGCGAGGACGAGGTCCAGCGGCGGTTCGGCGGCTTGTTCAACGCCTTCCGCTACGGCGCACCACCGCATGGCGGTTGCGCCCCCGGCATCGACCGCATCGTGATGATGCTGGCCAACGAGCCCAACATCCGCGAGATCATCGCCTTTCCGATGAACCAGCAGGCACAGGATCTGTTGATGGGGGCACCGGCCGAGGTCGAACCGGCCCGCCTCAGGGAGCTGCGCCTGCGCCTTGATCTGCCGAAGCCGAAGGCCGTCGGCGCTAACCGCGGCGACGCCGGCGGATAATCATTCCTGTCCTGCCACCTGGTTGAGCGCTTCCGCCGCCAGCGGAACGGTCACGCGGCGGCGCGCACTCAATGAGGCGGCGTCGATCTTGGCAACGATGTCGCGCGCGGCAGCGAATGAGCGTTCGATGCGGTTGACCAGAAAGCCAATCACCGCCTCATCGACCCCAAGCTGGCGGTCGGCGAACAGCTTCACCAGGAGAGCCGCGATCAGCGCCTGATCGGGCGCCCCGATGGCGACGGTCGGGCAACTGTTAAGCCGCGAGCGCAAGTCCGCAAGCCGGATCTGCCAGCGCGCCGGCGGCGTTTGCGTCGTCAGCAGCATGGTTCGCCCCTCCTCCCGCGCGGCATTGTACAGGTGCAGGAGCGGAGCCTCGTAGCCGGCTTCCATCGCCCGATCGGCGTCGTCGATCAGGATCGCCGGTGCCGCCAGCAGCGACGGCAGCGCGGCAGGAGGTTGATGCCCGAGTTCGGTCGGGGTGACCGGCAGGCCACCGGTTCGTGCCAGGAACATGCGACCCAGGTGCGACTTGCCGCAGCCCGATGGGCCATAAACGATCACCGCGGGCGCCGGCCAACCAGGCCACCTCTCCAGCCACGCCATGGCTTCGCGGTTGCTGTCGGCAACGAGGAAATCGGCCGCCCCGAGCGACGGTTGCGGTTCGAACGGAAGGGGGAGCTGACGTGATCCCGCCACGCGTCCTCCTGCCCGGTTCAAGTCCGGCCGGAGGTGGTTCGCTGGCCTTGGCCTTGAGCCGGCCGGACGAGCCAGACGCTGCCGCTTGAGACGATCGAGAAGCCTGCGCGCTCTAAGCGCGCCGACAGCTCCGCCGGCGTGCCGGTGTGGTAGATGTTGACGCGCACCCGATCGCGGGCGAACAGCAGCGCATCCACGCGCTCAACGGTCGGCAGCTTCTCAAGGCGCGGCTGCACCGCGAGCCACGCGGCAAGATCGCCGACGGCCACATCGACCGCAGCGATCGTGTTGCCCCCCTCCTGGACGAGATTGGCAACCTTCCATTCGTCTTCCAGCGTGTTGAGTGTCATGAGCGCAGCGCGTGCAAAATGATCGTCGTCGCTCTCGTTGGCTTCGCGCCGCACCGTCACCGTCGTTTCCGATTGGGGGGCGAAGCTCGGTTTGCGTTTGAGGGTGACGTTAAGCATGCGTGTGGCGGCGGCACCGGTGGGGCTTGCCACCGCCACCAGCACCTCGAACACGCCCAGCCGGCTTGCGAGCGCGGCAAGTTGGGTGCTGTCGCCGGCAACTGCCTGGCTCGCATCCCCGGGTCCGGTCCCGGCGCTGCCAGGGGCAGGGACAACGATCGGCACCAGCCCGTCCGCAGTCAGGCCCGCCCAGGCGCGGCGCCAAGGATTCTCCTCCTCCCACAACACCTGCTGCCCACCGCCAGCCTCGTAAACCGGGACTACCAGAACCCTGGGCGAGACCTGCGTGATCAGCGGCACGCCCCGCTCGCGCGCAATCGCGCGCACCCGGTCAGCCCTGAAAGCGTAGTTGAGCGTCGCCAGATAACGCACTGGGGAGACTTTCTCTTCCGTCACCCAGAACGACCGCGTCGCCGCCTGGATCTGCGCCGGCGGCACCTTGCCCAGGGAGGCCCGCTGGCGCGCCGGTGCCAGCCGATCGAACAGCGTCTCGAAGGCACGCACCTCGGCTTCGGCCAGAGCCAGGTCCTTGGCCGCGGCAGCCGTGGCGGCGGTGACGTCGACCTTCACCCGGTGCACCTCAAAGACGTTGCGCGCATCCTCCGCCGCAGCCCTGGTCGTGGTCGTTGCACTCGCAACGCAGACTCCCACGACCAGCATCGCCAGCCATGCCACCGCTCGCCACAAACGGATCATTGCGCACCGTCCCCGATCCAGTATTCTTCGCCCGCTTATCGATCTTAGTATCATCACACGTCGGGGACTACCATTCGCGGCCTGACTTACAAGAGCGCCGGCGTCGACATTGATGCCGGATCCGCCCTGGTGGAAGCCATCAAGCCGCTGGCCGCCGCGACGGCGCGCCCCGGTGCGGGCGCCCGGCTGGGTGGCTTCGGCGCGCTGTTCGACCTGAAGGCGGCTGGCTACCGTGATCCGCTGCTGGTAGCGACAACCGACGGCGTCGGCACCAAGCTCAAGATCGCGATCGCGGTCGGCCGCCATGACCGCATCGGCATCGACCTCGTTGCCATGTGCGTCAACGATCTGGTCGTCGAGGGCGCGGAACCCTTGTTCTTCCTCGATTACTACGCGACCGGTGCGCTCTCGGTCGAGGCCGGGCGTGCCATCATTGCCGGCATTGCCGAGGGCTGCCGGATTGCCGGCTGTGCGCTGATTGGTGGCGAAACGGCCGAAATGCCGGGGATGTACGCCGCCGGCGATTACGACCTCGCCGGCTTCGCCGTCGGTGCCGTCGAGCGCGACCAGGTGCTGGCCGGGACTGCGGCACAGGCTGGCGACGTCATCTTAGGATTGGCCTCCAGCGGCCTGCATTCGAACGGCTTTTCGCTTGTCCGCCGTGTCGTGGATGACCTTGGCCTCGATTACGCGGGCGAAGCGCCCTTTGCGCCGGGCGAAACCCTCGGCGCTGCACTGCTGGCGCCGACCCGCATCTACGTGCGCAGCTGCCGCGCCGCGCTCGCGGCGGGGGGTGTTCGCGCGCTCGCCCATATCACCGGTGGCGGCCTGATCGACAACATTCCGCGCACCGTGCCGGATTCTCTCGCTGTCGAGATCGACGCCGATGCGTGGCCGCTGCCGGCCGTGTTCCGCTGGCTTGCGGAAGCCGCGCGTCTGCCGGCGGCGGAGCTGGCGCGCACCTTCAACTGCGGCATCGGCATGGTGCTGACGGTCGCGCCGGAGCGGGCGGACGGGCTGGCAACGCTCCTGCGCACCCATGGCGAAACGGTGTACACAATCGGGCGGCTGGTGGCGGCCGGAGCGGATCAACCACGTGTCTTGCTGCAAGGAGCCGCGCGCACGTGGCCAAGCTGAAGATCGGCGTCCTCATCTCCGGGCGCGGCAGCAACCTGCAGGCGCTGATCGACGCCGCCGCGGATTCTGCCTTCCCCGCCACCATTGCGACCGTTATCTCCAACGAGCCCGGCGTCGCAGGCCTCGATCGAGCGCAGGCCGCCGGCATTCCGACCGCGACCATCAATCACCGCGATTTCCCCGACCGCGCTGCTTTCGAGGATGCGCTGCACGCCGCGCTGGACGAAGCCGGCGTCGAACTGGTGTGCCTTGCCGGCTTCATGCGGCTGTTGACCGAGGGCTTCGTGCGGCGCTGGTGGGATCGGCTGATCAACATCCACCCGTCGCTGCTGCCGGCCTTTCGCGGCCTGCATGTGCACGAGGCCGTGCTCGCCTACGGCGCCCGCTTCAGCGGCTGCACCGTGCACTACGTCCGGCCGGCGATGGACGACGGCCCGATCATCGTCCAAGCCGCCGTGCCGGTGCTGGCCGATGACGACGCCGACCAGTTAGCCGCCCGCATCCTCGCCGAGGAACACCGCATCTACCCGCTGGCGGTGCGGCTGATTGCCGAGGGACGGGTGCGGGTCGCGGGCGAGCGGGTCCAGGTCACGAAGGCCAGGGCTCCGGGGACAAGCTTGCTCAATCCGCTGCCGGACTGAACGAGCCTTCCCCTTCAAGCACTTGCCGATACTTCTTAACCGACCACTTCCAAATCGCTGAAGAAGAAGCGGATCTCGATGGCCGCGTTCTCCGGCGAGTCGGAACCGTGCACCGCGTTTTCCTGCACGTTGAGGCCGAACCCCTTGCGAACGGTGCCGTCGGCGGCATTGGCGGGGTTGGTCGCGCCCATGATGGCGCGGTTGCGAGCGACCGCATCCTCGCCCTCGAGAACTTGGGCAACGACCGGGCCGGAAACCATGTAGGCGACGAGCTCGCCGTAGAAGGGGCGCTCCGCGTGCACGGCATAGAACTTCTTCGCCTGCTCCTCGGTCAGCCGCAGCCGCTTCTGGGCGACGATGCGCAGACCGCCATCCTCAAACAGGGCGTTGATCTTGCCGGTAACGTTGCGTGCCGTAGCGTCCGGCTTGATGATGGACAGTGTTCTTTCGACGGCCATAGCCCTACTCCCTCTCTTCATGATTGGGGATTTCTGAAAGCGCGGACCACGGATCGCTCTGCCGTCCCGGGATAGCTTGCACGACACGTGATTCGCCGCTCGCGCGCGGGTATAGACCGCACACGAATTGCAGGCAAGCAGGTGCGGCAAAGCATGCACGGACCGCGCGAACGGTGCGGGATCAATTGCGTCTCAGCGATCGCCGCCGCTTTGGCAAGCGCGCCGCTTGACGAAACTATACATTTGTATAGCATGAGGCCATGCAGGACGAGCTCGCGGGCTTCGACTGGGATGCCGGCAACGGCGCGAAATGCAGCAAGCACGGTGTATCTCGCCGTGAGATTGAGGCCCTCTTCGCCCGGCCCATCATGATCCTGCCCGATGAGACTCACTCAACGCACGAGGAACGATTCCGCGCGATCGGTTACACCGCCGGCGGACGGGCCGTTTTCGTGGTTTTCACGTTGAGAGAGCGTGACGGCAAGACATACATTCGGCCGATTTCTGCCCGCTAAATGCACAAGCAGGAGGTCACCCACTTTGAAAAAGAAAATCCCACGCTTTGAGAGCGATGAGGAGGCGGCA
Source organism: Defluviicoccus sp. (assembly GCA_029624735.1). Taxonomy (GTDB): domain Bacteria; phylum Pseudomonadota; class Alphaproteobacteria; order Rhodospirillales; family Defluviicoccaceae; genus Defluviicoccus. Next base: position 70,971 of record JARSSM010000021.1, on the reverse strand, counting down.
GCCTTTGTCGCTACCGCCGATCTGACCCAGTATGATCTTACCGGCGCAAGGCCGGTGCACTTCGAGTTCGAGAAAAAGGCAGCGCAAATCAACATGCGCGTTCCCCGGGGACTCCTCGATGCGGTGAAGGCGCGTGCGGAGGCACGCGGCATTCCCTACACCCGCTTCATACGCGAAATCCTCGAAAAGGCAGTCGCCTCGCAGTAGCAGCTCCTTGCCGATTGTTCCGCCTCCTGGTCACCCGCCCCGGCTCAGGCGATGGGGAGGTCGAGCTTGGCGCGCGCCCCCCCGAAGCATGCAGGAAACACGCGAACGGTCCCCGTGCGGACGCCTGTGCCGGTGCTGCTATGAAAGGATTGCATGATGCTCGGATACTTTTCCCTCATTCTGATCTGCCAGCTTGCCGGTGAAGTGGTTGTCAGGCTGAGCGGCGTCCCAATCCCGGGTCCCGTCATCGGCATGGCGCTGTTGTTCTTAGGACTGCTCGTCAAGGGCGGTATCCCGGACGGCCTCGCCAAGACCGCCGACGCGCTGCTTGGCAACCTGTCGCTCTTGTTCGTGCCGGCGGGTGTGGGCGTCATGCTGCACACCCAGCTCCTCGGGCGCGAGCTGGTGCCGATCGCTGCCTCGATCGTCCTTGGCACGCTGATCACGATCGCGGTGACTGCGCTCGTGATGAGCCGGCTCAGCCGCAAAGGCACACCGACATGAGCGCGCAGCTGCAGGCGCTGTGGGCCACGCTCGGCGCCGGCCCGCTCCTCTTCCTCACCGTCACCCTGCTCGCCCATCAGGCCGGCATGAAGTTGTTCCACCTGAGCGGCGGGAATCCGCTCGTCAATCCAGTCCTGATCGCCATGGGCCTGATCATCGGCTTGCTGGTGGTAACCGGCACCCCCTACCCGACCTACTTTGATGGCGCGAAGTTCGTGCACTTCCTCCTTGGCCCGGCGACAGTCGCCCTCGCCATTCCCCTTTACCGGCAGATCCAGCACGTCCGCCGCTCCCTGGTCGGCATTCTAACGGCCGTCGTCGTCGGCTCGCTGACCGCCATCATCACCGCCGTCGGCATCGCTTGGGCGCTGGGCGCGTCGGAGAAGACACTCCTTTCGCTGGCACCGAAGTCGGCCACCGCACCGGTCGCGATGGCGATCACCGAGCAAGTTGGCGGCCTGCCGACGCTGACGGCACCGGTGGTCATCCTCACCGGCATCACCGGCGCGATGACGGCAACGACGCTCCTTCGCTTGCTCCGGGTCAAGGACTGGCGCGCCGGCGGCCTTGCGATCGGGCTTGCCTCGCACGGCATCGGCACCGCCCGGGCGTTCCAGGTAAACGAGCTGGCGGGCGCCTTCTCCGGCCTCGCCATGGGGCTGAACGCTCTGGCGACCGCAATCCTGGTGCCGCTCTTGTTGCGGCTGCTCTTCTAGCCGGCGGTCAAGAGAGTCGAAATCTTAACGCCTGCCACCCCCTATTAAGAATTCGTTAACCACTGTGTGGCATAAACCGCGAATTGGCCCGCTTCAGTGTGATGGGAGGCTTTGGCGATGGACGGCGGAACTGGTGCCCCGTTGGCGTGTATAGGCGCCGTAGTGATCCGCCGCTGGCTCGTTGTCGCGAGCAGCCGCTGCCCCGACGGCAGGATTGGCGCTTATGTGGCGTCGAGCGAACGCATCGGCTCGAACCCGCCGGTGCCCGTGCCGGCTGCGCCTTCTGGTGCTGCCGAGGGCCTTTGGGCGGACGCCACACGCTTCACATCCGAAACGTTTGATACAAGCAAATACAGTGACCTTGAGGCGTTTCTTGAGGCGATGGCTGAACTTGAGCGGGCTGGCGCAACCATTCTCGACACCGATGCCTGGCAGGCGATCAAGAAGGCAGTTGCGCGTCGCATTATCCGCCTGCAAAGCGAGCAAGCCTTCGTCGACTGACGGTTAGCGTGCCGGCCGTCCACGACAGCGTGCGGCAGCTCCCTCCCTGCTGACGGCCCTTGCTGTCCGCGCGGTGCCGGCAGACAATGCCGGCCGCAATGACACCAGCCGTCACACCCAGGGCAAGCCGACCACAGCCGCTCCTTTCGCGTTCACCGCGCCGGCCGGCACAAGGCGCCCTCGCGGCCTGCGTCATTGCGCTTGCCTTAAGCGCATGCACCTCCGATCGCAGCAGCGGATGCGCGCCGGCGGGCCGCTGGATCGACCCTGCGACCGGGCAGACGGTTGCAGCCGACGGGCTGTTGGCCGGGCTCGCGACGCGACCGATCGTGCTCCTAGGCGAGGAGCACGACAACGCGGCGCACCACCGCTGGCAGCTGAGCGTCATCGAAGCCCTCTACGCGCGCCGGCCTGATCTCGTGCTCGGCTTCGAGATGTTCGCGCGCGCTTCCCAGCCGGTGCTCGATCAGTGGGTTGCCGGCGAAATCGATGCGGACCAATTTCTCCTCGCCGCCCGCTGGAAGGAGACCTGGGGCTTCGATCCCCAGCTCTATCTGCCGATTTTCGAGTTCGCGCGCCGGCACAAGCTGCCAATGCGTGCGCTCAACGTCGAGCGCAGTTTGATCCGCCGCGTTGCGCGCGAAGGCTTATCGGCGGTTCCCAGCACCGAACGCGAGGGCATCGGCGATCCGGCACCAGCCCTGCCCGCCTATCGCCGCTGGCTCGGCGAGGTCTTCGCGCACAAGCGCGCACCGCATGGCGACCAGGCTGCGGCCGCGCCGGACCCCGCCTTCGAGCGGTTCGTGGCGGCGCAACTGACCTGGGACCGGGCAATGGCGGAGGCGCTCGCCGCAGCGCACGCCCAGTCGGAAACGCGGCTCGTGGTCGGTATCGCCGGGATCGGCCACCTGCAGAACGGCTGGGGCATCCCGCATCAGCTGCGCGACTTGGGCATCGTTGACGCCGCCGTCCTGCTGCCGGTCGCGGCCGGCACGGCGTGCGCGGAGCTGCCGGCCGGCTTTGCCGATGCGGTTTTCGCTATCGAGTGAATGGCTGCCGATTGCATCGCGTCACGGGAGCGCGTCAGCGGCGGCGCGTAGCGGGCGCGCGCTCGGCCAGAATCTTATCAATGCGGCGACCATCCATGTCGACCACCTCGAACCGCCAGCCGCGCCAGAGAAACGATTCACCTGGCGTCGGCAGCCGGCGAAGGTGCGACAGCACGAAACCAGCGACGGTGTGGAAGTCTTGCCCTGGCGGCAAGGCGAGCTCCAGGATATCAGCCATGTTGTCAACCGGCATTGAACCATCGAGCAGCCAGGAACCATCCTCACGCTGCACCGCCGGCGCATCCTCCGGTCCAACGGGCTGATCAAGGCTGCCGACGATCGCGCTCAGGATATCGGTCGCGGTGACGATCCCCTCGAAGCTGCCGTACTCGTCCACAACCAAGGCCATATGGATCGGATTCGTCCTCAACATTTCGATCACGTCGAGCACGTCTGCACCTTCATGAACGACGATGGCGTTCCTCACAAGGTTGCCGACGTCAAGCGGATCGTCGCTAAGACACGCGTTGAGGACGTCCTTCGTCTGCACAACACCGACGACCTCGTCGATCCTGCCGCGACACGCCGGCAAGCGCGAATGCCGCGTTTGGCGCAAGGCAACCCGGATCGACGCTTGGTCACCGTCCAAATTGATCCAGTCGACATCTGGCCGCGGTGTCATCACGGAACGCGCGGTCCGATCCCCCAACCGCAAGATGCTTGACAGCATCTGTCCTTCCGCGGGCTCGACGATGCCAGCAGCCTCACCTTCGCGGATCAGGGCCTTGATCTCCTCCTCAGTCACCGCCGGCTGCGCCGTGTGGCCAAGGCCCATCAGCCGCATTGCCAAGTGTGACGACCGGTCCAGCAGCCAGACCGCTGGTGCCGCTACGCGTGCGAGCAGTTCAAGCGGCATCGCGACCGCGGCTGCTGTCCCGGCAGGATTGCGCAAGGCCAACCGCTTAGGGACAAGCTCGCCGACGATCAACGTCAGGTAGACGATGACGACGACGACGGCCGCCAGTGCCACCGGTTCGACCAGCGAAGCCGGGACCCCTGCCGCTGCGAGCCAACCGGCAAGCGCCTCAGCAATCGTGGCGCCGCTGAACGCGCCGGTCAGGACCCCCACCAGCGTGATGCCCACCTGAACGGTGGAGAGAAAGCGTCCTGGATCCACGCTAAGCTGCAACGCCCTTGCTGCGCCGCTGCTGCCCTGCTGTGCCATCACCTTGAGCTGAGACGGCCGGACCGAAACCATCGCGAGCTCCGCCATCGCAAGGAAGCCGTTGACAACAATCAGCATCAGGACGACAACGAGGTCGAGAGCGAGCATGATTCCAAGAGTCCTTCCCGCGCTGGCTGTGGCGATACTGCTGCCCGGTGCCTTCCGTGAGGCTGGCGCCGGCGAGGGCGACGGGCAGTCCACCCCCTGTTTGCAGCGCTACCGCGAGGTCGTGTCCTTCCAGCCGGCGCCTGCCGATGTCGGTCGGGCGCCGCTGGATGTGCTCGCCCCCTTGACGCCGCACCAGCCGTTTGCGGTTGAGGCCAACCTCAGCATCAGGGCGCTCGCCGGGCCGATCCCGGTCGCACTCCATGTGCGCTATCCTGAAGGCTCGATCAACCCCGGCAGTAAGGACACGCCTGCCGGCGGCGCCCAGTTCTATGCCCCGCTCTTGGCCGGTTCCGAGGCGACGGCAGCCTGCCTCGGCTACCGCGTCCGCTTCGAGGACGGTTTCGCCTTCGCCCGCGGCGGCAAGCTGCCGGGCCTGTTCGGATCCGAAGGTGCTCCGGTGACGACGGCAAGTGGCTGCCGGCCGGTGCACGACCAGGCCGGCTTCAGCGCCCGGCTGATGTGGCGCTCGGGCGGCCGCGGTGAGGTCTATGCGTACACCCAGAACAAGACCGCGCGCTGCGGCGAGAGCCTGGGCCGCGGCAACTGGACGTACGCAACCGGACCCTGGATTGCCATCGAGGAGGAGGTGATCCTCAACACGCCGGGCCATGACGACGGCCGGGTGCGGGTATGGATCGATGGCCGCCTCGTCCTCGACCAGGGCGGGCTCGTTTACCGTTCAGGCCCGGCCGTGCACATCCAGGGCCTGTTCTTCAGCACGTTTTTCGGCGGCAAGAAACCCGACTGGGCATCGCCCCGCGATCAGGGCACCGACTTCGCCGACTTCCGCCTCGGTCTGCCGCGCTGACACCCGCGCTTCGCCGCCGCCGTCATCTGCAAACGCGCCCTCAACGTCCTCAAACGCGCCCGCCCCGACATCTCCATCCGCCGCAAACGCAAACGCTCCGGATGGTCCGATGCCTTCGCCCGATCCATCATCGGCCAAATGCGATCACCCTGCTGTCTGCCCGCGCAAGGGTTCGCCGCTGATCGGATCGGCTGTAGGATGTGGCGGGCCAGCAACGGCATTCACCAGCAACCGCATTCAGCGGACAGCGCTCTTGTTGCGTTCGTCGCCTCGGTCGTTCCATCTTGGTTGAAGACGGCCCATCTTGGTTGAAGACGGCAGAGCTTGCCGATACCAGTGACGCAAACAGGAGGCAGGGATGACGTACTGCGTGGGTGTCAAGGTCAACGAGGGGCTGCTGTTCGCCAGCGACTCACGGACCAACGCCGGCGTCGACAGCGTCGCCACGTTTCACAAGCTGTTCGTCTTCCATCAGCAAGGGCAGCGGCTGATCGTCGTCATGACGGCAGGCAATCTCGCCGTTACCCAGGAAGTGATCACCCGTTTGCAGCAGGGCCTCAGCACGGACGAGCCGGGCCGCAACGTCCTTCTCGCCCCCACTTTGTTCGATGTCACGATGATGGTCGGCGGGCTGCTGCGCACCGTCATCGATCGCGACCGTTCCTACCTCCAAGGGTTCGGCGCCGACGTGTCATCGTCCTTCATCGTCGGCGGCCAGATCGCTGGCGACGAACCGCGGCTGTTTCTGGTTTACCCGGCCGGCAACTTCATCGAGAGCGAACCGGCCACGCCCTACTTCCAGCTCGGCGAGACGAAATATGGCAAGCCGATCCTCGAACGGGTCCTGACGCCGCAAACGACGCTGGCGCAGGCCGCAAAGTGCGCGCTGTTGTCGTTCGACGGCACGATCAAGGCGAACCTGTCCGTCGCACCGCCGATGGACGTGCTGATCTATAAGGCCGACACCTTGGCGATCGGCCGTCAGCAGGAGATCGCCGCCGGCGATCCATACTTCGCAACCCTCTGCGCCGGCTGGGGCACCGGGCTTCTCAAGGTGTTTGCCGATCTTGCGGATCCGCCGTGGGCGGCAGGCGACGAGCCGCCGGCAGAGTCCGTCTAGAGACGCGAAAAGCCAAAGTGAAGCCTTCGGCTGCGCACGCCCTCGCTGCCGGCTGCGGGCTCTGCTAGGCTCACGCGTTGCCCTTTGGCCGCACTCGTTAAGCACCCATGGAACCCGCTGCAGCCGACAGCGCCCGCCTGCGCGATCTGCTTGCGCGGCTTGACGCCGCCACCGGTCCGGACCCGGTGCTCGATCGCGACATCGCCCAAGCCCTGGGCGGAGGCATCACGGCCGGCGAGGAACCGGCCTACACCGCCTCGATCGATCGCTGTTTCGATCTCCTGCACCGGGTTGCCCCCGGCTGGCATTGGCATGTCGGCTTCGGCGTCACCGGCTTGCTCCCCTATGCCACCTTGGCGCTTGGACCACGGCGGTTCGAGGCAAGCGCTGCGACCGTGCCGTTGGCTCTGTTGAGTGTCGTCGTCCGGGCGGCTTGCGCGCGTGCCGGCCTCGACATCTGAACAACGCGTTCGCGCGCGTTTGCCGCCCTGCAAGCCCGTTTGCGATTGAAGGGGATTTGCCACAAATGGGCCATGATCGGGTGAAAATATGTTATAATCAGGGGTCCGGGAAAGAGTGGGAGGGGAGGTGATGAGAGGCAGAGCTTGCGTCGCTCGCATCGCGGCGATCGTCCTCGCGGGGGTGATGATGCTCGCACTGCGACCAAGCGCTGTCGCAGAGGATCAGCCGGCGCCAGCGCAGCAGAACGGCTACGTTTTCGGCATCTTCCCTTATCTGCCTCCCCTCACGCTCGATCACGTCTTCGCGCCCATCATTGCCAGCCTCGAAACGGGCATTGGCACGCCGGTGCATCTCCGCTCGACGACATCGTTTACCGCCTTCGTCGAGGAACTCGGCAAAGACCATTACGATCTCATCTTTGCCCACCCCTTCTTCTACATTCTCGCGGCGGATCAATACGGCTATGTGCCTCTGGTGCGGTTGGCAACGCCGCTCACCGCGGTTTTCCTTGCCCGCCATGATGATCCCGCCGACTCGATGATGGCGCTCAAGGACCGTGTGCTGGCGCTGCCGCCGGAGTTGTCGGCGGTCAGCGAAGTTGCGCAGCGCGAGCTTGCGGCTGCCGGTCTTACGCCCGGCGTCAATATCCAGCTTCGTCACCACCAGGCGAAATCATCGTGCCTGTACGCCCTCGCGTTGGGAACGGCGGATGCCTGCGCGCTGCCCCGCTTCGTCCTCAAGCAGCTTCCGGCAGACCAGATCGCAACCCTCAAAGTGATCCACGAGACGAAGCCGATCCCTAACGTCGTCATCGCCGCCCACCCGCGATTGAGCGAAGCTGATCGTGCAAAGCTCATCCAAACCGTTCTCACCTGGCCCGACACGGCCGAAGGACGGCAGATTCTCGCCGACGCCGGCTGGGAAGGGTTCGTCGCCGCCGACGACCACGACTACGATGAACTGAGACGATGGGGGCCACCGGCGGCTCTAAACAGGCGGCAGTCTGCCGCCGAGTGAAATCCGGCCGGCCATGTCGCTCAAGTCCCGCATCGCCGCCACCATCTTTCTGGTTGAAGCAATCCTGATCGCGGTCTTGCTGCTGGCAACTGCGGGCGAAACGCGCGTGAGCCTCACGCGGCACTTCCAAGCGACGGAGCAGACTTTGCTGCAGCTGATCGGCGATCTCAGCCGCGCAGCCTTCCTGACGGAGGATTACGCCGAGCTGCAGGCCTTCATCGACCAGGCGGTCGAGCACCCGCGGATCGAGACCATCGTCCTGACCGATGTCCGCGGCCGCGTCGTTGTGTCCACTCTGCCGAACCTGCTCGGTACAACGCTGCCCGAGTTCACCGACACCGAACACAATCATTGGCGGTTGCGCGAGGTGCGCGGGCATTCAAATGCGCTCGGCCTCATCGCCGTCAGGTTCTCCGACGCGGCCGTCATCGAGATGTACGGCCGTGTCCGTAACGGCGCACTGTTGATCGCCATCATCGGCCTGGCAGTCAGTTCGCTGGTCGGAGTGGGCGTCGGCTTCCTTCTCACCCGCCGTCTCGAACGGCTGGCGGCGGCGGCAGACCGGGTGGCAGACGGTGACACCTCGATCCGCGTTGATGACCGCGGCAATGACGAGATCGGCCGCCTGACCCGGGCGTTTGCGAGCATGGTCGGCAGGCTGCAGCAGCGCGCCGCCTACATGAAACGCACCCGCGACCTGCTCATCGAACCGACCCAGGCGATGTCGCAGGGATTTGCCGTCTGGGATGCCGACGAGCGCTTGGTTCTGTACAACCCCCGCTTCCGGCAACTGTTTCATGAGATCGCCGACGATGTCGTGAGCGGATTGCCGTTCAAGGAGTTCTGTTCCCTGCTTGATCCGCACATCCGCGGCAAGGCCGTCTCGGAGTGGCTGTGCAGCTGGGCCAGGACGGGCCACCACGCGCAGGGAATTTGGGAGCTTTGCTTTCGCGACGGCAGATGGATCGAGATCCGCGAGACGCGCACGGCGGCGGGCAGGACGATCGGCATTGTCACCGATGTCACCAAAGCTCGCGCACAGGCGCTGGCACTCGCGGAAAGCGAACGGCGGCTGCGCGCAATCATGGACTCGATGTTCGATGCGATGATCATCGTCGACGACAACGGCCTGATCGACACCTTGAATCCGGCGGCGGAGGCGATGTTCGGCTTGCGGACGACGGCGGTCCGCAGCCGGCCGATCGGAACGCTGCTGGCACTCGCCAGCGACGATGACCGCAGCGGCGCCGCACCGCCCTGCCAAGCGGCCGACCTCAAGGTGATTCAGGGCCGGCCAGTCCGGGAGATGTGGGGACGGCCTCGGCGCGGCCTTACGTTTCCCGTCGAGATCTCGGTCTCCCATGCCCTGCTCAAGAGTGGCCGGATCACCATCGTTACGGCGCGCAACATCAGCGAACGCAAGGCCGCCGAGGAACAGATCGTCTACCACGCGACCCACGATCAATTGACGGGACTCCTCAATCGCAGCCAGTTCATGGAGCAGCTTAAAGCGACCATCGAGGGCAGCACGGATGCCCAAGATCAGCTTGCGGTCCTGTTCCTCGATCTTGACCGCTTCAAGGTCATCAACGACAGCCTTGGCCACATGATGGGCGATGCGCTGTTGATCGCCGTGGCAAAGCGCTTGCGGCGGAGCCTGCGTGAGCACGACATCGTCGCCCGCATGGGCGGTGACGAGTTCACGGTCGCCCTTCCAGGCATCGACAGCGAAGCGACGGCGCTCCGCATCTGCCGCAAGCTGATCGAAACGATGCGCGCTCCGTTCGTCGTCAAGGGCCAGGAACTGCACCTGACGACAAGCGTCGGCATCAGTCTCTACCCCGCCCATGGTGACAGCCCGGAGATGCTCCTGCGCCGCGCCGATACGGCGCTTTATCGCGCCAAGGCGAAAGGCAAGAATCAATATTGCCTGTTCACTGCGGGCTTGGGCGGCAACGTCGACCACCACGTCTACCTCGAAAACGAGCTGCGCCAGGCAATCGAGCTAGGCCTGCTGCGCGTCGTTTACCAGCCGCAGGTCGAACTTGGCTCAGGCAAGATCATCGGCGCCGAAGCTCTTCTCCGCTGGCAGCATCCGCGGCTGGGGGCGGTGCCGCCCAAGGTCTTCATCGCGACCGCCGAAGACACCGGTCTGATCGGCAAGATCGGCACGTTCGTGCTGGCGCAGGCGTGCGCGCAGCTGCGCCGCTGGCGCGAGGCTGGCGCTTCACCGCTGCGCATCGCCGTCAATCTGTCGCCGCGGCAGATCCACGATCCGGAATGGCCAGCAACGGTGACATCTTGCCTCACGTCAGCAGGCGTGCCGTCGGACTGCCTTGAATTCGAACTGACGGAGAACGTCTTCATCGAGGACGACGAAATCACCGCCCGCTTTGTCGAAGCGATGCGCGAACTCGCGATCGGCCTGGTCCTCGATGACTTCGGCACCGGATTCTCGTCACTCAGCTATCTGCGGCGCTATCCGATCCGCCGCATCAAGATCGACCGCTCGTTCGTGAGCGACATCGGCGGCGGCAATGACGGCGCCCTGGTACGGGCGACGGTGGCAATGGCGAGCTGCCTCGGCATCGGCGTCATTGCCGAAGGCATCGAAACCCGTCCGCAGTGGGAGTGGCTGCGCCAGCATGGCTGTCCCGAGGGGCAGGGCTATCTGTTCGGCATGCCGGAAGAAGGCGAGCGGCTCACCCAGCGGATGGGCGGTGTCAAGCGGCACGCTGGCCAAGTGGTTGCCTTTTCCGCTTCCCGCGAGGCCCTTCGCGAGCGCGCCCATCCGGCTGGCCGCGACACGTAACATCGCGACCGGCGCACGGGAGGAGGCTGACCGATGCAGTGGACGCATGCGACACTGATGAGCACCGCCGAGGACGGCACGGCAGCCGTGGTCGCGGACGACGATCGCTGGGAAGCTCTGCCCTTCGGCATCGAGAACGGCTCGTGCGGCGCCTTTGCCAGCCGGGAGCAGGCGATCGAGTGTGTCGAGAGCATCCGGGGCGAGGTCGTCTGCTGCGTCGGCCACTTGGCCGCCGATGCCGACGATCCCTCCTCGCCGGCCGCCGCGCCGCCGGGGCCAAGCCCGGATTAGTCGTGGATACGCGGGTCTTACGCCCGCGCATGACGGTTGAGGGAGACGTGAGGGCTTTCCCCGTTGTCGTCCTGGCCGGCGCCCCCCTCCCAACCCGTCATGGCCGGCGCCCCCTCCCAACCCGTCATGGCCGGCGGAGGCCGGCCATCCACGGCTTGTTGCAAGCAACGCTCTGATTTTGAGCGCATTATTTTCGGTCAGGCTCTAAGCGCCAAGCGCCAGCATCCCCGGCAACAGCGTCGCCGTTTCCCGATTTGCGACGCAGCGAGATCAGCCCTTCGCGTATTGTGCAGTGCACGATGACAGGTGCGTTTTTTGTTCGATAGGCGTACCATACTGAAGGACGTGTGATCCCCGGTCGCATACCTTCCGAAGCGGTCGGGCTGGACTCTTGCAGACCGGGGCCGCACGGGAAGGATGCTGGCCATGGACGCTCTTTCGATCCCGCAATTCCTGATGACCTTCTTGGCGGTGCTCGCAGCGCTGTTTGTGTTCGCGGTCGGGCTGGCTGCGCTTGCGGTCGTCGTCATGTTCGTGGTCGACATTACGCAGACGCGGCACGCGATCCGCCGCAACTTTCCTGTCATTGGCCGCCTGCGCTACTTCCTGGAGCACTTAGGCGTCTTTTTCCGCCAGTACTTCTTCGCCATGGACCGCGAAGAGCTGCCGTTCAACCGGGCACAGCGGAGCTGGGTCTACCGCGCCGCCAAAAACCTCGACAACACCCAGCCGTTCGGATCCACGCGCGATCTGAAGACGCCGGGCTCGGTGCTGTTCGCGAACGCTGCCTTCCCCCGCCTCGATGCGAACAAGGCGGCGATGGCGCCAATGATCATTGGCGCCGGCTGCCCGCAGCCCTACGCGGCTGAAAGCGTGTTCAACATCTCCGGCATGAGCTTCGGTGCGATCTCGAAGCCAGCGATCCTCGCACTTTCCAACGGCGCCCGCATGGCCGGCTGCTGGATGAACACCGGCGAGGGCGGGCTGTCGCCCTACCACCTCGAAGGCGGCTGCGACCTCGTGTTCCAGATCGGCACCGCCAAGTATGGCGTGCGTGACGATGCCGGGCACCTTGACGAAAGCCGATTGGCGGCGATCGCGCGCCATGCGCAAGTGCGGATGTTCGAGATCAAGTTGAGCCAGGGGGCGAAGCCGGGCAAGGGCGGCATTCTGCCGGCGGCAAAGGTGACCGAGGAGATCGCTGCCATTCGCGGCATTCCCATGGGCAAGGACAGCCTGAGCCCCAATCGCCACGACGACATCAGCACCGTCGACGAACTGCTCGATGCGGTCGGCCGGGTCCGCCGCATCACCGGCAAGCCGACCGGCTTCAAGCTGGTGATCGGCGATCCGGCATGGCTGGAGGAGCTCTGCCGCGCCGTCGTCCGCCGCGGTCTGGCAAGCGCGCCCGACTTCATCACCATCGACAGCGCCGACGGCGGCACCGGTGCGGCACCGATGAGCCTTCTCGACTACGTCGGCCTGCCGATCCAGGAGAGCCTGATCGCGGCCGTCGATACGCTGGTCCGCCATGGGCTAAGGGAGCGGATCCGGGTGATCGCGTCCGGCAAGCTGATCACGCCCGCGGATGTCGCCTGGGCCTTGTGCGCCGGCGCCGATTTTGTCACCTCTGCGCGTGGTTTCCTGTTTGCGCTCGGCTGCATCCAGTCGATGCAGTGCAACAAGAACACGTGTGCCGCCGGCATCACGACCCACAATCCGCGCCTGCAGCGGGGGCTCGATCCGGTCGACAAGGCCGAACGGGTTCACCACTACGTCGTCAACATGCTGCACGAGGTGGCGGTGATTGCACACGCCTGCGGCGTTGATGATGCCCGCCAGCTGCGCCGGGAGCATTGCCGCATCGTCGTCGCGCCGGGCCATTCGGTGCCGCTGAGCGGAGGCCAGGCGCAGCCGCCCGATACCGCCAAGGCACCATCGAAGGCGGCGTGACGCCGCTCAGTCCCGCTCCGCCAGGAACGCGGTAAGCGCTCGGGCGTAGCGCTCCGGCTTCTCGACCACCATCGCGTGGCCGACGTCGGCGCTCACCTCCAGCCGGCAGCGTGGCATCGTTGCCGCCATCTCCTCCAAATCCGCGCGCGGGATGAACGGATCGAGCGCGCCCCAGAGCAGGAGATGCGGGTGCGCGATCGAGGCCATATGCGGACGCAGGCTTCCCGTCTGCCACGCGCGATTGAGGCTCCTGGGCGTGCCGAACCAGATGCCGTCCGAGACCGCGAACGCCTTGTCCGTCAACCGTTCGAACAGCTGCCGCTGCTCTTCACTGGCGTTCGCTGCGTAGATGGCCGCCGCGCCCGCCTCAAGGCTCTCGGGGCGGAACAGCGTCGGTGCGGTGAGCGCCAAGCCCTTCTTCGCCTTCTCCCGCGATGCCTTCATGATGTGGAAGAAGGCATAGCTCTCATCCGCAAAGCGCAGACCCTGTGGCCCGACCGGCGCCAGCCCCACCACCTTGCCGAACCGCTCCGGCTCGCGCAGCAGCATGTGCAGGCTGATGATGCCGCCGGTTGAGTGGGTGGCGAGGTGGCAGCGGCTGATCTCCAGCGCGTGCAGCACCGCCAGCATGTCGTCAGCATGCTGTTCGACCGTGTAGTTGCCGTAATCAGCGTCAGGCGCCGGCTTGTCGGAATCGCCGCAGCCGCGCCAGTCGATGCCGAGCACGCGCAGCCACGGCGGCAGGTGCTCGGCTGCCAGTTCGAACCAGTCCGCACAGGCGAGATTGCCGTGGATGAACAGCAGCGTTTCCGGCGCCGCGCGGTCCCCCCACCACCTGCAGTTCAGGCCAAGCCCGTTGATGCGAACCCGCATCATTCCGCCACGGGCCGGTTGTCGGCGGCGGCCGGCTTGAGGATGAGCGCACTGAAGGCAGCGAGCGGCACCTCGATCGAGTAGTCGCGCCCGTGCCACGGCACCTCCTCGGCACGCACGCTTTCCTTCGGCTTGGCCGCCGCATGACCGCCATAGGCTTGGGCGTTGGTCGAGAACAAGGGCGTATACGCGACCGGATAGGGCACACCGACGCGATGATGCGGCAGCGAAATTCCGGAGAAGTTGAACACGAACATCAGCGCGTTGCGCGGATCCTTGGCCTTGCGCAGGAAGGCGAGCGTGCACGCATCCGCGCTGTCGGCATCCAGCCATTCAAAGCCGGTGCCCTTGAAATCGACCTCGAAGAAGGCCCGTTCGCGGCGGTAGAGCGCGTTCAGATCCTCCATCATCCGCGCCAGCCCGCGGTGCTCGGCATCATCGAGGCAATCCCACTCCAGGCTACGGGCGTGGTTCCATTCCGAGCGCTGGCCGAACTCTGCGCCCATGAACAGGAGCTTCTTGCCCGGGTGCGCGTACATGAAGGCAAACAGGAGCCGCAGGTTGGCGAGCTTTTCGGCTTGCCCGCCGCCCATCTTGGTCAGCAGCGAACCCTTCAGATGCACGACCTCATCGTGCGACAGCGACAGGACAAAGTTCTCGCTGAACGCATAGACCAGCCCGAAGGTGAGCTTCGAGTGGTGGTTGCGGCGCTCCGCCGGCGGCGTTTTCATGTACGCCAGGACGTCGTGCATCCAGCCCATGTTCCACTTGAAGCCGAAGCCGAGCCCGCCCTGGTCGGTCGGCCGCGACACGGCGGGGAACGAGGTCGACTCCTCGGCGATCATCATCACGCCCGGATACTGCTGATGCACGACCGCATTCGTGTGCTTGATGAACTCGATCGCTTCCAGGTTCTCGCGGCCGCCGTACTTGTTGGGGATCCAGTCGCCGGGTTTCGGGCGCGAGTAGTCGAGGTACAGCATCGAGGCGACGGCATCGACGCGAAGCCCGTCGAAGTGATAGTGCTCAAGCCAGAACAAGGCGTTGCCGATGAGGAAGTTCTCCACCTCGTGGCGGCCGTAGTTAAAGATCAGCGTTCCCCAGTCGCGGTGCTCACCCTGCCTCGGGTCGGCATGCTCATAGAGGTGGCTGCCGTCGAACCAGGCGAGCGCAAAGGCATCGCGCGGAAAATGCGCCGGCACCCAGTCGAGGATGACGCCAATGCCGGCCTGGTGGCAGGCGTCGACCAGCGCCATCAGGTCCTGGGGCGGGCCGAAGCGCGAGCACGGCGCGTAGTAGTTGGTGACCTGATAGCCCCAGGACGGCTCGAACGGATGTTCCGCGATCGGCAGCAGCTCGATGTGGGTAAAGCCCATCCGCTTCACGTACGACACCAGAGGAGCCGCAATCTCGCGGTAGCTTGGGTGGCTGCCGTCTTCGCGCCGCTGCCAGGAGCCGAGATGGACCTCGTAGACGGCGATCGGCTCTTCCCACGGCCGTGAGCGGGCGCGGCGGTCCATCCAGTCCTGGTCCTGCCACGCGTGCGCCCCTTCCAGGCGGGAGACGATGCTGGCCGTGCCGGGCGCAGCCTCGGTGAAGAACGCGTACGGATCGGCCTTGAGGTAGGTATGGCCGTTGCGGGCGCGGATCTCGAACTTGTAGAGCGCGCCGGCGCCGATCTCCGGCACGAACAGCTCCCAAACACCGGACACGCCGTGCCGCTGCATCGGATGGTAGCGGCCGTCCCAGCGGTTGAAGGGTCCGACGACGCTGACGCCCAGCGCGTTCGGCGCCCAGACGGCGAAGTTGACGCCCTCGACGCCGCGCTCGCTGCGCACATGCGCGCCCAGCTTTTCGCAGATCCGATAGTGGTTGCCCTCCCCGAACAGATGCTGATCGAGCTCGGCAAACACGGGCGCGGCATAGGAATAGGCGTCCGCATAGCGATAGGCGTGCTCGCCGCTTTCGCGCACGAACAGGCGGTAGCCGCGGTCCGGTCCCGGGTCCGGGATGACCGCCTCGAACAGCCCTTGCGGGTGAACGCGGCTGAGCTCGAACACGAGCTCCGGTTCGGCTGCGAGCTCAAGCGTGATCGCTTGAGCGTGCGGAACGAAGGCGCGCACGGTCAGCTCGCGCGTCGCCTCGGAGAAGTGCGGGCCCAGGATAGCGAAAGGGTTGTCGTGCCGGCCGCCGACGAGGCGGTCCATCTCCGCACCGGCCACCGTCGGCGGGCGGGCCGGCAGCGCCACCGCAATGCGGATGCCGGCAAAGCCCGCTGCCTCGTCACGCACCAAGCCGCGGTAGAGGTGGGCCATGGTCGCATCGGTGCGCCAGCCATCGACGTGGTAGCGATCGACCCAGAAGGCGGCCTGGGAGAGGAGGAAGCTCGTCACCTCCGGCTTGGCGCGATCAAAGGACGCGCTGGCAGCCGTTGCCGCCGTCGCCGCTTCGTAGAGCGGGGAGCCGTCAAACCACGCCAGTTCACTCAAACTCGCCGGCAGCGCTGCCGTGAACGCCGGCACCAGCACGCCGATGCCTTGGGCATGGCAGGCGTCGATGAGCTCCATCAGCTCTTCCGGCGTGCCGTCCGCGCTCCCGGGCGCGAACGAGCTGGCGCTGCCCCAGTGGCCGGGCCGGGCCGACGTCAGCTCGATGTGGGTGTAGCCTTCCGCCTTGATCGCGGCGAGAAAGGCTGGGCGGGCCAGGGCGCGGAAGGTCGACACCCCCGCCTCCGCCGCCTCCGCTGCCTGCGCATCGAGATCGACCGGCCGCACGAAGATGCCGCGGTCGCTGAAGGCCCGCTGCCTTCCCCCCTGCAGCCAGCCGGCATCAAGCGCGCAAAAGCCCCAATCGGCGTCATAGACCACCGAAGCGGTGGCGGGATGGGCCTCGGTGCGGAAGGCGAACGGATCGCCCTTGAGGAACACGCTCCCGGCCGCGGTCTTGATCTCGTACTTGTAAAGATCGCCCTCGCCCGCTTCCGGCACGAATATCTCCCAGATGCCGCTCCGGTTGAGCCGGCGCATCTGGTGGCAGCGCCCGTCCCATTGATTGAAGGTGCCGACGACGCTGACGCGCTGCGCCTGCGGCGCCCAGACGGCGAAATTGACGCCGTGTACCTGGCCGTAGGTGACCGGATGGGCGCCCAGTTTCTCGTACAGGCGCCGGTGCCGCCCCTGGACGAACAGCGCTAAGTCGGCGGGTGTAAAGCGCGATTCGGTGAAGCAATAGGGATCCCTGCGGGTGAACCGGTTCCCCTGCCGATCGCTGCCGATGAAAACATAGTCGATGCCGGCGCCCGCGTGTTCAACCACCGCCTCGAACAGGCCGTCCGGGTGCAGCCGGCACATCGCGTAGTCGTCCGGCTCGATGTCGTTGACGCGCAACGTGACGGCTTCGGCATGTGGCAGAAAGGCGCGCACGATCATCCGCCTGCCATCGCCGAACGGGTGCGGGCCGAGGACCGTATGCGGCGCATCGTGCCGCGACTGCACAATCCGGTCGATCTCGTCCGGCGGCAGGATGGCCACTGCCGCGGTCTCCTTTTCCCTCGGCAGGCCCGCTGCATCGCGTGGCTGGGAGGGTGTCACCACAGAAGTCCCCTTGACCCGGACAGAGGCTTTTTCGCAACTGCAAAAATCTAAAGGTCGCCGCCGCGTCGGTCAAGGCCGGCGGCTCGCTGCACCACGGCGGCTCGTCGTGGCCGCGATCAGATCGCCGGCTACCGGGCGGCAGCCGCGGCGCGTTCCCGAAAAGAGAATCGCTCTAGTCAGCCCTTCGGCGGATACGGGTCGTGTCCGTGCGAATCGCGCTCGCGGATTTGCCCGTTTCGCCCGTGGATGAACAGTTCGGTCCCTTGATTGCGGGCGATTTCCCGGCCTCGGTTAATCGCCTCCCGCTGCGTGTCGTGGACGGAAGAGGCCCGCTCCCCGCCCGTCGGCTTGACAGCCCAGCCTCGGTCATGGGGCACCACATGCTGATTGCGCTTTGCCATTTTAGACTCATATCATATCAACGTGGAGAAATAAGCTTACATAAGTATGCTATAACTTGTCAATATGGCCATATGGGGTTACCATACGCCTTTACCAACGATAAGAAGGGGAGAGAATGTGCCTTTCGATCCAAAGAACGTCATCGAGCTGACCGACGCAGCCCTGGCCGCCGACTACACGCGCGTTCGCCGGGCCGCAAGTGCCATCGTGCGGGAGCTGGCGAAAGCGGGCGACGAGAAGGCCGCAAAGGAGCTGCGCTCGCTTGTCCGCAAGCGCGGTGTGCCTCTTAAGGCGTCCGGATATGTCGAGAGCCTGCCGGTCGACGCCAAATCCCGACTACCGCTCCTAGAGGAGCAGTCATGGCCGGATGTGCCGGTCTTCCTGAATGCGGAGGCCAATCGGATCTTTCATGACTTCCTGAGGGACGTCCAACATGTCGATGAACTGTGCGCCAAAGGTCTCGCATCCCGCCTTGGTCTTCTGCTCAGCGGGCCACCCGGAACGGGCAAAACGCTGCTCGCGGCCCACGTGGCCGCTCAACTGGCCCGCCCGTTCTATGTCGTACGCCTCGATTCCGTGATTTCGTCGCTGTTAGGGGACACAGCAAAGAACATCCGGTCGGTCTTCGACTTCGTTCCCTCGCGAGATGCCGTCCTGCTGATGGACGAGATGGATGCCGTAGCCAAACTACGCGACGACCGCCACGAGCTTGGCGAACTCAAGCGTGTCGTCAACACGGTCATCCAGAGCCTCGACAACCTAGATTCTCACGCAGTGGTGATCGCCGCAACGAACCACCCGCATCTTCTCGATCCGGCGATCTGGCGCCGGTTTCCCTACAAAATAGATCTGGGACTGCCCGATGTAGATGTGCGCAAAGATCTTTGGCGCCACTTCCTCTTCGAGGACCGGGACGAGAGCAAGATCTCCGAGGAACTGGCCGCAATTTCGGAAGGCCTTTCCGGCGCAGACATTGAGGCAATCGGCCTCACTGCGCGGCGCACCGCCCTGCTGGACAGCCGCCCGCTCGACATGGCGTCCGTGGTTTTTGCCGTACTTGGTTCGAGCAACGACAAATCGTCACTGCCACGCAGGAACACGCTCGAAGCAGAGCAGAAGAAGCAGATTGCCTTGCTCTTAAGAGAACGATTCGATCTGAGCGGCGCCGACATAGCGCGCTTGCTCGGTGTCACCCGACAATCTGTCTATGGCTATCTGAAGCAGCAAGAGGAGTCTCACGATGGCGGATGACCGCGATCCTCCCATTCTCAATCCTGTCTTGAGCCTCCAGATGGACCCCGTCCCCAAGAGCCGCCGAGGCGGCGGCAAGGGACAGGAAAGCATCGTTCACGAGAGGCTTGAGCCGCAGCAACGCAAGCTGTTCGAGGACGCGCGGAGCCTCTATTCGTCCCGCGCGGAGCTGCCGGTCTTTGCGGACAAGACACATCTCAACGTCCGCATGTTCCCCGACTCTCTTGCTCCAAGCTACACGCCGGACGGCCTGTTCTCGCCGGAGCGCGGTTGCCGGCTCGTCGCACCGCTCCGCATGGGCTACCTGATCGAGGTCGATCTCAACCACTTCCGCAGCCTGGTCGAGGCGATTCAGCGGCCCCCGAACTACGCCGTTCAGGTCGATATTTCGCGGGTCTCCGACATGAAGGCATTTGACCAGCAGGCCCGCTTGCGAGGTCACTCCGTCGATGATCTGTGGAACGCAGCTCCGGAGGTCAAAGAGGGGCGCCTCTTCATCATGTGGTTCGCTCCTTTCCGGGAGCGCGCCGCCCGCGAAGAGATGATCGCCCGCATTGAAGCACTCAGCGGCTCGCAAGCCCTGCTCCCCGTGTTTCCGGCCACGAGGCTTCCCGCCACCACCGAGGAGCCCGAACAGACTCTGCCCGCCGCTACATCGCGCCAGTCGAGTATCGCGCGCGCTATGCGCAGCTATCGCAACACCGGCGTCGGGCGAGCCACGGTGCGCGTCACGTCCAAGGAGCATCTTGCCGCTCTCGCCGCATCCGGCACCACGTTTCGAATCGACCCCGTGCGCCGGCTTCGGATCGCCGACCCCGGCGAAGGCGCACATCCGCCGCCCCCTCTTGAACTCGATGGCGCGCCGGTCGTCGCCGTCATCGACGGCGGGCTTCACGCTCAAAGCTACAAGCCCGCCGAGGCATGGCGTGCCCCGCCGCTCTTTCCCGACACCCACGCCGACCGACAGCACGGCAACGAAGTCAGCTCCCTCGCCGTCCATGCCCATGCGTGGAACAACAACCGCGCCCTGCCGACTCTCAGCTGCCGTATCGGGACCGTGCAGGCCGTGCCCAACAGCCGGGGGGCCGCGACCTTCAACGAAAGCGAGCTGGTCGAGTATCTCGAACTGGTGGCCAAGGCCCGCCCCGACACGCGGGTCTGGAACATCTCGGCGAACCAGAACGGCTTTGTCACCGATCCGGAAGAGGTGAGCGCCTTGGGGCACGAACTCGCTCTTCTGGCTCGCAAATACAATCTTCTCCCCGTGATCTCGGTCGGCAATGCCGGTACCGGCACCTCCCGGCGCCCGAGCCCGCCGGCGGATTGCGAAGCGGCTATCGTCGTCGGTGGCCGGCAGGCCGATGCGGACGGCAATCCCTCGCAGGCTTGCTCCGTCTGCCTGCAAGGGCCAGGGCCGGACGGAATGCTCAAGCCCGATCTTTCGTGGTTCTCCAACCTTCGGATGCTCGGTGGTGTCACCAAGACCGGCAGCAGCTACGCGACCCCGCTCGTTTCCTCCCTTGCCGCTCATGCCTTCGCCACCCTGCGCGATCCGACACCCGACCTCGTGAAAGCTCTGTGCATCAACGCCGCTGAGCTTGAGGAACACGACCCCGCCCTCGGCTGGGGAACGCCCTATAACGGACACATGCCATGGGCTTGTGCCCCCGGCAGTGTCACGCTCGCATGGCGCGCCCGGCTAGAGCCCGGAGCGGCCTACTACTGGAACGACATCCCGATTCCGCCCGAGCTGGTGCGCAACGGGAAGCTCTACGGCAAGGCGCGCCTGACAGCGGTTCTGAACCCGCTTGTCTCCCCGTTCGGCGGTGCGAACTACTTTTCCTCCCGGCTCGAAACCTCGTTACAATACCTCGACAGGCCAGACGGGAAATGGGTCTCGCTTCTCGGTTCGATGAAGGAATCGACCATTGCCGAAAGCGCTGCCCGGAGTGACCTGAAAAAATGGCAACCCGTCCGTCGCCACAATGCCGACTTTTCAAAAGGACAGGGTTGGCAGTTCGGAGACAACAGCTTCCGTCTCTATGCCCGCGTCTATACGCGAGACCTGTACCAGTTCGGCTGGTCTCACCACAGCCAAGCCGGCCCGCAGGAAGCCGCCTTCGTTCTCACACTTTGGAGCGGCGAGAACCAGCCTTCCATCTTCGACTCGACGGTTCAGCGCCTCGGCAATTTCGTTGAAAGCGCAGTACTCGGGCATGAGATCGAGCAGCCACTTCACACATGACCTCAAGACTGCTCAAGACTCAATAGCGCCAGCGGCGGGCGGTGAAGAGCCGCGGCAGCACCGGATCCCCTCGCCCCGTGTCGGCGGATCAGCCCGGCGCTTTCGTGTGCGTGGCTTGCATCCGGCGCAGTGACTCAGCGTCGTTCATCTGCGTGAGCAGTGCGTTCTTCATGAAGTCTTCGTACTCGCGTGCCATCGCTGGCGAGACGAGCTCGATCATCACCCGGTTTTCTATCCAGAACTCGACGACGTGAAAGAACGGCGCTTGTCCCTCCATGCCACGTCCGAAGGTTTTGGCGCGCCAGCCCTCGCGCGCGCCGATGCGTTCGATTTCCTCCGGTTCCATCGGCACCGAGAGCAGCACGTGGAAGGGCCAGGTGTTGGGCGGTGCCGTGTTCTCGCCGAACACGACCTGATCATCGCTGGCCGGAATGTCGAGCGTGGCCCGCTCTGGATAGACCTCGATCATAGTGCCGTGCGCATCGCCACTTGTCGCCATGAAGGCGCCTGCGAGCGGCCCGAATGGATGGCAGGCGCCGCCCATCAGTTCGGCCAGGACCTCGGCGACATGGCGCGGCTCGCGCGCCGGGACCGACACATGGTGGATCATTGCGGTTCTCCCATGCTGGAGGATCCGTGATGCCACTGGAGATTGGCATTCTTCAGCGCCGGAGCTAGCGCTTTGCAGGCGTGATCGGTGGCGGTTCCGCTTGACCCGCACCACCGGCAGCGGCGGCGCGTTGGTTCATCGCCGTCATCAGCGCCGGCAGCACGATTACGGTGCACAGGAGCGTGAGCGTAATCGCGACCGCCAGCAACAGCCCCATGCTGGCGATGCCGGGATGGTCGGACAGCGCCAGCGTGCCGAAGGCGGCGATCATCGTCAGCGCGCTGAACAGCACCGCGCGTGGCGTGCAGGTCGCCATCATCGGCGCCGGGCCGCCTTCCTGCCGTTCGCGGACGACGAGGTTCAGGCTCTCGGTAACGCCGAGGCCGAACAGCAGCGGCAGCACGATGACGTTGGCGAAGTTGAACGGCACGTTCATCACGACCGAGGCCGCGACCGTGAACAGCGCCGCCAGTGCCAGAGGAATGAACACGAAGATGACATCACGGCGGTTGCGCAGCACGATGAGCAGAAGCAGCGCGATCGCGACCACCGCCGTCGCCGCCGCCTGCAGGAAGGCCTTGAGGATCTCCTGGCCGCCCTCGTAGATCACCACCGGCCCACCGACCGCCAGCGGGGCGATCGTCTGCACCGCACGCACGAAGCGGCCGAGCGCGGCCGTATCGCCATCGACGCGTTCGGCGGGCGCGATCTCGACCCGTGCCCGGCCATCCTCGGCGAGCCAGCGGTCGCGCAGGTCGGCCGGCAGGTCGGCAAGCCCGACCGGGCCCGCGGTCAAGGACAAGCGCAAGGCTTCGAGGCGCGCCGGCAAGCCGGCGACCAGGCGCTCCTGCAACTCCTTGAGCGCTGCCGCATCGGCACCACCGGCCGGCAGCCGCTCGAAGGCTGAGAGAACGCGCGCAGCGGCGGCCGCATCGGTTCCACCTGCCGTCGCGAGACGCTGCAGCGCCGCCTTGAGTCGGTCCAGCGCGGCGATGGTCTCCTCGACTGTCGGCGGCGCGATGCGCGCGCGCGCCAGGGCGGGCTCAAGGATCAGCGCCATGGTCTCGACCGCCGCCAGCTTCGCGTCCTGGTCGGTCGGCAGGAACTGGTTGACCGTATCGGCATCGGCGACCTCGGCCAGGCCACGGGCGCGTTTCGCCAGCGCTTCGGCCTCGGCGAGCGAGGGCTCCAGGACTGCGATCGCGTATATGCCTGCCGTGCCGTCCTCCATCAGCGCGCGCAAGGCCTGGACGGAGGGGCTGTTCGCATCCTTGAGGTTGAGCGGATCGAAATCGAAGCGAACGGACGGCGCCACTGCGACGGCCGCCATCACGAGGCCGACGGTGCCGGCAAGAACCGGCAGCGGCCGGCGGCCGATCCATTGGCTGAGCGCTTGCTTTGCGGCCCCGACGCCTAAGTCCGGGCCGGCCGGAGTTCCGCGCACCGGCAACAGCGTCAAGAGCGCCGGCAGGATGGTCAAGTTGGTGAACAGCGCGACCGCCATGCCGAGGCCGGCGATGAAGCCGAGTTCAGCCAGGCCGACATAGCTGGTTGGGATGAAGGAGAAAAAGCCGATCGCGGCGCACAAGGCGCACAGGCACAGCGCAATGCCGACCCCTGCTGCCGCGCGGGCCAGCGCCGCCTTCGGGTCGAGGCCGAGATCGAGGCCCTCCTTATGGCGGAGCGCGTAATGGATGCCGAAGTCGACCGCAAAGCCGATGAACAGGACGAAGAACGCGAGCGAGATCAAGTTCAGCGCGCCGACCAGCGCACTCGCCAGGGCCGCCGTCCAGACGACGCCGACCACCACCGTGATCAGCGCCGCCAGCGACAACCGGACGCTGCGAAAACACAACAACGCGATGATGCTCACCAGCGTGAACGAGATCAGTTCCGGCGTCGCCTGACCGACGCGGGCGCTGATCAGTTCGTCATCGGCGAGCGCGACCTCGCCCGTGAGGCGCACGCTCAAGCCCCGCTCCGCCGTCAGCCCTTGCTCGCGTGCCAGCGCGTGCACGCCCTCAATCGCTGCGCGTGCCGGCCGCAGGGCGTGAAAGTCAAGCGGTGGCTGCAGGACGATCAGCCGCCGCGGCGTCGTGCTTGCGCCCTCGCCCGTGCCATCGGCCGCGATTGCATCGCCGCTCATCAGCGTGGTCCAGGACAACCGGTCGAAGCGGCCCGCCGCCTGCGCTTCGATCTGGGCGGCGATCGCATCGAGGAGCGGCGCCAGGGCCATCCCGCCGCTGTCGGCGCCCCCCTTCGCCAGGTGCTCGGCCGCGAGCGTCACCAGTCCGAAAAGCCCGCGCAGGCTGGGATCCGCCGCCAGCGCACCAAGGAACGGCTGCGCCTGCGCCAGCCGGTCGGTCAGCCGCTGCAGTTGCCGGCTCTCAAGGTAAAGCAGGCCTTGGCGGCGGAAAAACGGATCCCCTTGCGGATAGAAGACGTGCCCGAACCGCTGCGGCTCGGCCGTCAAGGCGGCGGCAAGGGCGTCGGCGCCGTCCTCGACAAGGTCCGGATTGTCCCCCTCGACGACCGCAACGAGCGTGTTCTTGTCCTGCGGGAAGGCCTGCAGGAGCGCCCGGTTCGCCTGCTGAAACGGCAGATCGCGGGCCAGCATGTCGGCGGTATTGGTGTTTACGGCAAACGCGTGCGCCACGTAGGCGGCGGCTGCCAGCGTGATCACAAGCGTTGCGACCGCGACCAGCTTCGCGCGACGGCGGACCAGGTCGGTCCACACCACCAGCAGAGATGAGGAGAACGGAGCGTCTGAAGTCGCCAAGATGTTGGTCGGCTGCGAGGAAAACCAAAGCCTTCGTCGCTATAGCCCAGCCGACGCCTGCGCGGCAAGGGGGGCCGTTCAACCGTCCGGCATCGCCGCCCCCCCCCCACGGCCGACGCGACTTCAATAAGCCGCGTCTCGCTTAAGGCCAAACCGTCTTCTGATACCGCTTGCCCCCGATGATGCGGGTGCAGATCCAGCTGCCGTTGCCCTGCAGAAGGCAGCTCCAGCCGTTGTTGATGCATGTCTGCACCGCTGGCGGCACCGATGCCGCAGCAGGCGAGATCAGGCTCACGGTTGTATACTTGCCATAGGACTGCCCTGATTGTGCAGCACCGAACGCAGGATAGTATGCACGCAACGTGCCGTCCCGCTGTTCGGCAATGATCAGCCGCACGTCTTTGCCTAATGCCGCGAATATTTTTTCATCAGCCAGCGGTTCGACTTCAACTGGCTCATCGTCATCCGTCATAATATCCTCCTTTGCTCCATTTTGTGTATGCCTTTTCTTGTTTTGCTTATTCGTGTCTGCCGTGCGCGATCGTCGTCCCGCCGCCGCGTCCCGCTCTAGAAATTCAGCGTCAACCGGCCGATGAACGCCCGCTCTGGCGAGTACGGGCTTACGGTCGATTCGTTGCCGAACGTCCGATACGTATCATCTTGGTACTTAATACCAGAATTGAAAAGATTAGTGACTTCGAACGAGACTTGCCCGCGCCGTTTCGGAAAGCGGTAGCCGATCGCGGCGTCAACCAGCACAAAGGTATCGCTGCCCTCCTCGTCATCGAAATTGCCATTGGAGTCCTGGTAGACCGGCGTCGTCGTCAGCGTGCTGAAGAAGCCGGACGGATGAAAGAAGCGCACCGAAACCGGCGCGCTCAAGGTGTCGACCTGATTCAAGACAATCGAATTCGCCCCCTGCCCCGCATCATAGACATCGTACACCACTTCGGCCGAGAGTGCCCAGAAGCGATGCGGCGTCCAGTAGGCATAGACGCGCCCGGTGTCCTCCTCGCGACTGTCGCCGTTTAGCCGCTCCGCCGTCAGGTCATAGATCTGCTCGTCGATGGAACGGTGTGTGTACTCAAAACCGACGTGCAGAGCGCTGGCGACGCGCGCGTCGAGGCCGATCCCGTAGACCCACGCCGTCGTGCCCTCGGTGTCGTCGTAAAACTGATTGAAGCCGGCAACCTGGGTCGGCTGGATGGTCCGGTCCGCAAGCAGGGCGGGTTTCAGCGTGTGGAAGACCGCAAGCCGCAGGTCGAGCCAATCATTGAGCCCCACCTGCAAGCCAAGCTTGGGGCTGACCTTCTGGTGGTGCAGGTTGGCCTGTTCGAAATCGTCGTAGGCTAAGCCGACAGTCCACACGAAATCCGTCGGCAGTTCGACGTTGCCGTATGCGTATACGCTTGCCTGATCGGCGTCGAGGTCGAACCGGCTGGGGAAGCCGTCGACCTTGGCATTTTCATCCTGCCGGTAGCCGCCGGCGCCGGCGATCGCATTCCAGGACTGGCCGCGGGTCAAGATCTCGGCCTCGCTTTGCCAGATCCGCCCGTCGATCCGGTAGCCCTGTCCATTTTCCCTCTGGTCGTCGCCGATCACCGAGGCGATGATGTCGGTCGAAGCCGTGGGGCTTACCCGCAGGCCGAACCTGCCCATCGTTTCGTTGAAATCGCGGTTGTCGTCGGCAAAGTAGACCTCCGGATCGAACGTGATGCGCAGGTTGCCCTCGCGTGTTGAGCGCCTGCGGAATTCGCCCTGAACATTGACCTCGGGGCTGAGGGCGGCCTGCCCAAACACGTTGTAGACGTTATGCGTGATGTCGGCGTTGCGTCGGAAGCCGTCGGTCGAATAGTGAAGTTGCCCTGCGCTCAACGAGAATTGGTCATAGATGCCAGAGACGACCGCCTCATTGCCGTAGGTCGAGTGGTTCCCTACCTCCCCAGTCACGTCGAGACGCGCCTGATTGCGCTCGAACAAGGAATTGAATTCGTTCAAGCCGGGCCGTGTCGGGCCGGCCGGGGCGGTGATGTTAAGCCGCTTGTCGCCCATGCTCGGCTGGACCGGATTGATGTTGATGTCCTGCAGCAGTTGCGCCTGCAGCAGCTCACTGACGCGCGCAATCTCGCGGCGTTGCACGCCAGAGTACGTATCGGCCAGGAAGCGGTGCGCGGAAGGCGAGGCAGGGTCAAGTGCCAGCGATCTCGATGCTTCGTTCTGGCCCAGTTGCGAGAAGCCGAGGTCGTTGTAAATCCGCGCCAAACCAGCTTGGCGCGACGCGCGGTCACTATCGAGGAGCGCGCGTGATCGGTAGACGGCGCGGTTGTCATTGAGGCGGATCGAATTCTCAAGGTCGGACAGCGCCTCGACTGGCCGGTTCTCGCTCTGCTTCAACAAGGCGCTGTAGAACCAGGGCGTCGGATCGGCCGGATCCATCTCTTTGGCGATGTTGTACTGGCGGCCAGAGAGTGGTTCTCGGCGCTCCTCGTAGTAAGCCTTGCCGAGGTAGCTGCGCAGGAGCGAGCGCTCGGAATCGAGTCCGACGGCGACCTCGATATCCGCCCTGCCATCCGCAAGCGCGCCGTCGCGGATCTTCGCCAGCCCCAAGCCAAAGCGCGGCAGCGGACTCGCCGGATCAAGCGTAATCGCGCGTTCAAACGCCGCGCGGGCAGCACGGGTCCGGATCTCGGCCAGCGCCGCAAAGCCGCGCACCGTCTGCACCCGCTCGACATCGGGGCTGAGCGCCTCGGCACGATCCGCCGCCCTGCGGGCCTCACGTACGTTGCCGAGCGCAAGCCACAGCTCGGCCAGCCGCGCCCAGGCCAGTGCATTGTCCGGCTCGACGGCGACAGCCTTCAGCAGCGCGTCCCGTGCTGCTTCGAGCTGGAAACTGGCCTGCAAGGCATAAGACAGCGCAATCTGCGGGGCCGCCTGCCGTGGTCCGGCTTCGGTGGCGCGACGCGCCTCGGTGAGAGCCGCCGCCCTGTCGTTCTGGCTGACGCTGATGATGGCGGCAAGAGCGTCCGCGCGCCCATCGTCCGCTGGTGCCCCGGCGCGGGCGGCATCGAGCGCTGTGCGCGCCTCCGTCACCCGACCGACCGAGAGCAGGATCGCCGCCCGATACACTGCCCGCAGCGCGGCATCGTCCGCTGCAACCGTTTCGCCAGCGGCTGGTGTGAGGCGCGCCAAAGCGCCAGAGATGTCGCCGCGATGGAAGAGCGCAATGGCCTCCTGCACGGCTGGCGGCAGCGATCCGGCGCTGCGCCCGGAGCGGTCGGCGAGACCGTCCAGCACATCGGGATAATGGATCGCCCACTGCACGGCGTCGCGTGGGCGGGCGAGAATGGTGCGCGCGGGTGCCTGCGCCGGTTCGGCCTGGCCAGACTCGCCGCGGGCCAGCTTGACCTCACCCTGCTCGTTGGTCATCGCAACAACGCCCTCGAACACGCTCACGGCGGTGCGCTCGCTGTCGACCTGAACCAGGAACTCCGTCCCCTGGACCGAGGCGTTGACGTAAGGCGTCGACACCTGCAGCCCACGCGGCTGTCGGCTGAAGAACTGGACGACGCCGCGCACGAGGGCGACAAACGTTGTTTCGTTTTGAAGCGGCGCCATCATCCGCAAGGTCGTGCGTTCCTTCAGGCGCAGGACCGACTCGTTCGCGAGTGCGACCAGGGCACGGCTGTTGGGGCCGACCCGGACCAGGGCGCCGACGCAGACCAGTTCGTTCAGAACGGCCGGCCGCCAGATCGATCCGGCGTCGTTGGAGACCTCGACGCTGCCTTCAACGGAGGCGATGCGTCCCGCGACGGGTGTGCACTTTTCGGCCGCGTGCCCGCTCACCGTCCCCATCGTGGTCAGGCACGCAGCGATCAGGCCAAGCACCGCCGCGCGGGCTCGGCGGTTCGATCCATCCGCCTTCGGAGGGCGCGGGAGCAGGCGTCGCCGCGCCTTCATTTCGTTCCCATCCGGATAATCATCGGCGCCTCCTGGCCTGCCTGTCCCCCCTCCTCCCCCAGCAGTCGGTTGAGATAAAAGCGGCTCGGCCCGTCGGCCGGATAATCACGCAAGAGCGCGGCAAAGAGCACCTGTGCCGCCTCGGCATTGCCGGCGGAAAAAGCCTGCAAGGCAACGGCGAAGCGCCGGCACAGCGTCTCGGTCTGAACGCTGACGGTATCGCGCCGGCCGACGATTTCGACGATCGACAGCGGCTCGTTCTTGCCTTTCAGAATGAACTGGCCGACCGGCCGGACGCGCAAGTGATCGAGGGCCCGGACCACACCGGCGCTCGCAAGCAGGCGCGTCCCGAGGTAGCGGTTAAGGCCTTCGATCCGGGCCGCTGTGTTGGCGATGTCGCCGACAATGCCGTAGACAAAGCGACCGCCGCCGCCGGAATGGCCGACGAACACTTCGCCGTCGTGCAGGCCGAGGCGCACGCCCAGCGGCCTGGGTGCGACCTTTGCCGCGAAGGCCGCGGCCGCATCACGGGCGCCGATTGCGGCGGCGCACGCCCGGGCACGGACCTCCGCCTGGGGCTGCGGCGCCGTCCACGCGCACATCATGCCGTCAGCGCGGAACTCGACAACATCGGCCTTGCGATCGTTGATCGGCTTGGCAATTGCATCGAAGTAGGAATTGAGCAGCGAGGCCACCTCACCCGGCCGCATCCCCTCGGCCAGCGGCGTGAAGTCCTCCATGTCGGCAGCGAGACACGTTGCGTATACGACCTCGTTGGCCGCGCTCATGTCGCCACCGCTATCGGCGAAGCCCTGCACGACCCGCTCGGGGATGTAATAGCTGATCGCCTGCTGCATTTTCTCCCGCTGCCGGCGCGCGACGACATAGTGGCAGTAGAGCGCGGACACGACCAACAGCGCGATCGCGAACGCCGGCGTGACCAGTGGCAGCCACAACGCTGCGCGATTGAACAGGATCTGCGCCACCGCCACATAGGCGGCCGCAAGCGCGAGTGCTGCCGGCACCGCGAGGCGCGCCGGCACCGCCAGCACGTAGAAACCGATCACGCTGCACAGAACAAAAAGCATGGCGGCGCTGGTCAGGGGCGCAGGCGGGCGCAGGGAGGTGTCCGTCAGGAGATTGGCGAAGGCCGTCGCAGCGATCTCAACCCCGCTGAGATCGATCCCGTCGGCGCCGGTGAACACGGTCGCGAAGCCGTCGTCCTGCGTCGGCGTGCTGTAGTCGGCGACGCCGACGAAGACGCACCGGTCGTCAAGTCGGATCGCCGCCGGCATTCCCGCGCGTGCGGCCGCGATCAGGACGTCGTAACCGATGACCGGGATCGTCCCTGGCGGTCCATAGAAATTGAGGTAGCGGATGTCGGAACCGGCGAACAGAGCGGCCAGCCGGCGGGTAAGAATGCTCGCTGACGGACGCATTGCCGGGTCGCCACCCGCGCCGAGGGCTGCTACGATATCGCTGCGCCCGGCCAGTCCCTCCCGCGCGCGGACCAGCATCTCGCGCACCGACAGCGCGCCGTCGCCCCCTGCCGCTGCCGCCAACCTCCGTTGCTCGCCGGCGACAAGAGCCTGGATCGGCGGCAAAGCGCCGCGGTCTGTTCGTAGCGCATGCAGCCACAACGCAGCCGTGGGGATGGTGGCAACCGGCCCGTCGCCCGGCCAGAACGCCCAGAACTGGTTGACGTTGCCGGCTGTTTTCGGAAGCAGAAATGGCGCGACGACGGTGGCCGCCCGGGCAAGCGGCTCGACCGGCCCCGTAGCGTGATCTGTTTCGGCGGTCGCGCCCGTACCTCCCTTGTCTATCGCGAACGACTCCAACCGTTTGTCCATGTGCTCAAGAAGAACAACCCGATTAGCACGCTCGACCGCAGCCGCGAACGCCTCATTCTCGCTCTCGTCGCTCCTGTCGGTTTCGCCGCTCTCGCCGCTCTCGTCCGGCCTTTTCTCGAAGCGCAAGTCGAACACAATAGCGCTGGCACCGTGTGCAACCAGCGTATCGACGAGCTCGCCATGCACGGACCGTGGCCAATTCCGCGGATGCGGAGGCAACTCCAGCGCTTCGGCTGCGCGTTGATTGATCGCGACGACGGCCACTTCCGGTGGCGGCGGAATCCGGCCGCGAATGGCGAACAAGAGCGGCAGGCCGAGGCTTTCCTCCAGCGCGATACCGGCGGGAGAGAGCGCAAAGGCAGCGCTGATGCAACCGATGGCAGCACCCAGCATCAGCCCCTTGAGCCACATCCGAATCCCAGCCACGCCCACCCCTGCCTACTTGACGCCAAGCGCTCGTATCAGGAGCGTTCTCGTTGGCCGAGCGCACTACCGATCGGCAGCGGGCAAGAGCGCTGCGGCATAGGCCAGCAGGCCGCCTGATCTGCCGCTCATCGCTCGTTAGCGGAACCGCGCCCCGCCTTCAGACAAGCCGCGCGTTCCACGCACTGTCGCCGCCAGATGGCGCACCCGACAGGATTCGAACCTGTGGCCTCTGCCTCCGGAGGGCAGCGCTCTATCCACTGAGCTACGGGTGCATACCACGTGAGCGTAGCGGCCGATCTTATTGCGATCGCGGTTTCAGTCAACGCGCTTGACGATTTTATCGCCGCCGGGCCGAAATCCCGGCGTCGGTGTGGCGTTGCGGTCGCTGACCGGAAAGGGGGTGATCGTCTCTTTCGGCGAAGGATCGACTGCCGTCACACCGGTCTCCGATGCCGACCGCAGCCCGTCAGAACGCGAACGGAGCACGCACGGCCACGGCCGTCAGCGCCATGCGCCGAGCCGAGCGATCCGGCCGGTTCGATGACGCCGCCCTGTCGCCGCCATGGGCGCCCGGGTTGGCTTTCGGGTGCGAGTGAGAGCCGCCGGCGGTTGGGAGCCCGCCGGCGGTCTCTTGAGCCCAGAGACGCTCAAACCAGGACGAAGTCGAAGGGGGTGATGCCGGCCGGGTTCGGTGCCTCATAATAATATTGTCCTGGCCAGATGTCCTTGACCATCACCGTGCCAGCCTCCGTGCCATCGGACTTCCAAAGGTCCATTCCTAGCCCGCCCCCGCTATGGGGGGCGACCACCTGTTCACCGGCGCTGAAGATGAGCGTGCCGTTGGCATTGTTGAGCCCATCCAGGGCGTTGCCAAATTTTCCCGTGACGGGCACCGTGCCGGCTTCCGTACCGTCCGACTTCCAGAGTACCTCCTCTAATCGCCCTACATCCCTTTGCGTCCGTGAAAAGAACAGCACGCCGTTGACACTCGTTAGGGCCCCTATCCAGCCGTCCCAATCCGGCCTCAGCGGATCGACGGCGTCGATGTCCTTGACCAGCACCGTGCCGGCTGCGGTGCCGTCTGACTTCCACAGATCGCCTCCGCCGTTGGTGCCGTCGTTGGCGTTGAAGAACAGCGCACCCTTGAAGTTCGTCAGACTGCTGGGGGCGCTGCCATTACCGCCCGGGTTGATGTCCTTGACCAGCACCGTGCCGGCGGCGGTGCCGTTCGATTTCCACAGCTCGGAACCGCTGGTGCCATCATCGGCGGTAAAGAACAGCGTGCCGTTGACGTTGGTGAGGTTGCCTAGGTCGCTTCCGCCACCGCCCGGGTTGATATCCTTGACCAGCACCGTGCCGGCAGCGGTGCCGTTCGATTTCCACAGCTCCCACCCGCCGGTGCCGTTATCGGCACTGAAGAACAGCGTGCCGTTGACATTCGTGAGCCCGCCTGGGCCGCTGCCGCCACCGCCGGGGTTGATGTCCTTGACCAGCACGGTGCCGGCGGCAGTGCCGTCAGACTTCCACAGCTCCTGCCCGCCTGTACCGTCGTCGGCTTGAAAGAACAGCGTACCGTTGACATCAGTGGGAGGGTTTTGCCACCAATAGATGGAGCTGTAGCCGCCGGGGTTGATGTCCTTCACCAGTACCGTCCCGGCCGCGGTGCCGTCGGACTTCCACAGCTCAGAACCGCTGGTACCGTCGTTGGCGCCGAAGAACAGGGTGCCGTTGACGTTGGCGAGGTCGCCCGGGTCGATCCCGCCAGATCCGGGGTTGATATCCTTAACCAGCACCGTGCCGGCCGCCGTGCCGTCCGATTTCCACAGCTCGTAACCACTGGTGCCGTCGTCGGCGATAAAGAACAGCGTGCCGTTGACGTTGGTGAGGCCGCTTGGGTAGCTGTCGCCACCGGGGTTGATATCCTTGACCAGCACCGTGCCGGCATCCGTCCCGTCCGAGCGCCACAGCTCCCGGCCATGGGTGCCGTCGTTGGCCGAGAAGACGACCTTGGCCCCAACGGGTCCGAGGATGAAGTCCGCCTGGGTCAGGGTCACGAGGCCCTGCAGCTTGATCTGGAACTCGCTCGCCGTATCGGAATCCGTATCGCCGAAAATCACCGTGTAGTCGTTCGCGGTGCCTGGGTTGTCGTATTTCTGGTAGCGCAATTCGCCTTCCGCGCTGGTGGTGAATGGCCTGCTGCCGCGCCAGACGAAGGCATTCTCGCCGGGGACCGCCGTGCTGGCATCGAAATCGTGCAAGTCGATCTTGTCGTGGCCGGGCGCAAAGTCGGTGATGACATCGCAGGTGGTGAGGCTGTTGCCGGTCTCACTCGCCGCGCCATAGCGGAAGATGTCGTCGCCGCTGCTGCCGGACATTGAATCTCTTCCGGCGCCGCCCGTGAGCGTGTCGATGCCTTTGCCGCCGATCAGCGTGTCGTTGCCGTTACCGCCGCTGATCTGATCGCCCGTGCCATCATCGATCCAGCCCCAGCGCGATGCCTCGGAGTCCGGTGCGAAGGCGTAGATCTTGTCGTTGCCGTCATCGCCATAGAGCGAGTCCAAGCCCGGGCCGCCGGCGATCCAGTCGTTGTCGGCACCGCCGCGGCAGGTATCGTTGTTCTCGCCGCCGTTGATTTCATCCACGCCACGGCTGCCGTCGATCGAATCGCCGCCCCCTTGGCCGTAGAGCCGGTCGCTACCGTCCTCGCCGAGGAGCGTGTCGTTGCCGCCGCCGCCCCAGACCGAGTCGTTACCGGCACCGGCGAGGATGCTGTCGGCGAACTTGACCGGATCGGTATCGGGCAGATCCGGATCATAGGGCGCCCCGACGCCATCGCCGCGGATCTCGTCGTTGCCGCCCTCGCCCAGAATGGTGTCCCGGCCCGCCCAGCCGCGAATGCGGTCGGCGCCGCCGGTGCCGTCAATCGAATCGTCACCAGCGTAAACGGCCTTGAACTGGCTGCGGTTGGTGTTGTCGGTGATGTCATGGAAGATTGTGGCCGGCATGGCGCCCTCCTCAAGGTCCCGAAAGCGGCCAGCTGCCGGGGAGGGAGCACTTCAGCGGGGTCAGCCGTACGAAAGCCAAGCCTTGCTTGCCAGCTTCCGCAAGGTCGCGACCCCCGTTAGGCAATGGCGCCTCCCGGCGCCCGCTTTCTGTCTCTTTTGAACCGGATAGGTTACCACGCACGCGCGCAACAACAAGCGCGTTACGCGCATATCAGTATTGCACAATTAACTATTGCGCGCAGGCGAAGGCGCGCCGCGACCATGCTCAACTTGCTGAACTTGACGCACGTAACTGCGTCTGCCCTACGCGGCGCGGTAGGCGAGACGCAGGCGGTAGAGGTTGAGCGACGCCATCGCGAGGCGGTGCATACGGGGCGTGACCGTCAACTGAGCGGGGGCATTCGTCGTCGGCACAAGAGCGGGGAGACCGTAGGTCATCTTCACCTCCATCATCAGCAGGTGAAGGCACGCTAGCGGCGAAAAGTTAACAGAACGTTACCAGCGCGTGCACTGCGACCACAGCGCGGTCAGGCGAAGGGGCGCACCGTATGCCCGTGGTTCAGCGGCCCATGCCCCTTGCCGTAGCCGGGAGCGGTGCGGATCGCCTCCAGCACGTAGGCGCGGGCGCGCACAACCGCCGCCCGCAGCGCGAGCCCCTGCGCCAGACCGGTCGCGATCGCAGAAGCGAGCGTGCAGCCGGTACCATGGGTGTGCCGGGTCTTAAGGCGCGGGCTGACGAAAGTCTCGGGCTCCGCGCCCGTTTCGAGCAGGATATCGGTCACGTCATCGCCCGCGCCGTGACCGCCCTTGAGCAGCACCGCCTGCGGTCCCAGCGCCAACACCCGGCGCGCCAAACTGCCCCCATCGCCGTCGTCACCGGCGAGGGCTGCCGCCTCAGGCAGGTTGGGGGTGATGATCCGCGCCCGACCAACCAGGCGCGCCTTGAGGCTTGCGACCGCGCTCGACTCCAGAAGCGCATGGCCACCCTTGGCGACCATGACCGGATCGAGCACAAGCGGCACCTCCGGCGCGTCAGCTGCCAGCACGTCGGCAACCGTGGCGATGACTTCGGCGCTGTGCAGCATCCCGATCTTGATGCAATCGGCGCCGA
Organism: Defluviicoccus sp.; assembly: GCA_029624735.1. GTDB lineage: Bacteria > Pseudomonadota > Alphaproteobacteria > Rhodospirillales > Defluviicoccaceae > Defluviicoccus. Next base: position 36,036 of record JARSSM010000021.1, on the reverse strand, counting down.
TATCGCCCAGCACCAAGCGCATCTGCTGGGCGATGAAGGCCGGCGGCACCTCGTGGACACCGAACACGCCTTCGGTGTTCTGCGCCGTCAGCGCCGTGATCGCCGTCATGGCATAGCCGCCGAGCGCGGTGACGGTCTTGATGTCGGCCTGGATGCCCGCCCCGCCGCTGGGATCGGAGCCGGCAACGATCAGTACACGTCCGCCCATTGCGCGCGTGCCGGAGCTCAGGCCGCGACCTTGCGAATGGCGCTGCAGATATCCTCGACCACGCCGTCGAGCACGCCGCGGTCCTCGCCTTCCGCCATGACCCGGATCACCGGCTCGGTGCCAGAGGGGCGGATCAACAGGCGTCCGGCATTGCCAAGGCGGCGCTGCCCGTCATTGATCGCCTCTTGCACGATCGCGGCATCGAGCGGCTTGCCACCGCCGAAGCGGACGTTGCGCAGGATCTGCGGCAGCGGCTGGAACAACCGGCACACCTCGCTCGCACGCTTGCCGGAGGCGACAACGACCCCCAGCACCTGCAGCGCCGCGATCAGCCCGTCGCCGGTGGTCGCATAATCGCTCAAGATGATGTGGCCGGACTGCTCGCCGCCGACGTTGTAGCCCTCACGGCGCATCGTCTCGACGACATAGCGATCGCCGACCTGCGCCCGCTCCAATCGGAGGCCGATCCCCTCGAGGTAGCGCTCGAGGCCGAGATTCGACATCACCGTGGCGACGACGCCGTCGTTGCGCAGCTTGCCTTCGGTTTTCCAGTTCTGGCCGATCAGGGCCATCACCTGGTCACCGTCGATGAAGTTGCCGCGCTCGTCGGCCAGGACGACCCGGTCGGCATCGCCGTCAAGGGCAATTCCGAAGTCAGCGCGGTATTGGGCGACCGCCTCGCACATCGCCTGCGGCGCCGTCGACCCGCACTGCTGATTGATGTTGACACCGTCGGGCTTCACGCCGAGCGGAATCACTTCCGCGCCCAGCTCCCACAGGATTTCCGGTGCGACGCGGTAGGCGGCACCGTTGGCACAGTCAACGACCACCCGCAGGCCCGCAAGCGTCAGGCCGCGCGGGAAGGAGTGCTTGACGTGTTCGATGTAACGGCCGTGCACGTCGTCGAGACGCTTGGCCTTGCCGAGATCGCCAGCAGCAACAACCTTATTCGCCAGCCCGTTCGCCACGTGCTCTTCGATCGTGGCTTCCACCTCATCGGAAAGCTTGTAGCCGTCGGGCCCGAACAGCTTGATGCCGTTATCTTCGTAAGGATTGTGGGAGGCCGTCAGCATGACGCCCAAGTCGCAGCGCATCGAGCGCGTCAGCACCGCCACCGCCGGCGTCGGCATCGGGCCGACGATGATCACGTCCATGCCCATGGCGATGAATCCGGAGGTGAGCGCCGGTTCCAGCATATAGCCGGACAGCCGGGTATCCTTGCCGATGAGGACGCGATGGCGATGGGTGCCGCGGCGGAAATGCAGGCCGGCCGCCATGCCGACCCTCAAGACCGTCTCGGCCGTCATCGGTTCGCGGTTCGCGGTGCCACGAATGCCATCCGTGCCGAAAAGCTTCTTCTTCACCACCCCGCCTCTCCCCTTCGCCTCGTGCTACCCACGTGACAATCTGCTCCGGCAGCTTGCCGGCCGTCTGTGACGCCTGCCACGCGCACGCGAAGTTACGAGAATTGCCCCTTTCTTGCCGGGCTCTGCCCACCGGCCGCAATGGCCCGCCATACTGCCACCGCCTGGACAGTCTCGGCGACGTCATGAACCCTGAGGATGTCTGCTCCGCCCTCAATCGCGGCCAGACCGGCCGCGAGCGAGCCGGGCAGCCGCATCTTCGGCGGTTCGTCGCGGCTCAACCGTGCGATCATGCTCTTGCGGGACACACCCACAACGAGCGCACATCGCTGGTTGCGATAGAGAGACAGGCGCGAAAGAATGTCAACATTATGGCCGACGCTCTTGCCGAAGCCGATGCCGGGATCGATGGCGATCTGCTCCTCCGCCAACCCGGCCGCGCGGCAGGCAGCGACCCGCGCTGCAAGCCATGTGTAAACCTCGGCCGCCGCGTCGTCATAGCGGGGATCAACCTGCATCGTCCGCGGCTCGCCCTGCATATGCATCAAGATCACCGACACCCCCGCCTCGACCGCAAGCGGCAAGGCCCGAGGATCGCCGGTGAGCGCGGTGATATCGTTGATGATGCAGGCGCCAGCCGCGATCCCGGCGGCCATCACGTCGGCATGCCGGGTGTCGATCGAGATCATCGCCCCGGTGCCGGCCAAGTCACGGATGACGGGAATGACGCGGCGAAGCTCTTCTTCGACCGCGACCGGCTCGGCATTGGGCCGGGTCGACTCGCCGCCGATGTCGATGATCGCCGCCCCCTCGGCGACGAGGCGGCGGCCGTGCGCAATCGCGGTTTCGTGGCCAAAATGATCACCGCCGTCGGAGAAGCTGTCCGGCGTGACGTTGACCACCCCCATGATCAGCGGCGCGTCCAACTCCCGCCCGGCAAACATCCGTGCCATCGTTTGCGTTCCGGCCGAAAGCCTAGCGGTCGTGTCCGTGCCCGCTTTCAATAGCCCGGCCGCGGGTCGGCCTCGAGCCCCGCAGACGGTCCCGGTTGCGAAGACCTCTTGCCGCTGGTCGGTACGGACGAACGGCGGCCGCTGTCACGCACGTCCTCGGCCGTGGCGGTCGGCCGATGGATCGGTTGGCCATTGAGAATATCGCGGACATCTGAGCCCGAGAGGGTCTCGTGCTCCAGCAGAGCAGTCGCTACCGCATCAAGATCTTTGCGGTGTTCGGTCAGGATGTCCCGCGCCCGCTGTTCGGCCTCATCGATCAGGCGCCTCACTTCCTCGTCGATCAGGCGTGCGGTCGCATCCGACACGTGCTTCTGCTGCGTGACCGAATGGCCGAGGAAGATCTCCTCCTGATTGTCGGCGTAGCGCAGTGGCCCCAGTTTTTCGCTGAAGCCGAATTCGGTCACCATCCGGCGCGCCATCTCGGTTGCCACCTTGATGTCGTTGCCTGCGCCAGTGGTGACGTTCTCCGGGCCGAAGACCAGTTCTTCGGCGATGCGACCGCCAAAGGCCACCGCAAGCCGGGACTGCAGTTCGGTAAGCGAGAAGGTGTAGCGGTCGCGCTCCGGCAGCGAGACGGTAACGCCCAAGGCCCGCCCGCGCGGAATGATCGTGATCTTGTGCAACGGATCGTGCGCAGGGACGTTGAGCGCGACCAGCGCATGCCCGCCTTCGTGATAGGCGGTGAGGAGCTTCTCCTCATCCGTCATCACCATCGAGCGCCGCTCCATCCCCATCAGCACCTTATCCTTCGCGGCCTCGAAATCGATCATCGCGATCAGGCGCTTGCCGGCACGCGCGGCCATCAGAGCGGCTTCGTTGACAAGATTGGCGAGATCGGCGCCAGAAAAGCCGGGCGTGCCGCGCGCAATCACGCGGGCATCGACGTCCGGACCGATCTGCACCGCGCGCATGTGCACCTTCAAGATCTGTTCGCGCCCGAGAATATCCGGGTTGGGCACAACGACCTGGCGGTCGAAGCGACCCGGCCGCAAGAGCGCCGGGTCGAGCACGTCGGGCCGGTTGGTCGCCGCGATCAGAATGACGCCCTCGTTGGACTCGAAGCCGTCCATCTCCACCAGCAACTGGTTCAAGGTCTGCTCGCGCTCGTCGTTGCCGCCGCCAAGTCCGGCGCCGCGGTGACGGCCGACGGCATCGATCTCGTCGATGAAGATGATGCACGGCGCGTTCTTCTTGCCCTGCTCGAACATGTCGCGGACCCGGCTGGCGCCGACGCCAACGAACATCTCGACGAAGTCCGAGCCTGAAATCGTGAAGAACGGCACCCGCGCCTCGCCGGCGATCGCGCGCGCGAGCAGCGTCTTGCCGGTTCCCGGCGGCCCGACGAGGAGACACCCCTTCGGAATCTTGCCACCTAAGCGCTGGAACTTCTGCGGATCCTTCAGAAATTCGACAATTTCCTGCAGTTCCTGCTTGGCTTCATCGATGCCGGCCACGTCCTCGAAGGTGATCCGCCCGGTCTTCTCGGTCAGCAGGCGCGCGCGCGACTTGCCGAACCCCATCGCCTTGCCGCCGCCGGCCTGCATCTGCCGCATGAAGAAGATCCACACCCCGATCAGGAGCAGCATCGGGAACCACGACAGCAAGATGCTCCACAGCGTCGGCGTTGCGTCCTCCGCCGGCTGCGCCGTGATGCGCACGTTGTGCTCTTGCAGCTTGTCGATCAGATGCGGATCGTTGGGCGCATAGGTTGAGATTGGCCTGCCGTCACGGTGCAGGCCCGTCAAGGTCCGGCCCTTGATCGTGACCTCGCGAACATCGCCGCTCTCCACCTGGGCGAGAAACTCCGAGTAGCCCATGGGGGTATTATTGCCGCGGGGCGTCGTGCTCTGAAAAAAGTTGAACAGAGCGAACACAAGGAGCGCAATCACGATCCAGAGGGCAAGGTTGCGGCTAATATTCACGTTGTTCTTCCTGTTCCGCGCCTGATCCCGCCCGGCCGCCGTCGACGGCAAGCACGGCGGGCAGCGCCTCCTCCCACAACATAATACGCGACTGAGCGAGGGCAAGGAACCTTCCCGTCCCCTTCAGCGCTCTTCTTGGACTGAACGCGATCGCGAGGCGCGGCGGGCCGGCGTCCTTCAGTTGGCTGCCGTTGGGCGGCATCGCCTGCGGCAAGATTGCTTCGCCCCTTTCCCCCATCAGCACCGGCAGGCTCAAGCGGGCTTCCATCGGCACCCGGCTCAGTGCTTGTTCGACAGCCGGCGCCTCCGGTCGCCGCCACACCTCCTGCGGTGCCGGCATGAGCCGGTAACGGCCGCCGCCAAGCCAGCGCCGTGGCGGGATACGGACCAGGAAACGTCCGTCCCACAGCACGCTTTCACCGCCCTCGACCGCAACCGCCACTGGCAGATGGCGGCGTTCGCGACAGATAAGCAGGCGTCGGTCGCGCCGCAGCAGCCGGCACCGCCCCAGGCTCCCCGAAGGTCTGCCAGCGCGGCTCAGAATTCGACCTCGCAGAGCCCGCACCGAAGACGTCGCGGCCGGCCAAGCGGTGCCGCCGATACCGCACAAGACCCGCGCCAACAGCCGCCAGGCGACCTCCTCCGGTACGGCTGCGAGCGCGTCCTCGTCCACCCAGGCGAAACCGAGGCGGTCAATCTCACAGCAGCGTGCGAAGCTGTCGTCGATGGCGGCATCAAGCCTTTCCGTCGCCTGCACAGCCGACGCCCGCAAGCGCGCCAGCTCGTCCCGGATCCCCATCGCTGCCGGAAAACCGGCCAAGGCACGGCGGACGCGAGCGCGGGTATAGGCTTGGTCGGCGTTCGTCGGATCCTCCAGCCAGACTTGGCCGCGGGCGGTCAAGGTCGCGCGCAGCCGCGCCGGGTCAATCGGCAACAGCGGCCGCACCATGCGGGTGAGCGGCGTGTACCGAATCGGAAGAATACCAGCCAGTCCATCGATCCCGCTGCCCCCGAACAGGCGCATCAGAACCGTTTCCGTCTGATCGAAGGCATGGTGTCCGAGCAGCAGGTGGACGATGCCCATCCGCCGGCACCGCTCCAGGAGCAGCCGATAGCGGGCCGTGCGGGCGTGCGCCGGGATGCCCGATGTTGGTTTTCCACCCTCCCAGCGCAGGATCTCACCCTGGATGCCGCGTGCATGCAGCCACGCGCGGGTGCGCCGGGCCTCGGCCCCGGCCTCCGGCCGCAAACCGTGATCGACGATGAGCGCGCTGAGTGAGCCATGGCGCGCACGCACCCACTCGGCAGCCAGGAGTGCGAGCGCAAGGCTGTCTGGTCCGCCGGAAACACCGACGGCCAGCCGCGGCGCCGGCTCGAACGGGCCTACGGCGCGCATCAGCGCCGCGAACTCTTCGCTGTCGATCGGCGCCGGCGCGTCCGCCACCGGCACGTTAGCTGCAGCCGAGACGCCGCCGCTCTTCCCCGGCCTTGCTCTTGACCGCCGACGGCGCCCCGGGGAAGGCGCGCCCAAGTTCCTGTAGGGTCGCGCAGGCTTCGGGTTTCTTGTTCAGGCGGCCGAGGCTCATCGCCAGCTTGAGGAGCGTGTCGGAGGCCTTGGCGCCCTTCTTGTGCTTCTCGTAGCCTTCGAGGAAGGTCGTCGCGGCACGGGCGTAGTCGCCTTGGGCGTAGTACGACTCTCCGAGCCAATAGTTGGCGTTCTCCGCCAGCGGATCGTCCGGATAGCGCGTCAGGAACTGCTGAAAGCCGGCTTCGGCTTCCGGGTATTTTTCCCGCTGCAGCTGCGCGAACGCGCTCGCGTAGACCTCGCGCGGCGTCGAGGGCTGAGCCGCGGCGGCACCCTGCGGCGCTGCCGGCGGAGGCGCAGGCGGCGCGATAGCCGGCGCCGGCGCAGGAGCCGGGGGTGCAGACGCAGGTTCTGGCTGGCTCTGGCTCGGCACCGCCCCGAGGACCACCGGGCCCGTTTGCGGTGACGCTGGCCGGCTCACGCCGGCGCCCGAATTCCCGAGTTCTGAACGCCCGCTCACAACGGGAGACGCCGCACCGCCTTCGCCCGGCGGCTTCTGGCTCAAGCGGTATTCGAGATCGGTTGTGAGCTTATCCAGGCGCTCGTTCAGCCGCCGGACCTGAAACGATACGTCCTCCATTCGGCCGGTAACGGAGCGGATGTCCTGCTCGAGCTCGCCGATACGCACGGCAAGCCGTGCCGTCGCCGCTCCGCCCCCGGTCGCTGCAGCCGCCGCAGCCGGATCGACGGCGGGCACCTCCTTGACCTCCCGGGTTTCCGTCACCTGCCGGCTGTCATTCTGGCGCTCGCTCAAGTAGCGCACTTGGCGCTCAAGAAACTCAATGCGGTTGAGCAACGCTGCAGGGTCGCTTGAAAGCGACTGCGCGACCGCCGTGCGTGGCGCCAATCCGCCCGTCGCCAGCGCCACGGCCGCACTCATCAGTAGCGCTACAAGCCAAGACGATCCGGCCCCACGGAAGCACGCGGCGATGCCGTGGCACGTACCGGCAAACGGTCGATCCAAGAAACGAAGCTGTGTCACAACAAACCGCGCAATCGTTCGCACCAAGAACACGCCGCTAGCTGCCCGCCGCGGCGCCCATGACAACCGTAACGGCGCGCCTGTTCTGTGCCCAGGCGTCCTCGTTCGAGCCAATCGCTGCCGGCCGCTCTTCGCCGTATGAGACGACGCGCAAGCGGTTGGGTGCAACCCCCAAGGCGATGAGATAATCGCGCACCGCGCTCGCCCGCCGCTCACCGAGCGCAATGTTGTACTCCCGCGTTCCGCGCTCGTCGCAATGCCCCTCAACGGTGACATTGATCGTGCCTTGGGTCGTGAGGAGACGCGCCTGCCGCTCGATGATCCCGCGCGCCTGGGCGTCAAGGTCGTAGCTGTCAAAGGCGAAGTAGACCCGGTCGGCCCCGGCTTCGCTCAGCTGCCGCGCGCTCTCGACCGGTTGCAGGCCGCCCTGGTCGAACCCCGAAGGCCGGGACGGCGTGGTTCTCGTCGAAGGCAATCCGCCGGCCGCCGCCGCAGCACCGGTGTCCTGTCCGGTCGCGACCTGTTTCGCCTCATCGGCATCGGTCGACGAACACGCTGCGACAAGGAAAAGCGCCAGCAGAAGAAACCTGCTTCTCATCAGACCTGATCCTCCTGGGTCTACGTCTCGTTCGGGCTTTGGAGCCCCGGCATGCTGCAAGCCGAGCACACTCCCGGACGGGTCGCGGCAGCCACCCGCCGGCAGGTCCACGCCATCAGCTCACACCCGCACACAACGGCTGGCACTATAGGAGTCCGCCCCTAGGGTCGCAAGGGTGACCAAGCCGGGTCCGACGCATCGAGCGGAGTCACCAGTTCACGCTCGTTTTGCCCGGTCAGATCAACGGTAAACAGCCGCGAGCGGCCACCTTGCGCGTCGTTCAGGGCCGGCTCCTGACGGAAAAAGAGAATCACCCTGCCGTTGGGTGCCCACGCCGGTCCCTCAACCCGAAACCCCTGTGCCAGCAGCCGTTCCCCCGAGCCGTCCGGCCGCATAACGCCGATGTGGAACTGCCCTCCTTGCGTCTTGGTGAACGCGATCAGGTCACCGCGCGGCGACCACACCGGCGTCGCATAGCGCCCATCGCCGCGGCTGATTCGGCGCACGCTCGAGCCGTCGGCGTCCATCACATAGAGCTGCAGGCTGCCGCCGCGATCGGAGTTGAAAGCGATCTGCCTGCCGTCCGGGGAATAGCTGGCCGAGGTGTCGATCCCTGAGGTCGTCGTCAGCCGCCGGCGGGTGTGGTCCCGCAAATCATATGTGTAAATATCAGTGTTACCGTCAACCGCCATGCTCACGATCAGGCGCTCGCCGTCCGGAGCATAGCGCGGTGCGAAGGTGATCTCTGAAATGCCGGACAGGGCTTCGTCCGCGCGCGTGGTCAGGTTGCGGATATGCACGCGTGGCTGGCTGTCGGCATAGCGCAGATAGGCAATGTCCTGGGACGAGGGCGAAAATCGCGGCGTCAGGACCAGGTTGTTGCCCTCGGTCAAGAACTGGTGGTTGGCGCCGTCCTGGTCCATGATCGCGAGCCGCTTGGTCCTGCGGCTGCGCGGGCCGGATTCGGCAATGTAGGCGATCCGGGTGTCGAAATAGCCATCTTCACCCGTAATCCGCTTGTAGATTGCGTCCGCGATCACGTGTGCGATCCGGCGCCAATTGCCGGCCGGCGTTGAATAGGCGCGGCCCAGCATCTCCTGCTCGGCAAAGACGTCCCACAACCGGAACTCGATCTTGAGCCTGCCGTCGGGCAACGCGGTCGTGCGGCCATGAACAAGGGCTTGCGTGTTGACCAGGCGCCAATTGGCGAACAGCGGCAGCGTGTCCAGGGACGGCTGCGAAACCGAGAGCGGGCGTGGATCGAGCGGCTTGAACAGCCCTGAGCGCTCGAGATCCGCGGCAACGACGTTCGTAATCTCGGTGCCGACATCGGAGGCTTGGTCACCGCCGGCCGAAGGAAACGGCAAGATGACGATCGGCAGCGGTTCGACAACGCCACGCGTGATGTCGATCCGCAGATCGGCGGCTGCGGGGAGTCCCGCAACGAGGACAAGGGCCAGCGCAACCGCCCCTATCGTAGCCTGCAATCGGCGCCAGACCGCGTCCCTCATGTCCCCAGCATCTCCTTCGGATCGAAAACGAGTGTCATCGTCTGCCAGCGATCGAACTTTTCTGCCGGCAAGTTGAACGGGTGGCAACGAGGATTGAGAACGGCTCGCAGCGCGCTTTCCGCCGTCGCCCGGTAAGAGGCGCTGGTGTTCATCTGCGGCGATGCCTCGACCCGGGCCGCGCGCGGGGTGCCGTTGGCATTCATCTCGACCCTGATCGAAACCTTAAGGTCGCCATCCCCCTTGAGGCCGGGCGGCAGATTCCAGCAGCGCTCGATCTGCCGGCGTACCGCATCGATCTCGCTCATGCTCACCGCCTGGCTCACCTCGCGGCCGGCCGCCGCTGCCGCCGGCGCTGCCGCCGGCGCCTTGCCGATGACACGGGCGAACTGCTGATCGAGCGCGCTTGCGGGCGTAGCTTCATCGGCCTTCCGCGCCTGCGGCTTGGCATCGGTCTGCGCCGAGGCGGAGGCTTGGGCCTGTGGCCGCTTCTCGGCCGTGGTTTGGCGCCCGAGCTCATGGATCGCCTTCTGCACGGCGTCGAAGTCTGCCTTCGGTTCTGGCTTCTTGTCGTCGGTCTTCTTGTCGTCGGTCTTCTTGTCGTCGGGCTTCTTGTCGTCGGTCTTCTTCTCGTCAGGCTTCTTCTCGGCAACGCGCGGCGGTTCCGGCGGTCGCGGCTGCGGCTCCGCCTTGCGCTCCGGCGCCGGTGCGGCCGCCTTTTGCTGCGGCTCGCGCTTCTGCGGCGGCTCCGGTTTCTGGACGGGCGCCTGCTTTGCTGCCGGCGGCTCATTCACCTTGGCCGGCACCTTGGCCGGTTCCGGCGGCGGAGCGGGCTTCGCAACGGTCTTGACTGGAGCCGGTGCCGGCGTTGGTGGCGGTGGCGGTGGCGCTGCCGCTTGCTTGACAGGCGCGGGTGCTTCCTGCTTCTGCGGCGGCACCGGCTTCGCGGGCTCGGGCTTCGGCCGCGGCGCGGCCTGCCGGGGCGGTTCCGGCGGCGGTGGCGCCTGCCTGATTGGCTCAATGGCGGCAGGCGTTGGCGGTTTTGGCGCAGGCTCACGCTTGACGGGTTCCGGTGGCGGCTTCGGCACAACCACCGCATCGTCCTGCCGCGCCTCGCGCTCAGCCTTCGCCGCTGGCGGGGCAGCCGGGGCAGCCGGCGCAGCGGGTTCGGCCGGTGCCGGTGCCCGGGTCAGATCGGCGACCGTCAGGACATCCACCACCGGCGCGACCTCCTGCGGCATCGACGGCAGCCGCGGCCGAAAGATCCCGACCAGCGCCACCAGGACGATGGCAAGATGCAGCAGAATGGAAAGAACGAGTGGCCGTCGCATCGTGGCGCCGTCTCTTAAGGCCGCGCGCCGCCCCGCCGGGGCGGTTCTGTTGCGTTCTCGGGCGGCGCGGTCAGCAGCGAGACCCGGCGGAAACCGGCCGTGTGGATGGTGCTGATCACCCGCATGACCTGCCCGTAATTGATCGCTTCGTCGCCGCGCACCAGAATCCGGCGCTCCGGATCGCTGCCTTGAACGCCAGAAAGATGACTGATCAGCCCATCGAGGCCGACCGCCTGCTCGCCAACGAACACTTGGCCTTCCCGGTTGACCGAGACCATCACCGGCTTTTCCTGATCGGGGATCGGCGACGTTTCAGCCTTGGGCAGGTCGACCTGCACCCCGGTTGCCAACAACGGCGCTGTGATCATGAAGATGATCAGCAGAACCAGCATCACGTCAACCAGCGGCGTAACGTTGATCTCGCTCATCGGCCGTGTCCGACGAGAACCAGCCACCGCGACCTTGGATCTCCGCTCGATGGTGCCGGCCATGGTTCTAGCGTCTGTCGTCGATCTGCCGGGCCAGGATCGCGAGGAACTCGCCGGCAAAGGCGTTTACCCGGCCGGCGTAACGATCAAGATCGCGCGAGAGCTTGTTGAACGCCAGCACCGCCGGAATCGCCGCCAGCAACCCGAGCGCGGTGGCGAACAGCGCCTCGGCGATGCCGGGTGCAACAACCGCAAGGCTCGTGTTCTTTGACACCGCAATCGCCTGAAAGCTGTTCATGATACCCCACACGGTGCCGAACAGGCCGACAAACGGCGCCGTCGATCCGGTAGAGGCCAGGAAGGTCATGTAGCGCTCGACCCGGTCCAATTCACGCCCGGTCGTGACCTGCATGACGCGTTCGATCCGATCCTCGATCCCGCTCGGGATTCCCTCGCCGTGGCGCTCCGTCACCCGCCGCCATTCGCGCATCGCCGTGACGAACACGGCGGCCATCGGATCGCGTGGGCGCGGCCCCATCCGCTCATACAGATCGTCAATCGAAGCCCCGGACCAGAACGCATTCTCAAACGCGTCCGCCCGCCGGTGGAGAACCCGCAACGTGAACAGCTTCTCGAAAATGATGGTCCAGCTCCAGATCGAGGCGAGCACAAGCAGGATCATCACCGCCTTCACGACCATGTCCGCGTTCATGAACATGTGCCAGGCGGAAAAGCCCTGCGTCGCTCCCTCAATGCCGATTGCGGCAACGGATATTGCCTGTTCCTCCATCAGCCCTGCCTCGTCGATGCGTCAACGACCTCTTGAAACACGTGGTAGACATCCTCGGGTATCCGCACGGGCTTGCCGGCACCGTTGATGCAGGCGAGACGCACATCGAGCCGGACGAGATCGATGGCTTGCCGGCGCACGACTTGCGCCATCTCCATCGAAGCGCCGCCCAGTGCGGTGATCCGGGTTGCGATCTCGAGCAAGTCGTCAAGCCGGGCTGGAGCGCGATAATCGGCGTGGCAGCGGCGGACGACGAAATAGAGGTCCCGCTCCTGCCCCAGTCTGCCTTGTTCAAGCCCGAGCACGCGGGTCATTTCGGTGCGGGCGCGTTCGGCGAACCGCAAGTAGTTCGCATAGTACACGATCCCGGCCGAGTCCGTATCCTCGTAATAGACGCGGACAGGATGCACGAACTCGCCGCTATTCATCCCGGCTTGGGACAACTCAAACTTCCGTATCATCAAACAGGAGCCCGGTATCGCTGTCGCTGCTCGGTGCCGAAAGGCCCAGATAGCCGAATGCTGGGGGACAGAGCGCCCGGCCGCGCGGCGTACGAACGACGAAGCCTTGCTGGATAAGAAACGGCTCGATGACTTCTTCGATCGTGTCGCGTTCTTCTGACAGCACCGCCGCGAGTGTGTCAACCCCGACCGGTTTGCCGCCGTAGTGCAAGGCGATGCAGCGCAGGTAGCGGCGGTCGAGCGCGTCAAGGCCGCGCTTGTCGACATCCAAGCGCGCAAGCGCCGCATCGGCAACCGCATCATCGACCGGGAGGCTGCCGGCGACCACGGCAAAGTCGCGCACGCGGCGAAGAAGGCGCACGGCGATTCGCGGCGTCCCGCGTGAGCGGCGGGCGATCTCATGGGCGCCGCTTTCGGTCAACGTGAGTTCGGCGATGTCGGCCGCGCGCTGGACCACTGCCGTCAGCTCCTGCTCGTTGTAGAATTCGAGCCTGAGTGGAATGCCGAAACGGTCGCGCAACGGGGTTGAAATCAGTCCCGCCCGCGTGGTGGCGCCGATCAAGGTAAACGGCACAAGGTCGATGCGGATGGTCCGCGCCGCTGGCCCCTCGCCGATGATCAGATCGAGCTTGTAGTCCTCCATCGCCGGATAGAGGAGTTCCTCCACCACCGCCGGCAGGCGATGGATTTCGTCGATGAACAGCACATCGCGCGGCTGCAGGTTGGTGAGGATCGCCGCCGCATCGCCGGGCTTGTTGAGAAGCGGCCCGGACGTGGCACGGAAGCCGACCCCCATTTCGCGGGCGACGATCTGCGCCAGTGTCGTCTTGCCGAGGCCCGGCGGCCCATGCAGGAGAACGTGATCGAGTGCCTCTTGCCGGCCGGTCGCAGCAGCGATGAACACGGCCAGGTTGTCGCACACCGGACGCTGGCCGACGAAGGTAGCGAACGTCTGCGGCCGGAATTCCGTCTCCTTGGCGTCCGCAGGCTCTCGCTGCGGCTCGACCAGGCGCTGCGCTTCGGCGTCGGCATCAGGACTACCCCGCCCTGAAGGTGGTTTCGGCGACCGGAGCTTGCTCACCGCACCTCCTCCGGCCGCGCCAGCTTGGCGAGCGCGCCGCGGATCAGGGCTTCGGTCCCGGCTTCGCCCCCTAACCGGGCCGCAACCTCGCTCACGGCATCAAGCGCCTCGGTCGGCTTGAAGCCCAGGTTGGCGAGTGCCGAGACCGCATCGGCAACGCCCGAGGACGCCCCCCAGATCGCCCCGCCGGCCACACCGCTGCCGGCACCGCTGCCACCATCGGTGCGCTGCCCGTGCGCGGCCGTCTTTTCGATGCTGGCGCGCAGTTCGTTGATGATCCGCGTCGCCAGCTTCGGGCCGATGCCGGGCGCGCGCGTCAACGTGGCGCGATCGGCGCTCACGATCGCCGCCACCAGATCGCCAGGCGTGACGACCGCAAGGATGGACAGCGCCCCCTTGCCACCGACGCCTTGGACGCCCGTCAGCATGCGAAAGCACTCCTGTTCGGCGGTATCGGCAAAGCCATAGAGCACGATCGCGTCCTCGCGCACCTGCATGTCGGTCACGAGACTGACCCGCGCGCCGGGGCTGAGCCCGGCCAGCGTCCGGCCCGAGCATTGGACGAGGTAGCCGACGCCGCCGACATCGATGACGGCGAAGCCGCCGCCGATCGTGTCGACGATGCCCGTAAGCTTGGCGATCACCGCGCCCCCTCCCGCAGACGGGCGTGTGCCTGCCGCAGGTGCGCATGACAGATGGCAACGGCGAGCGCATCCGCCGCGTCCGCCGCGACAGCGCCAAGCCCGGGCAGCAGGGCCGCCACCATCGCCTGCACCTGATTCTTGCCCGCATGGCCTGCCCCGACCACGGCCTTCTTGACCAGGTTCGGCAGATACTCGCTCACCGGCAGCCCGGCGCGGGCTGCGACCATCAGGGCGACACCACGGGCTTGACCGAGCTTCAACGTCGAGACGGCATTGTGATTGACGAACGTCTCCTCGACCGCCGCCTCGTCCGGTCGGAAGCGGCCAATGACGTCCTCAAGCCCGCTTGCGATCTGCACCAGCCGCTGCGCGAGCGTCGCATCCGGGTCGGTTCGCACGACGCCATCGGCGATGTGCGTCAATCCGCCGCCGCGCGCAACAATGATTCCCCAGCCCGTCGCCCGCAGGCCGGGATCAAGACCGATCAGCCGTATCGCGCCGGCAGCCGCCACGAAGAGGAGATCCCAAGCCGGTGGCTAGAAAAACCATTGTCGCTCAAGCACTCAACTTTTCCAGAACATCGTCGGCGATGTCGTAGTTTGCCGCCACACGCTGGACATCGTCATCATCCTCCAGCGCATTCAATAACTTAACGAGCGTGCCGGCGTCGTCCTCGCGGACCTTGACGAGCATCCGCGGCCGCCAGTCGAGCCGGGCCGCTTCCGCCGCGCCGAATCGTGCCTCCAAATGCTCGCGCACTTGGCCGAGTTGATCGGGGTTACACACGATTTCGTGTCCGGCGGCGCCGGACTCGACGTCGTCCGCGCCGGCATCGAGGGCGGCTTCGAATACGGCGTCGGCGTCGGCGACATCGGCGGCAAAGTGGATCATGCCGACCCGGTCGAACAGGAAATTGACACTTCCCGTCTCGCCCAGGCTGCCACCGTGCTTGTCGAAGGCAGCGCGCACGGCGCTCGCCGTCCGGTTGCGATTGTCGGTCAGCGCTTCCACGATCAGCGCCACGCCCGAAGGGCCATAGCCCTCGTAACGCACCTCCTCGAATTGCGTCCCGTCCTCGCCGCCAGCGCCGCGCTTGATCGCGCGCTCGACCGTGTCCTTCGGCATATTCACGGCCTTCGCGGCCATGATGGCGGAACGCAGACGCGGATTCGAGTTCGGATCGGGCAGCCCGGTCCGGGCCGCAACCGTCAACTCACGGATGACCTTGGTAAAGGTCTTGGCGCGCTTCGCGTCCTGCGCGCCCTTCCGGTACATGATGTTCTTGAACTGGGAATGACCAGCCATGCGAAATGTCTCTTAAAGTCCGTTTCCTGCCCGAACGGGGCCTTCGTCCGCGGGAATCCTTAGCCCCTGCACCGTGTTGTGCGCAACTGCCGTGATGACGGCGCGAAGGCCCGGCATCCGTGCGTGGTCACCCCCTATTCCGCGCAGGCGACGAACGGAAACGGCCATTGTGCCGTCAGCGCCCCGCCAAGGCGGATCGGCGCGATGAACTGCGCGAGACCGCTCCTGGCATCGGTTTCGACGTAGACCGCACAGAAAGTCCCCTCGCCGTCGGCCGGTTCGAGCCGCCCGTTCGGCATCTTGGTAACGAACCGGGCGACCGCCTTATCCGTCTGCATGCCGATCACCGAGTCATATGCGCCGCACATGCCGATGTCGGTAATGAAGCCCGTCCCCTTGGAGAGGATTCTGGCATCCGCCGTCGGCACGTGGCTGTGGGTGCCGGCCACCAGGGAGACCCGGCCATCCAGCACCTGGCCCATGGCCATCTTCTCGCTGGTCGCTTCGCAGTGGATGTCGACGACGATCGCGGCCACGCTGCCGCCCAGCTTCTCGGTGCGCAAGACCTGCTCGACAGCGGCAAACGGATCGTCGAGCGGATCCATGAACAGCCGGCCCATCACCTGGATGACAAGGATCCGCTCGCCCTTCTCGGTCGTGCAGCAGCGCGCGCCATGGCCGGGCGTGCCGGCTGGAAAGTTGATCGGCCGCAGCAACCTCGGGTCACGCTCAATGTAGGTGATGACCTCGCGCTGATCCCAGACGTGATTGCCGGTGGTAATGAGGTCGACGCCGGCGGCATAGAACGCTTGGCAGATGTCGGCGGTGATGCCGAAGCCGTGCGCCGAATTCTCACCGTTGACGATGACGAAATCGAGGCCCAGGCGCCGGCGCAGTTCCGGCACCCGCGTGCAGACCGCTTCGCGGCCCGACCGGCCGACGATGTCGCCGCAAAACAGCAGCTTCATGGTGCGACCTGTCGCATCGCGTCTTCGGTCAGGATCCAGTCGAGCCGCTCATCGGTCGCCATCATCGGCAGCTGCGCCCGTTCCTGCAAAGCATAGCCGACGCCAATCGCCGTCACCGGCCCATCGCTGCGCAGGGCCGCGAGCGTGCGGTCGTAGTAGCCGCCGCCCTGGCCCAACCGGCCACCCTCGGCATCGAAGGCGAGCAGCGGCACCAGCACGATCTGTGGCCGGACGACCGGCGCGGCCGCCACCGGCTGCCTCGTTCCGTGCGGGCCGTCTTCCAGATCCTCGATCAACGCCCAGCGCCGGAACTGCAGCGCCGCGCCGGCCTCCACCACCACCGGCAGCGCGCACACCGCGCCGCGGCCTTCAAGCCGCGCCAAGAGCGGGCGGACATCGATCTCGGTCGCGATCGGCCAATAACCGGCGACGACGCTGCCGGCCCGAAAGCCGAGCGCATCGAGCTGCGCCATGAACAGCGGAATGAGGGCGACGGCCGCTTCCGGCCCGTGCTTTTGGTCAGCGATCAGCCGCAGGCTGCGCATGCGCCGTCTCAAGTCCAGCTTTTCGGTCTCGATGGACATCGTTACTCAGAGGGCGCATCCGAAGGGGTCGGCGACGGGTGGGCGGCGCCACGTGGGTAGTTGGTGTTCAGATCCTCTCTGGACAGCGAGTCCAGGTGGGAGCCATGTGCCGGATCCACCGGATCCGGTAGGGACAGCCCCCGTTCTATCAGCATTGCCGGAGGGATGCGTGTACCTGACAGGCCCCGCAGCCACCGCCCACAGGAGATTTAAGCGGCGTGCAGCCGCGCGGCAACTGCCTCGATCCGTGCCGCAACCGCGTCGATCGCCTGCGCCAGATCATCCGCGCCTTCGGCCGCGGCCGGCGCGGCGGCAGAAGCAGCAGCCGAGCGCGCCTCATGCAGCTCGTCAGCCAAGATCAGCGCCACCATCACCAACAAACGCGCCTCGTCGACCGGGCCGACGCCGCGCAGCAGCCGCTTGGCCCGTGCGTCCAGTTCGTGCGCAAGCGCGGTAACATGCGCTTCCTCGCCGTCATTGCAGCGGATAGTGTACGGCTTGCCGTTGATGACGATCTCGAGGTCAGGCATCGGCGTCTTCGTCAACCACCGCGCGCAGCCGCGCCACGGTCTCGTTCAACCGGGCCAGGACAGCGGCGACCGCTTCCGTCTGCATCGGGGCGCCTGCAGCCTCGCTGCGATGTTCCTCATCCGCAGATGCAAGACTCAGCGCAGCCCTGTCCGCAGCCTCCTCAAGCTGGCCGACTGCCCGCTGCAGGCGCATCAGCGCGGTGTCTATCGCGCCCGCGCCCGGGTCGACAGGATGCGGCAATTCCTTCCTCCTGCCGGCTGTACCGCCCACTTTGAGGATAGGAGCCCGTGTTCGCCGCCGTCAACCCCGGAGCAGGCCGAAAAAGCCGTTGACGCGTTCGCAGGATCGGACAATTGTGTCGCCGCATGAAGGGGGAATGCGCACGCCGTTCCGGCATGACACGTGCTGGCGTCAGCGGCTCCACAGGTTCGTGACGACAATCTCAAGTAACTTTTCCGCGGGCGAGGCTAAGCGAAAGCAGCGAAGGAGGTTTTCTATGGCGGTTCGGGTAGCGATTAATGGTTTTGGCCGCATCGGCCGGTTGGCGATGCGTGCGGCAATGGAGGCCGGTCGCAATGATGTCGACTTCGTCGCCATCAACGACTTGGGCGCGGTGAACGTCAACGCTCACCTGCTGAAGTACGATTCCGTGCATGGCACGTTCCCCGGCGAAGTCAGCTCGGGCAGCGACTCCATCACGGTCAACGGCAAGACGGTGAAGGTCCTGCAGGAGCGCGACCCGACCAAGCTGCCGTGGAAGGACATGGGCGTTGATGTCGTGTACGAGTGCACGGGCATCTTCACCGACAAGGACAAGGCAGCCGTTCACCTCGGCTCTGGTGCGCCGCGCGTCCTGGTTTCGGCGCCGTCGAAGGGCGCTGACAAGACGATCGTCTACGGCGTCAACCAGAAGGAACTGACGAAGGACGACAAGGTCGTCTCGAATGCGTCGTGCACGACCAACTGTCTCGCCCCGCCGGTCTACGTTCTCGACAAGGCGCTTGGTGTCGAGCGCGGCTACATGACGACCATCCACTCCTACACCGGTGATCAACGCATCATCGACACCCTGCACAAGGACCTGCGCCGGGCACGCGGCGCGGCGCTGTCGATGATCCCGACCACCACTGGTGCTGCGCGCGCGGTCGGCCTCGTCCTGCCGCACCTGAAGGGCAAGCTTGACGGCGCCGCCATCCGGGTGCCGACGCCGAACGTCTCGGTCGTCGATCTGGTCTTCATCACCAAGAAGTCGACCACCGTCGCTGAGGTCAACGGCCTCATCGAGGCGGCAGCGAACGGCGAGCTGAAGGGTATCCTCGGCTACTGCACCGAGCCGCTGGTGTCGATCGACTTCAACCACGACCAGCGCAGCTCGATCTTCGACTCCTCGGAAACCCAGGTTATCGACGGCAACATGGTGCGGATTCTCACCTGGTACGATAACGAGTGGGGCTTCTCGAACCGGATGTCGGACACGGCGACCTACTGGGCGAGCATCTAACTCAGCCCAGCTCTTTGGCCTTGAGGAGCGGGCTTCGGCCCGCTCTTTCTTTTTCCGGCTCGTCCTTGCGGCGAGCCGCTTACGCGCGCCGCCTTTTGGCTGTCCCCAAGAGCGCGTCGGCAGCCGTTTCGGAGCCCACCAACGGCAACGGCCGTCGTTGCTTTGCTCTCGCTGGCAACGACGGCCGTTCTTGACTTCAAGCCGTGACTTCAAGCCGCGACTAGAGCATCTGCAGCACGCTCTGCTGCGACTGGGCCGACATTGACATCGCACTGACACCGAGCTGCATGCGGGTCTGCAACGCCAGCAGCTTCGCACCTTCCTCGTTCGGATCGGCCAGCGTCAGCTTGTCCGCACCTTCTTCCAAGCGCTCCATCAGCGACTTGGTGAAGTCTTCACGGGTCTCGATGATCGAAAGCCCGTTCGACAGCGAGCTGCTGTAGTTGCGGAGCTTGGTCAAGGCATCGGAAATCTCCGAGGCGCGGGACTCGAACGAGGTCAGATCGGCGTTCGTCCAGTCCGTGGTCGCCGTGCTCCAGGTCACACCCAGATCAGTGCCGGTGCCGAAGTCGGCGCCTGCGATCTCGAAGGTGTTCGAGTTGTCTTCGTTGAACTGGGTGACCAGCTTGTCATCGGTCAGCAGGTTGATGCCGCGGTAGTTGGCATCCTCCAGCACGCCTTCCATCTGCACCATCAGCGCGTCGAAATCCTTCTCGTATGCGGCGATTTCGGCGTCGGTGGAGGTGCCGCCGCTGTTGATGTGCTCTTTCGCCTGGGTGACGATCGAGTCGGCCTGCTCCATCAGCTTCGTCATCGCGGTGACGCCGGTGTCGGCAGCCTTGACGGTCTGGATTGACTGGCCCATGCCATCAAGCAGGCGGCCGAGATCGGTTGCCCGGTTGTTCAGCCCTTGCGCGGTGAAGAACGAACGCGGGTCGTCGAGCGCGCTGTTGACCTTGCGGCCGGTCGAGAGCCGGAGCTGCGAGGTTTCGAGCAGACTGTTGGTCTTCTGCAGCGACAAGAGGTTGGCGCGCATCGAGGCGCCGAGGGCAACGTTACTCATCGCACTATGGTTCCTGTCCTAGGAGTTCATATGCCGGACCGTCCTGTCCGACAGCCGCAACCATAGCAAGAACTCGCGGCGGCGTACAACTTATTTAATTGCGATCAAATAGGACACAACTTATAGAAGTTCATTCGTCAAGCTCTCGTCTCTTTGTCCACCGTCCGTTAACGCACCGCGCCGATACTGACCGGGAACACTGTGCCCGGCGCTGCCCGCTTGCCAACGCCGATGCGCCCCCGTTTTCGCTTAAGAGAGAGCGATGACCGAAATGTCCTCCTTCTGTGACGCGCTGCCGCGCCAAGACTTCGGCAGTCAGGTCGATCCGATGCTGGAACAGGGCCTTGCCCTGATCGCCGAGGAGCGTTTTGACGCCGCGGTTTCGGTCCTCAGTGAAGCGGCCCGCCTCAATCCCGCCTCGGCGGAGGCATGGAACAGCTACGGGGCGGCGCTGCAGCAGCTGGGACGCCATCAAGACGCGGTTGAACGGCACTTGAAGGCGATCGAGATCGATCCTGCCTTCGCCGAGGCGCACAACAATCTCGGCGTTGCCTTGAGCGCGCTGGGACAGTACGGCGCGGCCTTTGATGCGTTCGACCGCGCGGCGAGCCTGGACAGCGACAACATCGAGGCGGCCGAAAACCGCGTGGCCGTGCTGCGGGCCCTGAATGCGCATGTGAGCGGGGCCGATCAGGGCCGGAACGGCGCCCGTCAACTGGCCGCCTTTGCCGTTCGCTACTTCGAGGGCGAACGCTACATCGAGGCGCTGGCGTTCCTCACCGCACTGCTGATCGTGCGCCCGAGCGATCTCGACGCGCGCCTTCTCCATCTCAACACGCTCCTGAAGCTGGAGTTGCTTGACGCCGCCGCGGTCGCGATCGAGGAGCTGATCACGCTTGATCCGGCCAACGCCGGCGTCCTTGAGATCGAAGTCATGATCTTGCAGAAGATGGGCAAGCTTGAGCGCGCGCAGAAGGCGTTCAAGCGCCTGGTCGCGCTGAAGCCGGACCTCCCCACCGCGATTGCGACCGCGACCCACTTTGCGCTCGCGGTCGGCGACTGGGACGACATGGAGCTTCTCAAGCGCAAGTCGCTGGAATCGGTCGCCAACGACGACGGCCTGGTGGCGCCGTTCACGCTCTGCAATCTCACCAGTTCGGCAGCGCTGCAGATCAAAGGTGCGCGCCGCTTCATGGCCAAGCGCGCAGACGACATCGTGCCGCTGCCGCCGCGGCCGGTCGCGGACCTCGCCGGCCGCAAGCTCAAGATCGGCTACATCTCGGCCGACTTCCGCAACCATCCCGTCTCCTATCTGATGGCGGAAGTCATCGAGGCCCACGACCGCGAGCGCTTCGAGATCGTCGGCTACACCCTGGGCCCCGAAGACACCAGCCGCTACCGGGCCCGGATGCGCCAGGCGTTCGGCGGCTTCGCCGAGACCCAGGGCCTGAAGGATGAGGTCCTGGCCCAGAAGATCCGCGACGACGGCATTGACATCCTGGTCGACCTGATGGGCCTGACCAAGGATGCGCGCACCCGCGTGCTCGCCTTCCACCCGGCGCCTGTGCAGGTCAATTATCTTGGTTTTCCAAGCACGATGGGGGCGAGCTTCATCGACTACATCATCGCCGACCGGTTCGTGATCCCGCCCGGCGCGGAAGCGTTCTATGCCGAGAACGTCGTCCGCCTGCCGCATTGCTACCAGCCCAACGACCGCTTCCGGATGGTTGCCGAGAAGAAGCCTTCGCGCGCCGAGGCCGGCCTGCCGGCAGATGCCATCGTGTTCGCCAACTTGGCGCAGGTGCACAAGATCAACCCCGACACCTTCGGGCTGTGGCTGCAGGTGATGGCAGCCGTACCGGGCTCGGTGCTGTGGCTCCTCGATCCGCGCACGGAGGCCGCCCGCTACACCCTGCGCCGCGCGGCTTGCGAGGCGGGCATCGATCCCTTGAGGATCGTCTTCGCGCCGCGGGTGTCGCCGCCGGACCATCTCGCCAGGCTGCATCTGGCCGACCTGGTGCTCGACACCTTCCCCTACACCTCGCACACGACGGCGAGCGAGTATCTCCTCGTCGATACGCCAGTGCTGACGATCGAGGGCGATTCCTTTGCCTCGCGGGTGTGTGCCAGCATCGTCCACCATCTCGGCACGGACGAACTGATCACGCCCTCAGCCGAAGCGTTCGTCGCCCGTGCGATCGCACTTGCGCACGCCCCGGCCGAACTCAAGGCTTTGCGCGAAAAAATCGCCCGCTGCCGAGCCGGCAACATCTTGTTCGATGGCACTCGCTTCGCCCGCTCGCTGGAGCGCGTCTATGTCCGCATGGCCGAGCGCAGCGCCGCCGGCCTGGCCCCGGAGGCCTTCGACCTCGAAGCTTAGAGAGGCTGCGCACGCTAGCTCCTGATCTTGGCAAATACCGTCGTCACCCGCAGCACGCCGTGGACCGAACAACCGGCCAAGCTTAACGGTTGCTACAGGCTGGCACTGACTCTCCGGTCAGCGGCACCTTCGTCACCGCGCCGCACCAAAGGGATTGAAGCAAGGCACGCTGGTGGGGGAGAAATCGCTGACGTTGCGGGTGACCACGGTGAGGCCGTGTTCGAGTGCGGTTGCCGCGATCATCAGGTCGGCGCTGTCATTGCCGATGGCGGCACTCAATCGCCCCCATCGGCGCGCCACCTGCAGGTCAAACGCCAGGATCTGATCACCGTAAAGGGCGATCACTCTGTCGAGCCAAAGGCCAAGTGCCGTGGCGAAGCCCGCGTCCTTCGTCTCCTGGCGGGCGATGCCGCGTTCGATTTCCCCGACGCTGATGACACTGACGAAGAGGTCCGTCGAGCGTTGCGCTGCAATCCATGTCACCAAGGACGGATCTCGCTGCCGCTTGCGCAGTTCCGAGAGAACAACCGTATCGAGCAGAAACATCACAAGACGAGATCGCGCGGCCTGACGCTGACACGAGGAAATTCTGCGTCGTCCTGAGGCATGGCGAGCAGCGTTTCAGCGAAGGACGGCGCTTGTGCCCGCTCCAGCCGCTGCAGGCGCTGATACTCGCCCGCGTCCACAACAACCACAGCCGGTTTCCCATGTTTGGTCACGGTTTGCGGCGCATGCCGGGCAGCCTCGACAAGGGCGCTGAACCGGTTCTTGGCCTGTTGCACCGACCACAGCAACCCGAGCATGACATGTCCTTTCTGGCCAGAATATTTGTCCAGAAAATGCCTCGCCGGGCGCGTATCGTCAAGCCGATCGCGCGCTACCTCCTCGACCAGCCTGTGCACGCAACGATAGGTAAAGAAACGGGTAGACCGGATGAAGCAAAGCGAAATCCGGGAGAGGGCATCGCAAGCTTTTCTCCTCCGCCCGCCTGATGCCACATGCGAAATTCCCGCATTCCGCTTGCGCTCCTTGCAGGCTACGCTTGTTGGTGCCGAGCCCGAGGTGGTTCGAAAACATGGTAGGTCGGGTTCAAGGCGAAACCTAAGCCGCCGATTGGACTCTCTCGACCCGGCGCAACACGTTCGTCAAAATGCGCCTTCCGCTATTCCTTCCAACACGCTGTATGTAGACCGAGACCGAAATATTGTGTCGTGGCCGCTTGTGATCGCCATGGCTCGACCCTACATCCGGCCGAGTGCGAGAACCTCTTAGCGCGGGTTCAAGGCGAAGCCTAACCCACCGAATGGACTCTTTCGCCGCGGCCAAATCATCCGTCAGAATACGCCTTCGGCCATTCTGACCTCGGCGGTACTTGGTGTCATAGGATGTACCTCAAGCGCATATTTATCAAAGACAATGGTCCTCTACGAGATATTTCCTTAGAATTGCCTTTTGATGCGGAAGGCGCTCCGCAACCCGTCGTGCTCGTCGGGTGCAACGGCAGCGGAAAGACAAGTCTACTATCGACAGTTGCTGATGCCCTGATCCTGGCCGCCGCACAGCATTACCAGGACATAGTTCCACTCGGCCCGGGACTTCATATGCCATTTTTCCGCACAGTCGGAGGCGCAACGATAAGCCATGGCGCTTCTGCAAGCTTCTCAAGCCTCGAATTCGAGCATAATGGCGACTCATTGTTCTTTGTAGAGAAGGCGGGAACGGTTCCTGAAGAAGCTGTAAAAGATGCAGTTCCGTCAACACTGCAGTCCAAAATTTCGTGGAAAGAACCAGACAACCAAAAGAACTTTGTAATAACAGAGAAACAGTCAGAAGTTGTATTTGGCTCTGGGACTTACGTTTACTTTCCATCGAATCGCGCTGAGGTGCCATATTGGCTGAACAGGGCTAGCATACCAGACACCGATGTCTATTCTCTTCCTAACATTAAAGGGCAATTGAAAAAACCCATCTATGTCGAGCATGGGTTGGACGAAATAAAAAAATGGCTTATTTTATTGCTTGTTGATACTCGGTGTGATCTTTTTCCTATAAGTTCCGTTGAGCATAGCCACGATAAAGAGCAAAGAACTCTCACGCAATATGGATATGATGTCACTCAGCTTGCTCACGCGACCCAACAACGGGCCGTTCTGGCAATGTGCAATGAAATAATTAAATTATTAGGCGGCAACGACAGTCTTTGTCTTCGTTGGCGAGGTCGCCATGACCCACGCCATTTCTCTATCTATAGTGGCAACAATATGTTTTGCCCATCTCTCGATGCTCTATCTGCGGGCCAGTCTTCTCTCTTGAGCATTTTTGGAACACTGATTAGGTACGCTGATCGGAACCTGGCGGGTAGACCCTACACCGCAAGGGATATTCAAGGCATATGCCTCGTCGATGAGATCGATGCCCACATGCACGTCGACTTACAGTACCGTGCGCTTCCCAAGCTAATCGAGATGTTTCCGAAGGTTCAGTTTATCGTGTCCAGCCATTCGCCACTGTTTGCTCTTGGTATGGAAAAAACTTTCGGAACGAATGGGTTATCTATAATTGAAATGCCGAAGGGGAATGCGATTCCAGCGGAGGCGTACGCGGAGTTTGCGAGGGCATTTGAAGTGTTACAGGATACTCAGGCCTTTGCGCAAACGATCGGTGAATTAGCTCAGCAATCAGGCAAGACTCTTGTCCTGCTGGAAGGCGAGATTGACCAGACGTATTTCGAAACGGCGATTCAGTTGCGGGAAAGCAGGTGGCTACTTGAAAATGTAGAATTTCGGTGGATTGGGGCGATAGACCCCAGGACCGGAGCTGCATTCCACACGGGCAAAGACGCTCTTAACCAGACGTATAATTTTCTCCGTGCAAATCCAGGGCTGATCAAACGGCGCATAATACTGCTCTATGACAACGATGCAAACAAATCACCTGAGGATGCTAATAGTTTGCACATCCGGTCATTGCCAAAACACACGAAGACACGCGTGAAAAAGGGCATAGAAAACATGCTTCCTGACTCATGCATACCGGAGGAGATGTACGAAGAGAAAGATCGCGATGATGGTGGAAGCATGAAATCTTTGGATAAAACGAAGCTCTGTGAGTATATCTGCGAGACGAAGCACGATGCCGCGGATTTCGTGAATTTTGCGCCGGTCCTCGACGAGATCGAGCAGTTGGCCAAACCTGAATCGGTTGGTGATCATTTTACTCCCGACCACGGGATTTAAGGCTCACGACCGAACGCGCGACAGCCGCCCGCGCGAGGCGGCTTGTCTCGGCGGACCGCCGTCGATCGGCCACCTATGCATCGTGCTGTCCGGAAACACGCCGCCAAACGCGGCGAGCCTACTCGTGCGCCTTCGGGACGTGTAGGACGGCAGATGGAACAGCGCACCGCCGCCTGTGAGCAGAGCGATGCACCATGCACGGCCCTGGAGTTTGCAGCGTGAAAGATCTCCCCACGATTTTGGCAGAACTCCGTCACCTTGAGCCTGGCCTGAAGCGCCGTTACCCGCTCCGGCAGATCGGCGTTTTCGGCTCCCATGCCCGCGGCGAGCAACAGCCCAACAGCGACCTCGATATTATTGTCGATCTTGAACCGGGTCTGACGCTCATTGATCTCGCCCGGCTTGAAGGCGAACTGACCGAGAGCCTCGGGCTGTCGGTGGAACTCGCGATCAAGGATGCACTGAAGCCCCGGATCGAGAAACGCATTCTTGCCGAGGCGATCATGCTGTGATGCGCGATCCGATCCTCTACCTTGACGACATGATCGCGCACGCTCGCGACTTCGCGCCGCTGATGGTGGACCAACGGCAAGCCATCGTCGCGGCATTAGAGGCCGATCCGAAGCCGTAGAGCGGGCCACATGCGTTGACAAAGGCCGCACACAAGTCAGGTTGACGAGGCAGTCCCCGCACGAAGGTTTTCTGAGCACGCTCAGGCACCCGGCGGAACGGTGCAGTAAACCGATGCGCGCGTAACAGCGGATCGCTTCCGCCTTTGTATTCGTTGCCCGCACCACCTCCGCGGCGTTCATCGGCCGAGCCTTGACCGCGTCGTCACTGCCGCGGTTAGATGACGCCTCGTTGCGCATTGCCGAGGGCCTGCATGGGCTGCTGTCATGATGACAAGTGTTCCTCTGCCCCGCCTTCGGAGGGGCTGAACAGCGCCAAGTGGCGGCGCGCGCTGTGGATTGCCTTGATCGTCAATGCGGCTTTCTTCGTCGCTGAGATCGTCGCCGGTGTCGCTGCCGGCTCGGCGAGCCTGCAAGCCGACGCCCTCGATTTTTTCGGCGATGCCGGGAATTATGCAATCAGCCTCGGTGTGGCGGGAATGGAGCTGGCATGGCGGGCCCGTGCGGCCATGGTCAAGGCTGGCACCCTGATGATGTTCGCCGTGTGGGTGCTCGGCAGCACGGCGTGGCACGCTTGGCACGGCACGCTGCCACAGGCCGAGATCATGGGCGTGGTCGGGCTCGGCGCCTTGATTGCCAATGGCGGCGTCGCGCTCATGCTCTATCGCTTCCGCAGTGGCGATGCGAACATGCGTTCGGTGTGGATCTGCTCGCGCAATGACGCGATCGGCAACGCAGCGGTTCTGCTCGCGGCGATGGGCGTTTTCGGCAGCGGAACCGGCTGGCCGGATGTGATCGTTGCCACGATCATGGGTGGGCTCGGCCTAAGCGGCGGCTGGCAAGTCGTCGCTCAGGCGCGCAGCGAACTTAACGCCTGCCGGGGCGCACCTGCCGGCTTGGCCGCTCAGTAACCGGCGACAGCGCAGCGCTTAAGGAACCACCTCAGCGGGGAGCACCAGCCGCGCGTTGGTCTCGCGGCGCGGGCCTGGGTGTGTTCGTTACTGGCGGCAAATCCAGGGATTGTCTATAAACACTGGACTTCAGTCGGCTCGCGAACATCACTTAATCGCCGCGTGAAGCGCCCGTAGCTCAGTCGGATAGAGCACAGGATTCCTAATCCTGGGGTCGTGGGTTCGAGTCCCGCCGGGCGCACCAATGAAAACAACAAGTTAACGGCCCATCAGGAAGCGTAGCAGACGGAAGAATGGCCCTGGGGTAACGCAGGGGTAACACCCGGCAGCAGCGCCAATGCCGTTTGCGTGCCTTGAGATCGCGCGAGGTTACCGCCTATGGCTTGCGCGGCCTCAAGGACCGCCGTCCACAACCGGGTGACGCCCTGATCGTGTTCCGCCGTCAGCGGCGAATACAGATCGGGCACGGCCGCGGATCGCGCTTGAGATAGGTGAAACGGCGCACGCGTCAATCCTCGAGCGGCGGTAACATTTCGTCGAGATCAACCGCCAAGACCTTCGCAACCACGGCCTCAGCCGCTGCCGAAAACGGATCGACCGCCGGCCGCGCGAGGATTTCCGCGAGCGAAACCCTGTATTCGCCGCCTCCCGCGTCAGCGCCGCCGCCCTCGAAGCGGTGCCGCGGTAGGCCGAACGCCGCCAGGGCTTGCTCGGCTGCAGCCGCGTCAATCGTGCCGTCCGGGCGCGGTTCGAAGTAACCATCGCGAAGCCAGCGCCTTACGGTTGTATGAGAAACGCCCATCATTCGCGCGAAAGTTCGGACTGAAACGGATTCGCTCATGGGTGGAACCCCTATTTTAGATCTGCCACTAGCGAAGTTTTGCGCCTCGCCCACCGCATAGCTTTTTCGCTTCGGAAGGACCCGCTCGTCCATGGAAAGCGCGAGTTGTTTTTTCGGGCCTCCGAAGCGACCGTCGTGGCGAAAATCGCGGCGCTCACGGCTGAAATCGTGGCTCTCGCAAGAAAACGGACAGCGGGGTGATGCATCCCCGCCGCCATGACCATCGAAACCCGGGCGGTCGTGACGGGGGCGTTTCTCGGGGTGTAATGGGGTGCGATGCGTGAAGACGTGGCCATCAGACGCGCGTCAGGGCGAGCCGCGCCTTAAACAGAGCCGTCCTCGCGTGACCATGCCGGGCTCAATCACCTTGCCGCCTTCGCGGCATCCAAAGCCCCTCCTCCTAGCGGGCACTCGTCGCCGGTTCCCGTCGGGTCCGTCGATCGGCAGCGGGCCTCACGCACCGCCAACCTCCTCAATCAGCTCCAGAATATGGATCTGGCCGCCGCCGTCGCCAGCAATGATCTGCGCGTTGCCACCGCATGCGACCGCCGAAACCGGAAGTTCAGCGGTAAAGCGAGCGATTTCGCGGCGATCACGGAGATCCCAGACTCGAACCATCTTGTCATCAGAGCCCGAGACGGCGCGCCGGCCATCGGGAGTGATGGCGACGGAGCTTACCGCCGCCATTTCCGTGGACAGGCAAAAAACATCAGCTTCGGTCGTCAAATCCCAGACGCGAAGGGAACCATCGTCCAGAGCGAAAATTGCACTATCGCCGCCCGGAGTGATGGCGACTCCTAGCACTGGACGATAGCCATCGATGCATTGTGGTGCAGCCTTAGAAGTCGAATGGAAGTCCCAATGGCAAATAATGCCGTTATAGGTGCCGGCTATGACGTGTCTTCCATCCGGAGTTATCGCAACGGCATCCACGCTATCTTCATCAAGTTTGAGAGTTTTCACTTCTTGTTTTCTCTGGACGTCCCAGATTCGCACCGTGTTATCACCGGAGCCGGATACGGCAAAACGACCATCTGGCGTGATCGCGACCGCCTTCACTGGCCCGGAATGGCCTCGAGGCCAGGTGACTGCACTCGGGCTTGCCTTGTCCCAGACTCGCACGGTCTCGTCCTTGGAGCCAGAGACGACGTAGTGACCATCGGCCGAGACAGCGACGGAAGTGACCAGCCCTTCGTGCCCCTTCAGCCCATCCACCTCCCGCCCGCTGGCGAGATCCCATATGCGAATGACGTGGTCCGGTGGTAGAAATCCCTGAACGCTGAACGCCACAACCACGGATCCGCTCTCTGCCGCGAAGGCGATCGACTTGATCGGCAGTTTGCGCTCGTCGGGTGGCGATTGCTGCGCTTGGTGCAGGTCCCACACCATGACGGTGCCACGAGCGGCGGACACGGCGCGGCGCCCATCTGGCGTCAGTGTCACTGCCGTGATGCTGTCCTGATGAAACGGCAGGGTCGCAATCACCCTCCTGTTCGGAACATCCCACAACTTAAGTTCCCAGTCCTCGCCGCCCGAGATCGCCACATTGCCGGCCTCACTGACGGCAAGGCACGTGACCGAGGTCTCAGGTCTGTGGCCAGAGGACGCGTCGAAGCCGGGGGCCTCACCGGCCTGTTGTTCAAGCGAGCCAAACTCGTCTCCTGACGCCTCCGCACCTTCGAGCCTCACCCCGCGTTTCAGGTCCCAGACTTCGACGGATCCATTATCAAACTCGATGCGCACTCGCCGGGCATCGGCGCTGATTGCTAGGCGAGTCACATCCTGATCGAAATTGGGCAGCGCGCGCAGCAACGGCCCGCCGGCCGGAGTCAACGACCGCGTGAGTGGGCGGAGCCAAGTGAACCTCCTCTCCTTCCTCGCTTCTGCAAGCAATGCTGCAACGCCATCTCCGCCGAGCCCGACTAACCTGCCGATCAGTTGGCTCGGCAGTTGGCCCTGGCCATCAGCCTTGGCAAGCACATGGACGGAAAGCACGAGGGCGTGCCGTACCAGTCGCGGATCCTCGTCATCCCCGGGCAGACGATCATAATCGGCGATCAAGGCCTGAATGCTTGTTGCCTTCAACTTCGCCGCCAGCCAGCGATAATCGAGCAGAAGCGCTCGCAGCTCCTCGGCCTGCCCGGCCTCGGCGAGATGGTAGGGAAGCCATTGGAAGTAGTAGCCGTCGTTTGGCCCAGTGGCCCAGCCGTCGGGGCATTTCTGGCGATAGGCTGCTATCAGCTTGGCGTGCAATTCCAAGGGATTGTCTGCATCGAGCCTCAGGAAATCATGCTGCAGATCGTGAAATCCAACCCGGTCGCCCTCCTGCGTCTGGTGGCGGATCACGAGCGCCTTACTGTGCATTCGGGCCAGAAGCGACTGGCTTTTGTGCGTCGTCAGCTCGCCCGTATGCTCCCAGAAGTCACAAACTGTCGTGACTGGAATCGCCGTGTCCTCGGGAAACACCGCCAGTTCGCCGTAGCGTTCGCGGTGGTCGCCGGACAGTGCATCAACGCTAAGGCGCAAGCAGGCAAAAACGCTGCCGTAGGGGTGGTCAAGAAACTCAAGGTGTCCTTCCTTCAGTTCGCGCCACAAAACATCCCAGTCGACCCCATCGCGGACTCGTGCGCCAGCGAGAGAGAGGGCCAGCGGCAGATAGCCGCATTCGCGAGCGACATCGCGGACGACCGGCGGCAAATCCAGTGCAACGCCGCTCCACTCGGCGAGCAAACGTAATGCCAACGGCTCACTTAGCACGTCGAGGTTGATCGCCGCGGCACCGAGCGCTGTCACGACGCTTCGGTCCCGGGTGGTCATCAAGAGCCGCCCCCTGCCACCGAGGACGTTGAAGGCATCCGCGTGACTCGGCGTCCAAACATCGTCCAAGACGAGCAAGCTGGCCTTGTCGCCGAGCACGCGCGTAAGCGCCTCGCGCCCCTCGAATACATTCGTTGCCTGGACTTCCTCGCCACCCATCTGCCGGATCAGCGATCCTTGCAACCTGAGCAGATCGGGTTCCTGCCCCAAGGTCAGCCAGTAGATACCGTCGGGGAATGCGCGACGAACCTCATCATCGTTGACCAAGGCTATAGCCAGAACCGTCTTGCCGATACCGCCCATGCCTTGCACGCCCAAGGGAGTATTACCCTGGCCATAGGGAGTGCCGATTACTCCCACTGCTCCTTGGTCTGAACGGAGCAATGCGATTTTCAGAGTTCGCAACTCCTCCCGCGGCATGAAATGAGGCCTCTGCGCCGGGACGCCGTACATCGTGCCGAGAATGCCCGAAAATGATACTGGCACGACCGGGCTCGTGGACGCGGTTGTGGCGGTGGGTTCGGGACCGGCGGTTCGTCCGGGTGAATCTGGTCCGCTGGCCAACGCGACGATCGCCCTAACGATCTCCACGAACGCTTGGTTGCGCTTCGCCTTAGTCAGCAGATCGAGCGGCATTTCCGGTGCACGCGCCCATTGCCGCTCTTCAAGCCCCGTCACTGCAGGATCGACCGCACTGATCGGAATCGCTGCGACGGAAGCGTCTCCACGTCTCACCGCGTCCAGTACCGCAGGCATCTCTACTTTGGTGATGAAATCGGAGGCCAAAAAGTTTGGACTGACCAACATTACGGCTATACGAGACCGCGAAAGCGCCTCGCCGATCTCTCTTCGCCACTGGTCACCGATCCGAATGTAGCGGTCGGCCCACACCGACAGGCCAGGCGTCTCGTAGGGTTTGAAGAAAATCCGTAACCGATCGAGCCACGGCGGTTCGTCGGCATGGCTGTAGCTGACGAAAATCGTTACCGCGCTTGGCACTGCCGCTTCCTCCCCCTTGTGCAGGCGTCCCTCGCGTTATCATAGCCCGTTCGCGGGAGAGCAGACCAGCGCTTCGGCGCCTAATTGCCAATCTCCTAAGCCGCCACAACAGCGGCAGATTGAGGCTGCGGCCGAAGACGTCGCCAACAGTATGCCAGGCAGCGGCCGTATCACAGCTTGCGACCCCCACATCCCCATCCCAGTTGTGGATTTGGCCGTCCGCCGTCCGCTGATTGCAGTAGCGCGCCGATGTCTGGTCTTCAGCTCCCAACAGCACCGCAAGCGCCGCCTTCGCCACCGAGCCAACGTGCCGGTCCGAAGCAGCAAGCCGCATCTCTCCGTCGCCTCCCTGCCGCCAGCTGAGGCCGAGGCTCACCGGCTCGTCGCTGTTGAGATAATGGCGCCGGATGCGCCCCGCTTCGTCGGCCTCGATCAGGACCACCTGTGCGACATCACCTGCCTCGCTGCGCGCCAACAGCGGCAGATTGAGCCGCTCACCCAGCTTCGCCTCGGTCACCGCCAGCGCGTCCTCCACCCGGCGCTTGAAGGCGAGATTGTCGGCAGCGTCCACGGTCAGCCTGATGCCGGTCACCTTCCCCCGATAGTCCGCTGCGAACCGGTTCCACAGCTCACCCAGCGCCGTCACCACCTCGCCCCTCAGCAGCGCCGCGGCGCGATACTCAGGGTTGGCGGCGAGGCGAAAGCGTTCACCATGATCGCGGCCGGCCACTCGCGCCAGCGCCTCGTCGAGCACGGCCCGTGGTGGTGGCATTGTCGCCAGCCGCTCAACCGCCGCCATCACCCGCGGATCCTCGTCCCCATAGGCGTGCCCTAAGCCCAGCGCGGCGCGGGCCTTTACTTCCGCCCAACGCGCATCGCGCAGGCCAGTCCCATCCGCATCGTCGTCCGGCGCGAGCAGGACATGCCGGCGCACCGCCGCAGCCAGGACCGCCTGCTCGGCAAGGTCCAGTTCCTCGATGCGCTTGCCGAACAGCACCTGCGCCGCCATCCCGAGACCATAGAGGGTACCCCCCCTGCTGCCAGGCGGCCTGGGGAGGCTGGCCCAGCCACGACCCGCGGCTCCCGCCACGCCACGAGCCGCCAGTGCAGCGCGCGTGCTGCCGCCGCGAAGTTTTCGCCGGCAGCCCACACCCCCCACCATCGTGGCGAAGCCCCGAGTACCCGCGCCATGGCCGTCAGCTCCTTGTCCCGTGACCGGTTTCCCGGCCGCAACAAGGAGCAAGGATGGGGTTACTTTGCGTCCTCGCGTTCGACCGCAACCTTGCGGGCGCGCGGGCGGCCCTCCGCTTCCGAAGGCAGCGCCGGATCCAGTTTCGGCCGGCCCAAGAGATGCCCCTCGCGGCGGAACAGGCCCAGGCCCAGATGACAGCCGAAGCCCAGCGCCAGCGGCCCGCGAACGGAGAGATCGAAGCGAATCCGCCACAGTGTGCCCGGGTGTCCGCTGGCGCCACGCGTCTTCTCGCCGCCCAATCGTTCCGTCGCGAACATCTCCGGGCTCAGCCAGCCGCCCTTGATCCGCACCGCCGCCAACGGCTCGATCGCGCTGGGCTCGGGATAGCCGCGCTGCTTCAGTTCGCGCTTCAGCGCATCCTCCACCCCGAGCTTTGGCTTCAAGTGCACGTTCGGCACGTAAGGCGTGACGGAACGCCAGACCCGGCCCGAGCCGAGCAGGTGACCCGGCGTCGCCGCCATCTCCGCCCGGCCCAGCCAGTCGGCCGTGAGCGAAAGCGGCGCCAGCACCCCGTCCTCACTTGCCGCCGGCCGCACCAGCGCCAGCGCCCAGCGCCAGGCCTTATCGAGGCCACCCGGCGCATGCAGCACGACATGATCGATAACGCCGTCGCCGTCGGCGTCTTCGGGCAGGTAGAAGGGGTGCTGATGGCCCTGGCGCAGCCCTTCCGTCCCATGCGGGTTGAGCGCATCGGGCAGATCGCCCAGAGCTTCGGCAACCGTGCCCATCACCGCGTCCTGGAACCGCTCGCCAACTAGCAGCGCCCAGGTCATCGGCGGCAGCTCGCCCCCGCTCAGAAACCAGCGCAGGGTCGTAGGAGCCCTGAGAGCGCCCAGTCTGGGTGCCTCAGTCTCGGCTCCGGCCTCGCCCCTGTCCATCCCCTTGGACCCTCCCCCTTTGCTGCCCACATCGCACCTTGAATCCGCCGTCCCGTCAAGCCCGCTGGCCGGCCGTCCCTCGCGCTCGACCTGATGGAGCCGTTGCGGCCGCTGATCGCCGATTCCGCCGTCATCACCGCCATCAACAATGGCCGCTTGAAGCCGGAGCACTTCACGCACGCAGAGGATGCCGTCCTCCTCAATGCCGATGGCCGCAAAGCGGTGATCGAGGCCTTCGAGCGGCGGCTGAGCGACGAGATCAGCCACCCGGCCTTCGCCCGGCCGCTCAGCTATCGTGCCTGGCTGTCAGCCCAGTGCCGCTTGCTGGGCGACCACCTGACCGGCGCCCGCCCGGATTTCCCGCTCCTGCGCCCGCGATGATGGCCCCCAAGCCCCTCATCTCCCTCTCCCTCTGGGAGAGGGCTGGGGTGAGGGTCTCAGATGAGTTGTGAGGGACAACCGCCATGACCCAGCGCCTCTACCTCGTCGCCTACGACGTCAGCGCACCAAAGCGCTGGCGCCGGGTCTTCAGGCTGATGAAGGGTTACGGCGAGTGGCTGCAGCTCTCGGTATTCCGCTGCCGGCTGACCGAGGACCGCCGCCAGCGCCTGGCCGCCGCCCTCGGCAAGCTGATCGATCCGGCCGAAGACCGCGTCCTCATCGGCGACTTAGGTTCCCTGCCGCGCGCCACAGCGGCGCTCGAGGCGATCGGCGAGCCGCTGCCCGATGCCAACGAGGGCCCGTGGATCGGTTGAACGCCTTTGGCTCCGTCGAAAGGCCTTTTAAACCGTCATTGCGAGGAGCACTTGCGACGAAGCAATCCAGAAAACGCGTGTTCTTGGGGATGCTCTTGGCTTGCTTCGCTTCCGCTCGGAATGATGCGGATTTCGACGTCTGCCGTCTGGCGCCGTTCATCGCCGTGCACAGCTTTGGTCCGGTCATTTGTTCCAGCTTGCCGTCGTGCTATACTGCCTGGACTCCTGCGGTCACGAATTGTGTCATCGCAACAATCGCGCTCGCAGAGCGGAACCGATTGAAGCCGAAGCGAAAATGTGCTGTGATCACGTCATGGTTGCGGCGGTTGTAGAGGAAAAGCTGTGGATAACTCATCGGGCTCGCAAACGCCCGGAATCGGCCTTTGCGATCAAGGGCTTCCACAGGGTCTGTGACTATCCGGCCGAAAGGCCGGCCCAATTGAAACAGGAGCAACGACGGCAAGACGGACGGCAAGACGGCGAGGTGACTATCCGGCCGAAAGGCCGGCCCAATTGAAACAATATCCTCGCATCGCACACCTCTCCTGCCGCTCGCGGGGGTGACTATCCGGCCGAAAGGCCGGCCCAATTGAAACAGGAGCAACGACGGCAAGACGGACGGCAAGACGGCGAGGTGACTATCCGGCCGAAAGGCCGGCCCAATTGAAACAATATCCTCGCATCGCACACCTCTCCTGCCGCTCGCGGGGGTGACTATCCGGCCGAAAGGCCGGCCCAATTGAAACATGGACGGCAGCCAGCCGAGGAGCGCGTGGCGGAGTTCTGTGACTATCCGGCCGAAAGGCCGGCCCAATTGAAACGGCCAGATATAAGGCCGAGGTTGAGAAAGAAACCGCTGGTGACTATCCGGCCGAAAGGCCGGCCCAATTGAAACCTTGATTATATAGGTAAAGCACCACGGGTAGGTAACTGGTGACTATCCGGCCGAAAGGCCGGCCCAATTGAAACTCCGCTTGGAGAAAATCGAATGCAAATTTCACATACCGTGACTATCCGGCCGAAAGGCCGGCCCAATTGAAACGTGCCGACCGCGGCTGGCTCGGCCGCCGCCCGGTTCTGTGACTATCCGGCCGAAAGGCCGGCCCAATTGAAACGGATGGAAAAGTTTATACCCATCATCGTGGCTGCAAATTGTGACTATCCGGCCGAAAGGCCGGCCCAATTGAAACTTGCTCCCAGTGCTCCTTCTTGACCTCAAAAATCTTTCGTGACTATCCGGCCGAAAGGCCGGCCCAATAGTTGTGTCGTCATGCGCGGACTTGTATCCGCGCATCCAAGGTTTTTTCTGCTACGTAGACTGGATGGCCGTGACAGGACACGGCCATGACGATGAAGGGGGGGCGGAAGGCATGATGTGCTCGCCATGACGGGGCAGGAAGGAAGTCGCGTCACTTCTGTGAGCAACCGGCGACATAGTTGACACTATGGACCGGAGACATGGTTGACAGTC
>JARSSM010000020.1 GCA_029624735.1 Defluviicoccus sp. | reverse complement strand
ACGTGTCAACCATCTACCCGGTCTAATCTGTCCACTATCTATCCGGTTCGGACCCACCAGCATTCTCCCCCCCCCCTCTGCTCTCATCTGCCGTCACGCTTCGCCTCGTGCCGGACGTTTTCGGTGCGTGAGCGGTGTGAGCCGTTAACCCCGCCTTAAGCCGCTGAAGTGCACTCTCCGCGCCTGGGTTCCTCCGCCACGGTGTTCAGGGAATGGGCGCATCCATCGGTCTGCAAGAGTTGTGGAACGAGCCATGCGAGAACGCCGATCGGTTGAAAAACCGACCGGAACCGGCGCCGCGAACGGATGGTCGGACGCAGGTACGCGACGTCAACGACAGGGCACGGTGCACCCCAATGGCGAAATCAGACCAAGTGCCGCGCCGGACGGAAGGTCCGCGCGGGACAGACGGCAACAGCCGGCCGCCGAGCGCCGCTGCCACCATTGGCGACACTATGCCGCTGCTCGATTCAGCCGCGCTGCAGACATTGCGCGACCTTTCGGGTCCCGGCGACGAGACCTTTTTCGTTGAGGTCATCGATCTGTACCTGAAAGAC
This sequence comes from Defluviicoccus sp., assembly GCA_029624735.1. Classification (GTDB taxonomy): domain Bacteria; phylum Pseudomonadota; class Alphaproteobacteria; order Rhodospirillales; family Defluviicoccaceae; genus Defluviicoccus. The sequence continues at coordinate 301,997 of JARSSM010000020.1, read as the reverse complement.
TCCCTGGCCCTGGTCAGCGCCATTCGCCAAGCCGCTCATAACCGCGACGCACAAGCGCTGATGCCAGCAGCGCACAGCCTGAGGTCGTCCAGTGGCAACGTAGGCGCCGCCAGCCTGTCCGCCGTGTGCCGGGCGCTGGAATGTGCCGCTTCCGGCAACGGCATGGACGATGTCGACCCGCTCCTCGCGCAACTGGAGCGGATTTATCCCCTCGTTTGTCGTGCGCTCAGAGTCGAATGCGAGCGAACCCAGCCGTAATCATCTGCGAGCCGGACGAAAAACCGGCGCGGATCCTGATCGTCGAAGACGATGGCGTTACCCGCCGTCTGGTCCGCCGCGCGCTGCAGTATGCCGGCTACCTCGTCGCGGAGGCGGCCGACGGCGTTGCCGGTCTCGACCTCGTTCAGACGTTTCAGCCGGATATCGTGCTGCTCGACATCTGCATGCCGCGCATGGACGGTTTCGAGATGTGCGCAGCGGTGCGGCGTCTGCCGCGCTGCGATCACATTCCGGTCGTCATGTTCACCGGTCTTGAGGACCCGCATTCGATCAGCCGCGCCTTTGAGGCCGGTGCGACGACCTTCGTCACCAAGCCGATCGACACCCTCAACCTGACCCATCGCCTGCGCTACATCGTCCGCTCCAAGCAACTGGGCGATACCTTGCGCGAGCGGGAATCGCAACTCGCCCGCGCGCAGCGGATCGCCAGGCTTGGCTACTGGACGTGGGACACGACCAGCCGGACGGCTACGCTCTCGAACGGCATCCGCGAGGTGTTTGGCTTGGCCCACACCTGCGACGCCTTGAGCTTTGCTGCCTTCCTCCGCCTGGTCCATCCGGACGACCGCCTGGCCGTCAAGAACACCATCAAGTGCGGGATCGAAGCGGGACGGCCTGTCAGCTTCGAATATCGCATCATCGGCCCCGATGGGAGCCGGCGGGTCATATTCCAGGATAACGAGATCGTTGATGACGAGCGCGGCGAGGCCCGCCTGATCGGCATTTGCCAGGATGTGACCGAGCGCCGCGACGCTGAGAACCGCATCCAGCACCTCGCCTACTTCGACGTGCTGACCGGACTGCCGAACCGTGCCCTGTTCAAGGACCTTCTCGAGCGGACGCTGGCCGAGGCAGGCCGGCATGGCCGGCTGGCGGCGCTGCTGCTGCTCGACATCGATCATTTCAAGCGCATCAACGACACGCTCGGCTACGAGGGCGGCGACCGAATGCTGCGCGAAATCGCGGAAAGGCTGGCGGCCAGCCTGCGCGCTGGCGATCTCGTCTGCCGCGATGATGTCGACCTCTCCGGTTGCAGCTTGAGCGAGTTCGTCAGCCCGTCCTTGTCACGACCGGGCGGCGACGAATTCGTCATCCTTCTGAACGACATCCGGCGGCCGGAGGATGCGGCCAAGGCCGCGCAGCGGGCCGCCGCAGCCCTCAACGCGGTGTTCGGTATTGACGGTCACGAAGTCAGCATCACCGCCAGCATCGGCATCAGCGTCTATCCCGTGGACGGCAAGACACCCGACCACCTCTTGCGCAGCGCTGAGGCGGCCATGTACGACGCCAAGGAGCAGGGCCGCAACAGCTACAAGTTTTTCACCACCACGCTCAATGAGCGCGCCCGCAAGCGTTTCACCCTCGAAAATGCGCTGCGGCGGGCCATTGATCGCGATGAATTCAAGCTCGTGTTTCAGCCGCAGATCGATCTCGCGGCGCGGCGGGTGACCGGTGTTGAAGCGCTGCTGCGCCTGCAGACGGCGGAACTCGGCTTCGTCTCGCCGGCAGACTTCATTCCAGTCGCCGAGGAAACGGGACTGATCCTCCCGATCGGTGACTGGGTGCTCAACGAGGCGGCGCGCCAAGCGGTGGCATGGCAGGCTGCCGGGCTGCCGAAACTGCGGATGGCGATCAACGTTTCGCCGGCACAGTTCCGCCAGCGCGGATTCGCGGCCCACATCGCCGCCATCCTCGATCGCGCCGGCGTCGACAAGCGCCAGGTCGAGCTGGAGCTGACCGAAAGTGTGCTGATCGACAACACGAGTGCGTGCGCAGAGACGCTCAACGAGCTGGCCGAACTCGGCGTGATGATCGCCATCGACGACTTCGGCACCGGCTATTCATCGCTCAACTACCTGCGCCGGTTTCCCTTGAGTGCGCTCAAGATCGATCGCTCGTTTGTCAGCGACATTTGCGATGACGCCGACGATGCTGCCATCGTCAAGGCGGTGATCGCACTCGCCCACAATCTCCGCTTGCGGGTGGTTGCGGAAGGCGTCGAAACAATGGCGCAGCTCGCGTTCCTCTTGTCGCGCGGCTGCGAAGAGGCGCAAGGCTTCCTGTTCAGCCGCCCGGTCGATGCGAGCGCGCTCGCCGAGTGGCTGCCAAAGGTTCCCACCGCGCTGCCGCTCTGGCCGCAGCGCGCCGGCATCGAGAGCTGAGCGCGAGAGCCGACGGCCGGCGCTACCCCACCCGCGAACCGACCTTGATGACGACCTGGTACTGGCTGACCTTGCCGTCTTGAATGTTGCCGCGGATTTCCTGCACCTCGAACCAACCGAGATTGGGGCTGCTTGCTGCCGCTGCCCCGATCGCGTTGGTGATGGCGTCCGAAATGCTCGTCGGAGACGTGCCGACGATTTCAACCTTGGTGAAGACGGCGTTTGCCATCGGCGGTTCTCCTTGGTGCGAGATGAAGGGCGCGGTGCGCGACGCGGGCCACGAGGGTGAAACCACTTGAGTATGTAGCCCGGGGCCGAAGGGTTGCAAACCGTTCTCAAAGTGCCCCCGCCGGAAGCGTTGTAAAAACAACCTTAAGACGAATCTTGTAAGCCTACTGCCTCCGTAGACGTGTTCTTTGCACGGGAGGCAGCAGACGCATGCACGTCGCCCAAGGTTTGCTTCGGCGACCGGCCATGGCAGCGCTCGCCGTTGCCCTCTCGATTGCGCTGCCGCCCTCTGTCGCCGCGTTGAGCGAAGGTGCGGGACGCGGCTGGGAACAGACGACGGCAGCCGATCCCAGTTTCTTCGCCAGCATCGAGACCCGCTCTGCCGACCTGACGCCGGTTGCCAAGTGGCGGGCGGTGCTGGATCGCTACGCCTCCGACCGCACGGGCACTTGTCCCGTCGGCGCTGTCTGCCCGGATCGCGCCTGGCCGGAGCGCGCCTGGCCGGAACGTGCCTGGTCAGAGTTGGTGGCGGCACTCAGACCGCTCGCCCCGTCAGCGCAGTTGCAACGGGTGACGGCGGCGCTGAACGCCACGGCTTATGTCAGCGACCGCGCAAACTGGGGAGTGAGTGACTATTGGCAGACGCCGGCCGAGTTCCTGGCCCGCGGCGGCGACTGCGAGGACTTCGCGATCGCGAAGTACCTAGCCTTGCGTGAAGCGGGATGGGCGGCGGAAGACTTGCGCATTGCCGTCGTCACGGACGAAAGGCGCGATGTCGCGCACGCGGTGCTGATCGCCTCGCATGCGGGGAGGGCGTGGGTGCTTGACAACTTGAATGACGATGTCATCGAGGCCCGAGCGGTGCACCACTACCGGCCCGTATTCTCGGTAAGCGAAACGGCTTGGTGGTGGCATCGCCCCGCGCCTGTTCGACACGCAGGCGGAGCCGCGCCCGCGAGCAGATAGGCCGCCCCCCGGCGCCGGGAGGGGTGGGCGGATGAAGCGCGAGCGACTACTATCCCCGCCAGCGCGGACAGGGCCGCGCACCCGGTTGTTCACAAGGGGCGAGGCGGCCGATGAGCGAATGGTGGCGTGGCGCCGTCATCTATCAAATCTACCCGCGCAGCTTCCGCGATACGAATGGCGACGGAATCGGCGACCTTGCCGGCATCATCGAGGGCCTGGACTACATCGCCGCCCTCGGTGTCGATGGCATCTGGCTATCGCCGATCTTTCTCTCGCCGATGAAGGACTTCGGCTACGACGTCGCCGATTATTGCGCTGTCGATCCGGTTTTCGGCTCGCTCGATGACCTCGACCGCCTGGTCGCGCGTGCGCACGCGCTGGGCCTCAAGGTGATCCTCGATCAAGTCTACTCGCATTCCTCGGACCAGCATCCCTGGTTCGAGGAGAGCCGGCAGAGCCGCAACAATCCAAAGGCGGACTGGTACGTCTGGGCTGATCCGAAGCCCGACGGCACACCGCCCAACAATTGGCTCGCCGTGTTCGGCGGACCGGCCTGGGATTGGGAACCGCGCCGGCGCCAGTACTACTTCCACAATTTCCTCAAGGAACAGCCGGATCTCAATTTCCACACGGAGGCGGTGCAAGACGCCGTCCTGGCGGCGGCGCAGTTCTGGCTCGATCGCGGCATCGACGGCTTTCGCATCGATGTCGCCAACTTCTTCGCCCACGATGCGTTGCTGCGTGACAACCCCCCTTCGTTCCATCCGGCGCCGGACAAGCCCTACTGGCTGCAGCGGCCGCTCTACACCCGCAACCGGCCGGAGACGCTTGCCTTCGTCGCCCGCTTTCGTGCGCTCATCGATCGCTATCCGGAGCGGATGGCGGTCGCGGAAATCGCCGCCGAGGACCAGATCGGCACCATGGTCGCCTACACCGATGGGCCGGACCGCTACCACACGTCCTACAGCTTCGCCTTTCTGCACGATGCGCCGAACCCGCGCGCCATCCGTGCCGGGGTCGAGCGGATGCTGGCGGCGTCCCACACCGCCTGGCCGTCGTGGTCATTCAGCAACCATGATGTCGTCCGGGCGGTCTCCCGCTATGCCGACGACGCCGACCGCACCGCCCGCGCCCGGCTGCTGATCGCGGTCTTGAGCACACTGCGCGGCACGGCGTTTCTCTATCAGGGCGAGGAACTGGGCCTGCCGCAGGCGCACGTGCCATACGATCGCCTGCAGGATCCGGAAGGCAAGGCGTTCTGGCCGCGGCACAAGGGCCGCGATGGGGCACGCACGCCACTCCCCTGGCGCGCCGATGCGCTGCACGCTGGCTTCTCCACTGCCGAGCCGTGGCTGCCGGTCGACCGCGCCCACGTGCCTTTGGCGGTCGATGGGCAGAATGCGGACGACGGCTCGGTGCTGAACTTCACCCGCCGCTTCCTCGCCTGGCGGAAGCGGCAGCCGGCGCTGCTGGGAGGCGACATCCGCTTTTTCGATACGCCAGAAACCGTGCTTGCCTTCGAGCGCACCTGCGCCGAGCAACGCCTGCTGCTGGCGTTCAACTTTGGGCTTACACCTGCAACGGTGCCCTTGCCGGTCCCCGGTTCGCTCCGCGTCCTGCCGGCGCCGGGAATGAACGGAACGTGGACCGGAACTGCCGCTGAGATCCCAGCACTGAACGGCCTGACCGCTGTTGTTGACTAGACCGGCCCAGGCGAGAAGGGTCCGGGCGCGGCCGGTGCCAATCATCCGCGCGCATGCGGCGGGGAAAACGCACAGATGGCGCGACTGCCCCCATGTTGGACGTGTCCTCCGAACACGGTTTCGGCGCTTTGCAGCGAAGAACGCTGGCGCGGAAGCGGAACGGAAGCGGATTGTTCGCGGCTGGCAACTCGTTTATGCTGCGCGCACTGTCGGGAGCGTGTCGCCGTACGCACGGGGGGTGGTGGGGGCGAAAGTTGCTTGAGCTGCGGTGCTTGAGTGTCCAGCCGACAGCGGAATGCACGGCGGCTGGAAGCTGCCGGCGGGCAGCGGGCCGGTCCGGCCCCGCCTTAGTGTGCACCTGGGAAGACGTCGTCTTTTTTTCGTCTTAATCTTGCGATATGGCGCGGCAAATGGCTCAGCTCCACAGCAATCCGCTGCAAAACGCGCTGAAGGAATGCCGAAACGGCCTGCCGATGGTGGCCGCCTTCAGCTTCTTCATCAACATCCTTGTCCTGACCTCGCCGCTCTACATGCTGCAGATTTACGATCGCGTGCTCGGCAGCGGTCGGGTCGAGACACTGGTATTCTTGACACTGCTGGCGACGCTGGCGCTCTTCATTATGGGGCTGCTCGACGCCATCCGCGGCCGCCTGGTCGGCCGCATCGGCCGCTGGTTCGAGCGGAAGCTGTCGCCGGAGCTGATCGGGGCCAGCCTGCGCGGATCGTTGTTCGGCCTGCCGGTGGGAGCGCAGTCTTTGCGCGATCTCGGCCAGATCCGCGCCTTCCTTGCCGGACCCGGCGTCACTGCCATTTTCGACTCGCCCTGGGTGCCAATCTTCATCACCGTCATCTGGGTGATGCATCCGGTCCTCGGGATGCTGGCGCTCGGATCGGCGATCGTCTTGTTCCTGATCGCGATCGCCAACGAGTATGCCTGCCGCGACCCCCTGAAGAGCGCGGCCAAGCTGTCGATCGCCACCCATCAACAGGCGGACCTCGCCATCCGCAATGCCGACGTGTTCCAGGCGATGGGCATGCTGCCAGGCTTTCTCGTTAACTGGCACCGGCAGAACGATACCGCTCTCGAGCTGCAGCTGAAGGCGACCGATCGCTCGGCTGCGCTGATCGGCTTTTCGAAGTTCACGCGCATGTTCGTGCAGACGCTCATCCTTGGCGTGGGCGCCTACCTGGTCTTGAAGATGCAGCTGACGCCAGGCGGCATGATTGCGGCATCGATCCTGCTGGGCCGGGCGCTGGCGCCGGTCGAGCAGGCAATCGGTGCTTGGCGTACGCTCGTCAGTGCGCGCGATTCATACCAGCGCCTGAAGGGCCTGCTTGAGCGGCTGCCGCCGCCGCTCGAGTCGATGCCGTTGCCGGCGCCGAAAGGTCGGCTCGCGCTGGAAAACGTGTTCTACGTTCCACGCGGACGCGACGTCGCCGTGCTGAACGGGGTCAGCTTCGTCATCGAGGCCGGGGAAGCGGTCGGCATCGTCGGCCCGTCCGCTGCCGGCAAATCAAGCTTGTGCAAGATCATGGTCGGCTCCTGGGCACCGACACGCGGCCACGCGCGGCTCGACGGCGCCGACCTGTTCATGTGGCGTGCCGAGGAACTCGGCCCTCACGTCGGCTATCTGCCACAGGACGTCGAGCTGTTCGGCGGCACCGTGAAGGACAACATCGCGCGGCTTTCGCCCGACGGCGATCCGCAGTTGGTCGTGGAAGCGGCCATGACGGCGGGCGTGCACGAGATGATCCTGCGCTTCCCAGCCGGCTATGAAACCGAGATCGGCGAGGGCGGGTCGTACCTCTCCGGCGGGCAGCGCCAGCGGATTGGGCTGGCGCGAGCACTCTACGGCAAACCGCGCCTGATCGTGCTCGACGAACCCAATGCGAGCCTGGACAGTGAGGGCGAGGAATCCCTGATTGGCGCCATCCGCGCCGCCAAGGGGTGGGGCGCCACCGTCATTTTGGTCGCGCACCAGCCGCGCATTCTCGGTCCCGTCGACAAAATCCTGCTCCTGCGCAATGGCCGCGTCGAGATGTTCGGCCCGCGCGACGAGATCTTCGCAAAGCTGCGGCCGACACGGGTCGGACCGGCGACCGATGGCCGGCCGCGGATTGCCGATCGGCCGGCATCTGCGCCTTCGATCGGCCGCGGCGGCTCGGCAGGCTAGAGGCTAGAGGAAGGCAAGCATGGCTGGAGAACTTCAAGTCGCCGGCAGCAGCAAGCTGCCCGATGTCGTCCGCAGTCACCGGGACGGCATCCAGCTGGAGCCGCTGCCGCCGTTGCACCACGACCTGCGTCCTTCGGCGTGGATCGGCATTGCCACGGTGATCGTCTTCTTCGTCATCGGCGGCGGCTGGGCGGCGACGGCACCGCTTTCGGGCGCCATCATTGCCGGCGGCCTGGTCAGCCCGGAAAGCAGCCGTCAGACAGTGCAGCATCTCGAAGGCGGCATTATCCGCGAGATCCGCGTCCGCGAGGGCGATAAGGTCGAAGCGGGACAGCCGCTCGTGACCCTGCAGGACGTGAGCGCGAAATCGGACTTGGGCACGCTGACGACGCGCCTGCGCGCACTGGCAGCAACCGAGGCGCGGCTGCGGGCGGAGCGTCTCGACGGAGAGGCCATCAACTTCGACCACCCCTCGCTCGCCGACCGCAAGGATCCCGAGGTTCGCGCCGCGATCGAGCAGCAGATCCATCAGTTCAAGACCCGCCGCGCCAACGATCAATCGCAAGCGTCCATTCTCATCCAGCGCATTGCGCAGCTGCAGAAGCAGATCGACGGCGCCGAACAACAGTTGGTCGGCGTACGCCGGCAGAAGGACCTGATCCGCGAGGAGTTGCGAGGGGTCAAAGAGCTGTTCGAGAAGGGCTACGAACGCAAGCCGCGCCTCCTCGAACTGCAGCGAACGGAAGCGGGCCTGCTCGGCACCGAGGGCGAGCTGCAGTCCCGCGTTGCGCGCAGCCTCGAGCAGATTGGCGAGACCCGGCTGGAAATCAACAACATCCGGGTCACGCGCATGGAGGAGGTCGACAAGGAGCTGACCGACGTCCTCGCCAAGCGCAACGAGATCGAACAGCAGATCCAGCAAAGCCAGGATCGGCTCACGCGCACCCAAATCGTCGCCCCCGTCGCCGGCACCGTGCTGGACATCCGCTACAAGACGCCGGGTGGCGTTATTCGTCCTGGTGACCCGGTTCTCGACATCGTTCCCGCAAAGGACAAGCTGATCGTTGACGCCGTCTTGAAGCCGCAGGACATCGACGAAGTGCGCCCAAAGATGCGGGGCTATGTCGTGTTTCCGGCCTACTCGCAGCGAACGATGATGCGCGTGCCCGCGGTCGTCGAAACCGTGTCGGCTGACGTCCTGACCGATCAGCGCAGCGGCGAGCGTCACTACAAGGTCAAGGTCTCCATCGATCGCGACGAGCTGACGCGCCTCGATCCGCAGATCGAACTCGTCGCCGGCATGCCGGCCGAGGTCTACATCACGACCACCGAACGCACGCTCCTCCAGTACGTCCTGAAGCCGTTCCTGCAGGTGGTCGAACACAGCATCCGCGAGAGCTGATCCCGCTTCCGCCGGCCGGCACAGCAAGGACGGCGCTTGGCGGCAACGGCAGCGCCCTCAACGGGCCGTCAAGCCTGGAAGGGGAACCGCGCGCAGAGGCGGAACGGGGCGGCGCGGCTCTCCTGGCGGAACAGGCAGATCGCGTCGACCGCCCAGGGCCCATCGGTCAATGCCGGCCCCAGATATCGATCAAGGGCGGTCAGCAGACGGTCGCGCTCGCTGGCTTCAAGCCGGGTCGTCAGCGTCATGTGGAATTGCCACGCATCGAAGACGTAAGGATAGCCCCAGCGTCCAAGGAGCTGATCCTGGCGCGGCGTCAGCCCGGCGGCGCGGCGCTGTTCGAGCTCCGCAATGCTCGGTGGCTGGCGAAAATCATCAAACTCCACGACCGCAGCATCGGCGAGCGACTGCAATGCGGCCGATGGCTGATCCGGAACGAGGGCAATGAACCCGCCGAGCGAGCCTGGGACGAGGCGCGGGGCGAGGAAGGCAGTGCGCCTTTTGGCGAAGGCGGCTGCGCGTGATGCGAGTTCGCGCGGGCTCCGTCCTGACGCCAGGAAAAACGGCGCCTTCAGCGTCGCATGAAAGCCGTAACGGGCGGCATCTGCCGTGATTTCGGCAAGGCGCGCGGGCGGGAAGCCGGCGATCAGCGGCTGCTCGATCCGCTGTCCGGTTGCGGCATCGCGGCCCAGCCAGCGCGACGCCAGCTGCCACAGGGCTCCCTGCGGCGGCGGTGCATAGTAGATGGCGTAACGGGGCGCGGGGCTCAAAGGATGCACTGGATTCCATATCGACGCTGCGCGACCGGTCCGGAACCTTGCGTGGGCAGCGGCAAGCGACTGAAGCGCCGCTGTCGCCCGAACCGATCGCGATTTCATGTATTCTTAATAAAGAAAGCGCGTAATCCGGCACGAAGCGCTTTCCAAGTCTTCCATTCTTGTCTATTCCCTTGTCCGCCGAACGAAACGCTTTCGGGGCGCGCCGCGGCGCCCAACCGCCGCCCTCGCCGGGGGCCGGCTGGCGCCAATGGTAGCCCCTCGTGCAGCGACCCGATCGGGCGGTTCACGCCCGAGCAAGGTTGTCGCTGCACAACATATTTAGTCGCGTGCACTTTCGGCACAAACAGGATGTACGCTCTGTTTGTGCCAGTGCACTACGTGCCACGCCGACCGGGACCAGCGCAGAATTCCGGAACCAGGATTGCTCATGGCGGGGGAACTCATTCTCACCAACGCGCAAGTCGTGCTCGGCGACCGCGTCTGCCATGGCACGGTGCACGTCCAAGACGGCGTGATTCGGAGCATAGAGACCGGCGTGAGCCACCTGCCGGCTGCGGTTGATCTCGAAGGCGATTTCCTGATCCCCGGCCTGATCGACATCCACACCGACAACCTGGAGCGGCACCTGCAGCCGCGGCCCGGCGTCGCGTGGCCGAACATCGCGGCGCTGGTGACCCACGACCGGCAGATGGCAACGGCGGGCGTGACGACGGTGTTCGATTCGCTCTGCGTCGGCATCGGCGACGACGACGGCAACGGCCGGTCGAAGGCGCTGATCCAATCGCTGTTGGCGATGGAGCAGGCGCAGGCGGACGGCCTGTTGAAGGCCGAGCATTTCCTGCATCTGCGCTGCGAGGTGACGTCGCCCACGGTGGTGAGCAGCTTCGTAGCCCTCGTCGACGACCCGCTGGTACGGCTGGTCTCGGTCATGGACCACACGCTCGGCCAGCGCCAGTGGCAGAACGTCGACAACTGGATGAAGTTCACCGGCCATGAACCGAGCGAAGCGGAGCTGGAGCGGATGCTGGCGGCCGCGCGCCAGATGCAAGCACGCTACGCAGCCGCCAACCGCCTGCAGATCGTGCGCGCCAGCCAGGAGCGTCGGCTCACGCTTGCCAGCCACGACGATGCGACCGTCGCGCATGTCCAAGATGCGGTCGACTTAGGCATTTCGATCTCCGAGTTCCCGACCACGCGCGAGGCGGCGGCGAAAGCGCGCGCCTGCGGGCTCTGGATCGTGATGGGCGCACCCAACGTCGTCCTCGGCGGCTCCCACTCCGGCAACGTCTCCGCACGCGCGCTGGCCGCCGACGGTCTCGTCGATGGCCTCGCGTCCGACTACGTGCCGGTCAGCCTGATCCACGCCTGCTTCCTCTTTCACGAACTGCTCGGCGTCGCGCTGCCCGACGCGGTCGCGACGGCGAGCGCTCATCCGGCGGCGATGGTGGGACTCAGCGACCGCGGCATCATCGCGCCCGACCGGCTTGCCGATCTGGTCTGGGTCAAGGCCTATCGGCATGTACCCGTCGTCCGCAGTGTCTGGCGGCGCGGCATGCTAGTGGCCTGAAGCCGGAGACGACCGGGGACCGGCGGGGCGCTTGCATTTGCGGCCCAATCGCGCAAGTTTCGATCGCTGCGCAGCGCAGCCGTGGCGGCGCGGGATTGAGCGGGAGGGCCAGGGCTTGAGCGAACGCATTCTCATCATCGATTTCGGCTCGCAAGTCACACAGCTGATCGCACGCCGCGTGCGCGAGGCCGGCGTCTATTGCGAGATCGTGCCGTTCAACCGCGCCGATCGTGCGCACCTGCAGCAGTTCGGCCCGAAGGCGATCATCCTCTCCGGTGGTCCCGCCTCGGTGACGGAAGCCGATGCGCCGCGGGCAGACCCTGCCGTCTTCGCAGCTGGCGTGCCGGTGCTGGGCATCTGCTACGGCCAGCAGACGATGGTCGCGCAACTGGGTGGTACCGTCGAAGCCGGATTCGCCCGCGAGTTCGGCCGTGCCTACGTCGAAGTCACCGACGATTGCGCGCTCTTCCGCGGTGTCTGGCGCGAAGGCAGCCGCGAACCGGTGTGGATGAGCCACGGCGACCGGGTGACGGCCCTGCCGCCCGGCTTTCGCGCCGTCGGCATCTCCGAAGGCGCCCCCTATGCCGTGATCGCCGACGACGCGCGCCGGTTCTACGGCGTCCAGTTCCACCCCGAGGTCACCCACACGCCGCACGGCGCCGCGCTGCTGCGGAATTTCACCCACCACGTCGCCGGCTGCTCCGGCGATTGGACGATGAGCACCTTCAGGGACCACGCGATTGCCGCCGTCCGCGAACAGGTCGGCCCGGCGCGGGTCATTTGCGGCCTGTCCGGCGGGGTCGATTCCTCAGTGGCGGCCGTCCTCCTGCACGAAGCGATCGGCGACCAGCTCACTTGCATCTTCGTCGACACCGGTCTCTTGCGCGAGGGCGAGGCGGACGAGGTGGTGAGCCTGTTCCGCGGCCACTACAACATTCCGCTCGTCCACCGGGATGCGTCAGGCGTGTTTCTCGGCAAGCTCGCAGGCGTTACCGATCCGGAAGCGAAGCGCAAGACCATCGGCGCCACCTTCATTGACGTCTTTGAGGAGGAAGCCAAGGCGCTGGGCGGCGCCGACTTCCTCGCCCAAGGGACGCTCTATCCGGATGTGATCGAGAGCGTCTCGTTCCACGGCGGTCCCAGTGTGACGATCAAATCGCACCACAACGTCGGCGGCCTGCCGGAACGGATGCGCTTGAAGCTGGTCGAGCCGCTGCGGGCGCTGTTCAAGGACGAGGTGCGCGCACTCGGCCGCACACTTGGCCTGCCCGAGAGCCTGGTCGGCCGCCACCCCTTTCCCGGTCCGGGCCTGGCGGTGCGCATCCTGGGCGAGGTCACGGCCGAGCGCTGCGCGCTGCTTCGCCGCGCCGATGCGATCTTTATCGAGGAGATCCGCCTCAACGGCCTTTACGACGCGATCTGGCAGGCGTTCGCGGTGCTGCTGCCGGTGCGCACGGTAGGCGTGATGGGCGATGCCAGGACGTATGATGCGGTGGTGGCGCTGCGCGCCGTGACCTCGACCGACGGCATGACGGCTGAAACCTTCGCCTTCGACCACGCCTTTCTGGCCCGGGTAGCGAACCGGATCGTCAACGAAGTGAAGGGCGTCAACCGCGTCGTCTACGACCTGACCTCGAAGCCGCCCGGCACCATCGAGTGGGAATGAGGAGCGGTGGCTCCTTGATTGCCGCTGCCCGTATTGACGTTGTAGGTACAAGAGCGTATCGTCCCTCCTATGGCAAAGGGACGCTCTTCCTCTTCGGACTCTTCGGAAACCTTGCGGGATTTGGGCGTAATGGTCGCTCAGAGTTCGAAAGCTGCCGATCCGAAGGGCAGCATCAACCTGCGGATCGAGACGCAGGCGCGTCAACTCATTGACGACGCGGCGGCAATCCTCGGCAAGACACGCACCGAATTCATGGTTGAGAGTGCGAGGCGGCAGGCGATCGACGTGCTGCTCGACCAGCGGCTGTTCGTGCTTGACCCGGAACGTTACGACGCCTTCCTGCACGCGCTCGATAATCCGCCTGCGCCGGGGCCGAAGCTGCGGACGCTGCTGCACCGGGTTCCGGCATGGGAGAGGAAGTAGAGCGCGACTCGGACCGGTCGGAGGCCATAATCGCGGCCCCCGTTCCGCTGAACGCCGAACACGAGCTTTCGTCCTTTGATTGTGGCGAGCCGGCCCTCAACGATTGGCTGCGCCAACGCGCCTGGAAGAACGAGAGCCGGTTTTCTCGAACCTATGTCGTCTGCGAAAGCAACCGGGTGATTGCCTATTTCTGCATCTCCGCAGGAGCAGTGGAGCGCAGGGCCGCGCCCGGCAAAGTCCGCCGCAACGCCCCCGATACGATCCCGGTCTCGGTCATTGGACGGCTCGCAGTCAGCCGAGAACACGCTGGCAAAGGGCTCGGCGCCGACATCCTCGCCGACGCGCTGCGCCGCATTGCCGCCGCCTCGCAGAGCATCGGCATCGCGGCGGTGCTCGTTCATGCCAAGGACGATGCGGCCAAGCGCTTCTACCTGAAATGCGCCGAGTTCATCGCCTATCCGCCCGACAGCCGATACCTGTTTCTCCCCATCGAAACCGTTCTCACAGCCTTCAGCGAAACCGGGTGAACGGTTCCGTCGGCATCGCGGGTGTCGATCGACGAATGATCGAAGCGCCGCGCGACTCGCCTGCAGGCGGAGGTGAGCCGGGCGTGCCAGTTCATCGCCATGTCGGCGAAAAAGCGCCTGGGCTCACTGATGAGCTTCCGCAGCTTGCGCGACCACAGCGGCGAAATGCGGCAGGTAGCGCGCAGAGGCAGCCCCGTCGCCAGCGCGCCGTCGGCGGCCTGGTAGCGATTGAAGCTCGCCCCCATCGACGCAAACGGATCGGGCGGCCACGCGCAAGCACGGCCCCCCTGGTGCTGGGCGTCTCGCCATTGGGCGATCGTATCGACCAGCGCCGGGATGTTGGCTTCGGCCGCAAGCACATGCCGCTCAAGCCAATGCGGGCGCAGGGTTGGCTTGTAGTCGGCCTGCAACGCATCAAAGGTGGTGAGGCAGCCGCTGTCGATAAAGAAGTTCGTGCCGTAGTCCTCGCAGATGCCGAAGTCACCCAGAATGGCAAACGGGATGCCGCGCGCCGCGGCCTGCAGCGCCACGGTCGAGCTCACGGTCAGGCACAGATCGGTCGTATCGAGCAGATTTTCGATCGGGTCGTAAACGAGGCGGAGGTTGGCCGGCTTGAGCCCGCGGCGTTCGGCCCGGCGCACAATCCCGGCCAGGTGGTGGATCGTCGGCCTGAGTGTCGTTTCGCCAGGCGCGTGCCGCGGCTTGATGATGACGGTGCGCTCCGGATGCGCGCGCGCATAGGCGATCAGGCGGTCGACGAGGTACAGGCGCTCGATCCGCGATGCCGGCACGTCCGGCTGTTCGGCGTAAAGGATGGTCCGCGGCGGCCAGACCGGCGCCGGGCGGGATCGATCGTCGGCGCGGATGACGGTTGAGCCGAAGCAGAGGCCGCGATCGGCCGCCACGCCCAACGCCGCGCAGGTCGCTTCATAATGCGCGTGATCGGCCGGTGAGTTGAAGAGGATCAGATCGGCACCGAAGCGGTTGGCGAGGCCATGCACTTGATGCCGGAACACGATGCCGGGATAGAGCGCAATGGTGAGCGGCCGCGTCTTTCGGGCGGCGAGCGGCAGGCGACGGAGGCCGCCGAGAACGGCCCGCGTGCGCCGGCCGTCAAGACCGAGCACGATCACATCGTAGTCGATGAGGTCCGGCGCAGCGATCGTTTCGGCCAGCGTCGCCGCCGGTGGCGGTGCGAGATAGCCGAGGGCGGTCAGCTGGCGCCGAGACAGCTGGCGGGCGCGGACCCGCACCAGGCGGGTATCGACCTGCCAGCCGGCGGCGGCAAGCGCCTGGCCGATCGGCTTCGCCGCCTTCAGAAAGGAGTCGAAGCTGGCGAGCACCAGGGCCCGCCCCGGCGCCTCCTCACTTGGACGCGGCATCCGGCCGGCGACCGCCGGCAGCGCTGCCTGCATCGGTATGCTCCTTGTTCGGCCGGTACCCGGAAGGCGCCGGCTGCTACGCTGCCCGCGGTTGGTTGGTCTTGATCGGAGGTGTAGCCAGCGCACGGACCATCACTTCCGCTTTCAGGAAGTCGAGCGGTTCGTCGATCTCCAGGCACCGCTCTGCCGCCTGCACGAACAGGGCGACGCGACCGAAGAAGCGATGCCGGGCGGCCCGGAAGCCTTCGGTCCGCATGGCATAGACGGCGCCGGTCTCCAGATACTGCGGCTCCATGTCCTGCCGGCGCGGGCGGTTGTGAATCGCGTGGTTAATACCGCCGCCGCCGCCGCCAGCCTCGATGCGCCAAAGGAAGTGATAGAACGGGGCGACCGCAAGGGCACAGTCGGCCTGGTTGGCGTCGAGCGCATCAACCGTCCCGTCGATGTCGGCAGCGGTGGTCAGGGGCGAGGTGCACTGCAGGAAAACGACGGTAGCGGGCAAGCGCGCTTCCGTCCCTGCGAGCGTATCCAGCACGTGCAGCAGCGCCGCCTCCGAAGACGCCGTATCGCCACTGATGGCAGCCGGACGGCGAACGACCTCGGCACCGGCCGCGACCGCGACCGCTGCGATCTCGTCATCATCGGTCGAGACGATGACGCGATCGACGCGCGCGGCCGCCAATGCAGCGGCAATCGTGTAGGCGATCAGCGGTTTGCCCGCCAACATGCGAACGTTCTTGCGCGGCACGCCCTTCGAGCCGCCGCGGGCCGGGATGATGGCGATACATCCCGGCTGCGCGGTTGTCGTTGGATCCGAGCGCATGGCTCAGGCGGCCTTGGCAGCAGCCGCGGGATCGATCCATTTCAGTTTAGCGCGCTGAACCTTCTCGACTTCGAGAACGTCGCTCATCTTGTAGTCGAGGCTCTGCCAGACGTTGTGCAGATCGCGGGTCAGGCGGCGCAGCCCATCCGGCTCCAGCGAGGCCGCGTGGTCGGTGCCCTTCCAGGTCCGATCGAGGGTGAAGTGGCGCTCGATCCAGCGCGCGCCCAAGGTGGCGGCGGCAATGTCAACGGCGATGCCGAGGTGATGGCCGGAGAAGCCGACGTCCTTGACCCGATCGCCGAAGGTCTCCTTCAAACGCAGGATTTCGCCCAGGCAAACATCCTTGAAATCGACCGGATAGCCGGACGTGCAAGAATACAAGACGGCATCCTTGGCGCGACCGCGCTCCTCGAGAAAGCGGACGATCTGCTCTTCTTCATCCTGGGTCGTCATGCCGACGGAGAAGTGGATCTCGCCTCCATAGTTGTCGCAGAGGTAGCCCAGCATCGGAAAGTTCAGGTTCGAGGCTGACGGGATCTTGATGAAGGCGGGGTTGAGCGCGGCGATCTCACGGGCCGAGGTCAGATCCCAGACCGAGGTCGAATACGTGATGCCGAATTCCCGGCACCATGCCTGCAACTGTCGGTGCTGGTTGACGTCAAGTTCCAGAAATTCCCGGTGTTCGCCATAGGTGCGGCCATAGCTGTTGGCCGGATTGGGATGTGGCGCATTGTACTGTTCTGCGGTCAGCAGCTCGCGCGGGCAGCGCTTCTGGAACTTGACCGCATCAGCTTTGCAGAAGGTGGCGGCAACGGCGATCAATTCCTTCGCAATCGCCATGTCACCCTTGTGATTACAGCCGATCTCGGCGATCACAAGCGGAGCATTCATGTCGGAACTCCTTAACAATGGATTCGGGGGTCGTTCGCAACACAACCAAAAATCGCGTAAGTTTTTAGGTGTTCGCCATTAAGGAAGGGTTACATGCGAGCGCATTGCACCCGTGGCATGTGTGGGGAATGCACGGCGGCAGCGCTGCCGCACCGGCTTCCGCATCGGCGCAAGGTCGCGACAAATCGCAACGAAAGCCGCAGCATCTTGTTAAGAGATTGTTTCCTTCTGCCCCCCTAGAGTCCGCGGGCCCTGCAAGACCGGACAGGCAGTTCGCGCTATGAAACCTATACTGGCTGCCACACGCGGCGTTCTGCACGAAATACTCGCCCAGAACGAAGTGATTGTGCGAGATGAGAGTTCGTTAAAAAGGTCATACTTTCCAAATACCGACAACAAAGTGACGATCTATCCGCCCATCAGCCTGCAGTCATGGCCCGGAAAGATTTGCTCGATTGGTGCCCACACGTTTATCGGAGAAAGCCCTGATTTCGAGAGTGTCCAGTCCATCGGCATGTACTGCGCCATCGCCGGCCATATTATTGTCGGCAAGGCGGAGCACCCCACCAACTTCCTCAGCGTGCACAATGCCTTCTACGCCGTTGGCGGCACGACTTCGTTCTCAAGCGAGCGAAGGGATTACTTCGACCACAACAGACGCCTCGTGATGAACGCCAAGGCGAAACATCGCGCCGAGGGCCGGGCCGATCAAACGGTCGTCATCGGCAATGATGTCTGGATCGGGGCTCGCGTGGTGATTCGGCGCGGTGTCACCATCGGTGACGGCGCCATCATCGGTGCTGGCTCGGTGGTTACGCGCGATATCCCCCCATACACGATCGCCGCCGGCGTGCCGGCGCGCGTGATCAAGAAGCGCTTCAACGAGCGCACCATCGAGCGCCTCCTGCAGATCAGGTGGTGGAACTACAGCCTGCGGTCGCTCGATGGCATCGATGTCACCAACGTCGAAAGCGCACTCGATGAACTCGAACGACGCGTCGCGATCGGAAGGGCGGAACCTCGCCACAACAAGCGCCTGAGCATCCGCGCCATCGGCGGCGGCTACGAGGTCGAGGTGATGGACGACGGGCCTGTCGCGCCGGCCGAGGCTTCGGCCGGCCGCAGCGATCCGGCACGGTCGCGCGGCGGATCGGCACAGCCGCGCATGGGGATGCTGTCGGCGCAGTCATAGAAGCGGAACAGCAAACGCCGCACGCGGCCGGCCGGACAATTCGGCGCACGCCGGGTGCGGCATTTGAATTGACGAGGCGATCAAGATGACCAACACGGCTTGCATCGTTTACGAATACGGCTCCCAGGAGAAACTGGCAAATTCACTTGCCGCACAGATAAAGACCCGGAACTGGGAACCAACGACCAGGCATATTGATACCAGTAAAGACATGAATTCCTTTTTCAAGACGCCTGGCTTGCTCGACTCGTCGGTCCTGTTTCTCACCATTGGTGGTCCGCAAGCGATCGAGTTTCTTTGGTTGTTTCGCGATGTCTGTGCCCGGCGCGCACGAGGACGGCGCCCTCTTCTGGCCACGATACCGGCCGGGATTGTCCTCGACCACGTTCGCATCGGCACCTACCTTTATCGCCACGGTGCCGATATCGTGTATGTGAACAATATGCGCGAGCGCCATTTGGTCGAGGCGGCTTTCCGATCGGTTGGCGGCGGCGCCACGCGCATCCTTGCCTGTCAGAATCCGATCTTGATGCAGGGGCCGCTGCCCGCGGAGCCGGGCCCCCAGGGACGCGTCTCGACCGTGCTGTTTGCCGTCCAGACCGACATTCCTAAGTCGAAAGAGGAACGCGCGTACGTGGCGCGCCGGCTGTGCGAATACGCCCAGAGGCACCCGCGGCGCACCGTCCTGATCAAGCCGAAACACAGGATCGGCGAGAAAAGCGGACATCCGCAGAAGTACCCGTATGAAGAGATATTTCCCAAGGAAGCAGCCCAATACGGCTCGCCCGACAACCTGCTGTTCACCTACCAGGATATGGACGTGTTGCTGAACGAGGCCGACCTCTTGGTCACGATCAGCTCGACCGCAGCCCTTGAAGCCCTCGTTCGCGGCCGTCGCGCGGTCGCCATCACTGACTTCGGCGTCAAGGAGAATATCGGCAATTCATACTTCCTCGGCGCCAACATTCTCGCGAGCTTCGATGATCTTATTGAAGATCGTATCCCTACCGCCGAACCCGCGTGGCTGAGGGAGCAGATGAATGCACCGACCTTCGTCGACAGCCTCGATACGATTGAACAGATGGTCACGCAGCAGGCCGCCACCCGGGAAAGCCTGCCATTTCCGCGGTCGTTCTATCTCGACAGTTGCGGACAGTTCATGGTTGGCCGGTTCACCCCCCTCAATCGCTATCGGCTGAAGGATTTGCCGCAGCTGACGAAGGTCACTGCCGAGCCGGACCAGACATCGACCAGCGTTGCGGACAAAGTGACCGCGAGAATTGCCTCTGCCAATAAGCCCGCCGCTAAAACGCCACGGGCCGATCAGCCCAAATGCAACCTCGAAGGTCTCTCACGCTACGAGCAGGCGCGCCGCCTTCTCGCGGCCAAGGACGCCAAAGGCGCCGAAAGGATCTGTCGGGAAGCGTTGAAGCGGATGCCGCGCTCCGTCAAGCATCTGCGTCAGATGGCCCGGATCCTCGCCGCACTCGGACGCAAGGACGAGGCTCGCCACTATGCCAGGGTGGCGCGTGCGGCCCGCTGGCGGGTTCTCGGCCCGGTCGGACGCTGGTTGGGCCTGTCGTCCCCGGTCGCGGTTCCGCACCAGCGGCCTGAACAAAGCCCCATCGCAGCCTAATCGCGGTTCGCTAGAGCAGAAGGTAATACACAAGCCCAAGCGCCGCGGCAGAGGGCTGTCGCCTCGCCGCGCTGGTCTCGGTCTCATGCCGCCTCAGCTCAAAACGGAAGCCCGCGCCTTCGTCGTCGCCGCCCGGACTTCGGCCTGACCGGCCTCGAAGCCGCGGGCGAGGGCCGCCATTGCGCCCAGTACTGTCTGTTCGGCCTCAAGCCAGTGGTCGAGCGCGTTACCGAAGGGGTTCGCATTTCCCTGCCAGCTCTCGTACGCCATCACCCGGATGCGATCGAGGTAGGCATGCGGCGGCAGGCCCGCGAGTTCCTTTACCCAGGCCGGCGCATCGGGCGCCTCATCGAGCGCCGCCAGCGCGCGTAGCTGCGACAAAACGTGCCGCTCTGCCGCCAGCCAATAGTCCTGCGCCAGGCCCAACTGGCGGCCGGCCGCATCCCACATGCACTCCGCCAGCTCCTGGATCCGTGCCACCGGCACGGCTTCCGGCAGCCAGCGCGGTGCGAACACCGGCGGCGTGGCGCCGACTGCGGTCGTCAGGCGCGCCGTTGTCTCGATCATCTCGCGCACCATCTGCTCCGCCATCAACCAGAAATCCACTGCCATACCATAGGGTTGCACAGCGGACTCCCAGAATGGACGGGCGAGCTCACGGATGTAATTTTCTCTTGTCGTCTCCATACTCGTGCCTCAGCCCCAGACCTCCCTGAACATACCATGACAGATTAACGAAAATTGATGCCAGTTGCATGACCTATTCGGCGATTGCCGATCGACACCAATCGCGCCGGCCACGGCCCGCGAAGCAGCCGCTCCCGCCCACCGGGGGGCATCAACGAAACGCTAACGCCTTTGCGCGCATATTGCCGCTCATCTTGGTGAACGCAGCCGACCGCGAACCATAGGGGCGCCGCAACCCGCGCCGCGCCTTTCGTGCCGGACCAGGAGGGAACCGATGCTTGCGACGATCAATCTGGCGATTGTATCGATCTGGCTGTTTGCGGAACTGGTGCCGGTGCTGGCTGATCGCATGGCCGATCTTGAGTGCCATCACCATAATGACGAGCGGCGGTAGGCTTTCGCCAGCGCGCTGTTCGCGATCGCACGCTGTCAAGCCCGGCCCTGCCTATTCATTGCACCCGCAGAAGAAAACCGATGAGCGTGGCTTTCGGCGGCGCTTCGCGCCCTGTTGACGCCTGCGCGGGCGCCGACTTGGCGCGGGCGCACCGCTGGGGCTGCCTGTTCGTCCGCAAGCACCTGCATGTGGCCACCATCGCCTTCGTCGTCACGCTCGGCATCGGCATGCGCGTCTGGGGCGTCCTTGCCGATCGCAGCCTGTGGAGTGACGAGAGCGCGCTGGTGGGCAACATCCTTACCCGCTCGTTCGCGGGCTTGCTCTTGCCGTTGGAAGACGACCAATCGGCACCGCTCGCTTGGCTGTGGGCACAGAAGGTCCTGTCCGGCCTGATACCCGACTTCGAGCTTGCCTTGAGGCTCTTGCCGCTCGCTTCCGGCGTTGTGGCGCTGATCGTCTTTGCCTGGTTCTGCATACGCTTCCTGCGCCGGACCGACGCCTTGTTTGCCATCACCGCGCTCGCGCTGCTGCCCACCTACCTCCTATACGCGGGCGAGGTGAAGCAGTACATGACGGATCTCCTGTTCTCAGCCGTCCTCATGCTGTTCGCCTTCCAAGCGCTTGAAGGAAAGCAGTGGCGCTGGCGCGACGCCCTCGCGCTGGCGTTCACCGGCGTGATCGCAACCTTGTTCTCGAACCCGGCGGCGTTTGTCTTGGGCGGCGTCGGCAGCGCGCTCTTCCTGCACAGCTTGAACGAGCGGCGCCACCGCGACGCGATCGTGATTGCGGGAATTGCGCTGCTCTGGCTGGCCGTGTTCGCCGCACTCTATTTACTTGTCTACGGGAGGCAACCGGAGGCGGTCGCGGCCATGCGCGGCTACTGGCAACACTTGTTTGCCCCGGTGCCACCGCTCAACGTCAAGGACGTGTTCTGGTACTACAAGGCGTTACTGGCACCCGCGGAGAGCGCGCTCTATTACGGCCGCATCTACCAGCCGGGCCAGGTCGCAGGCTCAGCGCTCGCATGCCTCGTCTTCCTCTTGGGCGCCTGTTCGCTCGCCCGCCGGCAGCCGTTGCAGGCGGTCGCGCTGTTGCTGCCGCTTGTCCTCGCCCTCTCAGCCTCGGCGCTCAAGGCCTATCCGTTCGGCAGCCGGTTCCTCATGTTTGCGGCGCCACAGATCCTGGTCTGCATCGCGGTCGGCGTCGGCCAGCTGTTCAGAATGCCGGACCTGCCGCGGCCGGTCGCGGCTGCGGTGCCGATCCTGCTGCTGGCGCTGCCGCTTGGCGTCACGGCAATGGAGTATGCACGCGCCGACGGTAAGCCGTTCGAGACCGCCGATAGCCACAGCGCGATGCAGGCGCTCGCCGCGAATTACCGCCCCGGCGACGCGATCTACGTTTACAGCGAATGCCTGCCCGATTTCCGCCTGCAGCGCGAACGCTACGGTCTTGCCGATGCGAAAGTGCTGGCTGGCCACCACGCGCCGGATGCTCTTGCCTATTTCTATTACGATATCGAGCGGATGCGCCAGCACCGCCGCGTCTGGTTGCTGTACTGCACGCATATGATGAAAGACAATAATCAAGTATATCTCCAATCCATGGAGCTAATATTGAAGTCGTATGCCGCCCAACAGCACAGTATGGGCGATCTGAAACGCAATTGGAGTGTTACACTATACGAATTCGATCCGGAGCAAGCATTCCGGAAGCCTGCCATGTTCGCGAAGCCGGATTATAGTTATGCCCCTTCCCACCCGAGCCTAATTCTGCGCAACGATGAAAACTAGTATCACCGAAGTCGCCGTCCTCATTCCTTGCTACAACGAGGCACAGACGATTGCCAAGGTGGTGGCCGACTTTCGCGCCGCGCTTCCCTCGGCAGCGATCCACGTCTACGACAACAACTCGACCGACGGCAGCGCCGATCGCGCCCGCGCTGCGGGTGCTCTGGTGCGGTTGGAGACGCTGCAGGGCAAGGGCAACGTCGTCCGCCGCATGTTCGCCGACGTCGAGGCCGACATCTACGTTCTCGTCGACGGTGACGATACCTACGAGGCCGCAGACGCGCCGATGCTGATCGAACAGCTCCAGCGGCAAGAGCTGGACATGATCAATGGCCGGCGGGTGACGACCGTGGCTGGCGCCTACCGGCCGGGGCACCGCTTCGGCAACTGGTTCCTGACCGCGCTTGTCTCGCGGATCTTCGGCAGCCGCTTGGCCGACATGCTGTCCGGCTACAAGGTATTCTCGCGCCGGTTCGTCAAGTCGTTTCCGGCGCTGGCGTCCGGCTTCGAGATCGAAACCGAACTCGTGGTGCATGCCCTGGAGCTGCGCATGCCGATCGCAGAAGTCGACACCGAATACCGCGAGCGGCCGGAGGGCTCGGCCAGCAAGCTGCGCACGGTACGCGACGGCATGCGGATCATGCGCACCATCATCCGGATGATCAAGGAAGAGCGCCCGCTTGAGTTCTTTTTCGTCCTGTTCACGATGGTTGCAACCGTCGCCCTCTTCCTTGGCTCGACCGTCATAACCGAATACTTTGCAACCGGCATGGTCTCGCGCCTGCCGACGGCAGTGCTCGCCACCGGCTTGATGCTGTTGGCGTTTCTCATGCTGGCGTGCGGCCTGATCCTTGGGACAGTGACCGTCGCCCGGCGCGAGCTTAAGCGGCTGCATTACGTCATGGCGTCACCGGTCGGCCTCACGTGCAAGGCAGAGCGCAAGAGTAACCTTGAGCGTGAGACGATCAGCGCCGTCGCTTGAGTTGGTGCGCCGGCAGGCCGCTGCACGGCAGCTATCGGCCCCGCTTGCGCGCTGGTTCGACCGGCGGCCGGCGTCGCGCGAGGCACTCGCCTTTGCCTGCGTCGGCAGCATCGGCTTCGCCGTCGATGCGGGCGGCCTGATGCTGCTGTTTCACGCGCTGGGGTGGGGGCACTATCCCGCGCGGGGCGCCTCTTTCCTGATCGCCGTCAGCGTAACCTGGTATCTGAACCGCACCTGGACCTTCGCGCAGCGGGCCGGCAGCAACAGACGGCGCGAGTACACGGTCTATTTCCTTGTCCAGGCCGTGGGCGCGGGCATCAACGGTACCGTCTATGCGCTCGGCCTTGCCCTTAGCCCGACCATGCAGGCGTTCCCGGTGTTGGCGCTGGCCTTGGGCTCGATCGTCGCCATGGCGTTCAACTTTGTGGCCACACGCCACCTCGCGTTCACGAACAGCGCTGACCTGCCGGCATAAGCCGTTTCGTACCCGGCACCTTCTTGACGCGGCACAGGCGGCCAAGGCGCTTGCCCGCGTCGCCTGCGCCCGGTATGCCATGCGACCGGGATTGGCTGGCCGAGGGTTGCAAGCATGGCCTACATGGTGCGCGGCGAAACGGGCGACTGGGAGGTCGTGATCGGCCTCGAAGTGCACGCGCAGGTGATCTCGAAGGCGAAGCTGTTCTCCGGCGCTGCAACCGATTTCGGCGCCGAGCCGAACACCCAAGTCTCCTACATCGATGCCGGCTTTCCCGGCATGCTGCCGGTCCTGAACGGCCTGTGCATCGAGCAGGCGGTGCGGACCGGCCTCGGCCTCAACGCCCAGATCAACTTCGAGAGCGTTTTCGAGCGCAAGAACTACTTCTATGCCGACCTGCCGCAGGGCTACCAGATTTCCCAGTACCAGCGGCCGCTGGTCGGCGAAGGCCAGGTGACGATCGATCTCGCCGACGGCTCGACCAAGGAGATCGGCATCGAGCGCCTGCACGTCGAGCAGGACGCCGGCAAGTCGCTGCACGATCAGCACCCGCGCCATACGCTGATCGATCTCAACCGCTCGGGCGTCGCGCTGATGGAGATCGTCTCCAAGCCTGACATCCGTGGCCCCGAGGAGGCCGGCGCCTACCTGCGCAAGCTGCGCGCGATTATGCGCTACCTCGGCACCTGCGACGGCAACATGGAGCAGGGCTCGATGCGCTGCGACATCAACGTCTCGGTGCGGCCGGTCGGCGAGAACGCCCTGCGCACGCGGGCGGAAGTGAAGAACGTCAACTCCGTCCGCTTCGTCATGCAGGCGATCGAACGCGAGGCCGAGCGTCAGGTGGGCGTTTACGACGCCGGCGGCACGGTGGTGCAGGAGACGCGGCTTTACGATTCCGCCCGCGGCGAGACCCGCTCGATGCGGGCCAAGGAATACGCGCACGACTACCGCTACTTCCCCGACCCCGACCTGTTGCCGCTCAAGCTCACACCGGATTTCGTCGCCGAGATCAAAGCAACGCTGCCCGAGCTGCCTGACCAGCGCAAGGCGCGGTTCATCACCGCCTATGGCCTCAATGCCTACGACGCGAGCGTGCTCGTCGCCGAGAAGGAGGCATCCGAATACTTCGAACAGGTAGCGAAGGGCCGCGATGGCAAGACCGCGGCGAACTGGGTGATCACCAACCTGTTCGCCGTCCTCAACAAGCAAGGCCGGGCAATCACCGACTCGCCGATCGGCCCTGACGCGCTCGGCAGCCTGCTCGACCTGATTGCGGATGGCACCATCTCCGGGCGGATCGCCAAGGATGTGTTCGAGATCATGGCCGAGACCGGCGCCGATCCGCGCGCCATCGTCGCCGAGCGCGGCTTGCGGCAGATCACCGATGAGGGCGCGATCGAGGCCGCGGTGGACAAGGTGATCGCCGCCAATCCCACCCAGGTAGAACAGTTCCGTGCCGGCAACGACAAGGTACTGGTCTGGCTGGTAGGCCAGGTGATGAAGGCAACGCAAGGCAAGGCCAACCCCAAGGCTGTCAACGAGCTGTTGCGCCAGAAGCTGGGTCCGCGCTGACGACAGCCGTGAAGACATCAACCCCTGCATCGATGCCGGCAGCCCTGCTGGCCACCCTTCTCCTCGCCGGCCTTCTGCTGGCGACGCTGCCGGCCGGCCGCGCCAATGCCGAAGGTGACGAGGCGGCACAACCGCAGGTACTGCTGCTGCCCTTTCCCTTCTTCAATGAGAACTTCGGCGCGGCGGTCGGCGCCGTTTACGGCCTCAACGCATTTCCGGAACCACAGTCGCGGGTGATCGCGACCGCCTTCGGCGGCACGTATGGCGCGGGGATGGTGTTTCTGGCCGGACAAGACCTGCGCTTGCCGGTGCTGGACCGCCTGTTCATCGACCCGGTCTTTTCCTTCGGCTATTTCCAGGACACGCAGAGCTTCATCGACGGCAACCCGCACTTTCCCGGCCAGCAAGCGGGCAGCAACCAATCGAGTGAGGACAACTATATCAGTGGCAGCGGCCTTGATTACTTTGCGCGCAGCCGCTTCAAATACCTGCTGCCGCTTGGCCACGGTGCCGAGCAGATTATTCCCGACTATGAGCTGGATCGGGGCCTTCTCGTTGGCGGGGCAACGGGCGCATCGTCGCTCAACCCGATCGAGAGCGGCCGCACTTTCGCTTCCCTACGGCCCTTCTATCGCAATCAGCAGATCGACACCGACGACATCGACGAGAACGAATTCCGGACCAACGGCATCGACCTCGCACTCTTCTGGGATAACCGGGATTTCCCGCCGAACCCATCGCAAGGGCAAGGCGTGCGCATGCAGTGGTCGCGCGACTTCGGCCTGCTCGACAGCAATGCGTCTTGGACGGCGATGGAAGGCGAGATCGACCAGTATTTCGACTTCGGCGCCACCGACGGCTGGCGCCAACGTGTGCTCGCATTTGACGCCTGGACCGCCTATTCGCCCACTTGGCGGGAGCAGCCGTCCGGCAAGATCGTCCATCGGCCGCCATCCTATACCGGCGCCAATCTCGGCGGCCTGTGGCGGATGCGCGGCTTTCCCTCACAGCGGTTCAGCGACGCCGCTGCCCTCTACTACTGCGCCGAACTACGGTTCATCCCCGATTGGAACCCGTTCGAGGCCTGGCCTTGGTTTCAACGGATCGTCGGCGTCCAGTGGCTGCAGGTGGTGCCGTTTGTCGAGATGGGCCGGGTCGCGCCGACCTATGACGTCACCAACCTCCATTCCAGCATGAAATGGGACGCCGGCCTTGGCATCCGGCTGTCTGCCAAGGGCTTCGTGATCCGCGCCGATGCCGCCGTCTCCGACTCGAGTTACGGCATCCAGATGATGATCAGCCAGCCGTTCCAGTTCTGACGATCGCGGCGCCGGGATATTTGCACTAAGCTTAAGGATGCCTTTTTGCCCGGGAGTGATCCGTGCCAACTGACGCAATACCTGCGGCCGCAAGCCAGCCGCCGCACCGGGGGCGGCGCCGGGGCAGGCTCATCATCGGCCTGGTCGCGATCCTTGTTGGTCTCCTCATCGCGACGGCGGTCGGCATCCGCTTCGGGCCACAACTCGTCGCCCGGCAGGTGGTGCGCACCTACCTCAGCGGCCTCAACATCGACACCAGCGGCGTCGAGACTCTGCGGATCCGGCCGTTGCAGGGGGAGCTTTCGTTCGGCCCGGTGACCTTCCGCGGCGCCGGCGCCGAGATGGGCCAGGTTGGCCGGATCGGGGTCGATATCGATGTGCGGCGCCTGCTGTACGGTCAGTTGGTCGCGAAATCGATTGTCATCGAGGGAGTGCGCTTTGAGGCGCGCCAGGCCGAGGACGGCAGCTTCAGCCTCAACGGCATCCCGCTTACAGAGATCCTCGACGTTCGCAGAGAACGTACCGAACCGACTCCGTCCGAGACAGGTCCGCAACCAGCGCCGCCGGCCAGCCCGTTCGAGCTCGAAAAGAGGCTCGGCGCGGAACCGTGGCTCGACTTGCTGAGCATCCGCGACAGCCGGATCGCCTTCATCGATGCGCGCGGCGGTGAAGCGGTGATGCACGTTGACGAACTGGAGCTTGGCGGTTTCCACACCTGGGGACCCGACCGCCCGGGCTACTACCGGTTGAGGGCAGAGCTGAACGAGATCAGCCTGACCGCGTCGGGGACGGCCCGGCCTTTCGAAGACAGACTTGAGGTCGAGGCTGAGGCTTCTGTCACCGGCATCAACGTGGAGAAGATCGAAAGGTTCCTCGGCCCGCTCGGCTTCACGTCCCGCGGTGGTGAGATCGCGCTTGCCGTGCAGCGAGCGTGGATCGGCGTGTTCGCCGAGGGCCGCATCGAGTCTCGCCTGGCGGCGACCGGAACGTTGATTGGCATTGATCTCGCCCACCCGCTGTTCGGCAGCGGCCAACTGGCGGGAGGAACGCTGAAGCTCGACGATGTCACATTCTCCTACGACGCCGCCCGGCAGACGACTGTAACCGGAGACCTAAGCATCGATCTGGCGGCGAGTACGCTTCGCTTCAACGACGGCCGCGCGTTTTCGTTTTCGCGCGTCGGTTTCGTCCTGCCGGGAACGCGGGTGCGCACGGCGCCCGGCCTGCAGCCCGAAGTCAAAGTGGCGCCACAACTGGACGTCGATGGTTTGCAGCTCGATGGCCTCCATATACGTGGCAGCATTGGCACGGCGTCGTTCCGGCTCAGCGGCTTCAGCATTGAAGGCCAGCAGCCGGGTGCGCCATTCTTCGTCACCGGCCGGGTGGCGGCCGAGCGCATCGACCTGCTCGTGCCCGAAGCGGCGCCGGTCGCAATCAGCGCCGAGCGCATGGAGATCGACCTCGCCAACACCCGCCTCGCCTTCCCACCCGGGCAGAGGGCACAAGTGGAGGGCGGGCTCGCTCTTCAGTCCCAGCAGCTGTCGGTCTCTGCGTATGGCGCCGCCACGGCCGGCCGTCCGCCACCGCTGCTGGTGCGCATCGATGCCGGCCGCTTCGGCTTCCAGCTTCCGGCGCTGGCGCTCGACGGCTCCAGCGTCGGCGATGCCTCGTTGAGCGCGCCGAACCCGCTCGTGAGCGTTGACGACCTGCGCCTCGACGGTCCCCTTGCGCGCGGCCGCGTCGATCGCGCCGAACTCCGGCTCAAGGGGGTGGGCGTCGCCGGGGCGGACGAGCAGCTGACGGCGAACGGCACGCTAACCATGGACCGCCTCGACCTCCTGATCCCGGATGTCGAGCCCATCACCATCGCCATTGGCGGCCTCCAGGCGGACCTTGTCGACACGTCGATCGCGCTTGCGCCGGAGCCTGCGCCGCGCAGCGGCAGCGTGTCGCTCGACTTGCGCGACGTGCTGTTCACGCTGCAGGAAGCCGCGCGCCGAGGCCAGCCGCCGCCGCCGCTCACCACCGCCAAGATGGCGCGCCTTACCGCGACGGTGCCGACAATCGTGACCCACAAAGCGTCCGCCGCCGACGGGTCGATTGGGATTGCTGGCCCGACCATCCTGGTCGACCGGCTGCATCTCGGCGGCGCCGATATCAGGGGAACCGTTCGCAGCGCCGATGTGCGCCTTGCCGACCTCAGCGTCGAGACCAACGTCCCAGGCCCACCCATCGTCGCCACCGGTAAGGTCGTGGCCCGCGATCTCGACCTCGTGATCCCGGACGTCGAACCGATCGGCATCGCCGCCCGCGAGTTCAGTGCCGCTCTGAGCCGCACCCGCTACGCCTTTCCCAGCCGGCGTTCGCTGATCGAGGGGGACTTCGGGCTGGATGCAAAGGACCTTGCCATCCGTCTCGACCAGCAGCCGATAGCGGGCAAGCCAGCGCCGCCGCCGACGCGCATCGCCATGGCACGCTTTGCCGGCAGGCTCCCCCGGCTGATCGTCGACGAGCGCCGCCGAACGAGTATCTGGATCAACCTCGCCTCGCCGGCACTCGCCCTCAACGGATTGCGCATGGAGGCGGCGGCCGGCGAGGACGCGATTGCGCGGCTTGCATCCTCGGCATTGACGCTGCGCGATGCGGACATCGACATCGCCGACGGGCAAGAAACACTGCAAGTCGCGGTGAAGGCGGGCGCCAAGGCACCGGATCTCTCCCTTGTGATAGTGCCGCAAACCGGCGCGGACGGGGCGAACGGACAGATCAAAGGGCTCGATCTGGACCTGCGCCGGGTCTCCTATCGCCGTGAGGGAGACGTGAACGGGCTTGGCCTGGAAGGCGGCATCAAGATCGGCTCGATCGAGGGCCAGCGGCCGTCCCCTCGAAAGGGCGTGGCGGCGGATCGCCTTGCGCTCGCCGGATTGAAACTCGACGTGGCTGATGCAGCCTTGACGACGGGCGGCGCGCGCACCGCATGGCGGGCGCGGCTCGATCTTGCGCTCAAGTCGCTGGCAGCAACGCTGCAGCAGCCGCTGCCGCTGACCGCTTCAGTCGACGACGTCTCTCTCGGCGGGCTCGCCGCAACCTCCGGCGAGCGCTACGCAGCCACCGCGCTGACCCTCGGCCGGTTCGACGTCGCGCTGACGCGGGAGGCTGCGGCTGGCCCGCGCCCGCAGCCCGAGCCGCGGGCAGAGGAGAAGGCTTCGGCGACGGGGACCTGGCCACCGGCCGACTGGCCGGTCGTGCAGATCGGGCGCATCGCACTCCTGAACGGCGGGCGGATGGCCCTTAGCGACAAGACGGTCAGCCCCACCGTCAAGACGACGCTCACCCTCGACACGTTCGCCCTCGACAGCCTCGACACCGCCGATCCGACCGCTCGAACCACGATGCAGTTGGGTGGCCGGCTGGACGAGGCTCCGTTCGCCATCGACGGCTGGGCCGAGGCATTCCAGGCCCGCCCCAACTTTGACGCGCGGGCACGGATCGACGCGCTCAGCCTGCCGACCCTGTCGCCCTACCTCGGCCCGCGGCTCGGTGTCGATTTCCAGCGCGGCAACCTCACGGTCGACGCCGATGTCGCGGCGGCAACGGGGCGTTTGGCCGGCACCCTGCGCGCCCGCATGACCGACGTCAGGATGGCGGACCGGCCGGGAGCCGGCAGCGACGAGGTCGCCCGAGCGATCGGCGTTCCACTCAGCACGCTCATTCGCCTGATGGAGGACCGCGACGGCGGAATCACCATCAGTCTGCCGATCGCAGGCGAGCTTCCGTCCCCCGAAATCAACACCCGTCAGGCGGTCTGGAGCCTGCTGCCCACGATCGCCCGCGCGTTCTTCCGCTCGCCGGTGAGGTTCGTCTCCTCCGCTACGTCGCTGGCACGGGCGGCGCGGAGCGACCGCGCCCCGCCCCCGCCAGCGCCGCCGGCCGCCTCGGGAACGGTGGACTAAGCAGGCTTGATCCCCTAAGCAAGGCCCGCGGATCTGAGCCGCAAACGGGACAGGAGCAGCCATATCATGGCGCCACGAAAGGTTGCGATTGCGTGTCAGGGCGGTGGCACCCACGCGGCATTCACGTGGGGGGTGTTGACCAAGATTCTGGAGACCAAGAAGGCTTGGGACGCAAGCCCGGGCGGCGGCGATACCTTTGAGATCGAAGCCATCAGCGGGACGTCCGCCGGCGCCCTGTGCGCGCTCGCCACATGGTACGGCTTGGCTCCCAACACCGCCGACAGCGCCTGTGGCACGATCGACAAGGCGATCGAACGGCTCAATCATCTGTGGACGGTCTTTGCCGCGACGACACCGGTCGAGACGGCACACAATGCCGTGGTCGGTACGATGCTTGATCTCGCCGAGGCGGGAGCGCCATTCCCCTCCTCCAGCCCCTACGGCGAGTTCGGCGACTTCGCAATCGCCGGCCTGCAAATGCTGGGGGCTCGACCCGAGTATCTCGGTTTTCCGGCGCTATTGCAGTCCGTGTGTCCGCATTTCGCCGCGGTCGACTGGAAAAAGCTCTCGCAGAAGAACTTTCGCGCACTCGCCGGTGCGATCGAAGTCTTCAGCGGCAACTTCGAGGTGTTCGATACCAACAAGACCCTCGAAGAGAAAGGCCTGCTGACCGCACCGCCGCAGTTCGACCAGTACGGGACCACGCGGTGGCGGATGCGGCGAGCGTTCTCGCTCGAAGGCGTGGCGGCATCGGGAACCCTGCCCGAGATCCTGCCGGCGCAACAGATCGGCGAGACCGCTTTCCCGACCTGTACGCCGGGCAAAACGCTCACGCGCACGGCCCATTACTGGGATGGTCTGTACTCGCAGAATCCTCCGATCCGTCAGTTTCTTGACTGCGCTTCCAAAGACGACAAGCCGGACGAAATCTGGGTCGTCCGCATCAATCCCCAGGAGATCGACTGGCGCGTTCCGTTTACCGGGCTTGAGGACATTCGTGACCGCGAGAACGACCTGGCCGGCAACCTGTCGCTCAACCAGGAGCTCGACCACATTCTCAGCGTCAACGCTTCGTTGCAGACCCATGGCGACGACCATCCGTTCCTGAAGGCCCACAAGATCATCGACGTCCGCACGATCAAGATGACCCGCGAGACGGCGTGGGGCCTCCGGCGCACCTCCAAGTTTGACCGCAACCAGACTCACCTGACGAAGCTGTGGAGCGAAGGCCAAGCGGTTGCCGAACAGTGGCTCAGCCGCTGGAGGAGCCTCGGCAAGGACTTCGAGAGCTATCCCGACGACGCCCGCTATCCGTTGGCCCAGTAGCCGCGCAAGGCCATTAGCGAAGGGTCGATCCCATGTTCGATGTCATCGTCGTCCTTGCAGCGCTCGGACTCCTGATTTTCCTCGCGTTCCGCGGGATTACGTTGATCCTGCTGGCCCCGGGCGTTGCCATGCTGGCCGCGCTGGGAACCGGGGGCCTGCCGCTGCTCGCCGGTTATACGCAAGTCTTCATGGCCCGAACCGGGGACTTCATCGTCGCGTTCTTCCCGCTGTTCCTGCTCGGCGCCATCTTCGGCAAGCTGATGGATGATTCCGGTTGCGCCCGTTCGATCGCTCAATCCGTCAGCGCACGGCTGGGCGCGGAACGGGCCATCGTCTCGATCGTGCTGTGCTGCACGGTGCTGACCTACGGCGGAGTTTCCGCGTTCGTCGTCGCGTTCGCCATCTTTCCCGTTGCCGCCGCGCTGTTCCGCACGGCGGATATCCCGAAGCGCCTGATCCCGGGCGCGGTGGCGCTCGGCGCCTTCTCCTTCACCATGTCGGCCCTCCCAGGCACGCCGGCGATCCAGAACGCAATTCCAATGCCGTTCTTCAGCACGACGGCGTTCGCGGCACCCGGGCTTGGAATCATTGCCGCCGTGATCATGTTCGCGCTCGGCATCGCCTGGCTGAACCGCAGGGCGGCGTGGGCGCGGGCGCAGGGCGAAGGCTACGGTGCCCACGCCGACAGCCTGCCCGCGGCGGACGTGGTCCTGCGCGAGCACGCCTTGGGCAAGGGGTTCGATCTCAACGAGCTGCAGGAAACCGGGACCAACGTCGAGGCCCTGCCCCCGTTCGCCCTGGCGGTCCTGCCGGTGCTGGCGGTGATCGTTACCAACTTCGTGTTCGTCCAGTTCGTCGTGCCGGCGATGGACACTTCCTATCTCGCCGATCCGCTGTTCGGAGAGACCACCATCGAGCGGGTGCGCGGCGTCTGGGCGGTCATCGTCGCCCTGTTGCTGGCGATCCTGCTGCTCATCGTTACCAACTGGCGGCGGTTGACGGATCTGCGCGCGAGCCTGGACAAGGGCGCCGATGCCTCGGTGCTGCCGATCTTCAATACCGCGAGCCTGGTTGGCTTCGGAGCCGTGATCGCGGCGCTGCCGGTGTTCGACCGGATCAGCGAAGCGGTCCTTTCGATCGGCGGCAGCAACCCGCTGGTATCGGTTTCGGCATCGGTGGCCACGCTTTCCGCCATGACCGGATCGGCATCGGGCGGCATGACGATTGCGCTGGACGCGCTTGGCTCCACCTTCGTGGAGCTGGCCCAGGCCAGCGGCGTATCCTTGGAGGCGATGCACCGGGTGACGGCGCTGGCGTCGGGAACGCTCGACGTTCTGCCACACAGCGGGGCGGTGATCACCTTGTTGACGGTCTGCCAGATCTCCCACCGGGACAGCTATCTCGACATCTTCGTCGTCTCAATGCTGGGCCCGATCGTCTCGCTGGTGGCGGTGATCCTTATCGCCAGCCTGTTCGGCTCGTTCTAGGCCCGATCGTGCTCAGGCCTTGGCGGCGGGAGCGCGAATGCGCAGGAACAGGCTGTACATCACCGGCGCCACCCCCAGCGTCAGCACGGTGCCGATCAAGAGACCGAAGGCGATCACCACGGCCAGGCTGAAGAACAACGGATCCCTCCAGATGATCAGCGGCAGCAGACCTGGAATGGTGGTCACCGTCGTGATCAGGATCGGCCGGAAACGGGAGAGCGACGCCGCGATGATGGCGTCGTAGGGAGCGAGGCCGGCGCGCCGCTGGGTCTCGATGTTGTCGATCAGCACGATCCCGTTGTTGGTGATGATGCCGGCCAGGCTGATCAGGCCCAGAAGCGACATGAAGCCGAACGGGGCACCGACTATGAGAAGGCCGATGACCGACCCCGCAAACGCCATCGGGATGGTCAGCAAGATGATGGCCGCCCGGCGGAACGAGTTGAACTGCCACACCAGAATCAAGATGATGAGAAAACCGGCGATCGGGAAGTTGGCGGTGAGATTGCGCTGGGCATTGGCTGCACTCTCCAGCTCGCCGCCAAACTCCCAGTGATAGCCGGCCGGCAAGTCCAGGGCCGCCAATGCCGGCATCACCTCTTCTGTCAGTTGCCCGGCCTTGAGATGGAGGTGTTTGGCCTGGACGGTGACAGTGCGTTCCAGATTGCGCCGGTTGATCCGGTAGGGATCCCAGGTGCTGCGCAGTTCGGCAACTTGGCGCAGCGGCACGAACGTCCCCAGTGAGGCCGAATAGACATCAAGATCGAGGATGGCCGAGAGCTGGCTTCGCTCGGCTTCGGTCCCGCGGATAACGACGGGAATGACGGCATCGCCCTCCCGGTACTCGGTGGCCACGCCGCCGCTGACAAAGGCGTTGAGCGTGGCGGCGACATCGGCGGACGTAACGCCGGCACGGCGCGCCCGCGTCTGGTCAACCTCGACCGCCAGCGTCAGCACCCGGTTCTGCCAGTCCTGCTCAATCTCGATGGTGCCGGGGACGGCGCGGAATGCCGCCATCAGCTGCTCCGCTTTGGCCATCAGAACGGTCTCATCCGGACCACTGATCCGGACCTCGACCAGACCGGACTCGGTCGGCCCAAACCACATCGCCTTGACCTTGCCGCGGGCTTCGGGGAACTGGGTGTCGATGTAGGTCCGGGTGCGCGCGACCAGCGCCGGCACGTCGAGGTTGGAGTTGGTTTCCACCAGCACAAAGGCGGCGTGCGGATCGGGGTTGATCGGTGCGAGCGAGAGAAAGAACCGCGGCCCACCGCTGCCGACGTAGGCGATGGTCTTGGTCACCTCGGGATTGCTGGAACGGTCCCCAAGCCAGTCGGTGATCGCCTGGACAACGCGGGTCGTCTCGTCGACATGGGCGCCCGCCTGCAGATCGACATAGACGAGGAACTGGTTGCGGTCGTTGGCCGGAAAGAACTCTTTGACGACGAAGCGGGCGGCTAGGACGGTGCCGATCAGGCAGGCAATGACGACGGCAATACAAAGGGCGCGCCGGCGCAAGAGCGCTTCCAGGAAGTGCCGATAACGGCGGTAAAAGGCCGAACTGTAGGGGTCCCCCTGCTCGCCGCCGGCTTTGGCGCCGCCAGCCTTCGGGCGCGCGGTCATGAACCAGTAGCTCAGCGTCGGCGTCATGTACATCGACATGAACCACGAGCCGAGCAGGACCATGATGACCACCTGGCCCAGGGACAGCGTGTATTCGCCGACACTGCCGATGGCGAGCGCGATCGGCATGAAGGCGAAGATCGTCGAGAGCGTGGATGTCAGCAGCGGCAGTCCCAGCTCCTTGCCGGTGGCGATCGCGGCCGCCTTGCGATCCTCGCCCGCCTCGATGCGATTGCGGATGCCTTCGGCGACGACGATGGCGTTATCGACCATCATGCCGAGCGCAATGATCATGGTCGCAATCGACATCCGCTGCAGCTCGACGCCCCAAACCGACATGCCGACCAGGCCCAAAAGCATGGTCACCGGGATAAAGGCGCCTACGATCAGGCCGGTGCGCACGCCGAGGAAGAGGATGACGACCACGGTCACGATCACGAGCGTCTGGGCAAGGTTGCTGATGGCGCCGTTGACCGCGCGCTCGACCAGGTCCGGCTGGAAGGTCGCAAAGTCGAGGGCCAAGCCAAGGGGCAGTGTTTGCTCGATTGCGCGGATTTTGCGCGTCAGCCGCTGACCGAACTCGACGGCGTTGGTGCCGTCCAGGATCGAGACGCTCAAGACGATGGCTGGACGGCCGTTGAAGAACACCGGCCGGTCGGCCGGATCGACGAAATCGCGGCGGATCTGGACAATATCCTTCAATGGGATGCTCGCGCCGGCGTCCGGCACCGGGATCAGCACCGCCGCTATGTCATCCACGCTGGCGAAGGAACCGGAAGGCTCGATGATTACGTTCTGCCCGTCGGCGTTGATCACACCCCCTGGCAACAAGACGTTCTGCGCCCGCAGCGTCTCGATCAGCTGCGCGGGCGGAATACCGAGGCGGGCCAGCCGGGCGCTCGACACCTCCAGAAAGACGCGCTCGGCTTGCACGCCAAAGACGGCGATCTGCCGCACGCCTTCCAGACCATCCAGCTGCCGGCGGACGTCGCGGGCGACCCTGCGCATCTCCTCCAGCGTGAAGCCGTCGCTCCAGAGCGCGATCGTGGCGACCGCCGTCAGGCCGAACTCGTCGTTGACGAACGGCCCCAAGGTTCCCCCCGGCAGAACGTGCGCCACGTCGGCCATCCGGTTGCGCAGGTCCTGCCAGATCCGCGCGAATTCGCCAGCATCGACACTGTCGGCAAGCTCGACGTGGATGGTGGCCGCGCCGTTGCGGCTGTACGACCAGATATTGTCGACTTCTCCAACCTCGCGGATCTTCTCCTCGACGGTCCGCGTGATGAGGTCTTCGACCTCATGGACGTCCATGCCCGGATTGAAGACGGTAACGATCGCTTCCCGGATCTCGATCGAGGGATCCTCCTGGCGCGGGTAATCCAAGAAGATCAGCAAGCCGATCAGCGGGATACCGATCAGGAACAGAATCGTGATCCTGTTGGTCTCGATCGCAAATTCCGTGATCTTCCCCAGCATGTTGCCTCGCGATCGATGTGATGTCGCTGCGCCGTCTCAGCTTTCGAGGTCGGGCACGAGAAGCGCGACCCTTTGACCGTCGGCCAGGAAGCTGGTCCCGGCCGAAGCCAGCCGTTCGCCAATCTTGATGCCGGTGACGGCAACCACGTTGCCGCGCGCCGCCTGCGTTGTTTTCACCGCCCGCCGGTTTACCGTCGATGTCTTCGGGTCGTAGACAAAGACGTACCCGTCGCCCGGCTGCTCGCCGGCTGCGACCGCCGACAAGGGGACGAAGAATCCGACGTCGGTGGCGCCGTGGGCGAGTGTCAGCGTGGCTTCGGCGGTCATTCCCGGCCGCAGCGATGGCGGCGGTTCGGTGAGCGCGGCGCGCACGGGAAAGATCGTCCCGGCGCCGGCGGCGCTGCCAATCTCGGTAATCAGAGCCGCCAGCGGCTGCGCGATCTGCGGGGTCTGGACCTGCACCGGCATTCCGAGGGCGATCTCGCCAATGACGGTTTCGGGAACGCCGAATTCTGCCTCCAGGCCCCCTTCGGCATCGAGTTGGAAAACCATTTGCCCTGAGCGCACCTCGACAAAAGGATCGATGCTGCGGACCGCGATCGAGCCGGCGAAGGGTGCCGCAAGCGTCGTGTTGGCAAGGTCGCGTCGCGCCAGTTCGAGCCGGGCGACGGTGTAATCGACCCGGCTCGATGCCGCGCGGTAGTCCCGTTCGGCGTTATCGAAGCGGACCCTGGCAACCCAGCCCTGACGATACAGTGTCCGCTGACGCTCGAAGTCCGCCCGCTTGTTGGCGAGCTCGGCCCGCGCGCGCGCCAGGTCCGCCTCTGCCGCACGGACGTCCAATCGGTACGGTTCCTGATCAAGAACGGCGAGCACGTTGCCCGCTGCCACTTGGTCGCCCTGGCTGACCCGCACCTCGCGCACGTTGCCGCCGACCTGGAAGCTGAGCTGTGAGGTGTCACTCGGCTGAATCACCGCGGAGAAGCGCCGGACCTGGCCGGTGGCGACTTCCGTAACCGTGAAGGTGCGAATCGGCCGGACCTGTTCCGGAACGGCCGGGGGTTCTGCCTCACAGGCCGTGAGAGCGGCAGCAATCGCACCAACGAAGAGGATAGACCTGATGGCAGGCTGCATCGGCACTTCTCCCTTCATCGTCCCGGACACCGTGCGGTACCGCGAAGTGCACGTCCGCGGCGTTCTACAGCGCGGCGAACACGGCGATCCAGACAAAGTTGACGATATCGATAAAAAGGCCGCATGCGAGCGGCACGATGGCAAACGCCCGCGGGGCCCGACCATATTGCTTCGTGACAGCGGTCATGACCGCCATCGTCGTTGCCGTCGATCCTAAGGACATGCCCGCGAACCCGCCCGCAATCACTGCCGCGTCGTAGTCCCGGCCCATCACCCGGAACACACAGAAGCAGGTGTAGAGGGTTGCCAACAGCGCCTGCACGGCAACGGTCACCAGGAGGAAGCCGAGCATGCCTTGCGTCGTCCACAGCTGCATGCTCATCAAGGTCATCGTGTAGAAGAGACCGAGCGAGACGTCAGCGATCAGCGAGAGGCACTGGTCACTGCCCTGCCAGTCGACCGTGGGCGCGACCCGCGGCATCACGTTGCCGAGCACGAGGCCGGCGAGCAGGCAGGTGACATACAGCGGCAATTCTACGCCGACTGCAGCAAGCCCCCAGATCAGGAGCTGGCCGATGATGATGGTGACGTGGATGCGCAGCAGCGCCAACAGGAAAGCACGATAGTCCAGCTTCGGCGAAGCGACGTCGCGGGAAATGCCGACGTCCAGGTCGGCGCTCTGGCCCGGGCTCTTCAAGTGGTGACGCTGGACGAGAAACCGGGCAATCGGGCCACCAGTGCAGCAAGCCGCGATCAGCCCCGCCATGGTGGCGCCAACGCCGAAGCGCGATACGTGCTCCAGGCCAAACCGTTCCTCGAACAGGGGCGCCCAGGCAATCGTGGTGCCTGATCGGCCCATCAGCGCCATCGAGCCGGCGACGATGCCGAGCTTCGGGTGATGGTCGAAGGCAGCCGCGATCGCCATGCCGACGCCGTTCTGCACGACGATGAAGACCGTCGCGAGAAGGACGAGCAGGAATAACGGCCGCCTGCTGGAAAGAACGTCGCTGATAACCGATCTGAGACCAAGCGCCGAGAAGAAATAAGCGAGAAACAGATCTCGCCTTGTAATATCGAACGCGACTTCCAGATCAAACAACAAGTATATTAGCGTGATAACGATGGCGGTGGCGAAACCGCCAACAACCGATTCGGGGATGCTGAACTCCCGAAGAAGCTTGACCCGCATCACGATCGCGCTGCCGATGAAGAAGACGCACATCGCAACCGTCATGGTGACGAAGGGATCGGCCTGCACAGTCATCACGGAAGGATGTGCCGTCACCAGCCAGCCAGGCGTCTGCGAAAATGCGCCTTCAACCCGACCGCCTCACCTGCCCGTAGGCGAGGCGGCGGGCCCTCACACGGCCCTGCTCTCTAGCGCGCCTGCTGGCGCCGCCACTCGTCGAAGAGGCGCTGCTCCTCGATCTGACGGCGGGTTTCCTCCTGCTGCAAGGTACGCTGACGCTCAAACTCGAGCTGCCGGCGCATGTTGGCATCGGCGGCCGCCTGGGCGTCGCTTTGGCGTCGCTGCTCGGCCTGGCGGTCCAGGGTCATGTTGCCGGCAAGCCCGCCCGCAGCGGCACCGAGCAGCATGCCCGACGTGCTGGAACCGAACAGGGCGCGGCTGGCGCCGGCGCCGGCTGCGGCACCTGCAACCGTACCCACACCCGGCGAGGCGGTTCCATCGCCCGCGCAGCCGGCCAGCACCAGGGCGGCCAGCCCCGCAAGGGCCGTCAGGGATGAGCGTTTGGCTGTCATGGCACGCCGTTCGACCATCATCTCACTCGCCCACTTCGGCCGCGACTGCATCATGCATCTCCTTGAACGACAGGTACCCGTCCTTGTTCTTATCGGCTTCCTTGAAGGCCTGCGACTTGTGCGCCATGACCTCACTGAAGGTGAGCTTGCCGTCGCCGTTCTTGTCCACCCGGGCGAATCGGGCGGGGTCGTGGGCCTCCAGCTCGTTGGGCGTCAGCGTCAGGCTGCGGTCAACATCAAGGCCGCTGAACCCAGCCGCCGCGTCGCGCGCCAGTTCGGCCTCGCTGATCTCGTCATCGCCATTCGTATCGGCGGCGTCGAAGGCGAAATGTTCCTCGGCCGCCGCGCTGTCTTCAACGGCCGGGACCGCTTGCTGCGCGAAGCCAGGCTCAATTGCCGCAACCGCGGTCAGCGTGATCCCCAACGCCATTGCACGGATCGCGGGTCCGGCTCGGCCCCGGATCGCACCGCTGGTGCTCCGCTGCTCCACGCAGATGCGCCAACGTTCGTCTGCGTCACATTCTGTCATGACCGCTTATCCCTCTCCCTTTGCCGGGGTGTTGGTACACGCCTCGCTGCGAAGGCGACGCTAGCACGCACGTCCTACGAGGAGAAGCGTCTTACCGCCCGCTCCCGTTTCCCGTGTCTGTCGGCGGGCTCCAGCGAAGAATGGCGGTCGCGGGCCCGTCCACTTCGAATCCCTGGGCAGTGACCGTGCCGCTGGAGGCGTCAGCGATCAACGCGAGCCGGGTCCTGCGGTTCAGCACCGGCGGCTGCAGCCATTCGAACGTGCTATCCAGCGCGCCCGGGACGGAGCGCAGGCTTTCGACACGCCGGGCGTTTTCATGCCCGCGCGCACGCCCCCGCCAGGCCGCTGCCTGCCAAGTGTTGGCGGCACAGACATCTCCCTCGATCACCCGCGCGCTTTCAGGATGCCGCTCGATAACGCAAGCCTCGTCGGCGGCGAGCCCGGAAAGGATGTAGATCGCCGGCAGCGCGATCGGAGTCTCGATGAGCAGCGCCTTTGCCTCGGCAAACGTACGTGCACGCTCGAAGACCTGTCGCAACAGGTGCGCTGCCGCCAAATGCGGCCGGTCCCAAACGTGCAGGCGCGTGACCAGCCAATCCAGTGGATAGAAACCGACCGGCTTTTGCATCGGCGCCTGATTGAGGGCGGCGGCGAATCGCTGCGGCGCGACTGCTTGCAGCACGCCGGTGTACCCCGGCCATGTCAGCGTCAGCCACGGCCCAGCCGCGCCCTTGACAAAGGCAGCGATGACATGCCGGCCCAAGCCGTTGTCCGGCCAGTCGAGGACCCGCAACAGCCGGGCCGTGCGGCCGTCCGGCGAAGGTCCCGCCCGCGAGGTGCAGCCCCATTCGTAGCTGACGTTGAGGAAATAGGCCCCCGGCCGCCCGATCCGGGCCGAGATACGATCGATTTCCGCGAGATAGGGTTCGTGCCAGCGTTCCAGCCAGCGACGCGAGAGCGCGTCGGCGGCCTGGATCGCAACCCGGGGAAAGCGCCTGCCGCCCTCGTCGAGCAGCGCATTCGCCCGCGCGAACTCTTGATCCAGCGTCTCGAACGGCCAGTCCGTGCCAACATGGAGCACTGGAATCTCAGGCAGGGGCTGATGTTGGCCCGTCATCGCCACCTCGCCGTCATCACCCATCTCTTAGTCGGCCGCCAGGCCCCCGGAAGCGGCAACCGGCGGCGCCAGCGTCAACAGGACCCGGAAAAGGTGTACGCAACGGCGGGGCCGCACGGTCGCGGTGGGCGGGCGCACCCCGCTCATTGGCTGGCCCCCGGCGCTTGATTGGCTGGCGCTTGCTCAGCCGGCGCTTGTTCAGCCGGGGCTTGCTCAGCCGGCGCTTGCTCAGCAGGAGGAGTGGCCGCTGCAGGCGCGCCTTCGCTGTCCGCCGCTTCCGGCGTTCCGGGTGCCGATCTGCGCGCCGGTCTCGCGCCTGGTAGCCGCCGTTCGCACGCGCTGACCGAGCGAAAGCGGACGCACTCCTCCCATCGCTGCTCGAGGCGATCGCCATGCCTCTGCGTCATCGGCACCGACAGCTGGATGTTTCCATCACCGGTGCGGGGATCGACCGTCTTTTGGCAGCCAACGGCAAGGCTGACCACCACCAATGCGCCCACAGCCATCCCGATCCGCATCCGCATCCCGCAGTCTGTTCCGTGTTTAGAACGCTGACGATGAGCGCCGGAGTCAACCGATGTTCCGCCGGCCACGGCCGGCACGCGCGCACGGCAGACCAGCAAACGACCGATTATGCTTCTTTCAGCACGACCACCGGCGCGCCGATCTGCATCAGCGACGACATCGTGTACCTCAACCAGGGGAGGCGTTCAAGCAGGGTGAGCCCGACGCCGCCTGCCGAGCTCGGCAGCGCTCTAGCTCTGCGATAGGCCGCCGGCCGTCACGACGAAGGCGCAGACGTCATCAAGGCCGGCGCCGGTCTTGAGGTTGGTGAACACGAACGGGCGCTCACCGCGCATCCGCCGCGCGTCCCGGTCCATGACGTCCAGGCTGGCGCCGACGGCCTGCGCCAGGTCGGTCTTGTTGATGACCAAGAGATCGGAGCGGGTGATGCCGGGACCGCCCTTGCGCGGGATCTTGTCGCCGGCGGCAACGTCGATGACGTAGAGCGTGATGTCGGCAAGTTCCGGCGAGAAGGTGGCAGCCAAGTTGTCGCCGCCGGATTCGATGAAGATCAGGTCGAGATCGGGAAAGCGGTCGACCATCGCCTCGACCGCGGCGAGGTTGATCGAGGCATCCTCGCGGATCGCCGTGTGCGGACAGCCGCCGGTCTCCACCCCCATGATCCGCTCGGGCGGCAGCGCGCCGGAGCGGGTCAGGAACTCCGCATCCTCGCGCGTGTAAATGTCGTTGGTGATTGCGGCCAGCCGGTAGGTCTCGCGCAGCCGTTTGCACAGCGCATCGACGAGCGCCGTCTTGCCGGAGCCGACCGGTCCGCCGACGCCGACGCGCAAAGGGCCGCTCATGAGCGGAACAGCCTGACGTGCTGGGTTTCGTGCCGGGCCATGGTTAAGTCCACCCGTAGCGTCGCCGTGCCGAGATCGTCAAGTTCGGTACCGAGCGCCGCTGCCGCCGCCCGCGCGGTAACCGGGGCCAGCGCGGCCAGGATGCGCACGCCTTCGCGCTGGCCGAGCGGGATCAGGCGGACGCCGGCCGAGATCAGGTTGGTCGCGAACGCGTGCAGGAATGCGAGGACCGCGTCCGGCAAGGGAATGCCGCCCAAGCCCGCGGCAGCGCCGACGGCACAAGGATAAGCCGGCTCGGTTCCTGCATCGCTGCGCACAGCCAGATCGGGCCATCCCGCTGCCAGTGCGGTCAGGAACGCGCGACCCTGCGCCGCGCTTTCCA
The DNA here is from genome assembly GCA_029624735.1 of Defluviicoccus sp. Taxonomy (GTDB): domain Bacteria; phylum Pseudomonadota; class Alphaproteobacteria; order Rhodospirillales; family Defluviicoccaceae; genus Defluviicoccus. The sequence continues at coordinate 258,823 of JARSSM010000020.1, read as the reverse complement.
GCGCCGCTTCGGCTGAACCGCGAAAGGCAGCGGCGCAAGCCTGGACACGCTGGAGGCTCGCGCCGTCGCCGCACGCCGCCGCCCGCCACGCATGGCAGAGAAAAACCGCATCGGCGAAGCCGGCGCCGTGGGTGATGATGGCGCCGATCCAGCTTTCAAGGTCGGCAGCGCTGCGGATCAGGCCGGCATCCAGCGCGGTCTCGATGCCGTGCGAGTAGGCGAACGCGCCAACGGGAAACGAAGGCGAGAGCCAGCTCAAGAGCCGCAGCAAAGCTTCCGGTGCTGCCTCAGTCATGCCCAGCGGCATCCGCGGCGTGATGACCATGCGCGGCATCGGCGTAGGCACCGGGCTCCGGCATGAATGGCGCCCGGCCAGGCCGTGTGCGGACATGCAGCACCGCCAGCATCGCGGCCAATGCCGGATCGGCAGCGATGCGCAGCGACCGCTCGCCGACGATTTCCAGCGGCACGTGCCGGTTGCCGAGGTGCCAGGCGATGCGGGCGAGTTCGCGCGCCGTTGCGACCTCGATGTCGATGACGTCTTCGGCCGCCGCGATGACGCGGATGTAGCCGCCATCGGCAAGGCGCAAGCCGGCGCCGTCGGCGAGCACGGCCGCGCGCTCCAGATCAAGGAGGAAGGGGAGGCCCGCATCGTCCGTCAAGCGGATCCGGCGGCGGAAGCGCTCGGCGTACGGTAACGTCGCCGTCGCCACCTCCTGATCGGCCGGCCAGGTGCCTTGCGCGTCACACGCGACCGCATGCCGCATCGCTTCAGAACAGGAAATAGCGCTGGGCGAGCGCAAGCTCGGCCGCCGGCTCGCAGGTCATGCGCTCGCCATCGGCTCGGACCTCGTACGTCTCCGGGTCAACCTCGATCGCAGGCGTGCGGTCGTTCAGAACCATGTCCTTCTTGCCGATCGACCGCGTCCCGGCGACGCCAACCAGCGGTTTGCGCAAATCCAGCGCGGCGCCGATGCCGGCATCAAGCGCGGCGTGGGAGACGAAGGTGACGCTCGAGGCTTGAAGCGCCCGGCCAAAGGCGCCGAACATCGGCCGGTAGTGGACCGGCTGCGGCGTCGGGATCGAGGCGTTCGGATCGCCCATCGCCGCCGCCGCGATCGTGCCGCCCAACAACACCAGGTCGGGCTTGACGCCAAAGAACATCGGTTTCCACAAGACGAGATCGGCGCGTTTGCCGACCGCGATCGAGCCGACCTCGTGCGCGATGCCGTGCGTGAGCGCCGGATTGATCGTGTACTTGGCGATGTAGCGGCGGATGCGGACGTTGTCGTTGCCGGCACCGTCCTCGGGCAGCGGGCCGCGCTGCTTCTTCATTTTGTCCGCGGTCTGCCAGGTGCGGATGACCACCTCGCCGACCCGGCCCATCGCCTGGCTGTCCGACGAAATCATGCTGAAGGCGCCAAGGTCGTGCAGCACGTCCTCGGCCGCGATCGTCTCGCGCCGGATGCGGCTCTCGGCAAACGCGACGTCCTCGGGGATGCGCGAGTCCAGGTGATGGCAGACCATCAGCATGTCGAGGTGTTCATCGAGCGTGTTGACGGTGAACGGCCGCGTTGGATTGGTCGAGGACGGCAGCACGTTCGGCAGCCCGCACACCTTGATGATGTCGGGCGCGTGGCCACCACCGGCGCCCTCGGTGTGGAAGGTGTGGATCGTTCGGCCCTTGAAAGCGGCGATCGTGTCCTCGACGAAGCCGGATTCGTTGAGGGTGTCGGTGTGAATGGCGACCTGGACATCGAACTGCTCGGCGACCGCGAGGCAGGCATCGATCGCTGCCGGCGTTGTGCCCCAATCCTCGTGCAGCTTGAGCCCGCAGGCACCGGCCAGGATCTGCTCGATCAGAGCGTCGGGCGTTGCCGCGTTACCCTTGCCAAACAGGCCGATGTTGACGGCCAAGCCGTCGGCCGCCTGCAGCATCCGGCCCAAGTGCCACGGGCCCGGCGTGCAGGTGGTGGCGTTGGTGCCCTCGGCCGGGCCGGTGCCGCCGCCCAGCATGGTGGTCACCCCGGAGGAGAGCGCGTCCTCGGCCTGCTGCGGGCAGATCCAATGGATGTGCGCGTCGATGCCGCCAGCGGTCAGGATCCGCCCCTCGCCGGCGATCGCCTCGGTGCCGGGACCGATGACAATGGTGACGCCCGGCTGGATGTCCGGATTGCCGGCCTTGCCGATGCCGGCGATGCGGCCGTCACGAATGCCGACATCGGCCTTGACGATGCCCCAGTGGTCGACGATCAGCGCGTTGGTGATCACCGTGTCGACGGCGCCGGCAGCGCGGGATGCCTGGCTCTGGCCCATGCCGTCGCGAATGACCTTGCCGCCGCCGAACTTGACCTCCTCGCCGTAGATCGTCCGATCCTCCTCGACTTCGAGGATCAACTCGGTGTCGGCGAGCCGCACCCGGTCGCCGACGGTGGGCCCGAACATCTGCGCATAGGCGTCGCGGCGGATACGGAAAGCCATCGGCGTCAGTCCTTAAAGTGGTCCCTGGCCTTACAGCGGTCCCTGCACGGCGGCGTTGAAGCCGAACACCCGGCGGCTGCCGGCGAAAGCGACCAATTGCACGGTGCGCGTCTGGCCGGGCTCGAAGCGGACGGCCGTGCCAGCCGGGATGTCGAGCCGAAAACCGCGCGCGGCCGCCCGGTCGAAGGCAAGCGCCGCGTTCGTCTCAAAGAAATGATAGTGCGAGCCAACCTGGATCGGCCGGTCCCCGGTATTGGCAACCGCAAGCGTCACCGTTTGCCGATCCGCGTTGAGCACAATCTCGCCTTCGGCGGGCATCAGTTCACCGGGGATCATCGGCTTGTCCTTCCCGTCGTCGCTCAGCGGATCGGCGTGTGCACGGTCACCAGCTTGGTGCCGTCCGGAAACGTCGCTTCGACCTGGATATCGTGGATCATCTCGGCGACGCCCTCCATCACTTGATCGCGGGTCAGCACACCGGCGCCGTCGCGCATCAGCTCCGCGACCGAGCGGCCGTCGCGCGCGCCTTCAACGACGAAGTCGGTGATCAGCGCGATCGCTTCCGGGTAGTTGAGCCGGACGCCGCGGCCCAAGCGCCGGCGCGCCACTTCGGCCGCCATCGCCACCAGCAGTTTGTCCTTCTCGCGCGGGCTCAAATGCATGCGATCCTCCGTCAGATCGACCACAGGCGCGGCAGCACCGGCGGCAGGCCGGCAATGCGATGGCGGAACATAGCCCAAAATCGCCCGAATGCGAGCCGCAACACGTGCGCATCCGCCGCCAGCCAGCGCGCAATCAGGACGCCGCCAACCACCGTCGCCGCGAATTCAAGGCCGGCTGTCGACAGGGGCTCAGCGATCGCGCGCGCGACATCGAGCGCAGCACCTTCGGTTGCATCGACGTAGATCAGGGTGGCGACCGCCGCTAGGCCGGCGAGGCATGCGGGTGAAGCGAACGCGGCCTCCGGATCGTCCAACCGCAAGGCATCGGCCCACGCCAGCCGGCCTGCGCGGCGAACCTGCCAGCGGTCGAACAGGTGGCCGCGCGTGAACCGTTCGCCGCGCGCGCGGCGGCCGAAAACAAGAATTTCGCCGGCAAGCACACGCGCGGAAGGCGCTGCGTCGACTGTGGTCTGGCGACGCAGCCGGGCGCCTTCGAAAAGGATCGTTTCCTGCGGCAGCCATTCCAGCCACGCGTTACCGCCTGCTTCGAGCGAAACCGTCACCTGGCAGTCAGGACCAGCCGAGCGGTAAACCTTCTCGGCCGCCTGCGCACAGACCATCGCCCGGCTGCCATTGCCGCAGCGCACGGCGATGTCGAGGTTGTCGCCGCCGACCAGGCCGCCGCTGGTCACCACCACAGCGCCGAGCGCGACACCGATATCGGCTGCGGCCGGCATGAGGATCCTGAGCGGTGCCTGCTGATAAAGGTCGGCCAGGACCGTCGACTCCTGCCTGCAGGCAAAGCCGAGCGTGGCCGCGCCATCCATCGCCCAAGCTCGCTCAGACCGACATCTGCCGGCGCACGTCGGCCTCGATCATCTCGTCACCGCGGCCCGAGGCGACGATCTCGCCGCGGTCCATCACCGCGTAGCGGTCGGCAAGCGTGCGGGCGAAATCGAAATACTGCTCGACGAGGAGGATTGCGATGGTGCCGCGGCCGGCAAGATGGCGGATCACGCGCTCGATATCCTTGATGATCGAGGGCTGGATGCCCTCCGTCGGCTCATCCAATACCAGCAGCCGCGGCCGCATGACGAGCGCCCGGCCGATCGCGAGCTGCTGCTGCTGACCACCGGAAAGGTCGCCGCCACGGCGCGACAGCATGTCCTTCAGGACCGGGAACAGCTCGAACACTTCATCCGGGACATGGCGCAGGTTGCGCGGCACGGCGGAGAAGCCGGTGCGCAGGTTCTCTTCGACCGTCAGCAGGGGGAAGATCTCGCGCCCCTGAGGCACGTACGCGATGCCGCGGGCCGCCCGTTCGTAGGGCGGTAGCGCCGTGATGTCCTCGTCCTCCCAAAAAATGCGGCCCGCGCTCACCGGCTGCTGGCCGACGATCGCCCGCAACAGCGTGGTCTTGCCGACACCGTTGCGGCCAAGGACGCAGGTCACCTCGCCGTGCGCAGCGCTGATGCTGACCTGCCGCAGCGCCTGGCTGGCACCGTAGAAGAGATCGATGTGCTCGACACGCAGCATGGTTCGGTCAGCGCCCTAGGTAGACCTCGATCACTTGCGGATTCGCCTGCACCGTCGGTAGCGAACCTTCCGCCAGCACCGATCCCTCGTGCAGCACGGTGACATGGCAATCGAGCGCTTGGATGAACGTCATATCATGCTCGACGACAACGACCGTGTGCGTCCGATTGATGCGCCGGATCAGCTCTGCCGTCGCCGCCGTTTCAGCGTCCGTCATCCCGGCGGCGGGCTCGTCGATCAGCAGCAGTTGCGGATCTTGCATCAGCAGCATGCCGATCTCCAGCCATTGCTTCTGGCCGTGCGCCAGCGAGCCGGCCAGGCGGTCACGGTGCGCCTGCAGCGAAATCGTCGCAAGCGTCTCATCGATGCGCGCGCGCTGCTCGCCGTTCGGCCGGAAGACGAGCGCGTTCCACACGCCTCTGTGACCGGCCAATGCCAACTCCAGGTTCGCAGCGACGGTGTGCTGCTCGAAAATGGTCGGCTTCTGGAACTTGCGGCCGATGCCGAGGTTGGCGATCTGCGCTTCGTCAAGCCGGGTCAGGTCGATGCCGCCGTTGAAGACGACCGTGCCCGCCTGTGGCCGCGCCTTGCCGGTGACAACGTCCATCATGGTCGTCTTGCCGGCGCCATTGGGACCGATGATCGCGCGCAGAGACCCGGCGGCGACGTAAAGGCTTAAGTTGTTGAGCGCCTTGAAACCGTCGAAGCTGACCGTCACGCCGTCGAGATACAGAAGCGTGTCGCGCTTATCGGGCCGCGCGTGCAGGGCATGTGTCATGGCGCCGCCGGATCCGGTCTGGCGGCGGGCGCCCTTGCCGCGGCCTCCGGCGCCTCAGCCGTGACCGCGGGCGAAGGCCTGCGATCGGCGCGGCCGGACAAGCTGCCGACGATGCCGCGCGGCATGAACAAGGTGACGGCGACGAACAGTGCGCCCAGCGCAAACAGCCAGATTTCCGGCAGGCTTCCCGTGAGGAAGGTCTTGGCGTAGTTGACCAGGATCGCGCCCAGGATGGCGCCGTGCAGCGTCCCCCGTCCACCGACCGCTACCCAGATGACCGCCTCGATCGAGGCCGCCGGCGCAAACTCGCTGGGGTTGATAATGCCGACCTGGGGCACGTAGAGCGCGCCGGCGATGCCGGCGATGACCGCCGAAACGACAAACACGAACAGCTTGAAGAACTCGACGCGGTAGCCCAGGAAGCGGACGCGGCTCTCTGCATCGCGGATCGCGACCAGCACCTGGCCAAGCCGCGAGCCGACGATCCAGCGGCACACGCCGTAAACCGCAGCCAGCGTGAGCGCGGTCAGCGCGAACAGGGCAGCCCTCGTGACGTCGTCCTGCAGGCCGTACCCCAGGATATCCTTGAAGTCGGTCAAGCCGTTGTTGCCGCCGAACCCCATGTCATTGCGGAAGAAGGCGAGCATCAGCGCAAACGTGAGCGCCTGGCTGATGATCGACAGGTAAACCCCGGTCACCCGGGAGCGGAACGCGAACCAGCCGAACACGAACGCCAACAGCCCGGGCACGAAGGCGACCATTGCCAGTGCGAACGCAAAGTTGTCGAAGCCGTGCCAGTACCAGGGCAGCTCCTTCCAATTGAGGAAGACCATGAAATCGGGCAGATCCGGGTGGCCATAAACGCCGCGGCTGCCGATCTGGCGCATCAGATGCATCCCCATGGCGTAGCCGCCGAGTGCGAAGAAGGCGCCGTGACCGAGGCTCAAGATGCCGCAGTAACCCCAGATCAGATCGATGCTCAGGGCCAGCATCGCGTAGCAGAGATACTTGCCGACCAGGCTGACCGCCCAGGTCGGGACATGCACCGCAGAGCTTGCTGGCACGGCGAGGTTCAACACGGGCACGGCGATCGCGGCTACGAGCAGGAGGCCGATTGTCGCTGCGGCCGCTGGCAGACGCATCCGCATCACGCCTCCACCGCCCGGCCCTTGAGCGCGAACAGGCCGCGCGGGCGTTTCTGGATGAACAGGATGATGCCCACGAGAACGAGGATCTTGCCCAGAACAGCGCCCGCGACCGGCTCGAGGAACTTGTTGATCAACCCGAGGCTCATCGCGCCCACCAGCGTCCCCCACAGGTTGCCGACGCCGCCGAACACGACCACCATGAAGCTGTCGATGATGTAGGCTTGGCCGAGGTTGGGGCTGACGTTATCGATCTGGCTCAGCGCGACGCCGGCGATGCCGGCGATGCCGGACCCGAGGCCGAACGTCAGCGCGTCGATCCGCCCGGTACGGATGCCCATCGAGGCCGCCATGCGCCGGTTCTGGACCACGGCGCGCATCGTCAGGCCGAAATCGGTGGCCCGGTTCAAGAGCATCAACAGTGCCAGCACAACAAGGCTGAAGACGATGATCCACAGCCGGTTGTAGGTCAGCGTCAGTCCGCCCGCGACCTCGATGGCGCCACTCATCCAGCTGGGCGCGCCCACTTCGCGGTTGGTCGGCCCGAATGCCGAGCGCACGGCCTGCTGCAGAATCAGGCTGATCCCCCAGGTCGCCAGCAGTGTTTCCAGCGGCCGGCCGTAGAGAAAACGGATGACGCTCTGTTCGATCGCGACCCCGACCGCGCCGGCGACGACGAACGCCATCGGCACCGCCACCAGGATCGAATAGTCGAAAGCGCCCGGCGCGTGGGCGCGAAACCATTCCTGCACGATGAAGGTCGTGTACGCGCCCAGCATCACCATCTCGCCGTGCGCCATGTTGATGACGCCCATGACACCAAACGTAATAGCGAGGCCGACGGCGGCGAGCAGCAGCACCGAGCCGAGGCTCAAGCCGTGGAAGAGATTGCCGAGGATGCCCCACATCGCCAGCCGGCGCTCGATCGCCGCCAGCGTCGTTTCGGCGGCAGCACGCACGCCTGCATCCGGTTCGGCCGGCACTCCATTCGCATCCTTAACGAGAAGGCCCGCGACCAGCGCGCGGACGTCCTGGTTGGCGGCCTGGGAGAGCGTCTCCAGCGCCGCGATCCTGATCTCCGGCTCCGGCGCCGAAGAGAGCTGCACCGCGGCGAGCGCCTGCTCCATCGCCGCCCGAACCCTGTCGTCGCTTTCGCGCGTGAGCGCCTGGCGCAGGAGCGGCTCGATCCCCTCCGGCCGCGCCTTCAAGATCGCGTCCGCAGCGCTGCGACGGACCGACGGCTCCGGGCTCAACAGCGTCAGGCCGCCGAGCGCGGCACGCAGGCCGGCGCGGAGCCGATTGTTGATGGTCACCCGATCGACATCGGCCGGTGCGGCATCGCCAAGATCGGCGCCGGTGAGCGGGTCGGAGAGGCGGATCACCTGGCCGCTCGGCGCGCCGATCGCCACCCGGCCGTCGCTCAGCCTGCGGTACAGCTTGCCGTCGAGCATCGCTTCCAAGGACCGCACCGCCGCAGGGTCACCGGTCGCGGCCAGGCCGTCGATGGCCTTCTGCTTCTGCGCGAAGCCGCCGGCGCCGAGGTCCTGCACCAGGGCATCCAGGTCGGCAGGCTCGGCGCGAGCCGCGCCGGTCAAGACTGAAGCCGCGAGCAGGATGACGCCAATCGCACGACACAAAAGCATTGGGGAAATGCCCGCTCCAAAAGCCGTTTGGGGATCGTCTCGGCGATGAGTGCGGCGGGCGCCCGGACCGGCGGACGCCCGCTCGCAGGAGTGAGGTCAGAGGCTAAAGACCGGCCGGCACCGCCTTGCCGAAGCGCGGGCTCTCGCAGTTGCCGCAGACCCAGGGGAAAGTCCAATCCGCGGTCAGCTTCTTGCTCTCGGGGATGAAATCAGACCACGCATCGCCCGGCACCACATCCTTGGTCCGCCACACGATGTCGAACTGACCGTTGGGCTGGATTTCGCCGATCAGCACCGGCTTCGACAGATGATGGTTGGTGTTCATCACCGCCGTCCCACCGGTCAGGTTCTTGACCTTTTGCCCGTACATCGCCTGACGGACGGCATCGACGTCGGTCGTGCCGGCCTGTTCGACCGCCTGCACCCACATGTTGAAGCCGATGAAATGCGCCTCCATCGGGTCATTGGTCACCCGCTTGGCGTTCTTGATGAAGGCCCGCCACTTCTTGATGAAGGCGGCATTCTCAGGCGTTTCGACGCTCATGAAGTAATTCCACGCCGCGAGATGGCCCACCAGCGGTGCGGTATCCAAGCCGGCAAGCTCTTCCTCACCGACCGAAAACGCCACCACCGGGATCTCATCGGCCTTGATGCCCTGGTTGCCGAGTTCCTTGTAGAACGGCACGTTGGCATCGCCATTGATCGTCGAGACGACGGCTGTCTTTTTGCCGGCGGACGCGAACTTCTTCACCTCGGCAACGATAGTCTGCCAGTCCGAGTGCCCGAACGGCGTGTAGTTCTCCATGATGTCGGCATCCGCAACGCCCTTGGCGTGCAGATAGGCGCGCAGGATCTTGTTGGTCGTGCGCGGGTAGACGTAGTCGGTGCCGAGCAGCACCCAGCGCGTGGCAGCGCCGCCATCAGCGCTCATCAGGTAGTCGACGGCCGGGATCGCCTGCTGGTTCGGCGCCGCACCGGTGTAGAAAACGTTCTTCGAGCTCTCCTCGCCCTCGTACTGCACGGGATAGAACAAGAGGCCGTTCAGCTCCTCGAACACCGGCAGGACCGACTTTCGCGACACCGAGGTCCAGCAGCCGAAAACAGCCGCGACCTTGTCCTTTTGCATCAGCTCGCGGGCCTTCTCCGCGAACAGCGGCCAGTTGGACGCCGGATCGACGACGACAGGCTCAAGCTTCTTGCCAAGCACGCCGCCCTTTGCGTTCTGGTCCTCGATCAGCATCAGCATGACGTCCTTCAGCGTCGTCTCGCTGATCGCCATCGTTCCGGACAGGGAGTGCAGCACGCCAACCTTGATCGTCTCAGCGGCTTGCGATGGCGCGGTTGCTGCGGTGAGGCCGAGCGCAATCATGCAGGCGGCCACGGCTTTCGTCAGTCTGTCCCTCATGAGCCCTTCCTTCTGGAGCTGCGGTGCACTGAAGCACTGTGCGTCTGCAAGTCACGGGCCACAGTGAGGAATCTGGGGCGCGATGGGAGAGCGGCGGGGCGAGAGAGCCATGCGGCATCGCTGCGTCGCAGTCCCCGGCGTGACGTGCCGGCCTGGGCTGGCGCTGCATGATCAAGAAATGTGCAAAAAAGGCACTTTGCACGATTAATGCGCATCGGTGGCGCAGCAATGGCGCGCGTGCGCTGTCAGGCGAGGATTTGCCAGAGCCCGCCTGGGCCCAAATCGCGGGTGAGGAGGACGTTCTGGGCGTCGCTCAAGCCGGCGCAGTAGACCCGCGTCGTCACCGCACCCGCCGGCCGACCGAGGCCGATGTCCCCGAACGGGTTGATGCGACAGCCGGCGGCATCGCGCAGCCGCGTCGTTTCGGCCGCTCTCTGACCGGGCCGGCGGGCGGGCGGATCGTCAACGACCGTGCGCGGCGCAGGCGTCCAGGTGTTGCCATTGCGGTCAAAGCGGTAGATGGCCATCCGCGCGCCGTCGGTCAGCGCTGCGACCTCGACCGTGCGATCGTCCATCGCGTAGGCGGCAAGCCGGGTGTGGGCGCCAAGCCTGTCGGTGGCAGCGCCCACCGGCGTGAGCCGCGACCAACCGGAGCCGTCGCTGAACACGGCGAAGCTCAAGCGCCCATCGCGCGCCACGGCGAAAACGAGCACATCCTCCGGCCTTGGCGTGATCGCCGTGAGTGCGGTGCCGCGAAACAGGCTCGGCGTCTGCTCAAGCGCTTGCACCTGAAACGCGGGCCAGGAGGAGAACGAGCGCGCCCAGTGCGCCGCCTGCAAGACGCCCGTACCATCGATGAACAGCGCGAACACCATCTGGCCGCCGCGCGGACAGACCGCAAGGGCCGAGAACGGGTGCGCGAGTGGCGCCGCGAGTGCGAGTGCGGCCCGGCTCCAGGCCTGGTTCTGTGTCTTGCGCTTTGCGTGCAGCTGGCCGTTCTCGGCAATGTAGACCAAGTGCGCATCGGCAGCGGTACGGGCGGCGACGCCCAAGGCCCGCGGCGTCCGCGGTGGCGGGTCGCCGGTCCCGATCGAGCCGAGCGGGTTCCAGCGGCCGGCCGTGTCCCCGACCGCCTCACCGATCTCGCCGTTGTTGAGCACGGTATAGAGCGCCGGCCGCGCCCCCACCTCCGCCGGCACCAGCGGTGCTTCCGGCTCAACCGGCGTGAAGGGGTCGACCAGGATGGCATCCAGCGTCGGCGGTTCCGCCTGCTGCGGGTGCTGCAGCGGGATGGTGCCTGACGCGGAAAAGGCGAAACGGCCACGCACCAGCCGGAATGCCGGACCGTCGCCGATGACTGCGATCCGCGGCTCGGCAATCGCGGTCGCGGGGTTGCGGACGAACGAGGCATCGTAGTCCCAGGTCCGCACCCGCCGCCAGCGCGTGCGCAAGCGGCGTTCCGTTGCCGAGTTTTCGAGCGGAATGTCCGCTGGCGGATTTTGCCGGTCGCCCGAGCCGGCATGGAAGCGGAACTGCCGGCCGAGTGGCCACAAGAACGCCGGCGGTTGCTGTGGCGGCAGGACGGTTGGATAGCTGCGGATCGGCACCGCGTGCACGTTGGTCCCCGGCGGCGCTTGCGTGCGAATTGCCGCGAGATCGACCCGGATCGGGTCCGTGTCCGGGTCCATCGGTGCGATCGGCGTTGTCGTCGTCGCGGTATCGATCTGGACGTCCCAGATGAAGAGATCCGGCCACACGGCGAGCAGTGCGTTGATTGGCTGGCCGTGGCCGTAGATCCCGGGCCGGAATGCGCGCAGCGCCGGATCGGGCCGCGACATCGCATCGAACAGGCCGAGGTAGTACTGGATCAGGTTCGCCGGCAGGACATCGCTTTCGCCGTCCTCGTTATCGATGATGACCACCGAACCGGCGAAGCGCGGGCCGTGCTGGTGCATGATCGTGCGCAGGTGACGGCCGTGCAACTCGCCGCGCGTGCGGTCGGCGTTGGCCGGCGCCGCCTCGCCACCGCCGAGGCTGTAACCGACGTAAAAGAACGCGAACCCCCAGCCCTGCGCCGCCAGCGTCGCGAGGTTGCGCATCCAGCCCCGCTCGACCGCCTTGGTGCTGTTGGTAAACGCGTTCGCGGGCGTGGCGATCGCCGGCCCGGTGACATAGGCGCCGGTGAAGCGCAGGTTCGAGTTGGCGATCAGGGTCCCCATCCATGCCGGGTCATCGACCTCGGTTGGACGCGGCCCCTCCGTGCGCGTTTTCGGAATGTGGCTGCGGTCGAGGCCGGCCCAACTAGCCAGGATCGGCTGCGACCGCGCCTGCGCTGCAGGCTGCGGCGGCTGTGCAGGCCGCGGGGCACCGGCAGGCTGAACGCCTTGCGGCGCCTGCGGTCGCGCCGGCTGGGCCGGTGCACGCGGTGCGGCCCGCTGCTGGGGTGCCGCGGGTTGCGGCCGGCGGGGACGTGGCGGCGGCATCAGAGCGGCCGCGTCAGGTCGCGTCCTCCCAGATGCCGGCCACGTTCTTCTGCCAGCGCGGCAGGCTGTCCTTCTTGCGCAACGCGATCAGGGTGGTGGGAAGCCGGACCTCCCATGGAGCGCCGACCGCAACTTCCGCGCCGGGGGCCTGCTGGCGTTCCTTGATCTCGTCGATGATGTTGAGGTAGCTGGCGCTGGTTACCAGCGGCGGATCACCGCCCTCCCAGATCTGGCCGGTTTCGAGGAAGTGCGCCACCGCCAGCTCGAAGCCGGGCCGCACCGAAACGACGACCCGCGCCGCGCCAGCCTTCATGAAGGCGGCGAACTCGAAGTCGGCATCCTCGATGAACGACGCCTCGACCCAGCGGCTCTTCCGGCCCCAGAAGTAAGGGTAGTAAAGGAACATCATCTGTTCCCATTCGAACGCCTGCTCGAAGAAGCGGATGTACGGACCTTCGAGCCCGGCCTCGGTAAGTGCAAGCTGCGGCAGACCCATGCCGCCGGTTTCGATGCTGTTGAAGCTGTCGAAGTGCTGGGCCGTAAAGACGGAAATCACCGCCTTCTTCAGCTCCTCGCGCTGCAGGAGTGCGTTGAGCGCCGGGTTGCGGCGGCGGGTCTCGGCACTGGCCTGGGCTTTCGCCGCCTCGATCGCATCCTCGTAATCCTTCATCTGCTTCAGGTAGCCCTTCTTGATCGCCTCGTGGGTCTTGATGCGCCACTTTTCCAGCGCCGCTGCCGTCCGGTTGCAGGTGATCTCGATGCTGGCGACCACCGTCGCGACCCGCCAGGTCAGAAGCGTGCACGTGATCGACTTCTGCTGCTTGTTCAGCGGGCCTTCGCGCCAACCAACCGACGCACCGGCGTGGACCCAGCTCAAGGTGCCGATGCTGAGGACGGTCCTGAACCCGGCTTCCCACTGCGTATTGGCGATATGAGCGCGCGCGTGGACGGCTTCGTAGCCGTCATTGATCGGCACTTCCGCCGTCTTCTGCACGTGGCCGGCTTCGGCGGTCGGGTCGGTTCCCTCGAACACCTTGGAGACGGTGATGATCGGCTCCGGCGGCGCTTCGACCCCCTCGGCGTCGTAGCGGTGGGCATAGAAGGCGTAGTTGCCGATGGTAATGTCGTCGGAATCAAGCGTGAACGGGATCGGCATGGTGATCTCGGCACCAGCCGGCAGCAGGGTTTTGAGCGTATGGTGAATGAAGGCCGCCGGTTCCGGCACCACCAGGTCGAACAGCATCCGGCTGCCGTAGTTGAACACCTGCGCCTCGTAGAGCTTGTCGAGCCATTGGTACTGGCCGACGACGTGGTCGGCTCCGGCGACGTTGTTCCACTCGTGGACGTTTTCCTCCTCGAACGTTTCGACCGTCTTCAGCCGGGTTAACCGCCGCACGCGTTCGGTGACCTTCGTCGAGGCGCGGCTGACCACCTCCTTGCTGTAGTTCTCAGCCGCCTTGGTCGACTCCTCTTTCGAGGACGACATGCCGAGGTCGGTGGTCACCTTGAACTCCACCATCGGTCCGTAGGAGCCGGACAGCGAGGTGCCGATCTTCAGGCTGTCGTCTTCTTTCTGCACCTTGCTCGCCTCGCGCTGCATCTCGAAGCGCTCGGTGCTCTGCTGGTCGCGTTCCTCTTCGACGGTGGTCTCGCGCTCGTCCTCGATCGTCTCCTCGGTGGTGCGGGTGCGCTTGGTGGAGAGTGACCGATGCTCGCCCTTCAGGATGTTGTCGACGTGCGAGAGTTCGCGTGCCTCGTAGCCTTTGAGGGTCTGCTTGACGACCAGGAGGTCGCCGATGCCGACCGAGCTCACCTCGCCACGGGTGGCGGGGACACCCGGTGTGCCCTCGGCCCGCTCTTCGCCGTCAAAGCTGGTGTAGGTTGTGGCGGTGTACAGCCCGCCCCCGACCATCAGCGTGCGCGTCCGCGGCGCGAGAGCCTCGTCGAGGCGCGCCTCAGCGACCGAGAGCGTGCGAACCTCCTGCTCGCCGCGGCGCAAGATCTCCACCAGTCCCGCCCGCCCGGGCGCCACCGCAAGCTTTTCCACCACCCGCCGCGAGCTGGACTCCAGATCATCGAGCGCCGTGCGGGCAAGCGCGATGCGGGCCGAGGGCGGTGCCACCCGGCCAGCAGTCATCGAGGTGCGGCCGTGTTCGTCGCGCGACGGCCGTTCCTCGGGAACCTCCTCAACCGGCACTTCGCCCAGCAGCCGGTCGCTTGGCAACGCATTGAGTTCGACCAGTGCGGTTTCCAGTTCGCGCCGCCGCTCCGCGAGCGCGGCCTTTTCCTTCAGCGCTGCGCCGCGGCTCAAGGCCTCGCGGTCGGGCGCCTGCGGCTCTCCCGGCCGCTCCGGCGCCGGTTCGCGGTCGGAAGGCTGGCGCTCAAGGCCGTCGAGCACAATCACGCGCCGCATCCAGTCGGCCGGCGGCGGAATGGCTTCGTCATCACCGCCGGCGGCAAGGCGCATGACGTAGGCCGCCGTGCGAACGATGGCGGCGAGCGGCTCCGCCCGCCGGTCGATCAGGCCGCGGTACTTGATGGCGGCGAGCTGGTCGATGGCGTTCTGGCTCAGTTCGGTGAAGGGCTGATCCTGAATGAGCGTCGCGGCGGCGGCACCGAAGCGTGTCTCGATCGCCGAGCGGGCTTCGGCAACGGTCGTGACCTCGCCGCTGCGGACGGCTGCGAGGAAGGCATGCGCAGCCGCCGTGTATGCCTCCTGCCGCGCATCGGCTGGCCCTGCGGCCCGTTCGAGGACGGCGGCCGCAGCGCTGAGCAAGGCACGGGCCCGATCCGGGTCGCGAAAGGCCTTCTGCAGCGCCTTGGCGAAGGAGACCGAAACCTTGACGACGACGGCATCGACACCGGCGCTCTTGGCCTCCAAAGGCCGCGACAGCAAGAACTTGAATAGCGGTTCCATCCCTCTCCCCATTTTTTTGCGAATGCGAGTTAAGCGCTTGATTGATCTTGGACTTGGCCAGAGGCCAGAGTCAACGGCGCCGTCAACCGAGGCGCGATCGGAAGCGAAGCAGCCGCTAGTGCACTGGCACAAACAGAGCGTACATCCTGTTTGTGCCAGTGCACGCGATTCAAACTGTTGTGCAGCGACAACCTTGCTCGGGCGTGAATCGCCCGATTGGGTCGCTGTACTACGCCTCGATCCACACCGAGACCGAACCGCCCTTGCAGCGGAACTCGCCCCAGCCGCCGGCGTCGGTGACCACCTGTTCCGCGATATGGCCGGTGAGATCGACAAAGGACGTATTCGGCCGGCCGACCTCCATCCGCTTTGTCCCCTCCGGCCCGTCGCTCATCAGCACCGCCATCGCTTTCGGATGCGCCTCGTCGCCCAGCCGCGTCCAGCCGACCCGATTCCAGTGATCGAAGTAGTCGTATTGGGCTCCGTGCGCATAATGCTTGCGGGCGTACAGGAACTTATCGATCAAGGCGCGGTGGGATGGCAGCACGATTTTGTAGCGGTTGCCGTCGCGGCCGACATCCTCGTATTCGGCGCCGTAGTAATCCGCATAGAAGATGCACGGGTAGCCTTCGCTGCGCAAAAGGATGGTGGCGTAGGCAAGCGGCTTGAACCACGGCTCGACGACCGATTCGAGCGCCTGCAGCGGCTGCGAATCGTGGTTCTCGACGAAGGTCACCACCTGCTGCGGTCGCTCGCGCATCAGCGTGCCGTCGAGCAGACGGCGCATGTCGTAGTTGCCCCCGGCCTTGCTCGCGTAGTGGAAACTGTAGTGCTGGGCGACAGCGAACACGGACATCTTGTTCTGGGTCGCGTTCAGGTAGGCGTGCAGGCTGGCCACGTCCGGCGACCAATATTCGCCGACGACGAAGAGCTTCTTGCCGGCGTAAGCTTCGAGCGCATCCAGCCATTCGGGGAAGAACCACGAAGAAATGTGCTTGATCGCGTCCAGCCGGAAGCCATCGACGCCGGTCGTGTCCAGGTACCACTTGCCCCAGTTCAAGACCTCCGCGCGTACTTCCGCATTCTGGAAATCAAGATCGCAGCCGAGCAGATAGGAGAAGTTGCCCTTTTCGAGCGAGACGTGGTCATCGAAGCGGTGCCCCTCGAACAGATAGACGATGCCCTTCTCTTTGCTCGCATCATCGTAATCGACGGCATCGAAATGCTGCCAATGCCACTCAAAACGCGAGTACTTGCCGGCGCGGCCGGGGAAGCTGAAGTGGGTGTGAGTGGCGATCTCGCGCGGCGGACCTAATGGGTTGACGCGGTCGTCCTGGCGATAGGGTGTCGCCATGACCCGCTCCTGCGCGTCGCCGCCAATGCGGTGGTTGAGCACGACGTCGGCGTAGACTTGGAGACCGGCAGCGTGCAGCGCCTCGATCGCGGCTAGATACTCCTTGTGCGTGCCGTACTTGGTGCGAACCGAGCCCTTCTGGTCGAATTCGCCTAAGTCGTACATGTCATAGACGGCATAACCGACGTCCTTGGCGCCACCCAACCCCTTGTAGGCGGGCGGCAGCCACAAGGCCGTGATGCCGGCTGCGGCAAGCTCCTTTGCGTTCGCCTTCACTTCCCGCCACAGCGAGCCGTCATCGGCCGTGTACCAGTGGAAGTACTGCATCATGACGCCATTGCGCTCAGCCATCGTCCTGCCGTCCTCCCTCTTGCGCCTCGCGCACTTCAAGTCGCGGTTTGCGCATCGCCTTCCATCCTTGGATCATACCTGCAACCGGCGCAAGATCCGCGCGAAGGCTTGGTGACAGGGACCGTGAACAAGTCCCTGACTTTTGCAAGGGCTTCGCCGTGCACAGTAGCTCGCGCATGGCAAGCTGTCGCTCGGCGGTCGGAATCGCCTCGCCGCGCTGCGCCCGCTGGTCCATGAGGTCGGCCCAAGCGTCACGCTCACCCGCCGCCTGGCGGGTGTCGTCCCAACTGCGCACACCCCGGCGCGCGGCGTCGAGCGGCCCTTTGCGCGCATCCGCGAGCTGTTGGATCGCGTCGTGCACGTCCTCGGGCGAGGAGATCCGCAGATGGTTGACGAAGACCGCGGTGCCGCCTACCTTATCGTCGCTGCCTTGAGCTCCAGGATCTGAGGGGCCGCGAGCCGCGGGTTGATCCGCCCGCCGCCAAGGCAGCGCCCTCGTTTCTCCCTCCATCCAGCCAGGGTTTCGAACGCCTGCGGTGCGCACGGTGTAGTCGCCGGCCAAGGGCTCTAGCTCGATGACAGCGGCGACACCGTTGAGCCCATCCCCGCTCACGAACTCCCGCCGACCACCATTTCCCCCTTGAGCCAGGCGTGCAGCGGGGCTTCCAGGTCGGCGAACGGCTGCCAGCCGGAGGTGAGCACAGCGGCGCGATTGTCCTCGACCAGGGCCACGGTTGGAAAGCCCGAGATGCCCAAGCGTTGCGCCAGCTGGAAGTCGGCGAGCGTGGCCGCACGGACCTCCTCTGCCGCAAACACAACCGCGAAGTCGTCACGCGCAACGAAGGCCGATGCAATGTCTGTCAACACGTCCGTTTGCGTTAAGTCGCGGTTCTTCGCATAGAATGCGTGCTGCAAGGCGGCAAAGTGGCTGAGCGTCGCCTCCGGAGCCAGGCCGCGGACGGCTACGGCGGCGCGGCAGGCGGGTTCGGTATCGTAGACAAACCCCTCGCGCTCGAAGAAGGCGAAGTCGAACGGTTGGCCGGTCTGGGCCGCCACCTCCTCCCAGTGATGGCGAACGACCGTCCGGTCGCGCTCCCGCATCGGCTCGGTCGTGAACGGCCTCAAGCCGCCGACGCAGAGCCGGATCGGCACCACGCCTGCGCACGCGGCCTTGATCGCTTCCATCACCGGAGCGAAGCCCCAGCACCAGGAGCACATCGGATCAGCGAAATAGAGAATCCGCCGCTCAACTCCGTCCATCATGGTCTTCCTTCCGCCGCATGGAACGGTCCCGCCGTAAAGATTGGCATTTGCCGCTGATTTTGGCAAAGTGCGCGCCGCTTCCGCGTGCATCCAGGCGCAATAAGCACTGCCGCGGCGGCGAAGCGTCGCATCATGGCCGCATGGCACGATCTATGCTTGCTGATCGCGCGCAACTCACGATCGGCCATGGGACCCTGCGGCGAACACCCGCCTCTGGTCTGGCGCACGGAGGCGGCTCGGCTCGGCGGAAAAAGGCGAGGATGGATGAAGAAAATTGAAGCGATCATCAAGCCCTTCAAACTCGATGAGGTGAAGGAGGCATTGCACGAGATGGGCCTGCAAGGCATCACCGTTCTCGAGGCAAAGGGCTTCGGCCGCCAGAAGGGGCATACCGAACTCTATCGCGGCGCCGAGTACGTGGTGGACTTCCTGCCGAAGGTGAAGATCGAGTTGGTCGTCGAAGACAATCTCGTCGAACGCGCGATCGAGGCGATCCAGCAAGCCGCACGCACGGGCCGGATCGGCGATGGCAAGATCTTCATTTCGACCATCGAGGACGCGATCCGGGTGCGGACGGGAGAGCGCGGCAACGAGGCAATCTGAGCCTCGGTCACCATCTTAGCGCCGGCGCCCGGCCGGTGCGTTCAACCAGCCAAGTTAGAGGGACCAAAGGGAAGCACAATGACTTTGAACTGTAAGACGGCAGCGGATGTACTGTCGGTCCTGAAGGAGAACGAGGTCAAATTTGTCGATCTGCGCTTCACTGACCCGCGCGGGAAGTGGCAGCACCTGACCATGACCACCGAGTTCGTGGGTGAAGACGCGTTCACCGACGGGATCATGTTCGACGGCTCATCCATCGTCGGCTGGAAGGCGATCAACGAGTCCGACATGGCGCTGATCCCCGACGCCACGAGCGCCGTTATGGATCCCTTTGCCGCTCAAGCGGCGTTGATCCTTTTCTGCGACGTCATCGAGCCCTCGACCGGCGAACCCTATGTGCGCGACCCGCGGTCGATCGCCAAGAAGGCAGAGGCTTACCTGGCGCAGACCGGAATCGGCGATACCGCCTACTTTGGCCCAGAAGCCGAATTCTTCGTCTTTGACGACGTGCGCTACGACGTCAAGATGAACAACTGTTTCTACGAGTTCAGTTCAGACGAGGGTCCGTACGTCACCGGCCGGATCCTTCCGGAAGGCAATGCCGGCCACCGGCCGCCGATCAAGGGTGGCTACTTCCCGGTGCCGCCTGTCGACTCGGCCATGGACCTGCGTGCCGAGATGGTCTCGACGATGCAGGAGATGGGCCTCGAGATGGACAAGCACCATCACGAGGTGGCGCCCAGCCAGCACGAACTGGGCCTCGTGTACTCGACCCTCGTCCGCGCCGCCGACAATATGCAGATCTACAAGTACTGCACGCATATGGTCGCGCAAACCTACGGCAAGACGGCGACGTTCATGCCGAAGCCGGTGACCGGCGACAACGGCTCGGGCATGCACACCCACCAATCGATCTGGCGTGACGGCAAGCCGCTGTTTGCCGGTTCGGGCTATGCCGATCTCTCGGATATGGCCCTGTACTACATCGGCGGCATCATGAAGCATGCCAAAGCCCTGAACGCGTTTACAAATCCTTCCACCAACAGCTACAAGCGGCTGATCCCCGGCTTCGAGGCGCCGGTGCTGCTCGCTTACTCGGCACGCAACCGCTCTGCGTCGTGCCGCATTCCGTTCACGTCGAACCCCAAGGGCAAGCGCGTCGAAGTTCGCTTCCCCGATCCGACCTGCAACCCGTACCTGGGGTTTGCGGCGATGCTGATGGCCGGCCTCGACGGCATTCAGAACAAGATCCACCCCGGCGACGCCATCGACAAGAACCTCTACGACCTGCCGCCAGAAGAGCTCAAGGCCGTGCCGACGGTGTGCGGCTCACTGCGCGAAGCACTTGAGACGCTCGACAAGAACCGCGAGTTCCTCAAGAAAGGCGACGTCTTTACGGATGATCTGATCGACAGCTACATCGAGCTCAAGTGGGAGGAAGTGTACAACTTCGAGCACACCCCCCACCCGATCGAGTTCCAGATGTACTACTCGTCCTAGTACGCGAGCATCCGAGCCGCTTGCGCGAGAGGGCTCCACCTTCCTGACGGGAGGTGGAGCCCTTGCTTTATGGTGCGATGCTGGGTTTGGTGCAGCGGCCTAATCGGGCGATTGACGCCCGTGCAAGGTTACCGCTACGCAACGTATTGAATCGCCTGCACTTGCTGCACAAGCAGGACTTCTCTCTTGCCCGCACCCCCCTGTATCAGGGACCGCCGAGCAGGCGGAGGACCTCGGTTTTCAGGCACCGGTTCATGACGACCGATAGCCCCGCCCGCTGTGCGCGGGCGGCTGCAGCGTCGTTACGCACCCCCGTCTGCATCCAGATCGTGCCAATTCCGTGCGAGCCGCGCAGCGCAATCGCGTCATCCGCACAGTCGCCGGCGGCGGCGCTGGCGCGAAAAATGTCAACCAGATCGATCGGCGGCGGCACGTCTGCGAGCCGGGCATAGACGACCTCGTTCAGCAGCCGCGTGCCGGCGAGCTTCGGGTTGACCGGGACGACGCTGTAGCCGCGCTCCTGCAGGAACGCCATGATCCAGTGCGAGGGGCGCATGAAATCGGCGCTGGCGCCGACAATCGCAATGCGTCGCACGCCGGCAAGAATGCCGCGCAGCCATGTGTCGTCGTAGACGAGCGCCGACGGCGCTGCGCTCATCGTCCCTTCCAAGCCGGCGTCGGCTGCTTGTTGATGAACGCGTCGATACCGGCCGCCGCATCCTCGGTCATCATGTTCCGGGTCATGACGTCGCACGCCAGCTCGTAAGCCATTCCTGTCGGCACCTCGCGCTGCCGCCAGAACAACCGCTTGCCAAGCGCGACCGCCGCCGGTGATTTGGCGGCGATGGTCTGTGCCAAGCCATCCACCACCACGTCCAACTCGCCCTTCGCCGCTACCTTGTTGACGAGGCCGAGGCGCAGCGCTGTCTCGGTATCGATGAACTCGCCGGTCAGCAGCATCTCGAGCGCTGCCTTCGCCGGGATCGCGCGCGAGAGCGCCACCATCGGCGTCGCGCAGAACAGGCCGAGGTTGATGCCGGAGACGGCAAAGCGTGTGCCGGCTTCGGCAACGGCGAGATCGCAGCTGGCAACTAGCTGGCAGCCGGCGGCGGTCGCGATCCCATGCACGCGCGCGATCACCGGCTTGGGACAGCGGGTGATCGCTTGCATGACCTGGCTGCACAGCTCGAAAACCCGCCGGATCCCGTCCTCGCTCGTGTCTGCGCGCATCTCCTTCAAGTCATGGCCGGCACAGAACACCTTGCCACTGCCGGCGAGGATGATAACCCGTGCCGAGGGATCATTGCCCAATTCGATCAGGGCGCTTTTCAGGCTGTCCATCAGCGCCATCGACAACGCGTTGAAGCTGGCAGGCCGATTGAGCGTCAGCGTCACCACGCCGTGGTTATCGCGCGTGACGAGGAGAAGCGGGTCGATGGTCTCTGGCTGTGGCAGCGATGTCATGGTCTTCAGTCCTCTGGAGCTGGCTTGGGGCGTTCGGCCGGTCGATCGTCATGATCGAATTGCTTGCTCACGAACGCAAGAAGGATGATCGTGGTCACGGTCCCTGGGGTTCGCCTTGACGGCCGCTTTCAGGGCGCCTACACGGGCGCCCGCTGGAACTGCATGCGTGCGGGAGCAACAACGATGTCGAAGCTAACGGTTGCCGAATTCGACGAGATCATTCGCTCTGAGCTCCCATGGGCGCACGAAATGGGCATGCGCACCGACACCATCGGCAGCGGCACGGCCCGCTTGCGGCTTCCCTTCAAGCCCTCGATGGTGCGACCGGGCGGGGTGATTGCCGGCCCGATGATCATGGCTCTTGCCGATGCCTGCATGTTCGCAGTCGCCATGTCGCGCATCGGCAAGATCAAGCTGGCCGTAACCACCAGCTTCAACATCAACTTCCTGCATCGGGCAAGCCCCAGCGATCTGATTGCCGAGGGACGAATTCTGAAGCTCGGCAGGCGCCTCGCGGTGATGGACGTAACGGTCCATTCAGACGGTCACGACGAGCCCGTAGCCCACGCTACGGGCACCTACTCAATTCCGCCGGCCGAGCGGGACGCCTGACGGGGCGCCTCACCTTACGGCTGAACGGCGGCCAAGTGCTGCTGCGCCGCCATCGCCGGCGCACTGCCCGCCGTCCGGGCCGTGAAGCTATCGGCGGCAGCGCTCACTTCCTCACGCTTGGCGGCCATGAACGGGGCATAGAGCTTGTCCCGGCCCATGATGTGCGCGCTCAGCCAGTTCTTCAGCAGCGCCAGGATCTCGCGCGCGTGCACGGCCTCCGGGTGGCGGGCGTAGCGATCACGGATATCGGCGACCTGCACCTTGAGCGTCGTGTGCGTCCGCCGGTGCGCCTCAAGATCTGGATAGCGGCAGGCCTCCATCAAGGCCTCCTCGCGGTTGAAGTGGTACGAGGTGTACTCGACAAGCTCGTCCAGGACCCGTCGCACAGTCGGTTGCGGTTCGCCGCTGCGGATCGCTTCACCTAGCTGGTTGATCAGGCTGATCAGGACCTTGTGATCATTGTCGATGGCCTCGACGCCCGTTGTGAACTCCTGCGTCCATTGAATCATCGGCATGGGAACGTCATCCTCTCGACCCTAACCGTATGCCTGCGCCGAACGCTCCGTGCCCGAGACGCTCCGCTCGGCAGCCGCCTTTCGCACCTGCAAGCAAATCATTAATCCGGCGCAGAAACAATACCCTCTCCGGCCGGATACGACGCGAAAGCGCGCGGCAGGCAACGCTTCCATATTGACTTGGGCCTTCACGTTGGCCTATGCACCCCCCTTCGGGCGAAGGTCGCTGCGCGCGCTGGCCGCGGGCACGGTTGTTTGTGTCTTAATTCCGGGGATAGTCAATGCCGACGTACTCCGCAAAGCCTGCGGAAATTAAGCGTAATTGGTTTCTGGTCGATGCCGAAGGGGTCGTTCTTGGCAGGCTTGCCAGCATTATCGCGATGCGGCTGCGCGGCAAGCACAAGCCCTGCTTCACCCCGCACGTCGACTGCGGCGATCACATCATCGTCGTCAATGCGGAGAAGGTGCGGCTGACAGGACACAAGCGCGATGACAAGGTGTTCTACTGGCACACCGGTCATCCCGGCGGAATCAAGGGGCGGACGATCGCCCAGATTCTCGACGGCCGTTATCCGGAACGGGTGATCGTGAAGGCCGTTGAGCGGATGGTCCCACGCTCCCCGCTCGGGCGGATGGTGATGAAGAAGCTGCGCGTCTACGGCGGCCCCGATCATCCGCATGGAGCGCAGCAGCCGGCCGTGCTCGATGTCGCGGCGCTCAACCCGAAGAACAAACGCTAGACAGGACGCGAGTGGTCCCGACGATGGCCGAGCAGACGACGACACTGACGGATTTCCAACAGCTGGCGAGCAGTGGGCTGGCGCGCGAACACGCGCTTGACATGACGCCACAGCCAAAGCTCGACCGCCACGGCCGGGCATACGGCACCGGACGGCGCAAGGAGGCAGTCGCGCGTGTCTGGGTCAAGCGCGGCAGCGGCACGATTACCATCAACGGGCGCGATCACAGCACCTACTTCGCCCGCCCCATCCTCCGGATGCTGATCAACCAGCCGTTTGCCACGGCGGCGCGGACCGGCCAGTTCGATGTCGTCTGCACGGTGACTGGTGGCGGCCTGTCCGGTCAGGCTGGTGCCGTCCGCCACGGAATCAGCCGGGCGCTGGTGAATTTCGAGCCGGCCCTGCGTTCGGTTCTGAAGAGCGGCGGTTTCCTCACCCGCGATTCGCGCGCGGTCGAGCGCAAGAAGTACGGCCGAGCCAAGGCGCGGCGCAGCTTCCAGTTCTCGAAGCGCTAGGCGTTCACCGGGCGGCAACCGGCGCTCCGTCCCGCTCTGCCCCCTGGCGGCCGGGACGGCGAGCCCACAAGCCGGGCGAATTTCAAGGCGGGTTCAAGGGATTTCGGTCGTGGACACGAAACCGCTCCGCGTCGCCATCGTCGGCGCCAGTGGCTACACCGGCGCTGAACTGGTGCGCCTGTTGGCGGATCACCCCGGCGTCGCGCTGGTCGCGCTCACGGGTGACCGCAAAGCCGGCCAAACGTTAGGCGAGGTCTTTCCGCACCTCGCCCAGGGCGCCGGCGGCCGCTTTCCCGACCGGCTGGTCTCAACCGATCAGGTGGCATGGAGCGAGGTCGATGTCGCCTTCCTGGGGCTGCCCCATGGCGCCGCACAGGAGTTGTGCCTTGGCCTGCCGCCCTCCGTGCGGGTGATCGATCTGTCGCCGGACTTCCGCTTTGCCGATCCGGCCGTCTACACGCAGTGGTACGGCCTGCCGCACAAGGCGCCGGAGCTGCAGGCACAAGCCGTCTACGGCCTGACCGAGTTCGCGCGCGATCGGCTCAAGGACGCGCGCATCATCGCCTGCCCCGGCTGCTATCCAACCTCGATCCAGCTGCCGCTGGTGCCGCTGCTTGAGGCGCGGCTGATCGATCCCGGCGACATCGTGATCGATGCCAAGTCGGGCGTCAGCGGCGCCGGCCGGGCAGCAAAGGAAGGATCGCTGTTCGCCGAAGTCGCCGAGGGCGTGCACGCCTATGGCGTTGCCCAGCACCGGCACGCCCCGGAGATCGAGCAGGGCCTCTCGCGCGCCGCCGGCCAGGCACTGCGCGTCAACTTCACACCGCACCTGATGCCGATGAACCGCGGCATTCTGTCGTCGATCTACGTCCGGATGACCAAGGGCACCGATGCCGACCGCCTGCGCACGACGCTTGCCGAGCGCTACGCGAGCGAACCGTTCGTGAGGGTGCTGGATGCCGGCGCCGTCCCGGCCACGCGCCATGTGCGGGGCTCGAACCACTGCCTGATCAGCGTCTTCGCCGACCGCATCGCCGGCCGCGCGATTGTCTTCTCGGTGATCGACAACCTGGTCAAGGGCGCGTCCGGCCAAGCGATCCAGAATATGAACGTGATCGCCGGCCTGGCGGAGACAACGGGGCTCAGCCAGCGCCCGCTGTTTCCCTAGTGCAGCGACCCAATCGGGCGATTCACGCCCGAGCAAGGTTGTCGCTGCACAACATAGTTAATCGCGTGCACTTTCCGCACAAACAGGATCTACGCTCTGTTTGTGCCAGTGCGCTAGCTGAATCGATCCACTAGATCAATCGGTTAGTGGATGGAGCGATGTGACGTTTGGCATGCAAGCGTCAGATCGCTCCACTCAGGCTGCCATTGAGACGGTGTGCGCCGGACTGCCGTCCCTTTTTCGGACGCTTTCCGGCGACCCAGCCGCTACGACCACAGCTTCCAGGGCGCCCGGTCGGTTTCCCACAGGTTTTCGAGCAGAAACTTCTCGCGCAACGTGTCCATGCACTGCCAGAAGGACGTATGCTTGTACGCCATCAGTTGGCCTTCCCTGACAAGGCGCTCGAGCGGTTCGCGCGACAGATCGGTGTGATCGCCGTCGATGTAGTCGAGCACCTGCGGCTCGAACACGAAGATGCCGCCGTTGATCCAGCCCTCGGCCGTCTGCGGCTTCTCGTTGAATTCGCGAACCAATTGGCCGTCGAATTCGACGTGACCAAAGCGGGCGGACGGGCGGACGGCCGTGAGCGTCGCAAGCTTGCCGTGGGAGCGATGAAAGCGCACCAGCTCGGCAATGTTGAGGTCTGTGACGCCGTCACCGTAGATGCAAATGAAGGTTTCGTTGTTCAGAAAGGGACCGACGCGCTTGACGCGGCCACCAGTCAGGGTGGTTCGACCGGTATCCACGAGGTCGACACACCAATCGAGAGGCTGATAGTCCGTATAGGTGACGTTTCCGTTCTTAAAGTCGACCTTCACGTGACTGTTATTCTTGACGTAGTTCTCGACGTAGTCCTTGATCGCCTGGCCCATATAACCGAGCGCGAGCACGAATTCCTTGAAGCCGTGGTGGTCGAAAATCTTCATGATGTGCCAGAGGATCGGATAGCCACCGATCTCGACCATCGGCTTCGGGCGAACGGTGGTTTCCTCGGCGAGCCGGCTTCCGTAACCGCCGGCGAGTACGACGACCTTCATGGGAGACCTACTGCTTGTGAGTCTGGTGAACGGATCAATCTTGAACTGTCGAGATTACCCGAACGAGGGCACTCTGTCTGTGGGACTCATGGAAAGCGCGCAGTCAGGCAACGTGCCTCACGGACATCACCCTGCCGCCGGGCCTGAGGCGACTCCTGTTCGCGTTTGAACGCGATCCCTTGGCCGGCTTCGATCGCAACCGCCGCGTGGGCACGAAACGCCGCCACACCGCCCGCAATTGCGGGATAGCCGATTGCCGCCTAAATGTCGAGTTCGTTGGAATGCGGCGCGTGCTGCACGATGAAGGCGAAGCGGCGCTCCGGCCTTCGCCCCATGAGGGCCTCGATCAACGTTTCCGTGTCGGCCCGCTCGGCTGTTGCTCCTGCCGGCGGCAGCACGACGCGCAGGAGGGTGCGGCTTTCCGGGGCCATCGTGGTCTTGCGCAGCTGATCGGCCGGCATTTCGCCTAGCCCCTTGAACCGGCTGATTTCAACCGCGCCGCGGCCGGCGAACGCCGCTTTCATGAGCCGCTCCTTATCGGCGTCATCCCGCGCGTAGAGCGTAGTGGTGCCACGGCTCAAGCGATATAGCGGCGGCACGGCCAAATAGACATGACCGTGCTCCACCAAGGCCGGCAGCTCGCGGAAAAAAAAGGTGAGCAGCAGCGAAGCGATATGGGCGCCGTCGACGTCGGCGTCAGTCATGATGATGGCTTTTTCGTAACGAAGATCCTCGCGCCGGAAGTTCCGGCCGGAGCCGCACCCCAGCGCCTCGATCAGGTTGGTGAGTTCCTGATTGGCCTGCAGGCGGCCGCTCGCCGCGCTGGCGACATTGAGGATCTTGCCGCGCAGAGGCAGAACGGCTTGGGTATCCCGATTGCGCGCCTGTTTTGCCGAACCGCCGGCGGAATCGCCCTCAACAATGAACAGCTCCGTTCCGGCGGCGGCTTCCCGCGTGCAGTCGGCGAGCTTGCCCGGCAGCCGCAGTTTGCGCGTCGCCGATTGGCGCTTGGTGCGCCGGTCCTGGCGACGGCGGATCCGCTCGTCGGCACGCTCGATGAGGGCTGCGATCAGCTCACACGCCGCTTCCGGCGACTGCGCCAGCCAGTGATCGAAATGATCGCCGACTGCCGCTTCGACCAGCTTCGTGGCCGCCGGCGTGGTCAGCCGCTCCTTGGTCTGGCCCTGGAACTCCGGCTGTGCAAGGAACACGGAGAGCAGCACGCAGGCGCCGCCGAGGGCGTCTTCGGCCGTCACCTTGTCGACTGCCTTGTTGCGGATGAGCTGGCCATGGGCCTTGAGACCGCGTGCGATTGCAGCCCGCAAGCCTGCCTCGTGGGTGCCGCCGTCCGGTGTCGGCACGGTGTTGCAATAGGAGTGACAGAAGCCCTCGGCGTCGGCCGGCCAAGCGACCGCCCACTCGACGCGGGCGTGCGGGCCTGCCGTTGCCTCGCCGAAAAACGGCTGGGGCGTCAGCACCGGGCGGTCACCGAGTGCCGCCGCGAGGAAATCGCACAAGCCGCCAGGAAAGCGCATGACCTCGCGCGCCGGCACGCCGTCGTCCTCGCCGGTTAGCAGCGCAGGATCGCAGGCCCAGCGCAGTTCGACGCCGCGGTAGAGGTAGGCCTTGGAGCGCGCCATCCGGTAAAGTGTGGCCGGGCGGAACGTGATCCCGTCGGCGAAGATGGCGGCATCCGGGCGGAAGGTGACGACCGTACCACGGCGGTTGGCCACCGGTCCCAGATTCGCGGGCGGTCCTTCCGGCGCGCCCTGGCGATAGGTCTGGCGCCACAGCGTCCGCTCGCGCGCGACCTCGACAATGAGCTGCTCGGCGAGCGCATTCACCACCGAGAGCCCCACGCCGTGCAGGCCGCCCGACACCGTATAGGCTTTGGTGCCGAACTTGGCTCCCGCGTGCAGCGTCGTCAGGATGACTTCGAGCGCGGTCCGGTTGGGAAACTTCGGGTGCGGCTCGACCGGGATACCGCGGCCGTTGTCGCGCACGCTGACCCAACCGTCGGCGGCAAGTTCGATCTCGATCCGGTTGGCGTAGCCGGCGACGGCCTCGTCCATCGCATTGTCGAGGAGTTCCGCGACGAGGTGGTGCAGAGCCCGCTCATCGGTGCCGCCGATGAACATTGCCGGCCGTCGGCGCACCGGCTCCAGGCCTTCCAACACCTCGATATCGTGCGCCGAATAGGACGACGCCGGGCGATCGAGGCCAGCGAACAGGTCGCCGGCCGCAGCGGAGGGGGCGGCCCCAGGGGCGGCTGCTGCAGCGGCTGCGGGCTTGCTCAAGCTTCTCTTCATGACGACGTGATCAGTATATGGTTTCGCGGCCGAAAGCGAATCAACATATGGTCCCCCTCCCTCGCTTTCGCCTTATCTCGGCAGCGGCGTGCCGCCCGTTCCTTGTCCCGCAGCCGCGCCGCCCGGAAACGTCTGGCGGCGGAACGGCGTTAAGAATCGGCGCCAATCGCCGTAAACCGTGGCCGTGAGAGCGAACGGGGGTCACGTCCCCGGACGTTCGAGCAATCGCG
Organism: Defluviicoccus sp.; assembly: GCA_029624735.1. Lineage (GTDB taxonomy): Bacteria > Pseudomonadota > Alphaproteobacteria > Rhodospirillales > Defluviicoccaceae > Defluviicoccus. Next base: position 230,112 of record JARSSM010000020.1, on the reverse strand, counting down.
AATCGGTGCTGCCACGGCGTGCGGCGAAAGCAGCGCACCGGAAGGCGTGACGTCCCTAGTGCACTGGCACAAACAGAGCCTACATCCTGTTTGTGCCGAAACTGCACGCGATTCAATATGTTGTGCAGCGACAACCTTGCTCGGGCGTGAATCTCCCGATCGAGTCGCTGCACTCGGCGATATCATCCATGCCATTGGCGATCGTGGGGAGGAGACGCTCGACCTGCCGACGCGACTCGTGATAACGCTGCCTCCGCTGATATGCGAGGCGGACGACGACGTTGAACGCGCTCGCCAAAATGTCCCAGCAGCGAACCTGGCAACTTCCGGTCGTAGGCCGCAACAAGGCAGCCGGATCTATCGGCAAGATAGCAGTGCTTCAAGTTATCTAGGATATCGCGGCGCTTGATTATAAATATCACAGGGATTACGTCTTGAGGACTGGCAGACGCTACTAAGGGATACGCTTAGTCATACTCAAGTTTCTGTCTCTTTTATTGCTAGACTCTTCATTCAGCGGCAGGCCTGGAGGGCGCCGCGGCTCGGCCGTCTCCGTTGCGGCAAGGCGCTTCATAGCCGTTTAAGGGGGAACCAGGGGTGTCCGAGGCTGCAAGCGGACGCTTCCGTGCAACTTTTCGCAAGCCTGAGCGAAGCATGAGGTGCCGGCCGCAGCAAGAAACGAGATACGGAACGTTCCGTGAGTCTCGACAAATAGGTACAACTTGGCGTAATTTTACCCCTTATGAAGAACCCGATCTCCGAAGAGGGTCCTGACCCTATAGACAGGCACGTCGGTACGCGGATCCGCGGCCGCCGGGTCGGCCTGCGCGTCAGCCAGACCAAGCTGGGACAGGCCATCGGCGTGACCTTCCAGCAGATCCAGAAGTACGAGAGCGGCACCAACCGCGTCGGCGCCAGTAACCCGTTCAAGATCTCGAAGGCACTGGGAGTCGACGTGTCCTTCTTCTTCGACGGTGTCATGCCGGAAGCGATCGGCATGCCGGAACCGAGCTTGGGCTTGTCGGACCAGCCGGCGGTAGCCATGGATGTCAATCCCATGAACTCCCGCGAAGCGTTCGAGATGATGCACAACTATTTTCGCATCCCCGACCCGACCGTGCGCAAGCGGTTGTTCCAGCTCGTGCGTGTTTTGGCCTACGCCGAGGCGCGCGAGGGCGCCGAGATCACGTCGCCGGCAGGGGAGATGGAGGAGTAGAGCCGCGGCACCGTACGCCTGCCAGCTCCGACCTCTTCGATCGCGAATCGTTTCCTCACTTCAGTTGATCACTCGCACCGCATCGGCGGCGCTGCGCAGCTGCGAGTCGCGCAAGTCTCCCTACTCCACCGCACCTTTCACGGGCCGTACCGTCGCATCGAGCCGGCTTGATCTCGCGATGTCGCGCGGGGCGTGCTTGGAGTATGCTGGCGGCTGTACGGTCTGATCGTAGAGCGGAGCTGCGAGTCACGCATGCGCGATCCTTATGCGGTGCTGGGCGTTCCCAAGGACGCCGGAAGCAAGGAGATCAAGAAGGCCTATCGGAAGCTTGCCCGCGATCTGCACCCGGATCTGCACCCTGGCGACACCAAGGCCGAGGATCGGTTCAAGGAGGTCGCGTCAGCCTATGACCTCCTTTCGGATCCGGACAAGAAGGCCCGCTACGACCGCGGCGAGATCGATGCCTCCGGTGCGCCAAAGGCCGAGCGGCGATTCTACCGCGACTTTGCCGAAGCCGACCCCGGCAACCGCTATACGGATCCGGGCCAGTTTTTCCGCGACTTCGAGGGAACCGATATCTTCGCTGAACTGTTCCGCGGCCAGAGGCGCGAGGCACGGACGCGCGGGATGGATGTGCGGCAGCAGGTCGAGGTCGACTTCCTCGATGCAGTCAACGGCGCGACCCGCGAAATGGTCCTTCCGGACGGCCGCAAGGTCAAGGTCACCATACCGCCCGGCACCGAGGACGGCCAGGTTCTGCGGCTGCGCGGCCAGGGCATGCCCGGCGGCGGCGGCAAAGCGGGTGATCTGCATCTGGAGGTGAAGGTGCGCCCGGATCCGCAGATGCGGCGCGAGGGCACCGATATTTACGCTGACTTACCGATCAGCCTGCCCGAGGCGGTTCTCGGCGGCAAGATCGAGGTTGGAACCGCCGACGGACCGGTCAGCCTCACCATCCCCCGCGGATCGAACTCGGGCATGCGGTTGCGCGTGCGCGGCAAGGGTGCTCCGCCCTCCGGCGGCGGTCCGCGCGGCGACTTCTACGTCACCTTGCAGGTTATCCTGCCGGAGCGGATCGACCCAGAGCTGGAGCGCTTCGTGCGCGAGTGGGCAGAGCGGCACACCTATCGTGTGCGTCAACGCTGAACCGGAACCGCGAACCATGGCGACATTCGAAGAGATCCTCACCTGCTACAGCCTGGAGCGTGTCGAACTGAACGCGTGGATCGACCAGCAGTGGGTGCGACCGCAGCTGACGCCGCACGGCCCGGTCTTCGATGAAGTGGACGAGGCGCGCATTGCGCTTATCCGTGAGCTGCGCGGCGAGTTCCTGGTCGGCGACGAAGCCTTAGGCCTTGTTCTCTCCCTCCTCGATCAGCTGTATGCCGCGCGCCGCGCCCTGCACACGGTCGAAGAAGCCTTAGACGAGCTGCCGGAGGCCGTCCGCCAAGAAATCCGGCTCCGTCTAAGGAGCAAATGAGGGCCAGGACGCGCAGCGGAGCGGCAATCATTGACGGATCCCGCCCCTTCCGATATGGCGACGGTCGGGGAGTCAGACCGCGACTGCCAATCGAGGCGCGCGATCACGGACTCGAAACGGATGGCAGCCGACGGCTAGGGCCCGCTGTTTCGTTCTGGAGCGGCGCCCGCCGCGCCTTGCAACAGGGCTAGGACCGAACACCGGATGACCGAGACTGCAGCGCTGTTGGCCGGCAAGCGCGGCCTGATCATGGGCGTGGCCAATGACCGTTCGATCGCCTGGGGCATTGCCCGGGCGGCGGTCGCGCATGGCGCCGAAGTCGCTTTCACCTATCAGGGCGAGGCGCTGCGCAAGCGCGTGCTGCCGCTGGCGCAGTCGCTCGGCTGCGATTTGGTCCTGCCCTGCGACGTAACCGATACCGCCTCGCTCGATCAGGTCTTTGCCACGCTGGCCGAGCGCTGGGGCAGCCTCGATTTCGTCCTGCACGCGATCGCGTTTTCCGACAAGGAGCAGCTCAAGGGCCGCTACGTCGACACCACGGCCGAGAACTTCGCCGAGACGATGCTGGTGTCGTGCTATTCGTTCACCGCAGTGTGCCGGCAGGCGGAAAAGCTGATGCCGAACGGCGGCAGCCTGTTGACGCTCAGCTACATGGGCGCGGAGCGGGTGATGCCGCACTACAACGTGATGGGGGTGGCAAAAGCTGCGCTGGAGGCAAGCGTCCGCTACCTCGCGGCAGATCTCGGCCGGCAGAACATCCGCGTCAACGCGATCTCCGCCGGGCCGATGAAGACGCTCGCCGCCTCGGGCATCGGCGATTTCCGCTTCATCTTGCGCTGGAACCAGTACAACGCCCCGCTGCGCCGCAATGTCACCTTGGACGATGTTGCCGGCGCCGGCGTTTATATCCTGAGCGATCTGTCATCCGGTGTCTCCGGGGAGGTCCACTACGTCGACTGCGGCTACAACGTGATCGGCATGATGTCCGCCGACTCCGCGCCCGACGTTCGCGCGCTCCTGGAGTCGTTCACGCCCCAGTCCTAGACGATGGCCGGCAATTCCTTCGGCGAAGCATTCCGCGTCACCACGTTCGGCGAAAGCCACGGCCCTGCCATTGGTGCGATCGTCGACGGCGTCCCGCCACGGCTTGCCTTAAGCGAAGCCGACATTCAGCCGTTTCTCGATCGCCGCAAGCCGGGGCAGTCGCGCTTTACCACCCAGCGCCGCGAGGCCGACCAGGTGCGGATCCTTTCGGGCGTGTTCGAGGGGATGACAACAGGCGCGCCAATCGGCCTCCTGATCGAGAACGAGGACGCGCGCTCCAAGGACTACGGCGCGATCAAGGATCTCTTCCGCCCGGGGCACGCCGACTACACCTACTGGCGCAAGTACGGGATCCGCGACTACCGCGGCGGCGGCCGCTCCAGCGCGCGGGAGACGGCGATGCGGGTTGCCGCCGGCGCGATCGCGCGCAAGGTGGTGGCGTCGGTCAGCATCCGCGCCGCCCTGGTCCAGGTCGGAACGAGTGCCATCGAGCGTGCCCGCTGGGACTGGGAGGAGACGGAGCGCAATCCCTTCTGGTGCCCGGATGCGGCGACCGTGCCGCATTGGGTAGCGTTCCTGGATGAGGTGCGCCGTGCCGGCTCGTCTGCTGGCGGGATCGTTGAGGTTGTCGCATGCGGCGTTCCGGCAGGCCTCGGCGAGCCTGTTTTTGACCGCCTCGATGCCGACTTGGCGAAGGCCCTGATGAGCATTCCCGCCGTCAAGGGGGTCGAGATCGGGGCCGGCTTCGCCGCCGCCGCCATGCCCGGCGGCGACCACAACGACGCCATGCGGATGGCGGACGGAGCGGTGACGTTTCTCTCCAACAACGCAGGCGGCGTACTGGGCGGCATCTCGACCGGTCAGGACATCGTCTGCCGGCTGGCGATCAAGCCCACGAGCTCGCTCGCAAAGCCGCAGCAGACGGTGAGCGTTGCCGGCGAGGACGCAGAAATCGTCACCAAGGGACGCCACGACCCGTGCGTTGCCATCCGCGCGGTGCCGGTCGCAGAAGCGATGGTTGCGCTGGTACTCGCCGATCACTGGCTCCGCCAGTGCGGCCAGTGCGCTACCGCAGTGAGGGAAGATAGAGGGTTCAACAAATAGAAAAGGAGACGGGCAATGCCGCAGCCGGATCACATCATCAAGATGGAACTGCCGGAAGACGACAGCACGCTTGAGGCGGACATTCAGAAGTACTTCCGCAAGTGCCAGGAAAAGCTGGGGCTTATCCCCAACGTGCTGCGCGCGTACACGATCAATCCTCTGAAATTCCGCGTGTTCAGCGCCTTCTACAACCAGTTGATGCTGGACGAGGAGACCTGCGGGCTCTCCAAGCTCGAACGCGAGATGATCTCCGTCGTCGTCTCGTCGGCGAACCGCTGCTACTACTGCCTGGTCGCCCATGGCCAAGCCGTGCGCGAGCTCTCCGGCGATCCCGAGCTCGGCGAGATGATGGTGATGAACTACCGGGTCGCCGAGCTTGAGCCGCGCCAGCGCGCCATGCTCGATTTCGCCTGGAAGCTCACCGTCGCCCCGCACGAGATCGCCGAGCCGGACCGGCAGCGCTTGCGTGATGTCGGCTTCTCCGATCGGGACATCTTCGACATTGCCGACGTCGCCGCCTTCTTCAACTACACCAACCGCGTCGCGCATGCCGTCGACATGATGCCGAACCGCATCTACCACACCAAGGACAGGTGAGGCGGCCGCAGCGCGGACACCCCCGCAAGGCAAGCCGGACCCAAACTCCGCGATCCGCCAACGCAGAGCGCGGGGTTTGGGAGCGCGTCCCGCGGCGGAGCGGGAGTAGGTGCGCTCGGGCGCGGTGAAGGTGCCGACGAACCGACCGGACGCCCCCCTCAGTCCACGGGAGCTGTGGGCCAGCCTTCAACCACCTTGGCAACAGATTTGGCGGTTCGCCTGGCCCACGTCGGCGGTACTGTGTGCTCAGCCGACCAGGATCGAGGCGTCGGCGCCGGCAGTGTGTGCCAGCACCGGATTGACCACGAACTGGCTCACGATCTGCGGATCGTTGGCGAAAAAGGCATCGGGGTTGGCTTCAATCGCCTCGCGCGCATAGGGCTCGATGCCGTAGGTCGTGACGGTAAGCTTCTGCGTCGTGGCATCGACATCGAACTTGGTCCAGCCATAGGTCGAGGCCGCCACCCAATCACCCGCGGTCAGCGTCGCGTCGATCTTGCCTGCGGCGACGGGCAGGTTGTCGTCGAGGCCGAGGTGATCATAACCGACCTGATCGAGGACGCCGCTGACCACGACTGTGAAGAAGTCGTCCTTGTCATTCGGAAGGCTGTCGGCGTCGGGGGCGATCGGCAGGCTGTCAAAGAAGGCCTGTTGCTGCGGTGAGACCAATCCGGCCGCAGCAGCCAGCTTCATCGCCTCGATCGCCAGCGGCGCGTCATAGGCAACGGCGCCGGTGGTGATCTCGAACGCGGAGGTCGCGATCTGTGCGCCGCCCGGCGCGGTTTGATACGTCAGGTTGTTGATGGCCGTTCCGTGGACGTCGGCCGAGACAAAGACGACGTTGTCGATGCCCGAGGTGTTGATGAAGGACAAGAGCTCGGTGCGTTCGGCCGCATACCCCTCGAAACGATCGGCAGCGCTGAGAGGCCCCAAATTCTGGATCGGCTCGGGCACCATGACGAACTTCCAGGTAATCCCGTCTTCCTGTGCCTTCAGGAGATCGGCCTTGAGATCTTCCAGCTGCGCCTCACCCAGCATGGTGCGGCTCGGGTCGAAGGACTGGGCGAGGAAGCGAGCGACGTCGGCCGAATTGGTCAGATCGGCGTTCTCAAGCGGAGCGTCACGGAAGGAACGGTTATCGAGGACGAAGGTCGCAGCGTCGCTGCCCCAGGTATTGAAGCGGTAAAGCTGGTACTCGCCGGCGGTGAGCGTATCGCCGGTCGAACCATAGTATTCGTCGTGCAGCGGGTGCCATTCCTGGAACGCCTGCAGGCCGGCTGCGTAGAGCGTGCTGTCGTTGATCAGCGTGCCGGCGGCATCGGTGAAGCGGGAGTCGGTGGCAACGTCGGCACCGCCCGAGAAATCGTTGGTGACCTCGTGGTCGTCGATGCTAGCCAGGATCGACGTCGAGGCGCGCAGGTCGGCGAGCGTGTTGGCGCCGAAGCGGGTGCTGTAGACCTCATCGTACTTCTGCCCGTACTCGGCTGCCGTTTCGGCCTGGCCCTTCTCGGCGCCGGACTCATCCAGCAAACCCGGCGACGCAACGTCAGCGTAGATGGTGTCGCCCAGGGCAACGAACAGGTCGAGGTTCTGTTCCGGAGCGTTGGCGACCGATGGGTACGGTGCGAGTTCGCCGCGCCAGTCGCCGCTGACGCCGAGGCTGAACCCGGCATGAGTGCCCAGCGCCGCGGCGGTCGTGAAGTGACCGTCGGCCGCGGCGCCCGCGGCATCGGTTGCCCGATAGTAGTATTCGGTACCGGGCGTGAGACCGGCAACTTCGGCTTTGACCGGCACCGTCGTATCGGCCACCGCCGTCTGCACCGAGCGAACGATGCTGCTGAACTGCGGGTCGGTAGCGAGCTCGAAGGTAACCTGGCCCGGCACCGTGCTGCGCGTCCAAAGGACCGTTGATGTCTGATCGGTATCGCCGGCAGCGACGCCATTGACCAGCGAGTGTGCGGCAGGCGCATGCGGATCACTCGCCGCAGTGTCTATCGTGAGCGCCGGCGTGAAGGCAGAGGCGACGTTCTGCCATGGGATGAACTTGAAGTTGGCGCTGAAGTTCTGGACTTCCTCGCCGTCGTTATCCAGGCCGATGGCCTGCGGCGAGTTCGAGCCGTCCTGGACGACCAGGAGACCCTGCGGGAAAGCCGTTCCCAGCGGCACGCTGACGATATCGAGGCCATCTGTCTCCTCGGCGCCGTCGATGCCGCCCGCGGGACCGACGACGAAATTGCCGAGGTATTCATTCGTCCCCTCGCGGGAGAACACGGCGTAGCTCGAGTCACCCTGGCTGGAAGCAATCAGATAACCACTTCCGTTCGGCCCGTAGTAGATCGCCAAGCCTTCCAGATCGGCGGTGATATGGGGACCATCCACCGGGTGCACGACCTGATAGGCGTCGCCGCCATTCGGTTCGGCCGAATACTTGTAGAGGCCGCCGGCCTCGATGCCGACGTAGAGTGTGCCGGTTTCCCGGTCGACGACGATCCCCTCCGACTGCGATTCCTCGGGATCGCCGGTCGGCACCGGCAATTCCAGCATCCGCACCGTACGCGCGCCAACGGTGCCATCGCCCGCATCGGTCAGTTCAAGCTGGGCGAGGCCCGCACCGGCGCGCTCGCTGACGAAGACGTACGAGTGGCCATCGACCGGGCTGGTGTAGGAAGCGAGCCCGTAAGCCGTATGCTCCCCATCGTCGAAGCCGAAGATCGAGGCCGGGATCGACTTCGCGGTCACGTCAGCGAGCGTCCCCTTCACCGGATCGATGCTGAAGACCGCGAGCGTGTCGTTCTCCCGATCCGAGGCGACGGCCAAGTCAACCGACTTGCCGTCAAGCTTGAAGCCGTAAACGATATCGACGTTGTTGTAGCGGACGTCATCGGGCGCGATGCTCTGCACCTCGTGGCCGGCGAGATCGTAGACCTTGAGCCCGGCGTCCTTCAGCGCCGTCACCACCAGGCTCCGCGCCGGGTCGGCAGCGTTGACCCAGATCGCCGGATCATCGGGATCGGCTTCTGGCGCGTCGGGGTTGGCGGGGTCGCTGAGGGCGAGATCCGGCGTTTCCACACTGGGGGCGACCGCCGGCAGGGTGTCGATATCAACCGCGAAGGCAAGAAGCTGGGTCGTCTGCGTGCTGCTGAAATTGTTGTCGCTCAGCACGAACAGGCTCTGCCGGCCATCGGCGAGCTGCGGACCGAAAGCCATGGCCTCAAGATTGTCGAGCGGGATACCGAGGTTAGCGAGATCGAACACGAGCTGCTTCTCAGCGATTGCGTCGACTTCAAGGCCGTCGAGCTTGGCGATCGAGCTGACATCCGTCGCCGGCTGGGTCAGCACCTCGTAAAGCTTCGCCGTGTTGCCAACGCCGGTGGAGAAGCCGCGTTCAAGCGCCAACAGCGTGCCGGTGTTGTCGAGAGCTAAGAGCTCGACCAAGCCATTGGTTGCGAACGATCCGGCAGGCACCGGCGCATCTGCCACCGGATCGGTGACGTAAACAAACTCGGCCGCCGGTTGGCCGGTCGTCATGTCGTAGCGAAGGATGCGCGCCGGGCTTTCGTCGCTCAGGCTCGCGGCCGGCCCGTCCTGATAAAGCGCGTTCTCGGTCGCCGTGAACAGGTAGTGCTGATCTGGCGTCAGCGTCAGGCTCTCGAAAGCGAGATTGTTGCGGATGCCGGCCGATTTGTCCGCCGTCGGCAGAAACTTCTCTGGCACCGGCAGTTCGGCGAATTGCTGGCCCGAGAGGGAGAATGCGTTGACAAAGGGGGAAACCAGCGCATTGGCATCACCCTCCGACGAGATGAAAAGCGTATCGCGGCTGGTGAGCGTGATGCCTTCCGGATCCAGGCTCTTGGCCGGGAAAGGCGTCCCGTCTGCCTGCAGCAGCGTCGTCACGTCGGTGAAGGTGGCGTCACCATCGCTGAACTTACCGTCGGCGAGATCGATCTTCAGCGTGTAATAGCGGGCGGGGTTGATGTCGCTGCGGTCATCGGAGATGGCGTAGAACACCTTGTTCGCGGCATCGTAAGTAAGCCCGGACAGGCCGCCGACCTCGGTACCGTCGAGGAGGTAGCCGGTCGGGAAAGTGGCTTGGCCGAGGTACGTGACGCTGTCGACGGTGTTGCGGTCGGCCGAAGATGTCGAAGGCGTCAGTTCGGCATCGACATAGACAAGCCGGTGATCGGAGCTGGGGAACGGATATTTGCCCGTCAGCCGCGAAAGCGGATCGTCCGTCGTCGGCCAGAAGACCTTCGCATCTTCGACCGCAAAGCCAAAGGTCGATGGCAAGACGTAATCGGCACGAAGGTTACCAGGCGCAGTGTCGGCGAAATCAGCGGTATCGTACACCGGGTTGCCCAGATGGCCGGCGTTGGCGCCGCCCTGCAGGGCTGCCGCCTCGACGGCACCCGCACTGGTGGGCGTCAGCGCGCTGTCGATTTGCGGATTGCCGAGCAGCTGCTGGATGGCGTTGGCGGCAGAGTCGCCGTCAAACGGATCGGCATTCTGATCGCCCATGATGACAAAGCGCTGGCCGCTGCCGAGGCCACCGTACTGGCCAGCATCGTCGTAGATATATCCCCCTTCCCCCGGCGTGACGTAATCCGCCCAGAAGCGGATCTCGTCATGATTGCGCAGCCCATTGCGGTCCTCGGCGCCATCGAAGGTCGGCGGTGTTGGATGCGCGGCGAGAACGTGGACAATCTCACCATCGATCAGGACAGGGATGTCCCAGTGGCTCTTCGATGACAGGCGGAAGGCCTCGAGTTCCTCGGCGGAGTAGAAATCCCCGGCAGCAGCGGTTGCCGGATCATCGGGCAGCAGCGCGCCCGGCATGTCCTTCCACAAGAACTTCTGAAAGGTGCGGACCTGGTCTTCGACGATCGGGTACTTGGAAAGCAACAGCATGCCGTATTGGCCGGGGAAGTCGCCGAAGCCAAAGGCATCATTGCCGTAGCCGGGCGTGCCGGGTGTGGTGACGGCACTGCCGTTGCTGTCGAGGTCGAAGCCGGATGCGGTGCCGGTATTCGAGGGCGCGCTGAACACGTAGGGATAGGTGACCGGCGCAGCGCCGTTTTGGGCGCGGCCGAGATAGTTCTCCTGAAACAGCCGGGCTGCCGTTCCGTTCGCATCGAAGTCGAACTCGTTGATCAGGACGACGTCCGGATGGCTGCGTTGGATGATCTCGGCGATGGTGCGCGCCTGCGCGTTTGCCGTCGTCGACAGATCGCTAATCAGCGCCCCTTCGGTTGCACGATTGAGCGAAGCGTTGAACGTTGCGAACCGTTGGCTTTCAGACATTGGAATGATCTCCCCTCGCGCTGACCGAAATCCGGGGCAATCCCAACCGCGGTCCTGTGAACCCGGTTGGCTGCCGCATCGCTGTCCCGATTGCTTGCCTTTCCTCCAGGCGACGCCTCCTCTAGGCCACGCCGATGGCCGGCCGATGACCCCGCCGTGAAAGTTTCAAGACATGCGCTTAAGAGTTTGTATCGAAACGGAAAGACGGTCCTGGCACGGATTGGCGGGCCGGCCGCGCCGACAGCCGAAGCCGACGATCGAGGCCGAAAAACGAAGCTGAAAAACGAACCGCCTTAGCGCAGGAAGGAGCCGCTTTGACGTTCGCGATGGGGGGCAATGACGGGCCACCCCAGGTGCCGTGCCCATCTTTCCCGCCAATACGACGGCACTGTCATCATAGTGTAACCGAGACCTGCTATGGTCCCGGCCAAGGACATGGGACAAGGGAGAGCGGGAATGCCGTTGTTCGCGCGCCTGACGCGGGCGCTAACCGCGTTGTGTGTGATCGGTGCCGTCGCGGTGGGTACCGCGCAACCGTCCAGGGCCCAAGAGGTTCGTATGGTGGGCTCGGGAGCCAGCTTCCCGTTCCCGCTGTACTCCGCCTGGTTCAAGGACTTCAGCAAGAAGGCGTCGGGCGTCACGATCGACTATCAGGCCAAGGGCAGCGGCGCTGGTATTCAGGATTTCATCAACAAGACCGTCGATTTCGCGGCCAGTGATGCTGCGATGAAGGACGACGAGATTGCCAAGGTTGAGAGCGGCGTGGTGCTGCTGCCGATGACCGGCGGCGAAATCGTGCTCGCTTACAATCTTCCCGGCAGTCCGAAGGGCCTCAAGCTGCCGCGCGATGTCTATCCGGACATCTTTGGCGGCGCGATCACCAAATGGAACGATCCGCGGATTCAGGCGGCCAACCCGGACATCAAACTGCCTGATATGCCGATCACCGTCGTGCGGCGGTCGGATTCGAGCGGCACGACCTTCGTGTTCACCAAGCACCTGAGCGCCATCAGCCCGAGCTTCAAAGAGAAGATCGGCAGCGGCACCACCGTGCAGTGGCCGACCTCCGACAAGTTCGTGGCCGCGCCGAAGAACGATGGCGTTACCGCGACGATCAAGCAGACACCAGGTGCGATCGGCTACATCGAGTACGGCTATGCCAAGCTGACCAAGGCGGAGACGGCGCTGTTGCAGAACAAGTCCGGCAATTTCATCGCCGGTGGCGACGAGACCGGCGTCGCAGCGCTCGCTGCCGCCAAGCTTGGGCCGGATCTGCGCGGCTGGGTCGAGGACCCCGACGGGGCAGAGGCCTACCCGATCGTGACCTTCACTTGGATGCTGTTCTACAAAGACCAGGATGACAAGAAAGCGGCGGTCTTGCGCGACTTTGTCAAGTACGCTGCAACAGAGGGACAGAAGATCTCGACGAGCATGGGCTACATTCCGCTTCCGGAGAACGTCGTCGAGAAAGTATTGGCAGCCTCGCAGCAAATCCAATAAGTGCCGCCGAGCAATGGCGGGCGGAGGCGGGTGCGGCTCGCTTCCGCTGCGTCGTTGCTAGGGGACATGATGAATTGAGCTAACCAGGGACAACGCCATCATGGCTTCGAACCCTTTCGCCGGTGCGGCACCCGCCGACGCGATCACCCGGCCACCGTCATCGGGTGAGTACCTGTCCGATCGGGTATTTCGCAGCCTGACGCTGGTCGCGGCCGCGATTATCATCGCGCTTGTCGTGTACATCCTGTGGGAGATCGGTGGCCAGGCGATGCCTGCCATCAGGGATCACCACGTGAGCTTTCTGACTAGCTCGACATGGGACGTGCAGAGCGAGCGTTTCGGCATCCTGCCCCAGATTTGGGGGACGTTGTACAGCTCGCTGCTGGCGCTCATCAGCGCCGGGTTCTTCGGGCTCACGGTCGCAATTTTCCTGACGCAGGACTTCCTGCCGCCGAAACTGGCGATGGTCTTCCGCACCATCATCGAGATGCTGGCTGCCATCCCGAGCGTCGTGTTCGGGTTGTGGGGCATCTTTGTCGTCATTCCGGCGATCCGGCCGTTGGCCGACTGGCTGCACGAGTATCTCGGCTGGATCCCCTTGTTCGGCACCTCTTTGAGCGGGCCGGGTCTGGCGCCGGCGACCATCGTCCTCGCCATCATGATCCTGCCGACGGTCGCCGCCATCTCCCAGGACGCCCTCAACCTCGTGCCCTACCGAACCAAGGAAGCCGCCTACGGCATGGGGGCGACGCGGTGGGAGGCGATCTTGAAGGTGATGGTGCCGACCGCTGCCGGCGGGATTTTGAGCGCGATGGTGCTGGGCTTCGGCCGCGCGCTCGGGGAAACCATGGCGCTCGCCATGCTGATCGGCAATTCCAACCAGATCAGCCTGTCCTTGTTCTCGCCGGCCAGCACGCTTGCGGCACTCCTCGCGTCGAGCTTCCCGGAAGCGGGGCGGATCGAGGTGCAGGCGCTCATGTATGCAGCCCTGGTGCTGCTGTTTATCACGCTGGTGGTCAACATCATCGGCACCTTCATCCTCAACCTGACTCAGCGCAGAATTTCCGGAAAGTCATAGTCATGCAGGCTCCGACCACCACCGGCGCGCCCAATCTCAACAAGACGCTCGGGGAGCGCCGTGCGCTCCGCAGCGCGATCTTGAGCGGGGGCACTTGGATCGTCGCCCTCATCGCCAGCATTCCGCTCTTTTCAGTGCTCTACATGCTGGTGGTCAAGGGCGGGGCACGGTTGAGCACGGTGCTGTTCACCGAGTTGCCGCCGGCCGGGTTCGAGCTCGGCGGCGGCTTCGGCAATGCCATCGTCGGTACCCTGGTCATGGTCGGGATCGCTGCACTGATCAGCATTCCGATCGGCATTCTGGCCGCCACCTTCCTTGCCGAACTGGGACCGACCAGCAAGCTTGCAGCCATCACCCGCTTCCTCGCCAAGGTGCTGACGGGGTTCCCCTCGATCCTTGCCGGTGTGTTCGTTTATGCCGCGGTCGTGCTGACCATGGGCGGCTACTCGGCGATCGCGGGCGGTATCGCCCTTTCCGTGCTGATGCTGCCGACCGTGATCCTCACCGCCGAGGAGGCGATGAAGATGGTGCCGCGCAAGATGAAGGACGCGGCGCTGGGCATGGGGTGCACGCGGGCGCAAACCATTTGGAAGGTGACGCTGCCGACGGCGCTGCCGGGTATCCTCACCGGGGTTATCCTCGGCATCGCCCGCGTTGCCGGTGAATCGGCGCCGCTTCTGTTTACCGCGCTGTTCAGCAACTACTGGCTGTCGAGCCTGCGGGAGCCGACGGCGTCGCTGTCGATCCTGATCTACAATTTCTCCAGCATGCCATTTGACAACCAGATCGAACTCGCCTGGGCAGCCTCTCTGGTGCTTGTGTTGATCGTGCTGGTCTTCAACGTGCTGAGCCGCCTCTTGGGCAAGCCCAAGGCTTAAAAGGCCCAAGACCTAAGGATAGCGAAGGGACATCCGACAATGGCTGTTATGCAACCCGCGGCAACCGGAACTGCAGCTGCGCGCGAACCTGCGGCTCGTGAGATCGCCATCGACTGCAAGGTCGCGAAGATTTTCTACGGCACATTCTTGGCGGTGCGGGACAGTCACGTTCCGATCCAGAAGGGCAAGATCACCGGCTTCATCGGTCCGTCTGGATGCGGCAAGAGCACCGTCTTGCGCAGCCTCAACCGCATGAACGACATGATCACTGGCTTTCGGCTCGAAGGCCACGTCCACTTCCTCGGCCAGGACGTGTACGGCGGCAAGGTCGATCCGGTGGTGGTCCGCCGCTACATCGGCATGGTGTTCCAGCAGCCCAACCCGTTCTCGATGAGCGTTTATGACAACGTCGCCTTTGGCCTGCGCCTGAACCGCTTCAGGGGCGACCTCGATGAGCGGGTGGAGCATGCGCTGCGCCGGGCGGCCCTGTGGGACGAGGTCAAGGACAAACTGAAAGCGAGCGGCCTGTCGCTCTCGGGTGGTCAGCAGCAGCGGTTGTGCATCGCGCGCGCGATCGCAACGGATCCCGCCGTGCTGCTGATGGATGAGCCCTGCTCGGCTCTCGATCCGATCGCGACGCGGCGCATCGAAGAGCTGATGCTGGACCTTAAGGACGACTATACGATCGTCATCGTCACCCACAACATGCAGCAGGCGATGCGCGTGGCCGATATCACCTCGTTCTTTGCTGTTGATATTTCAAAGGGGGGGCGGACTGGCTACCTCGTGGAGATGGGTGAAACGAGGCAGATCTTCGAGGCACCCCGCGAGCAGCTTACCAAGGAATACATCCGCGGCGAATTCAGCTAGGTCTGGAAGGGGTCGGCAACAATGCGCATCGTTCGAACCCTTGCCCGCGGGGCGGCCTTGTTCGCCTGCGCCGGGCTGTGCCTCGCCGCGTGGGCTTCTGGACCTGCACCGGCGCGTGCTGCCGAGGGCGAGCACAAGGTATGGCTGCGGGGCGCGGGAGCAACCTTTCCGGCGCCGCTCTACGAGAAGTGGAGCCAGGTTTACGGCGCCACGAATCCTCAAGTGTCGGTGACCTACGATTCCGTCGGCAGCGGCGAAGGGATCAGCCGTTTCATCACCGGGTCGGTAGATTTCGGAGCAAGCGACACGCGGATCAGCGAGAAGGAAGCATCGCAAATCAGCCGCGGAGTCGTCATGGTGCCAGCGACCGCCGGCATGATCGTGCTGGCTTACAACATCAGCGGCGTCAGCGGCGATCTGCGGCTGCCGCGCGACGTCTACGTCGATATCTTCTCCGGCAAGATCACCCTCTGGAGCGATCCGCGCATCCAGGCGGCCAACCCTGATCTCAAGTTGCCGAAGCGAAACATCGTCGTGGTCGCGCGCCAGGACAGCAGCGGCACCACGCACGCCTTCACCAGCCATCTCGCCGCCATCGACCCCAACTGGCGGCAAGGCAGCGGACCGAGTGTCGGCAAGCGGATCGACTGGCCCGGAACGGCCATGCTGGCGCGAGGCAACGAAGGGGTGTCGGCGCGGATCAAAATCAGCGAAGGCTCGATTGGTTATGTCGAGTATGGATTTGCGCGCCGCCTTGGCTTGCCTGTGGCGAGCTTGCAGAACAAGGCCGGCACCTTTGTCCGCCCAGTCGAGGTGGCCGGCCAGGCGGCCCTGGCAGCAGCGGCCGCTCGCCCAACCGAGCAGGAGCGCTTCGCCGTCAGCGATCCGGACAGCGTTGATGCTTATCCGATCGTGACCTATAGTTGGCTTCTGCTATATGGTAAGTATGACAATGCTGCGCTCGGTGCACGAATGGTGGGTTTCACCGGCTGGGGTCTGGCCGAGGGCCAGCGCTACGCGCAGGAGCTTGGCTACCTCCCGCTGCCGCCAGCCGCCGTCGAGCAGGGAAATCGCGTCCTGGCGAGCGTGCGGTACTGAGACTGCGCCGCAGTCAAGTCCGCCCGTCGGCACGTAAGGGGGATCCTGCGGATGGGAGAGCACGTCCTCGATCTCGACGCGATCGAGTCCTCGCTGCGCACCGTCCAGCGCAACTTTTCCGAGATCAATCGCGTCATCAATACGCCGCGCGATACCTTGGACGACCAGGTCATCACCAACATGATGGCCGGTTACCGTTATGTTGATGCGCTCGCCGCCGGTGGCGTCGATCTGTTCGCCATCGGCGCTTCGAGGCACTTCCTTGAGTTGAATGCGCTGGTTCTGTGCGGGACCGATCCGCTCGAACGCATCCGAGAGGACGCGCACCTTAAAGCCACCGCACAGCGCTTCTACGAAGAGGACCGCGGCACCATCAGTGATCTCGCCGCGTGGTACGCACTCCACCGCGACGAGACGGCATGGACCCGCGCGGCCGGCGTCTATGTGCGCCTTCTCAGCGAACCGCAGTTGTTTATCGAGGGTAATCATCGCACCGGCGCCCTGATCATGAGCTGCATCCTGGTGCGCGACGGTCACCCACCGTTTGTTCTCAGCATCGACAACGCGCAAGGTTACTTCGACCCTTCAACGCTGATCACCAAGACGAAGAAGACGCCGATCGGCATGCTGTTCCGGATTCCGAAGCTGAAGAAGGAATTCGGCGCCTTCCTGCGCGAGAATGCCGACGATCGGTATCTGTTGCACCGCGCCGTCACGCCGGCAGCGTGAGACGGCTATAACATCCGCCGCCAGGCGAACAGCGCGAGGGCAAGCGCGACCGCGGCAGCCATGCACGCCATCACCCAGCGAAAGCCGCTGGCATCTTCCAGCCACGGCAAACCGCCGACGTTCATGCCGAAGATGCCGGAGATTACGGTCATCGGCAGGAACACCGCAGCCGCCATGGATACGAAGTAAAGGTTGCGGTTGGTCCGTTCGATTTGCCGGCTATCGATCTCTTCGTTGATCAGGCGGGCGCGATCCTCCGTTAGTTCGAGATCCTGGCCGGCCGATGTCAGCGCGCCGCCGAGGCGGCGCAGGTTTTTCGTCGCTGGTTTCGGCCACCAAGCGGGCAGATGCGCAAAGAAATCGACACAAGCGTTACGGTCGGCGACCAACTGTCGACGGAGGCGGGCCATGCCACCGCGATGCTGGCCCAGCCGGACGGCGTGATACGCACCGGCAAAGACCCGGTCCTCTGCCTGATCGATCACGGCCGCGAATTCGGCGACTGCTTTGGTCCGGGTCGCGACCAGATGGGTGAAAAGCCGGTTGAACAGCGCCGGCGTGGTGTCGATGGGGAGCCCAGCCGCCAAGTCCGCGTGCAGAAGCGCGGCAGCCGTAACCGGGTGGCGCCTGCCGCTGATCAGGCAGCTCTGATCCACGTAGACGTAAACGAGGCCGAAGCGCTCGGGATCGTCGGAATAAACGTCGGCGAGGGCGCCGGTGATCGCGTTTCCCCAGACCTCCAGCAAGGCGCTCCGCTCGGAACCCAAGAGCCGCTCGCGCCCCTCGGCCGGCAGCCACGCACAGCCGCCGATCCAGGTGCGGGCGCGACCGTCATTGAGGTTAAAATGCAGCCAAAGGGCACCGGCCGGCGGCTCGATTGCAGAAACCGCCCCAATCTCGATGGCAATCGCGGGCCCCTGCGACTGTAGGTGGAAGCCGCAGATCAGGCCCCGGTTGTCATGCAGTTCGACGCCCATCAGGTGCGTCCCATCCCGCTGCCGCTCTCCTGGTGGCGTGCTTATACACGATCCCTAGGGCCCGACCGAGCGCGGTCCCTTGTGAGCGGGTGGCCATCGGCGTATTTCTGGGTGGTTGCTGAGTTCGACGGCTTGGCGAAGAGTGCGGAGACCGGATCGATGACTGCCGGAGGTGGTGGGTTCGCATCGGACGGAAAGCGGCCGGACGCTGCGGAAGCATTAAACACGGTGCCCGATCGTACGTTGCGGATGATGCTGGCCGAATGGAAGCGGTGGCGGGCTCGGGTCGTAACCGCGCCGACGATGCGGATGCGCCAGGAGCGCTTCGATGAGGCGACCGCCTTCATCCATGCCATCGAGGATGAACTCGCTCTCCGCGTGCCCGGTGAGCAACTCCGGCGCCAGCGCTGCGCAGCGGCAAAGGCCGCTGAGATCGCCGCCCCTGCCTGTGTTCCGCTCGCGGACTACCGGCAAGCACAGAACGATCTCGAGCGCATCAAGCGCCGGCGCCTCCGCTAGTGCAGCGACCCGATCGGGCGATTCACGCCCGAGCAAGGTTGTCGCTGCGCACCATATTGAATCGCGTGCACTTTGGGCACAAACAGGATGGACGCTCTGTTTGTGCCAGTGCACCAGGGCGAAGCGCCTGCTCCCAGTCCTGCGATCAGGTTCCTGTCGCTGTCGGCGTGGTGATCGCCTGTTTGAGCTTCGCCTGCTCGGCGAGTTCGCGGCCCAGAAAGAAGTTGAGGAAGGTGCGGATCAGCGCGACCAGACCGAGTTGCATTAGCGCGTCGGCGCTCGGGCCCACCGTTGTCGCGACAATGTCGGCGCCAAGCTGGAATTCCAGAGCGACGGCGAGCCATGAGCCGAAGCGGATGCGAAGATCGATGAGAGCGGTCGCCGAGCGCGTACGCGCCACGCTGGCGGCAAGGGAGGCCGCGGATACGATGCCGCAAATCACGGCGATCAGCGCCGCGCCTTCCAACACCAGCTTCAGTGCCTCGGCAACCCCGCCGAGGAGGTGAGCGAGTTCCGTCACAGGGCGCTAACACCAATCAACACGCTAACTGTCTCCCCCCCTTTCTTGCCATCGCCCGGCATTTCCTTGTTCCGCGTTAGCGGCAGGTCGGCTCATGACCTATGCTACCGTAACCGCGCATGGCGCCAAGGAACAGTCAAAATAGGCGGCCAAGGCTCCCCGTGCCGTGCTTCCCTCTTCCCGTGCGTGTGTCCTTGGTGCCTCGCCTTCAGCCAACGATGTGGTAACCGCCGTCAATGTACATCGTGTCGCCGGTGATCAACTTCGCGTAGTCACTCGCCAGGAAGGCGGTGGCAAGACCGACATCTTCGATGCTGACCAAGGCGCGCTGCGGTGCCCGCTCGGCAGCCTTCTCCATCAGTTCGTCGAAGCCACCGATGCCCGAGGCCGCCCGGGTCTTGATCGGTCCTGGCGAGACCGGATGCACGCGAATGCCCTTCGGGCCCAACTCGGCGGCGAGGTAACGGGCCGAGGCTTCCAGCGCTGCCTTTACGGGGCCCATCACGTTGTAGTGCTCGACCACCCGTTCGGCACCGTAATAGGTCATGGTGATCAGGACGCCGCCGTCTATCATCAGCGGCTCCGCGAAGCGCGCCATGCGGATGAATGAGTGGCAGGAGATGTCCATCGCGGTCAGGAAGCCCTCGCGCGAGCAGTCGACAACGCGGCCGTGCAGGTCGTCGCGGGGCGCAAACGCGATCGAGTGCAGGGCGATATCGAGCTTGCCCCAATGCTGGGCAATGACATCGAACGCCGCTTCGAGCTGGCCTTCAATGGTGACATCACAGGGCAAATACAGCTCAGGCCGCACGCCCAGGGCTTCCGCCAGCGGCTCGGTGTATTTCTTGGTCTTCTCGTTCAGGTACGTCATCGCCACTTCGGCGCCGAACGCCTTGAACGCGAGCGCGCAACCATAGGCGATCGACTGGTTGTTGGCGATCCCGAGCACGAGCGCCTTCTTGCCCTCGAGTGCCCCGTACGGCCCTTCGATCTCCTTCCGAACGTTCGCGAAGTACGCCTCGGGTGACAGTTCGTCCTGCATCGTTCTTGCTCCTTCGGTGGTTCCCTCGTGCACTGGCACAAGCAGAGCGTACATCCTGTTTGTGCCGAAAGTGCACGCGATTCAAACTGTTGTGCAGCGACAACCTTGCTCGGGCGTGAATTGCCCGATTGGGTCGCTGCACTAGGCTCTCAGCGCGTCGCGGCGCGGTTACGCCGTCCCACCCAGAACCGCACGGGTGTGGATCGCGATCATTCGCTCTTCGTCGGTCGGGATGACCCAGGCCGAAACCGCACTGCCGGCGGCCGAGATCCGCGGTCCCCGGCTCGCGTTGGCCTCCGGATCCAGCGTGAGGCCCAGCCAGGCGCTCTGCTCGCAGACACGTTGGCGGATCGCTGGCGCATGCTCGCCAATGCCTCCGGTGAATACGAGGGCGTCGATCCCGCCCAGCGCCGCCGCCAGCGAGCCGACATACCGCGTGATCTGGTAGACGAACAGATCGATCGCGTCGGCAGCGTGACGCTCGCGGCTCGCCATCAAATCACGCATATCGTTGGAAACGCCGGAGACACCCAACAGCCCCGACTGTTTGTACAAGAGCGTTTCGATCGCCTTGGCATCGTACCCGCGGTCTTGGATCAAGAACAGCACGACACCAGGGTCCAATGCGCCGCAGCGCGTGCCCATCGGCAGGCCGTCGACCGCGGTGAAGCCCATGGTGCTTTCAACACTGTGGCCATCGCGCATTGCACACATGCTGGCACCCGAGCCCAGGTGCGCCGCGACCACGCGCCGGGCCTCGGGCGCGTGCAGCGCCACCTGGCGGGCGATGTACTCGTAGGAGAGGCCGTGGAAGCCGTAGCGGCGGATGCCGGAATCGATCAATTCGCGCGGGATTGCGAACAGTCTGGCGACCTTGGGCTGGGTGCTATGGAAGGCCGTATCGAAACACGCGACCTGGGGCAGGTCCGGGTCAACCTCGGCCAGCGCCTCGATCGCGGCGATGTTGTGCGGCTGATGCAGCGGCGCCAGCGGCACCAGCTTGCGGAGTTGGCTAATCACCTCAGCAGTGATCCGCACCGGCGCGACGTAGGCGATGCCGCCGTGGACCACCCGGTGGCCCGCGGCGAGGATATCAAGGTGCCCGGCGCACTCCTTGAGCCAACCCAGGATGTAACGGATGGCGCCAACGTGATTGAGCGGCGATCCGCGCGGCCATTCGTCCCGCTCGTCAACCGGGTTGCCGGCACCATCCTTGACCGCAAAGGCGGGATCGCTGCCGATCCCTTCCATCTGCCCCTTGAACACAGCCTCGGGTTCGGAGGCATCGCCACCGCCCACGAACACCGCGAACTTGATGCTGGACGAACCGGCATTGATAACCAAATTGGCATCCTGCATGGCCGGTCACTCCGCGGCTTTCTTGAGGACGGCGCTGCTCTGCTGTGCGGCGGCGTACAGCACGGCGACCGCACAGGACGCCAACCGCGCGCGTGCGCTGTCGGCCCGGCTGGTGAGCACGATCGGCACCCGCGCGCCGAGCACGATCCCGGCGGCCTCGGCGTTGGCCATGAACGTCAATTGTTTGGCCAGCATGTTGCCGGCTTCGAGATCGGGCACGACCAGGATGTCGGCGACGCCCGCGACCGGCGAGGTGATCCCCTTGGTTCTGGCGGCCTGGACATCGATCGCATTGTCGAACGCGAGTGGTCCGTCGAGGATGCCGCCGGTGATCTGGCCGCGATCCGCCATCTTGCACAAGGCACCCGCTTCGATCGTCGACGGGATCTTGAGCGTCACCGTTTCGACCGCCGACAGGATCGCCACCTTCGGCTCGCTGGAGCCAAGCGCATGGGCGAGCTCGATGGCGTTTTGAATGATGTCGACCTTCTCCTCCAGCGTCGGCGCGATGTTGATTGCGGCGTCGGTGACAATGATCGCCCGGGGATAGGTCGGTACCGCGATAACGAAGCAGTGGCTTAAACGGCGGGCGGTGCGCAACCCGTTGGTCCGATTAACGACGGCCGAGAGCAACTCGTCGGTATGTAGGCTGCCCTTCATCAGCATCCGCGCCTCGCCGCTGCGCACCAGCGCAACCGCGACCTCGGCTGACTCGTGGCTATGCTCCGTCGGCACCAGGCGGTAGCGCGTAAGGTCGACGCGGGCTTCCTCGGCAACCGCACGGATGCGCGCTTCGGGACCGACCAGGATCGGGCTGATCAACTGGTGCTCGGCCGCTTCTATGGCACCCTGCAGGGCATCGGGGCTGCAGGGGTGCGCGACCGCGCACGGCATCGCCTGAAGCCCTTCACACTTACTCAAGAGGACGGCGAAGCGGTCCTCGCGGCGAAGCTGGACCTTCGGCAGTTCCTCCAAGGCGAACCGCATCTTCTCGCTCGGCGTGGTCGTCTCCACGCTTCCTTCGGCAACGACCTCGCCCGCAGGGTTGGTGGCGACGCAGTCGAGGACCAGGGTCTTGGTTTCCGGGCGCTTTTCCTTGACCGTGGCGCGCACCGTCAGTGGCATGCCCATCGCCACCGGCTTTACGAACTTCACGTTCACGTGTTCGGCAATCGAACCAATTCCCGGTAACTGGGTGCCGGTAAGAGTTGTGAACAGGACCGCCGCCCAGCCGGCCTGGCCGCCGCCGCGCGCGAACATCGAGGTGTCCGCCGGGCCTGGGTCGAGGTCGATGAGGTTGATGTTCCCGGTCATCACCGCCCAGGTCTCGACGTCGGACTTATCAAGGGCCCGCACCAGGGTCGCGCTCTCGCCGACCGCGATTTCGTCGAAGGTCCGGTTTTCGATTGTGTTCGAGGGAGTCTCGGAGGCAGTCGGCATCTCAGAGCACCTACGGCTGTGTTCGTCACGCGATGGTCTTGGTGTTTCCCTGACGCGCGCAACACCGGCGCACCGGATGGCGCAGACGCTTGGTTGGCGGCCGGAAACGCCGGGCGGCGCCCGACCGCGAGGGGAAGCTTGACTCACCGCCGATGGCAGCTTCGATCGTGAGAGTTTGATGATTACATGACACTTTTGCGAAGATAGGCCATAAGAAAACGAGAAGTCATTGCAACTCATGGCAAAAAATTCGGTCTATTAAGCCGACTACGCCCCGCCTCTGGCGCCAGATAGCGGCACTCGCTTTCAGTGCGACTTTGTTTTTGCTAAGACTCGTGCGAGATCGATGCGGGGGCTCGCGCCTTCGACCCTTCGTTTGATTTGATATACCGGGCGGACGACTTCTGCGCGAGACGGGCTCTACTGCTCCACCAACGGCGAGGGCGCGGCGCGCATGCGGCACAAGATTGCTTCGGGTTTGATTGCGGCCAGTCTCGTGGTCGGCGCTGGCTTCGCGTGGTTATGGCATCAGGAGCATCGGTCCGAGCGGGTGCTGGTCCTGGCCTCGGGGCCTCGCCTCAGCGAGTATCATGACTTCGCGCAGGCGCTTTCGCGTGTCGTTGCCGCCCTTGAGCCGCGGCTGAACATTCGCGTCATCGAGACGTTCGGTTCCGAAGAGAACATGACGCTGCTGGCCGATGGCACGGCGCAACTCGCCCTGATTGCCGGCTCAACCATGCTCGACGGGCGGGCGTCGGTGGTCGACTTCCTGTTTCCGGAGATGTTTCACCTCCTGGCGCGTGAGGATACGGGGATCACGCGCGTCGCCGATCTTCGCGGCCGGGTGGTAGGCTTGCCGCCCCTGGGCAGCACCTCGCGGACCATGTTCTGGCGGCTGATCCAGCATTACGGCCTCGATCAGTGGGACGTGAAGGCGATGACCATTGAGCCGTACGAGGCTGAACACGCGCTTCGCACCGGCGCCATCGATGCGTATTTCGTCGTCATTGCACTCGGCAGTCCGTTCATCACCGGCATCCTGAGCAGGACCCCGACGGAGCTGGTGCCGATCGACCAAGCGGCGGCTCTGCGTCTGACGCTGCCGGCATTGCGCGCTGGCCAAATCCCCACCGGCACTTACGGCGGGGCGCGGCCGGCACCGCCCTCCGACCTGCCGACGGTCGCCGAACGCACACTGCTCGTGACCACGGCCGCGGTCGACCCTGATGACATTTACGATCTCACGCGCATCATCCGCGAGGGACGGCAGGAATTGGTCGCCGCAGAGTTGCGCGCTGCGCTGATTGAACCCGTCGAGGATCCGTTCCAGCAAGGCCTGCCGATCAATCCTGGCGCTGCCAAATATTTCCGCCGCGACAAGCCGCTGTTTGTCGTCCGCTACGCCGAGACCATGGGCTTTCTTCTGTCCGCGGGAATGCTAATCGCATCGACGCTTTGGCAGATCAAGCTGCGCAGCGACCGGCGCGCCAAGAACCGCGCCGACAACCACAATGCAAAGATCATCGAGCTGACCGAGCAAGCGCAGCATGCGAAGAACCGGCGCGAGCTCGACGTCGTGCGCCAGGATCTGGTCGCCACCTTCAAGCGCGTCTTTGCCGATCTCGACGAGGATCGGATCACGCCGACGGCGATCCAGGCCTTTACGCTCGCCTGGTACACCGCGATTCAGGTCATCGATCACCGTCAAACGATCCTGCCGGACGAACCCGGAGAGGAAGTTCCGGTCCGGCTGGGCGCGCGAACGGTCGGCGGTGGTGACGGCCGCGGGATCGAGCGCCGCCCGCCCACCCAGGCTTCCGGCGAGGCTGAAGCGGCGGCTTAGGCTGTGGACTCATAACCAGAAGATGATGATTGCGGCGTGGTCAAGTTCTGGGAACATAAATGTCATAAACACGCCGCTTGTCAGGCTCGCTGCAGAGTAGATAGTGATTGCGTCAAAGAATAAGAAGGCGTGCGGCGAAGCAACTCGCCAGTACGTGGCGCATCTTGGGATGATCTCAATTGTCGCGCGTTGCCGGGCAATGTCGCACGGATGACAGCCGTTGTGACGACGCGATTGGAAAGGAGCGGGCAATGGACATTCGTGACAACCGTGGAGCGCCTGCGAGCGGCGCCAGGACGCCCTTCCAGGAGATGGCGCTGTTTCCCTTCGCCGCGCCGTGGGCCGAGTTCATGTCGAAGGCATTCCAGCCACTTGCCATGCCCCTCTCCCCGCCGTCGCTGGGCGGAGCGGGTGCAGCGCTGCCAGCGACCAGCGCGATGGCCTTCAGTGGTCCGCTTGGCGAGTATCTGACCGATTGTACGCAGCGCACGATCCTGTTCTGGGATGTGCTGCGCCGGCGCAGCCAGGAGTATTACGCTCACAAGGAGAAAAGCCTCCCCAGCGTCTTGATGTTCGACGCTGACGTCATCCTCGACGGGCGGACGTTCGCGCGCCCCGTCAATTACATCCTCGTCAAGATCCGGCCGCCGGAGGGTGTGGTCCTCAATCCCAAGAAGCGGCCGTTCGTGGTCGTCGATCCGCGGGCGGGACACGGGCCGGGCATCGGCGGCTTCAAGGCGGATAGCGAGCTGGGCGTCGCCATGCGCGCCGGCCACACCTGCTACTTCGTCGGCTTCTACCCGGAGCCGGTGGCGGGGCAGACGATCGAAGACATCATGCACGCCGAGGCTCTCTTCCTGGAGAGGATCCACGAATTGCATCCCGATGCCGAGGGCAAGCCCTGTGTGATCGGCAACTGCCAGGCCGGCTGGGCGGTGATGATGCTGGCCGCAGTGCGGCCCGAGCTGTTCGGGCCGATCATCGTTCCGGGCTCCCCCCTATCCTATTGGGCCGGCGTCAAGGGCAAGAACCCGATGCGCTACACCGGCGGCCTTATGGGCGGCAGCTGGCTCACCGCGATGGGCAGCGACCTGGCCGGCGGCAAGTTCCACGGCAGCAGCCTCGTCAGCAACTTCGAGAACCTCAATCCCTCGAACACATTCTGGTCCAAGAACTACAACGTCTGGAGCAACGTCGACACCGAGGCCGCGCGGTTTCTCGAGTTCGAGCGCTGGTGGGGCGCGCACGTCAATCTCAACGCGGAAGAGATCCAGTGGATCGTCGATCAGCTGTTCATCGGCAATCGGCTTGCCACCGGCGAGCTGACGACGAGTGACGGTGTCCGTGTCGATTTGAGCAACATCCGCTCGCCGATCGTCTGCTTCTGCTCGGAAGGGGACAACATCACCCCGCCGCAGCAGGCCCTTGGCTGGATCGTCGATCTCTACGAGCACGACGATGACATCAAGGCCCACAACCAAACGATCGTCTACTCGGTCCACAAGAGCACCGGGCACCTCGGCATCTTCGTCTCCGGCGGCGTCGCCAAGAAGGAGCATCAGGAATTCGCCTCGAACATCGACCTGATCGATGTCCTGCCTCCTGGACTGTACGAACTGGTGCTGGAGCCAAAGTCGGCCGCCGCGGCCGGCGGTGATTTCGTTTACGGCGACTGGATTTCCCGCTTCGAGCGGCGGACGCTGGCAGACGTGCGCGCCATCGTCCAGCCGAACGCCGAGGACGAGCACCGCTTCGCCACCGTGCGCGGCGTCTCCGAAGTGAACCTCGGCCTCTACCGGACGATGCTGCAGCCGTTCGTTAAGTCGTGGGCCAACGACCAGACGGTCGATTGGCTCAACAAGATGCAGCTCGCCGAGTTCCCCTACCTTTTGTTTTCGGACAAGAACCCCCTGATGCAGGAGGTCGCCCGCCTCGCCGAGCAGGTGCGCAGCGAGCGGACGCCGACGTCTGCCGACAATCCCTTCGTGCAGTTCCAGGAAGCCTTTTCACGGCAGATGGTCGCAGCACTCGATGGATGGCGGGATTTCCGCGATCAGTCGCTGGAGCAACTGTTTCTCGCCGTCTATGGCAACCCGGTGCTGCAGGCGATGGTCGGCCTTCGCGCCACCGACGACGAGCCGCGGCGCCGGCCTGGCCTGGAGCCGGAAGAGATCAACTTCATCAAGGACCGGTTGGCGGATCTCAAGGCGAGGATCGCGGTCGGTGGCCTGCGCGAAGCCGTGATGCGCAGCCTGATCTACATCGGCCTCGCGGGCCCCGGCATGGACGAGCGGGTGTTCAATGTGCTGAACGACATCCGCGGTGCCCACGGCGATATGACCCTCGCCCAGTTCAAGACGCTCCTGCGCGAGCAGTTCTTCGCCCTGATCCTTGACCAGAGCACCGCCCTCGCCACCATTCCGGCGATGCTGCCCAAGGATGCGGAGGCACGGAAGGCGGCGTTCGAGCAGATCCGCACGGTGGTGACCGCAAGCGGCATACCGGAGGGAACGCGCGCCGAGCGGCTGGCCGAGGTCGGGGCGATGTTCGCCCCAGCCGCGTGAGCGGACGCGCTCGCGCTCGGTTTTTCAGGTCAGACGAAACGACGGCAACAACCGCGGGCGCTGGCGTCAGCCGGCGCCCTGCGGTCGCAGCCGAATGAATGAGAAAGGGAGAGATCATGGCCGATTCACGGGGAGCCGAAGGCCCCTGGCGGGAATGGGAGAGCTGGGCGGCGTCCTGGCGGGAGGCGCAGCAGCGCCTGTGGCAAACCTGGATGGCGATGGCACAGCCGGCCGCCGGGCAAGGGCAGCAAGGGCAAGCGGGCTTCGGCCTGCCCAGCAACTTGTTTGGCGTACCCGGCAACTGGCAGGACGCGCAAGCGCACTGGCTGCGCATGCTGCAGCAGGCATTCCCCAACGTCGCGCCATCCGCCATGCCCGGCGTCGGCGGCTGGTTCACGGAGCAGTGGGCGGCACCGCTGCGTCTGATCGGCGCACTCGCCAGTGGCCAGCAAGGCGCGGGAGCGGGCGCTCAGTCCGCGGCCGACTGGATGACGACATTTGCCAACGCCTTTTCCTCCCTCACCGCGTTTTCCTCTCTCACCGGCGGCGCCAGCCCGGCCGCGTTGCCGCAAGAGGCGCTGATGCGTGGCATCGCTGCCGTGTGGGGCCTGCCGATGGACATGTGGCGGCGATTGACCGCGTCGCTTTCGCTGCTGCCGGGGGATGCCGCGCTCGCCAGCAAGGCCGAAGGCATGAGCCACCCCGGCGCGATGGGGCACGCTGAGCTGGAGCGGTTCCTCTCTATCCCGGCGTTTGGCTACACGCGCGAGTGGCAGGAGCAGGGTCAGCAGGCGGCACGCGACTGGCTCGCCTACCAGCGCGCGCTCGGCGCCTATCTCGGCATCCTCACCCGCATCGCCGTTCACACCGGTGAGGTCGTCACCCAGCGCTTCGGCGCCCGCGCGGCGGAAGGAAAGCCGCTTGAGGGCCTGCGCGAGGTCTATGACCTGTTCGTCGATTGCGCCGAAGACGCCTATGCGGAGGTGGTTACGGCGGCGGATTACGGCAGGGTCAGCGCCGAGATGATGAATGCGGCGATGGCGATCAAGCGCCATGCCCAGGCGGCGACGGAGGAAATGGCGAACGCCATGAACCTGCCGACCCGGCGCGAACTCGACACCCAGCACCGCCAGGGACAGAAGCTGCGCCGTCACGTCTTGGCTCTGCAGGAGGAAGTGCGGAATTCGCGCCAGCAGCAGCCGGCCGCGCCGGACAGCCCGGAGCTCGACGCCCTGCGGCGGGAGGTGGCGTTGCTGCAGGCCGAGATGGCGGAGCTGCGGGCGAGCCAGCATGGCGACTTAACCAAGGCGGCAAAGCCAGCCCGCGCCGCAGCGACCGGCCGGGCCGCCAAGCTCGAAAGCACGGAGGGCTAAGCGATGCTTCCATTCATGCTGCGTCCCGACCAGGCCATGCAGGAAGTGGCCACCTTCAACGACAAGCTCGTTCGCGGCCTGACGACGCTGAGCACGCTCGGCCCGATCGAGGTCGGCGCCAGCGCCAAGACCGCGATCTACAGCGAGGACAAGTTGGTCCTCTATCGCTTCGAGCCGCTGGTCGAGCGGCCGTTCGCCATCCCCGTGCTCGTCGTCTATGCCCTGGTCAACCGACCCTACATGGCGGACCTGCAGAAGGACCGCTCGATGATCCGCCGGCTGCTGGAGGCCGGTCTCGATGTCTACCTGATCGACTGGGGCTATCCGGACGGCGCCGACCGCTACTTAGGCCTCGACGACTACATCAACGGCTATATCTCGCGCTGCGTCGATGTCGTGCGCGCGCGCCACGGCCTGCCGGCGATCAACCTCCTCGGCATCTGCCAGGGCGGCACCTTCAGCTTGTGTTTCAGCGCCCTGCACCCGGAGCGGGTCAAGAACCTGATCGTCATGGTGACGCCGGTCGATTTCCACGCCGGCAACAACATCCTGAGCCACTGGGGCCGCAACATCGATGTCGACCTCCTGGTCGACACGCTGGGCAACGTCCCTGGCGAGCTGTTGAACTTCGTCTTCTTGTCGCTGCGGCCCTATCGGCTGACGGGGCAGAAGTACGTCGATGTCGTCAACATCCTCGACGACGCCGAGCAGATGAAAAACTTCGTGCGGATGGAGAAGTGGATCTTCGACAGCCCCGACCAGGCCGGCGAAGCATTCCGCGCCTTCGTCAAGGACTTCTTCCAGAACAACGGGCTGATGAAGGGCGAAATCGAGATCGGCGGCCGCACGGTGGACTTGCGCAACATCACCATGCCGGTGATGAACGTTTTTGCCACCGAGGATCACCTGGTGCCGCCCGATGCGTCGAGAGCGCTGAAAGCGTGCGTCGGCACCGATGACTACCGCGAGGTGTCCTTCCGTGGCGGCCACATCGGCATCTATGTCAGCGGCCGCGCCCAGCGCGACATCCCGGCCGCGATCGACACCTGGTTGCGCGCCCGCGCGTGATAACGTTGCAGCCTGCAAGGAGCGAAGCGAATTGCGGGGACCGGTATCCCGGATTTCGCTCACGCTTCATCCGGGCTACGGGTTGTGAGGGCGAGGACGTGGGCGAGCGCTTCATCACCGTTGCCGAAGGGGGTGGGCAGGCGGGCGAACAGGTGGGTGAAGTGGACGCCCTCGACTTGATCGACCTCGGCGCACAAGGCTTCCAAGGTGGCGGGCGGCTCTCCGTCGGGGAAGCGGGCGAGGTAGTGCGCGAGGGTGGCGAGGCTTTGGGGGACGTTGCCGTCCTGGGTCTGGAGGGAGATCAGCACCGCGGCGAGGTGGTGGGCGAGGATGGCTGCCGGGGTTGCGCTGGTGCGGGAGAGATAAATGGCGAGGTTCAAGTGGCTGGTGGCGACGTCTTGGGGGTTGCCGACGATGTAAGTGTAGCGGAGCGACCTCTTCTCGTGCGCGACCGCTTGGGCCTGGTGGCCGCGCTTGTCGGCGAGTTGAGCGAACGCCCCGGACACCTTGCCGAGGCCCGCGACATCGCGTTCGCTCTCAAAGGTGCGGCGGCAGGCGTCGAGCACGTCTTGCGTCTCGGGGTAGCGCCCGAGAGCGAGGAGCGCAGAATAGGCGTTGAAGCGGGTATGGGCGCGCACGAGCGCCGGCGCGCCGCGGCCTTGCTGGCTCGCCGCAATCGCATCGATCAGATCAAGGCTGTCCTGCCAGCGCTCTAGCCTCATGGCGGCTTGGCCGCCGGTATCGAGGATCCCCTCGCGGATGGCCCAGGGGTCCACCGCCTCTTCGCCGGTGCGGGTTTCGGGCAGCGCCTCCATGCGCGCGCGCAGCCTTGCGACTTCGGTGAGCACGTCCTGCCAGCGGCCGAGCGCGTTCAGCGCCTGCAGGCGCTGGGCATCGTCGCCGAGCCTGGTCCACGGGCCGAAGCCGGCACGGGCGGTGAAGCCCTTTTTGCGCTCGGCGAGGTCAAGCGCTTCCTGGGCACGGCCGGTCGCCAGCAGTAGATAGAACAGCTCGATGGCAATGCTGGAGGCGAGCAGGAACTCGCCCGCTGCTGCGCAGTCCTCGATAAGGGCGCGCAGGAGGGCCTCTGCCTCCTTGCGCCGCCCGGCCATCCGCAGCGCCTTGGCTAGCACGCACTTCGCCTTCAACGATCCCGCCTCGCCTGCGGCCTGGCGCAGGACGGGGAGCGCGGCGGCGAGCGTCCCGGGCGAGGAATCGCGACTGATCACCGGATCGAGGATCGCGCCCAGCATGCCCCACTCCCTGGCGCGGGCCAGGTAGGGGGCGGCGGCGAGGCCGTGGTCGATGATCAGCCGCCCGTTGCCGGCGGCCTCCTGCTCCCGCGCCCAAGCGACGATCGCCTGGTGCAGCCCCGCCATCACACGGTCGAGCACCTGCTGGCGCGCCGGCTCCGGCCGCCCCGCCGCGGCGACGCCGGGGTGCAGGCGGTAAGTGGCCGGCTGGTTCTCGCGTGGCTCAACCGCGATGAGGCCGCAGGCGTCAAGGGCGGTGATCAGGGGGTCGAGCGCCGGCGCATCGCCCGCCTGGCCGAGCGCTTGCCACAGCTTGGGCCAGGCGAGGCCGAGCAGGTCCTGCCGCCGATCTCCGTCCTCCAGCCCGCAGACGGCCTCAAACAGGCGTCCGGCCGCGGCCGGCAGGGCGGCGGCGATCGAGCGGGTCCAGCCGGCGAGCACGGCAAGGTAGCCGTCATCTGCGACCGCGGCCTTGCCGTCGCTGAAGAAGGCACCGAGGCGGGAGGCATCGCCCGCCGCCCACAGCGTGGCCGAGCCCGCGAGCTGGCGGCGCAAGTCTTCCGGGTTCGCGGCGAGGCGGTCGGCAAGCTCGATCAGCTTGGGGTGGCCCTGGACGATTTCGAGCGCCTCAAGGACCAGGGCGCGGCCGGCGACAGTATCGCCAGCCTCGCCTGCGGCCAACAGCCGGCCGAGGTTCGGCAATTCGCGCGCCAGCAACAGGGCCTCGTCGAGCGGCAGCGCGTGCATCGCCTCGATGTGCAGCGACGCCGGCAGGTCCGCGGGGCGAAGCCGCGACGTCAGCACCAGGCGGGAGAAGCCGCCGGCGGCTCCAAGCGTCGCGATCAGCCTTGCCCAGCGCTGATCCCGCCAGCGGCCATCGGCGGTCAACAGCGATTCCAGATTGTCGAGGACGACGAGGATGCTGTTGTTGTCCACGAGTGATTTCAGAGAGCGCAGGAGGGCGGCCATCCCGTCGTCGCTGCCGACCAGGTGGACCATTTGCCAGCCCGCGATCTGCGCCTCCATGGCGATCGCGAGGTCGACCAGGGCGCGGCCGATGTCGGCGCCCGCGCCGTCCGCCCTTTGATCCGGCGCCTTGTACCAGACGAAGTGGCGGAAGCGGCTGGGCGGCTGCAGCGGACTCGGCTGGTAGCGATAGGCGAGCTCCAGGGCCGCCGCGGTCTTGCCGCCACCGGCCATGCCGCAGAACAGCACGCCGGCCTGGCCACTGTTGGGGGCGAGCGCACGCGTGGCCCGGGCCAGAGCGCCGGTGCGGCCGACGAAGCGCTCCGGCTCGTCGGGAAAGGCGCTCATCTCGGTGTAGAGCGGCGGCTCCGCCTGCTGGGCCGGCGGCGCCAGCTTCA
This sequence comes from Defluviicoccus sp., assembly GCA_029624735.1. Classification (GTDB taxonomy): domain Bacteria; phylum Pseudomonadota; class Alphaproteobacteria; order Rhodospirillales; family Defluviicoccaceae; genus Defluviicoccus. Next base: position 197,898 of record JARSSM010000020.1, on the reverse strand, counting down.
GGGCGAGGGCAGCGGCGCCGAACAGCGCCGGTGTGGCGACCGAGAGCGGCGGTGCGCCCGGCAGTGCCTTGCGCAGCGCCCTCGCAAGCGCGCGCGGCAGCGGCTGGCCCTTCTCGAACAGGTAGCGGAAGAGGCGGGCGGCCAGGGCGATGGCGAACTGGTCGCCGACCGGGTAGCGCATGGCGAGCACGGCGCAGCCCAGTTCGTTCGCGAGCGCGCTGGCGAGCGACGGGAGAACCGTATCGCTGGTGGTCGCGGCGGCAGGTGCCTCGCGGGCCTCGGGCGTCGCCGCCGGCAGACCGAGCCAAGCGCGGGTCTCGGCAATCGTCGCCGCCGCCGACCAGCACGCCGAAAGCGTGGCGAGCTTGAGCCGGCCGCGCGCCGGCGCCAGCAGTTCGAGCAACTCCGTGGTCGTGATGATATCGTTGCTGCCGTCGTCCTGCTCCAAGAGCAGCACGCCGCGCTCACCGTGGCCGGAGAAGTGGATCAGGTCCCAGCCGTCGGCTTCCTCAAGGGCGTCCTTGAGCGCGCTGCGCGAGGCGCCGTACTGCAGCACGCGCAGCTCGATGGCGGCGCCGCGGGTCTGGGCGATCTCGCTGATCAGGCGGGTGAGCGCGTGCCGCTCGCGGCGCAGGGCGAGCGCCGTCGCCTGCGTCGGCAGGCTGAACAGCGCCAGCATGCGCAGCCGCTCGCCCACTGGCTCGTGCTCGGTCTCGGGCGCAGTGCCGTCGCCTTCTCCCTTGACCAGGGAGACGAGGCTGATCCCCCCGAGCGCCAGCGGCTCGCCGCCGGCGTGCGCGAGCTCCAGCGGTATCGTCAACAGGCCTGCCGCCTCCACCGGCACCTCGACCCGCAGGGTGAGCGATACCCCTGGCGCACGCAGCTTGTCGCCGATCGCCTTGCCGAGCACGTTGGCACCGAGCCAGCGGCCGAACTCCGCGAGCAAGCGGGCGTGATCGGCGCGCCAGCGATCGGGCGCGGCGTGGCGATCGAGGTAGCCGCGCAGGTCGATCAGGCCATCGTATTCCGAACAGGCGGGATCGAGGTTGACTTCGTGATCAGCAAGGAAGTTGCCGCGGCCATCGCGCAACACCCAACGCCAGTGCTGGGCGTTTTGGTAGTCCTCGCACGCGAGCACGAAGGGCTGTGCCGGCGGCATCCCCTTTCCTCCCCCTTCGCCCGATTGGCGGGCGCGGCCGGTGTTATCGCCGGCCCATCCGCACGAGGCTACCACCAACCGCCGATTGCGCGAAGGGGCAGCGGCTATTCCCGAACCAGGATCGCCAGCATTTCGCCCTTGGCGCAGGTGACGCCGTCGGCGGCCAGCGATAAGTCAACCCAGACCTTGCGCCCTTCGAGGGAGCGCAATTTCCCTGTGAGCAGGAGTTCGACGCCGATCGGGGTCGGGCGCAGGTAATCGACTTTGAGCGAGGCGGTGACGAAGCGGATCGGCGCGCCGTCTTCGCCCAGTTCACGGTTCTGGGCGCGGTAGGTAAAGCCGGCCGCGGACGCGGCGCCGTGGCAATCCAGCAAAGAGGCGACCATGCCGCCGTAGACATGATTGGGCACGCCGCCCGTATATCTGGCAGCCGGTGTAAATCGAGCAACGACGTCTTCACCATCCAAATAACTTTTCAAGTGATGTCCGTCCGGATTATTTTTGCCGCAGCCGTAGCAGTGGCTGAAGTTCTCAGGATAATAGTCCTGAATTGCTTTTTTCATTGTCGCTCCTTATCTTTTTCTATCCGGCCGGGCCGGTTTGCGGTCGCGGGTTTGCCGCCTGGATTCACCGCTGGGTGGTTCACGCCACCGCTTGGGTCGGGCCCACATTAAGCGTTGCCCCGGCTGTTGTCCTCCCCCTCGAGCCAGACGACCTTTGACGCCGAATGACGAAAAGACGTGTGGCAAGCCCTCGCCTGGAGGGTGCGGAGCCTATTCCGGGACATCACAATGCGGCCGAGGGGATCCCGCAATGCGCTTCGCTTCACGGCCGGCGCGGTGGAGATCGGCGGCCATTCGCCGCCGCCGTTCGCCGGCAGTTCACTGCCGCTCGCCGTAAAGAAAACATTGTCGGTCAGACACTGGCTCCCTAATGTCCGCTCGTCGGTCGCGCGGGTCTTGGTGACGTCGTACTCCGACAGCGAAAGGAAAACCGCACTCCATGGGCCGGAACGTTGAGCACCTGCTCCATCTGGAACCGCAGGAAAAGCTTCCGACCGGCGTCGAAGGCTTCGAGCTGGTCACAATGGGGGGGCTGCCGAAGGGCCGGCCGACGCTGGTGTGTGGGAGTTCAGGCTCCGGCAAGACGCTGTTGTCGATGGAAATCGCCTATCGCAGTGCCGCCGTTTTCGATCGCCCGGCCGTGCTTTTCACGATGGAAGAGCCGGCCACCGAGATCGTTCGCAACATCAAACGGATGGGATGGGACACCGACCCCCTCATCCGCGACGGCAAACTGATCATCATTGATCTCTCGCCGCTGCCGGTTCCCGTTCACGAAGCCGGTTCCTACGATCTGGAAGGACTCATCGCCCAGATCCGTCATGTCGTGCGAGACAGCGGCGCTGAAACGGTCGTGATCGACTCGATCGGTTCACTCTTCCAGCAATTCGCCGATGCCCGCACCGTGCGCCGCGAGCTGTTTCGCGTCATCCATGTCTTGCGCGAGCTCCAAGTTACGTCCCTCATTACCGCCGAGCGTTTGAGCGAATACGGGCCCATATCGCGATACGGCGTCGAAGAGTTCGTCTCCGACAATATCATCGTCCTGCGCAATGTTCTCAGGGCCGAGAAAGTCCGGCGGACGATCCAGGTCGTGAAGATGCGCGGCGATGCTCACCACACGGGAGAGTTTCCATTCACGATCAGCCGCGGCGGCATCAGCATCCTGCCTCTGTCGGCGCGGGAGTTGACGCAGCCATCCTCGTCGAAGCGGGTCAGCATCGGCAACAAGACACTCGACGAGATGCTCGGTGGCGGCTTGTTCCGGGATTCTTTGGCTATCGTCAGTGGCCCAACCGGTGCCGGCAAGACGCTCCTGGCTGGCATTTTCGCGGCCGACGGGTGCAGCAATGGCGAGCGCGTCCTGATGCTCGCCTACGAGGAATCGCGGGCGCAGCTGCTCCGCAATGCGCAATCCTGGGGCATGGATTTCGAGAAGTGGGAAAGCTGGGGCCTGTTACGGGTTGTCTGCCAGTACCCGGAAGCGATGGGGCTTGAAGATCACCTGTTGATGATCCAGCGCGAGATCGAGGCCTTCAAGCCAAGCCGTCTGGTCGTCGACAGCCTTTCGGCGCTGGAGCGGATCGGTGCGGTCCGCTATTTCCGGGAGTTCGTGATCGGGCTTACCTCTTATGCCCGGCAGAACGAACTCTGCACCCTCTTCACAAGCGCTACGCCCCGATTGTCAGGCGGCGACTCGATCACCGAGGCGCACATTTCCACGATCACCGACGCGATCATCCTCCTGCGCTATGTCGAGATCGGCAGTGACCTCCGGCGCGGCATCTCGGTGATCAAGATGCGTGGATCGCAGCATGCCAAGTCGATCCTCGAATTTGCCATCGATAGCCGCGGAATGAGGATCGGAGAGCCCTTTGCAAACGCCCACAACATTATCCTCGGCGTGCCGCGCCCGGTGGCGACAGCTGCACTGGACGACAAGCGGTTGGCCGAGGTGATCGAGGATTGGCACGAAGAACATGAATGGTTCGAACAGGCGCACAAGGGCAGCGGCGACGACTAGTGCACTGGCACAAACAGAGCCTACATCCTGTTTGTGCCGAAAGTGCACGCGATTCAATATGTTGTGCGGCGACAACCTTACTCGGGCGTGAATCGCCCGATTGGGTCGCTGCACTAGTGCCTGAACCGCGGCTCCGTCGCTTGAAGACGGCTGTAGCGGTCTCGGATTTTGAGACCACTTCTGATCCAAGCGCCACAGATCGTTGGCGGCTGGACGCCTCGAAGAACCCTTTGGACCCTGTCATTGCGAGGCGCGATAGCGACGAAGCAATCTAGATATTTCAATGTGTTATAAGCGATGGATTGCTTCGCTTCGCTCGCAATGACGGGTTCTTCGAGGTGTCCGGCTGCCCCTGCGGATAAGGGCATGCCCATCGCGCGGCGGCGTTTGCGCCCCACGCGCTTGACCGAGCCGACCCTATCCGGGCCTGTACGAAAGATTACAGAGAAGATCGGGCGATCTGTTATAGATTTCTGCCCGGCGGCGCGCTGTTGAGAAAGGCAACAACCAAGTCCCTGTTGCGCAACTCTCCAATCAGGCGACGCGGCGGATCAAGGTCGAGGCGGATCAGCGTCGGACAAGCGATAACAGAATACTTAATCGTGCTTTCTATATCATCTCTAATGTTGTATATTTCTATTTGATCATCAGAAATATTCAGGTCAGATTTTAGCGTTCTTACCTGTTTGAGGACGACACTAGAAAGCAAGCTGGTGTCCACAAATAGCGCCAGCCGAATATGATCGTACTGCCGATTGCTATTACTATCAGTCACCTTTGGACACTCTCCGTCTAGACATATCGGCTTCCAATACCGGTACTGCGCGGAAAAGGGTTATGTCCGCCGGATCGATTCAACGCGCTGCTCCAGCTCATCTATATCGAGCTTTGAGATCTCCATCTGCGTTTCCAGCATCTGAATTTCAGCCTCGGATGCCTCGATCGAAAACTTCAGCGCATTACGCTTGCGCTCGAGGGAGGCGCGATTTGCAGCAATCGCCAGGGTCTTGTTCCGCAGTTCGTTGCGCATCCGGTACTCACACATGCGGCGCGCCGTGCCGAGCATCAGGCCTTGGTCGCCGACGTAGGCGTCCGCAAGCACGATCCCCCCGCTGGTAATAAAGAACTCATGTTGCTGGTTGGAGTGATTGGTACCGCGCGATTTCATTACCAGAATGCTGCGGTTCAGCTCGCCATCCTGAACAATCAGATCGACAAGGATCACGGTGTCGATCAGCGATGAGACGCCGACGCCGCTGATCTCATGCACGGGCATCAGGGTCGTGGTCTGATTGGTAAAAATGGCGCTCATGCGATAGCGTTTGGCAATGCCGATAAGCCTGGCAACGAAGTTGAAGGCAATTTCGTCGGAACCCATCCGGGCGCACGCCGATATGGCGTCGACAACGAGCAGGTGGGGACGGAAGACCTCCAGCCTGTCGAGGACCTGAAAGAGATGTGCCTCGGCTCCCGTGGCTTCGGGCAGTACCGCGAAGATCTCGGTCAATCCCTTATCGACGGGTGTCTGCAGATCGATGCCGGCGCTTGCCATCGTCTGCACCATCGATTCAGCCGACATCTCGTAGCTGACGAACAACACCCGCTCTTCGCGTGCATTCGCGGCGGCGATAACGGTTGCCGCAAGTGTCGTCTTGCCCGAGCCCGTCGGTCCGGAGATCAGGACGGTCGAGCTGCGCATGAGGCCGCCGCCGAGGATGTCGTCGAGGTGCGCAACACCGCTCGAGAAACGCTCCATGACGCCAGGCCGCATGAGCTCGATCGAGGAAACCGGCAGAAGCCGCATTCCACCAATGCCGATATGAAATGCGTGCGCGTTGCCGCTGAAGCTGGAACCTCTGTACTTCATGACGCGCAGCCGGCGCGTCACAGTGTTTTGCAACACGGAGTGGTCCAAGAATATGACACAATCAACGATGTAGTTCAAAAAATCGTCGTACTCCGAGGGAACCAGTTCGCCCTCGTGCGACTTTGAAGTGATGAGGGTCGTGATGTCGCTGTCGACGAGCCAGCGATTGAGATTCTGCAGTTCGCGCCGCTCAAGTGCAGGATCATTGTTTAAGCGGGTTAATGAATCGAGGCCGTCGATGACCAGATGGCGGATGCCGAACCGTGTGATCTGATTCGTAATGGTCGCGAGCAGGCCGCTCAGCGAAAACGCGCCCACGACTTCCGCCTGGCCGGGCAAGCTGGCATCGATGATGAGCATGTTCTTAGCGGCTTCGGCCGACGCGATATCGAAGCCGATCGTTTGCGCATTCCGGCGTAAGGCTTTGGGGCTTTCTTCGAACGCGACGAAAGCGACCGGTTCGTTGTGCTCGCACGCGTTGACGACGAAGTTCAGCGCGAGGTTTGTCTTGCCGCTGCCGGGGCCACCGGCAATCAGGGTAGTACGGCCAACGGCGTACCCTCCCATCAAGACGTCATCGAGACCAGTGACCCCCGTCGATACCTTTTCAAGGTCGTACATGCCGAACCAGCTTCCCCTAACAAAGATCGCTCAAATTTACGATTTCTTGCTTCGAGTCAACAGTCTAGATGGAAAAAGCGGTCATGGCGATCATACGCGAATATGCCCGCACGTTGGCGACAATAGCCTTATCAACTGCAAATGGAGATGCGCTTCCGCGGTTCGAAATCCCCGGCTAACGCTGGGTTGCCGCGCTTACGATGCCGGCACCGATCAGGACGGCGCCACCAATTCTGTTGCCGGCACGCCGTGTTGTGAGGCGTCGGAGTCTGGCGCGGAAGGTGCCGGCGACAAGGGCGTACAGGGTGGCGTTCAGTGTGGCAAGGGTGACGAAGGTCAGCGCCAGAATCACAAGCTGCGGCCAAGCCGGCGCGTCCGCCGCCACAAACTGCGGCAAGAAGGCGATGAAAAACGCGATGCTCTTGGGATTCAGCACCGTAACGGTGAACGCCTGCCAGGTGGCGCTGCGATCGGCTCTGTCCCGCGCCACCGGCGCCTCGCGCGCATCGGTAGCGCTCGATCGCCACAAGCGTATGCCGAGGACGACGAGGTAGAGCGCACCCAGCCACTTCAGGAGCGTGAACAGGGCTGCCGATGTGGCCAGCAGCGCGCCCAGGCCGAGGATCGAGACGGTGATCGCGACCGCGTCGCCAAGCGCCACCCCCGGCACGGTGCGCCAGCCGGACGCGGCGCCCCCGGCGAGCGCATGGCTCACCACCAGCAGCACGGTCGGCCCCGGGATCGCAAGGACGAGCGCGCTGGCGGCGACGAAAAGGAGCCAGGTTTCAGCCGTCATCGCGGATTCGGATCACCCTTCCGTACGGCGACCACCTTCTGGTAGAGGCCGCCGAAGTAGGTCTCCTTGCGCCAGTCGAACTCCTCGGGCGTGCTGGCGAGCGCCGTAATCTCACCGTCGATGAGGCCAAAGGCGAACGGCTCAAGCCAGCGGAACACCATGTTCATGACCGGGCGCAGCGGATGCCAACCAGCCGTGCGGTGGTAATCGATGAACACGACCTTGCCGCCGACCGGTACGCGGGCGAGCAGACCGTCCACCACCGCACGTTTCTCCTCGTCCGGAATCTCGTGCAGGAGGAAGAAGCAGCACGCGGCATCGAACACGGCGCCCTCAAGCCTGGTCGCGTCGCCCATGCGCACCCGGGTCTGCGGAAACTCTGCCAGTTTTTGCCGGCAATGCGCGACCTGCAGCGGCGCGATGTCGATCACCTCAAGGAGCCCTTCAGGCCCGAGCGTGGTCGCCAGTTCCTTGGACAGCGGACCGTACACGCTTGCCGTCTGCAGGACATGCTGTCCAGCCGTGAACTCCTCGCACGCGGCGCGTACAAGGCGAGGCAAGTTGCCCCACAGAATCATCGTCATCGCGATGGGATTGTCGAGCAGGACCAAGCTGGCCGGCGTCAAATAGGCCCACCGGTACGTGTCGACCAGGTAGTCGGGAAGCTCTAGCGAACGCAGTCTCCCCCCTTCCGCGTCAATGCGGCCGTCCATGGTCCCTCCGAGGAACATTATTCGTGTTCCGATACACTGCTTTCGGTCTCTGTGCCAACCGCAAAACGGATCGGGTGTGGGGGGCGGCCGGCGAGCGCCCGCTAGCACGGAAGAAGGGCCGAAAAGAGGCGGCCCCCTGCCGCTCCTCGCGAGGATGGCAGGAGGCCGAAGGAAGGCGCGACCGCAGCCGGTCAGGCAGCGGCCGCGACGGCGGAAAAGGACGAAGAGGCCGCGATCAGGACGCTGATGATGCGTTCAATCCGTTGATGCAGCACGAAATCACCGGGATTGTGACGCAACTCGAATGCGCGCCGGTCCTGCCACAAGCTGATGAAGTCGCGCGGGCGGTCGGGCTCAGCCGGCTCGCCGGTCAAGGCGCCGATGGTGCGGTCGTATTCGGGGTGCAGCTCCGGCTGAAAGCCCAAGAGCGCGCTCTCCTCGAAGCTGAGCCAGCCGGCAAGGTAGAGCTCCATGCTCAGCTCGCCGATCTGGCGCGGGTTTGCCAGGCGAGCGTCGAGCCGCGGGATCGGCAGGCCAGGCCGGGCGGTACCGCGGGGAGCCGCCGTGGGTTGGCTCCTGCGCGCACCGTCGCGCCGCATTTTGAGTCCTGCGGCCTGGTGCGGCGCCGGCTGCAGGGGCGCCCGCGGTGAGGCGGGCGGCGGGGCGAATGGAGCGGCTTTGCCGGCCGCGCGCGAAGTCGTCTGGAACAAGCCAAGCATCGTTACCCTCACGCGATCCTGCGGATGGTGCGCGTCCTGCCGCGCCCGCGTTTGTGCTCGAACATCGCCTGATCGGCACGCGCCATCAGCGCCGCGCCGTCGCCTTCCGCCTGCGGGTGATAGGCTTGCAGGCCGACGCTGGCGCGGATCTCGATGCTGGTGCCCTCGAAGTCGAGGACGGCCGGATCAAGCATCTGGCCGAGTTCACGCGCCCTGCGCACGCCGTTCTGCCAGTTGGTACGCTTGAGCAGGACCGCGAACTCGTCGCCGCCCAGCCGGGCGACGCGGTCGGTCAGGCGGACGTTGGCGGACAGGAGCTCTCCGACCAGGCGCAAGGCTGCGTCGCCGGCGGCGTGGCCGAAGGTGTCGTTGATCTCCTTGAAACCGTCGAGATCGATGTAGACGAGAATGCCCTCCTCGCCGTAGCGCCGCGCCGCACTGAGCGTGCGGCTCAGTTCTTCCTCGAAGCCACGCCGGTTAAGGATACCGGTCAGCTCGTCGGTCACCGCGAGGCGTTGCAGGCGGTCGAGCCGGCTCTGCAGGTCGTCGATCTCCTGCTCGGCTTCAATTGCGGCACTCAAGACTCGCTGCGCCAGTTCGCTGGCATCCTCGGCGCCCACCTGCAAGCGGTCGCCATGCGCATTGAGGCGGTCGATCAGATGGGTGATGATCGACACCAGTTCCCCATTGCCAGCATTGCTTGCGGAAGACGAGGCGATTACGTTCGGTGTCAGCAGGAGCGTGTTGCCCACGGTGCTCTCCATTTCGTGCCGTTACACAGGCGATGAGGTGAGCAAGGGGTGTGCCAGGGCTACGAATGCGGTTCTCCGGGGCGAGAATCGTGGCTTGGAGTGTTTTTCTGGGGCGTTTGGGAGCGGTTCGGGTCCATTGCGGCGCGCTCGGGTGTGGCGAACCGGAAACACCGGGGCGTGTGCGCCCGGCAGGAGTTGCCGACCGGCAGGATTGGCGAGGGTGAACGTGGGGACAAGCGGACTTGGCACGGACTTGACAGCAGCGGAGCCGGACACGCTCCAGCCTGCCCCCGGCAGGGCGGAAGTGCGCCGGGCAGGCGGTCGTGCGTCCACGCGGACGTGGCTGCTCTCGTTCGCTATCGCCGCTGTGCTGGCGATCCCCGGCAACGGCGTCGGGGCCGATGCCGGGTCCGGCGCTGGCGCCGGCACAGCCCCGAGTGCGCTGCAGCCGCATCGGGCCATCTACCGTCTGTCGCTTGCCAAAACAGCGCCCCGCGGCGATGTCGCAGCCGCCGACGGCAGCATGTTCTACCGCTTCGCGCAAGGGTGCGACGGCTGGACGGTCGAGAACCGCACGGTCCTGCACCTCACCTTTCAGTCGGGTGGCGAGGCGGAGACGGTCTGGACGTTCGCAAGCTGGGAATCGGCCGACGGACTGCAGTTCCGCTTCTACACCCGCTATGAGCAGGACGGCGAGATGGTCGAGCGTCTGGCCGGCCGGGCGACGCTGGAAGGGCCCGGTGCAGCCGGGACCGTCACCTTCAGCGAGCCGGCCGATCGCGTCATTGCCTTGCCGCTCGGTACCCTGTTCCCGGCCGAGCATATCCGCGCGGTGACGCGGGCGGCCGAGCGTGGTGAAAAGTCGCTGGAGACAGTGGTTTTCGACGGCGCCAGCCTCGACAACCCCTACCTGATCCATGCCGTCATCAAGCCGCTGGCGCAGGCGCAGCGCGAGCAACTGGCGGCCAAGACCGGTTTGCCCGTGATGCCTGCGTGGCTGACGCATATGGCCTTCTTTCCCTACCACCAGCGCGAGCCGGGGCCGGAGTTCGAGATCGCCGCACACTATCGGGCCGACGGCATTGCCGACCGCATCATCCAGTACTTCAGCGATTTTACCTTGAGCGTACAGCTGGGTGAGTTCGAGGCTCTCGCACGGCCGGACTGCTAGTGCACTGGCACAAACAGAGCCTAAATCCTGTTTGTGCCGAAGGTGCACGCGCTTCAATATGTTGTGCAGCGACAACCTAACTCGGGCGTGAATCGCCCGATTGGGTCGCTGCACTAGCCAGTCGTCTCAAAAGGAGAGTTGCGCCTCAGAAGGCGCGCCAGCCGGCCACAGCCAGGCGGCGCCGCGCACCCCGCTTGAATCGCCGTGGCGGTTGCGGGCGAGGCGGGTGATGACCGCGTCCGAAAACACAAAGGCACGCCACAGCGCCGGCACGCTCGCGTAAAGGCGCTCGATATTCGACATGCCGCCGGCAAGGACGATGACATCGGGGTCGAGCACGTTGATCACGCTCGCAAGCGCGCGCGCCAGCCGGTGCTCGTAGCGGCACAGCGCCGCCGCGGCGGCCGGCTCGCCAGCCACCGCGCGAGCGGCGATCTCGGGCGGTGCCAGCGCTTGCCCCGTCGCAGCCTGGAAGTCACGCTGAAAGCCGGGGCCGGAGAGGAAGGTTTCGATGCAGCCGTGCTTGCCGCAGTAGCAGGGCGGTCCCGGCTGCTCGTCCGGTCCGGGCCACGGCAGCGGATTATGGCCCCATTCGCCGGCGATGCCGTTGGCACCCGCGAGCGGCCGGCCGTGAACGACGATTCCACCGCCGACACCGGTGCCAAGGATCACCCCGAATACGACAGCGGCGCCGGCACCGGCACCGTCGCTTGCCTCCGAGACGGCAAGACAGTTGGCATCGTTGGCGAGGCGGACCGGACGGCCAAGGGCCTGCACGAGGTCGGCATCAAGCGCGCGATCGTTCAACCAGGTCGCGTTAGCATTCTTGACGCGGCCGGTAGCGGCGGAGAGTGTGCCGGGAATCCCGACGCCGACGTTGCAGCGGGCCCCACAGTCCTGTTCGAGCGCCTGCACCAAGAGGGCAACGGCGGCTAGGGTGCCGGCGTAATCATCCCTGGGCGTAGCGACGCGCCGGCGCCAGCGGACCTCTCCCGCCGCGTCGAGGACGATGCCCTCGATCTTCGTTCCGCCCAGGTCGATGCCGATCCGCATGTCCGACGTCACGAGAGCCGATACCCCGGCCGAGCGCCTCAGCCGGCCTTCGAGGCATCGCAGCTGGCGTCAGACTCGCCGTCCGCTGCCACCTTTCCGTCCCCGCAGTAGAGGCTGTAGAGCGTCGACAGGACGGCCTTTGCCTCCCCGCCGGCAAGCGAATAGTAGATCGTCTGCGCCGATCGGCGTGTCTGCACCAAACGGTCGCGGCGCAGGCGCGCCAAGTGTTGGGAGAGCGCCGACTGGCTGAGGCCGATCAGCCGTTCAAGCTCACTCACGTTCTTCTCGCCGTTCAGGATCTGGCACAGGATCATCAAGCGATGCGGATTGCCCATCGCCCGCAACAGCGCCGTCGCCCGCCTTGCGTTTTCTTGCAGCGTTTCCAGATCCACGGGCGGCAATCGTCCCCATATCCTTGATGCGAAGCGCCTGCCCTCCTTGGAGCCCCTGCCGCGCGACGCCTTCTTCTACTATACCGAACTGGGGTTTTAATCGCCAACACGTTTCGAAAGCTGTTAATTTTGCCGCGCCAGGCGAGGGATTGTGGGCGCGGACGCGGGTCCGCGCAGCGGCGGCCGGCACGGCTGGCGGAAGGGAATCATGCAATGAAGACGCTGGATCTGCGGGGCCTGATCTGCCCCTTGCCGGTCTTGAGGGCCAACAAGGCGATGCGGGAGCTCGCGGCCGGCGACGAAATGCGCGTTCTCGCCGATGATCCGGCCGCACCCGCTGATTTCCGCGCCTACTGCGAGACCACCGGCCACCGGCTGGTGGAGATCGTGGACAACGACAACGCGTTTGCAATCGTCATCGCGAAGAAGGCCTGAGCGCAATCAAGCGGCGGGAAGGGGCTTGCGGCTACTCGGCGGCGTGGCGCTCAGGCACCACAACGGCCGCCGGCGCCGCCGCGCCGGTTCGCGCACGCGGCAGCACCAGGCTCAACAGTGCCGGAATGAGCGCCAACGTCAGGACCGCGGAGAGCGACAGGCCGCCGATGACGACCGAACCGATGCCGCGATAAAGCTCGGAGCCGGCGCCCGGAAACAGCACCAGCGGCAGCATGCCGACCACGTTCGTCAGCGTCGACATGAAGATCGGCCGGATGCGGTTGCTGGTCGCCTCGCTGATCGCCGCTGCGGTCGGCAGTTTGTCGTCGCGAATGTGGTGCATGGTCTGGTAGGCGATCAGGATCGCATTGTTGACGACAGTGCCGACCAAGATAACGAAGCCCAGCATCGTCAGCATGTCGAGCGGCTGGCGCACGAACAGATTCACCACCGCGAGACCGGCGACGCCACCGGCAGTGGCGAGCGGTACCGAGACAATGATGATCGCAGGCAGCGTCATGCTCTCCATCAGGATCGCCAGAATCAGATAAACGACGACGATCGCGAGCAGCACCTGCCACACCATTGCCGCCCAAGTCTGGCTCAAGCGGTCGGCGGTCCCGGCGAGCGTCACGCGGGTGCCGGGGGGAAGCCCCTCGGCCTGCAAGCGCTCGATAACGTGCCTCTGCACCCGCTCGATCGCCGTCTGCAGCGCCAGTGCCGGCGCCGGGCGGATCTGCAGCGTGATCGTGCGCTGCCGCTCGCGGTGACGGATCTGGATTGGCCCTGCAGTCATCACGATGTCCGCCAGCGAGGAAGCCGGCACGATCAACCCCGATGCCGTGATGACCGGCAGCTGGCCGATCGTTTGCGTCGCTGCGGCCTGATCCTCCGGTCCGCTCAGCACCAGATCGATGCGATCGCCGCCGACGCTCACCTCGGCAACCCGCAGGCCGTCATTGAATGCATCGATCGTCTCGCTGAACTCGCGCGTCGTCAGGCCGTTGTCGGCAAGGCGGACCGGATCGGGATAAAGACGAATCTCGGGAGCGCCCATTTCGAGGCCGGGCAATGGGCGGATCTGCGTCCCCTCCGCGCGCGGCAGATCGGCTTCGATCAAGCCCATCGCCCGTTGCGCGACAGCGAGCAGGGCCTCGATGTCGGGCCCAGAGATGTGAAGATCGATGCCGCGCGCACCGCTGACTGAGCGGCCGAAAATCGAGGGCTGATGGACAAAGCCGTAGGTGCCCGGTTCCTTGAACACCGCCTCCTGGAACAGCGGGATCAGCTCCCGCACCCGCTCCGGATCGACCGTCTGGGCGCCGACGAACGTGCTGGTCGGATAGGCTGTAAAGAAGAAGTGGTCGATTGCCGGCAGGCCGCCGCGATCGGCCGTCGGTTCGTCCCCATCCATCACCCACAAGGGACGCAAGGCCGTCTCGATCGCCTCGGCAATCGTGCTGGTGGCGGCAAGGTTGTAGCCTGGCGGCGGCTGCAGGTTGGCCTGGACCAGGTTGCGGTTGCCCTCGGGGAGATACTCGCGCTGGGGCAGGAACAGCCAGGTCGCGAGCGTTGAGGCGCCAAAGACGACGAGGACAACGCAGAGCGCCACCAAACGGCTGCTGACGCTCCGCTGCGTCAGTTTCAGCGTCAGATCGACGAAACCTGTCGCCGCGCGATCGACGACGGGAAGCCGGATCGGCGTTCGCGACTCCCCGCCCCCCGCACGCAGCAGCCGTGCCGCCAGCGTCGGGACGACGGTGATCGCAACCACGAGCGACAACAGCACGGACGCGGTAATCGCGACAGCGATGTCGCGGAACAGCTGGCCTACCTCCACGTTGAGGATCAACAGCGGGACAAATACGACGACAGTGGTGAGCGCGGCGGCGAGGTTGGCGCCCCACACCTGGTGCGCGCCAGCAAGCGCCGCCTGCGCCGGTGTCCGACCCTGGCGGTGCAGCCGATCGATGTTGTCGAGGACGACGATTGCGGCATCGACCAGCATGCCGACCGCAAACGCGATCCCAGCCAGCGAAATAACGTTGAGCGTACGGCCAAGCGCCGCCATCGCCACGAAGGTGCCGACGATCGAGATCGGCACCGCGAGCATGACGATTGCCGTCGCCTGCCAGGAGCGCAGAAACAACAGCAGCACGCCTGCCGCCAACACGATGCCGAGCCAGATGTTCTCGCGCACGAGATCGATCGCCGAGCGGACGTAATCGGTCTCGTCGAAGACGAGCTTCAGCTTCAGGCCTTCCTGCGCGAGCGGCCCGGCGTTCAGCTCCTCGACGGCCGCCCGGATCCCGGCCATCGTTTCCATGACATTGGCGCCCATCGTGCGCACCGCACTCAGGATCAGCGCCGGCCGCCCCATCTGTCGGATGGCGGTGTTGAGCTCCTTGTAACCGAAGCCGACTTCGGCAACATCGGCGAGCCGGACCCGCCCCACGTGGCCGGTCGCGGGGTCGGTGATACTGCGCAGGACCACGGCACGGATCCGCTCAGGTGTGGTGAGCTCACCCTCGCTGCGGACGACATAGCGCCGCTTGCCCTCCTTGACGTCGCCAACCGTCATCGAGACGTTGGCCTGGCGCAGCACGCGCACGACATCCGGCACCGTAAGGCCGTAGCGAGCGAGACCGGCGGGATCGACGACGACCTTCAATTCACGCTCGACGTTTCCCATCAGCGTCACGTGCGCGACACCTTCGATGCGCTCCATCCGGCTGCGGACGACATCGTCGGCAAAGTCGCCGTAAGTCTCGATCGGCCGCTCGTTTCCGGGCAGACGATGGAGGATGAACCAAGCCATCGGCTGGTCATCGGGGCCGGATGTCCGCAGGACCGGTTCGTCGGCCTCGTCCGGATAGCCTGTGACCCGATCGAGGCGGTTCGCCACCAGGAGGAGCGCGCGGCTCACGTCCTGGTCGATGGCGAATTCGAGTGTCACCGTGGCGGCGCCCTCGCGCGCATCGCTGCGCATCTCAACGACACCCTCGATGTCGCGCAGGACTTCCTCCTGGCGGTTGACGATCTCGCGCTCGACCTCGTCGGGCGCGGCGCCGGGCCAGGGTGTAGCGACACTGATGACCGGCCGCTCGATGTCGGGTGCCAGCTGGATCGGGATTTCCAGCAACGCGACGACACCGGCCAGAACGACCAGCAGGACGACCGCCAGGACGGCGACCGGGCGCTCGATGGAGAGCCGGATCAGGTTCACCCGCCGCTCCCTACGCTAATCGTGATCTCCTGGTCAGGCTTGAGCCGCTCGTTGCCGCGGATGATGACGACGTCACCCGCAGCGAGGCCATCGAGGACCTCGAACCGCTCGAAGGTGGCATCGCCGAGGCGGACGGTCTGCAGCGCTGCGCGGCCGTCCGCGGCACGGAAGACCTGCGTCAGCCCGGCGCGATAGAGGATCGCATCCTTGTGCACGGTGAGCGCCTCGCGCCTCGGCGCGGCCGGGATGTGCACGGTAACGGCGCGGTTGGCGGCGCGATCGTGGATGGCGTCGAGCGCAGTGCGGAAGCGGACCGTCCGTGTTCGCGTCTGCGTGTTCTCGACCGGCAGCACGGCGCGCACGCTGGCGGGCACACGGCTGTCGTCGATCTGCACCAGAACCGGGGCGCCGTTGGTCAGGCCGGCCAGGCGCGGCGCGGGGACATCGGCCTCCACCTCGAGTAATTGATCGTCGATCAGGCTTGCGACCGGCGCTCCCGTCTGCAGGTAGGCGCCGACGTCGGCGAAGCGACGGGTGACAACACCGTCGTAGGGGGCGCGGATGGTACTATCGGCGAGCGCGATCTCGGCCAGCCGCAATTGCGCCCGGACCGGCGCGACCGTCGCTTCCGCTTGCGCCAGTTCGGCTTCGGCGATCTGCACCTCCTGGCGCAGATCGAGATAGCGCGCCTCGCCGAACGCCGGCGATGCCTTGAGGCTGTCGAGCCGTCCCACCTCCTGCCGCTTGAGCGCAAGCCGCGCGCGCGCCGAGGCAACCGCGGCCTCTGCCGCCGCCACCTCCGCCGCCCGCAGGTCGCGCTCGGCCGTCGCCCGGTCGGCGATCAGTGTCGCCAGCACGGCTCCCGCCTTGACCCGCTCGCCGACCCTGACCGCGACTTGGGCGACAGTGCCGGGGACGCGGGTGGCAATATCGCCGCTCTCCAGCGCTACCAGACGGCCGATGACCGGCACGGTTTCGCTGAGCGGTTCGCTGCGGACGGCATCGACCACGACCAGGACCGGCTCATCCGCGGCCGCCGGCGCAGGCGCGATCAGTGGCGCCAGCGCGGTCATCGCGCCCACGATCACGGCAAGGATGCCGCCGCAGGCCGGGCGGGCGCGGCCGAACCAGGAAACGGTCATCAGCGAAACCGGGCAAAGCAGCGAGACAAGGCGCGCGGGAAACCCTCCGCCCTCGGGGTCCGGATGCGCCGACCGCGCCACGGTCCGCTGGACTGGACCGTCCAGTCCAGTCTGCGCTATCCTTGCCGCACTGCAGGCAATGCATCCAAGTGAGCCGATGATAGCACAAACGATGGCGATTGCGGAAAACCGTTGGCCCGCTGGTGTTTCGGCGAAGCGGCGTGCCATTCTCGCAGCCGCCGAGCGGGTGTTTCTCGAAGTCGGCTTCGGCCTTGCCAGCATGGAATCGATCGCGCGCGCCGCCGGCGTCGCCAAGCAGACGATCTACGCCCACTTCGGCACCAAGGCGGCCCTGTTCGGCGCCACCATGCTGGAGCGGACGGACTGGCTCATGGAGCCGCTGCCGGCTGCGCCTGAAGTGAGCGATCCGCCGGCGGAAACGCTGGCGGCCTTTGCGACGCGTTTTCTTGAGATCATCTTGCAGCCGGAATCGCTCGCCCGGCTGCGCCTGGTGATGGCGGAGCGGGCGCGCTTCCCCGAACTCGCAGAGGTATTCTACCGCTCCGGGCCGGCCCGGGCGGCCGCCGGCCTTGCCGACTACCTGAGCCGGCTCGACCGTGCCCGCGTGCTGCGGGTGCCGGCGCCGGAACTCGCTGCGGGCCAGTTCCTCGGCATGGTGCGCGGCGATCTGTTCTTGAAGCACTTGCTTGGCCTTGGACCGAAGCCGACGCCTGCCGAGCTCAAGGCGAGCGTCCAGACCGCCGTGCGCAACTTCCTCGTCGCCCACACGCGGGCGTAACGGCAACGGTGGCAAGCCCTAAGCGGTATCGCCTTGCATTCTGAGCCGGATTTTTGCTGAAATTTTGCGAATCGGCCGCTATAATAGTAGGAACATATTCCGACACATTGAGATGCCGATGCTGCTTCGCTTCGCTGTCGAAAACCACCTCTCAATCAAGGAGAAGCAGGAGCTCTCGCTCGTCGCGTCGGCGTTGAAGGATCGCGAGGATGGCCTGATCCCGTGCAATGCCACCCCCGGCAAGCGCGTTCTGCCGGCGGCCGTGATCTACGGCGCCAATGCGTCGGGCAAGACGAACATTATCGACGCGCTGCGCTTCATGCGTCGCGCCGTCGTTTCCTCGCACAGCCGCTTGGAGCCCGGGGAGCCAATCCCTCGCAGCCCGTTCCGCCTGGACCCCGCCTGCGCCGGTCACCCTTCCGCCTTTGAGATCGATTTCATCGTCGCGGGCGAACGCTACCATTACGGCTTCGAAGCACTCGACGAAGCCTTTCAGTCCGAATGGCTCTACGTCTTTCACAACAACCGCCGGCAGATGCTGTTCGAGCGCAAAGCGGGCGAGGCGATTGCCTTCGGGCGGGGCTTGAAGGGTCGCAACCGCGTCAACCGCGTCATCGAAGACCTCACGCGACCGAATAGCCTGTTTCTATCCACAGCGGCACAGAACAACCACGAGCAACTCTCGCCGGTAGCCGGCTTCTTCCAGGACATTGAAATCGAATCTGCGAAAAATTTTTCCGAGTGGGAGATCTCTGAACGCCTATCCGATGACAATGTGAGCAAAAAGATCATTGAATTCTTAGCAAATATTCGGACTGGGGTGGTCGATTTCAGACGCCGGGAGGACAATGATCTCGGATATTATACAATACTTCTGACAGATATTTATAGAAACGCACTAGATAACAACAAACGTGACGCGCCAAAAACCAAGACCATAATCAGGAGTCCGTCTGATGTAATTAGTGAAGCTACAGCACAAGATCCGACTCTCGGTGAGCGGCTAAGAAGACCCCTTAAGTTTAAGTGGCCTAGAACACCGCTAATTGAATTAGCCCATCGAGACAGCGGTGGAAATATTGTTTTCTTTGATTTAGAGCGGGAGAGCGCCGGTACCCAGCGTCTTCTGGGCATGCTCGGCACGATCTACCACGCTCTGGACAAGGGCACGTTTATTGTGATCGATGAGCTTGATGCCAGCCTGCATACGCAGGCGAGCGAGGCGGTCCTCGCCCTGGTGTCGACCGCCGCCTTGAACCCCAAGGAAGCGCAACTGATCACCACCACCCACGATACCAACCTGCTGCGCTCGGAGTTGCTGCGGCGGGATCAGATCTGGTTCACGGAAAAGGACGAGGGCGGTGCCACGCACCTTTATCCCCTCTCCGATTTCAGCACGCGACAGGGGGATAACATCGAGAAAGGGTACCTGCAGGGCCGCTTCGGAGCGATTCCGTTCGCCGGATCAGTCGCCGACCTACTCGCCGATGGCTGAGCCGTGGCGCGCCGCCAACCACCAGACCTTAAGCGCCGTGCCGGCAAGCGCCAGCCAAAGCAGCGCTTCATCATCTACTGCGAAGGCAGAAACACAGAGCCTGCCTACTTCAGGGCGCTACAGCGGCACTGTTCTTCGGCACTGATGGAAGTTGTGCCATTCCCAGCACAAGGCGTCCCGGACACGCTGACGAAAAATGTGGTTGTGGAAGCAAAGCGCCTTCGGAAGTCACAAGACACATTTGAAAAACGGGACGAGGTCTGGGCGGTGTTCGACCGCGACATTCACCCAAAATTCGATGAAGCCATTCAGCGCTGCGAGAGCAATGGCATCGGTGTCGGTCGTTCCAACCCGTGCTTCGAACTCTGGCTGATCCTCCATCACGAGGACTACGATAAGTCCGACGGGCGGCACTCGGTTCAGGCTCAGTGTGAAAGAGTCTGTGCCGGCTACGACAAACACACCAAGGGGCTCGACTGCTCCGACCTTCTTCAGCACGTCGAGGCCGCCATCAAACGCGCCGAAGACCAGCTCGCGCGCCGCAAGAACGAGGGCGAAGAATTCGGCTGCCCCTCGACGACGGTGGGCCACTTGGTGCAAGCCATTCTGGACGCAGCAAAGAAGCCGGCCCTCGCCTGACCCACCGCCCCCTTGCTCCTCCGGGTGCGCGGGCTTAAGTCTCTGCGTCGCCCTCCCCTCGAACCACGGAGCCACCCCCTCCCCATGCGATCGGAAATCGAAGTCCTGGCGAACGAGATCGGCGCGACGCTCACGCGCTTACGGGGGCATCTTTGACTACGATGCTGCCAAGGCCCGCATCGCCGAGCTGACAGTCCAGGCCGAAGACCCCGACCTCTGGCAGGCGCCGGAGCGCGCGCAGGCCGTGATGCGGGAGAAAACCAAGCTCGAACAGAAGCTTGAGCGCTTCGACGCCTTGGCGCGCGACTTCGAGGAGCAGACGGGCCTGCTTGAGCTCGGCGAGGCGGAAGACGATCAGCAGGTCATCGCTGAGGCCGAAGCCGCGATCACGGCGCTGCACGCAAGCCTCGCCCGCATCGAGCTGGAAACGCTGCTCTCCGGCGAGGCGGACGGCAACGACTGCTATCTCGAAGTGCATGCCGGCGCCGGCGGCACGGAGGCGCAGGACTGGGCGGAGATGCTGATGCGCATGTACGTGCGCTGGGCCGAGCGCCGCCGCTTCAAGGTCGAGTGGATCGAGGAAAGTCCGGGCGAAGAGGCCGGCATCAAGTCCGCCACCATCAAGGTAATCGGCACCAATGCCTATGGCTGGCTGAAAACCGAGAGCGGCGTCCACCGCCTGGTGCGCATCTCGCCGTTCGATTCCAACGCTCGGCGCCATACCAGCTTCGCCTCGGTCGGCGGCTATCCGGTCATCGACGACTCGATCGAGGTCGAGATCCTGGAGAAGGACCTGCGCATCGACACCTACCGCGCGTCCGGCGCCGGCGGCCAGCACGTCAACCGGACCGACAGCGCGGTCAGGATCACCCACCTGCCGACCGGGATCGTCGTCCAGTGTCAGACCGACCGATCGCAGCACCGCAACCGGGCGATGGCGATGCAGATGCTGAAAGCCAGGATCTATGAGCTGGAGCTGCGCAAGCGCGAGGAGGCCACACGCGCCCAGCACGAGGCGAAATCGGACATCGGCTGGGGCCACCAGATCCGCTCCTACGTCCTGCACCCGTACCAGATGGTCAAGGACCTGCGCACCGGCGTCGAGACGTCCGGCACGCAAGGTGTGCTCGATGGCGACCTCGATCAGTTCATGATGCCGGCCTTGGCCGCCGATGCCGGTGCGCGCCGCGGCGGCGCGGGCACGGACGCATAAGCGCGGGAGAGGCCGAAAACTACTTCGGCCGACCAGCCGTCATTGGGTCGCCGTGCGCTGTACTCAGCCGCCCGTGTTGCCGCGCAGGATGGTGACGGCCGTGCCTTCGGCCGCCCGTGTCCCTTGCGCCGACTGCCGCCATTCGTGCAGGACCTGGGCACGCCGCTGCGCGAAGACGGCCTCAGCCTCGGGATCGCGGTTTGCTGGATCGCGGGAGGCAGAGGTGCGCGGCACGGTTTGGCCGAAGGCGCCTGCGCGCACGATCGTGGGGCTGGGCTCCGCGGACGCGACCAGCGTGCCCGCGGGACGCACCACCCTGGCGGCGCTGAGGTCCTGAACCGCGCCGCCGTTCGCACCCTGGCGCGCCCGCCAAGCGGTGGTGATGCGCTCCATCCGCTCGTTATCGATCGGCGCAATCGCGAACACGTTCGGCAGCGGCGGCTCGCGTCGGAGGCTCACCGCTGCGGAGAGCTGCGGCCGCTCGCCACGGTTCTTGCTGTCGGCGTTGCTGTCGGTGCCGGATCCATTCCACTGGGCGAGGACGCGGGCGAGATAGGCCTCGCCCAAGGCCGGTGTCGCCGAATGGTAGCGCCCGGCGGCCGCCTCCCACGAGCCAGTCTCGGCATAGAGCGCGCGCAAGAAGCTTGCGGCGTAGGCGGCATTGGTGGCCGGATCAAACGCCGCATCGAGGCTGGCAAAGGCATCCGGGTGGTGGCGCAGGTTGACCTGCATGCACCCGACATCGATGCTGCGCACGCCTTCAGCCTGCAGGGCCACGACCTCGGCGATGGCGGCTTCCTTGTCGGCGTGGAAACTGCCCCTGCCTTCGGCGTTGATCGTCCACGGCCAGGCTGCCTTGGCATGCGCTTCACGATCCCAGCGCCCGGATTCTACCAGCGCGATCGACCACAAAAGGTCGGCCGGGATGCCGGCTTGGCGTTCCGCCGCGACCACCGCCTGCCGGCACGCCTGCCAGGCATCGACCGCGCCTGGCGCCCGGCTGACTGCCGCCGCCGCGGCCGGTGCGCTCAGCGCGAGTGCGATCAAAACGATGACAAAATGAAAAAACACTCTTATCCCGCGCTTGGAACCTATGATATACTCGGGATGGTTATAGCACGGATCGGTGAGGGATGTCTGAAGGCGATCCGGGCGATTGAACAGATTTTTCCGACCCCAGCCTTCAATTGCCGGCGAGTGGGGAAGTCGGCTTGTGTGATCGCAGCCCTCGACCGCGGGGCGCCGGCCGTGCTACGGGGACGGCAAGCATTGCCTCCGTCTGCGAAGCGTTGGCTGCGGTTCGCTGCGAGGCCTTGAGGACCCAATGCGATGAAGTTGTTTGTCCTGCTGACAGTCGCCTTTGGCTATGTGGCCGGCCTTGTCCGGCCCGGGTTCATCTTCGCGCTCGGGATGAGCTCCTATCCTATTGAAGCCGCTTTGGGCGGCCGCAATATCATCGGCGACGTCATCGTCGGGGCCGTGCCAATCTATGCGCTCCTGGTCCTTTTCAAGCGGCGCTGTTTTCACCTGCATGTCGTTGACGGATTGTTTATAGTTTATTTTCTCTGGTACTGCATTTCTGTTCTGCGTGCTCCTGATTACTCTCTTGCCTTTGACAACCTCATCAAATTCACGATCTCGAGCGTCGGCTACTACTTCGCAACCCGGGCGCTGCTAGAGAATGAAAGGGATTTCAATAGGTTCGCGAAGGACTTCTTGCGCATGGGGGTTGTTATTGCGATCATCATCGGCTTGATCGCACAGCCAGACCCATGGTCGCCGCGAACATATATCAATTTTGAAGGCGGAAGGACGTCGACGGTCGGCGTTTCATTGTCATTCAACGTCGTCATTTGCGCGCTTGCTTTTTACCTCTTGTCCAAGAAGTCCTGGCAGGCGTTCTTTATTCCGAGACTTGACTTTCTCGCCGGCGCTATCGCCTTGATCTTCATTGTCCATTTCGCTTTCCAGAACGGCACCCGCGGTGCTTTGATGGGGCCCCTGTTCGCGGTCATAGCGTTTTCACTGATTTACTTCTACAGCCGGCTCGGTTCGACGGGCCGCCTGGTGATGGTCGGGGCGAGCATTGCCTTTATCCTGTGCTTCCCGTTCGTCATGGCGCTTATCGCTGAAGCCATTGCTGACGTGCCGCCGACCACAATTCCGCCCAAGTTCAAGGCGTCGATCATCAACTTCGCCGGTGTGGTCACCGGCATGGAACGCTATCAGGCGTTCGATCCGTCCGGGGCGGCGCGCATCGACATCTACCGCACGGCCAAGGCCATCATTGCCGAGTGGCCTCTGTTCGGGATGGGCGCCAATGCCGTCATCGCAACAATCGGCACCCATGCCCACAATCTCTTTCTCGAGCTGTGGTCGGATGGCGGCATTGCCAACGTCGTTCTGTTCCTGATGTTTGTCGCGACGGGCATGTTTATCGGTCTGCGCAACAGTCTCGCAGGGCCGGTTCCGGTGTTCAGCCGCATGTTCTTGGGCGTCGGCGCCGGCGTCTTGATCCAGCTGCAGGTGAGCCTGACGCTCGCCTACGCCAAGCCGCTGTTCTTTGCCCTGGGCGCGCTGGTCACACTCGAGGTGGCGCGGCTGCGGGCCCTCGCGCAAGCCAACGACGCATACGCGCGGGCGCCGGCGGTCCCACTGGAGGCGACCGGCGGCGCTGCGGCAGCTTAGGCCGATCGCGCACTCCCATCCCCCCGATCAGGCCAGCCAGCCCCTTCCCTTGCCGCGGCCGGCGGGTGTATATTAGTGCCCGCTAACTTACGGATCCCGCCCAGGTGCGCGCGGGACCGCTGGTGAGCGTACGCGTGGTTCGAAGCTAACGAACGAGTCCCATCGGTTGGCAGACTCGAACCACCAGATCAATAGGTTAGTGGATCACTTGATCCGACGTTTGGGATGCATGCGTCAGATCCGATCCACTGGGAGAGGCGCATGCAGGCGTTCACCCCCTTCGAGGCCGTTGCCGGCGGCTGTCTGATCGGCCTCGCCGCCATTCTGCTGATGCTGGCGGCTGGCCGCATTGCCGGCATCTCCGGCATCATCAGCGGACTGTTGCCGGACAGAGACATGCGGCCCGATGACGCTGGCTGGCGCTTGGCGTTCGTCCTCGGTCTGATCAGCGGACCGATGCTGATGCGGCTCCTTGGCTGGCCGCTGCCCGACACCTCGATCGAAGCATCGGTGCCGGTGATCGTTGTGGCCGGTTTTCTGGTCGGCTTCGGGGCACGGACCGGCAGCGGCTGCACCAGCGGCCACGGCGTTTGCGGCTTGGCCCGCGGATCGCGCCGCTCCCTGGTCGCAACCGTGACCTTCATGCTCACCGCTGCCGCCGTGGTGTTCGTTGTCCGCCACGGGATCGGGGACTAGGCGATGGCGCGCTTGGCTGCAGCTTTCCTCGCCGGCCTCCTGTTCGGTGCCGGCCTCACCGTTTCGGCAATGATTTCGCCGGCCAAGGTGCTGGCGTTTCTCGACGTTGGCGCCGTCGTCGACGGCCGGTGGGATCCCAGCCTGGCGCTGGTCATGGCCGCCGCGCTCGCCACCACCGCCATCGGCTACGCGCTGGTGTTGCGGCGGAAAGCCCCGCTTCTGGCACCGCGTTTCGTCCTGCCGACGGCTAAAGCCATCGATACCCGTCTCATCGGCGGCGCGCTGGTGTTCGGGCTCGGATGGGGGCTGGTCGGCCTGTGCCCCGGCCCCGCGCTCGCTGGCTTGGCTCAGGGCTCCGAGAAAACGGCGCTGTTCGTCGCAGCGCTCATCGCCGGCATCGGCGCGCATCGGCTGCTGCGGCTGTAGCGACGAGACGGAGGCCGGCTGCCGCGTCCGCTGCCGCCCCGGCTCCCTAAAGCACCGCGAGCGGCCCGCGCCGGCGGAGGGCGCTGACCACCTTGCCGCCCTCACTGATTACCATCGCATGCAGCCACTCGAGGTCGCAGCCAAGAAAGCGATTGGGCGCAAGAAAGAACAGCGCAAGAAAGGCCAAGCCACCGAGGGTAAGGAAGACGCCTGCGCAGAGATAGGTGTCGGTTGAGACGTCGGCGGCGTGCAGCGCCAGCCAAATCGCCGCCAACAGGACGGTCAACACCGTCGCGGCGCGCATCGGTGCCAGCATCTGCCGCATCGACGCCTTGAGCTTATTGCCAAGGATCATCGTTCCTAGGTAGATGCCGATGAGCTGGATTGCGACGGACAGCCCGACCACGGCCACCAAGCCGTAGGGATAGATAAAGAACAGGCTGACGACGAGTATGACCGTCTCAACGATGGTGAGCACCACAATTTCCGAGACTTGGCCCATTCCGCGCAGGAAAACAACACACGGCATAGCGCAGATGGTGGTGAAAATGCTGAGCCCCATCACCTGCACGACCGGAACGGCTGGACCCCACTGGCTGCCCAGCAGCACGCCGACCAGGGGTTCGGCGATCAGGCAGACGACAAGCGCGCTTGGCATGCCGAGCAGTGCGGAAAAGGCTGCTGCGTGCCGGTATCCCTCCATGAGGCGTTCGCGGTCGTCCTGCAGGCGCGACAGCACGGGAAACAGAACCTGGTTCACCGGATAGGCATAGAACTCGGTGAACGTGGTGACGAAGTTGCGGGCATTGGTGAGGTAACCGACCGCTTCCGCCCCCATGAGGCGCGCCAGGATCAGCCGATCGATGTTGTGGAAAATGTGGCCGGTAACCGTCCAAACGGTGACCAGCGCGGTGAACGAGAACATCTTTCGCGCGGAATCAAACGAGAAATGCGGACGATAATCGCGGAAGGTGTCCCATGCGAAGCCGATCAAGCGGACCACGGAGACGCCCACGACACCGCCGACCAGGGCCCATGCGCCGGCGCCGGCCAGCGCCAAGCCAATCGACAGCACGGTATAGCCGAGCACGCTCGCCGCGGCCTCGATAAGGGCGATCCGCTCGAAGCGGAGCCTGCGCCTGGCATCGCTGATATAGACTTGCGCCAGTGCCTCGATGGGGACGGCAAGGCTGATCACGCGCAGCGTCACGGCTGCCCCGGGCAGCGCCAGCAGCCTCTCGATCCAGTCTGCAGCGAACCAGAAGGCGGCGTAGCAAAGCATGCCGCTCAACACCAAGAGCGTCATCGCCGTTCCGGCGTCCTTCGCCGTGACCTCGGCTTTCTGGACGATGACATCGCCAAGGCCGCGCAGCACGAACAGCGATGCGATCTGCTGCAAGGTTGCCACCGCGGCGACGAGGCCAAACTCCTCCGGGACCAGGATGCGCGCCAAGATCGCAACGGTCAGCACGCGCAACACTGCGGTAAAAACGCCGCGGCTGGCGGTGACGGCAACGCCGCGCAACGTCCTTTCGCGAAGGACGGAGGTCTCGGGCGTGCGGCGTTTGTTCATCGGCAAGATCCTGGATACAGGCGCGACGGCACAAAGACGATCGCCCACCTACGATCAAGATGTGTCTTTTTTTCGGCAGGAGGCGGCACCAGATGTTTGCGCCGGCACTCCAGTTTTGCATTCCGCGGGCCGCCGCCGCCGACGTTTACAGCCGGCGGCGGCTTCCGCAGGAGCCAAGTGAACCGGTCCCTCAGACCACGTGGGCCGACGGGATCGGGATAATGAACTTGCCGCCACGGGCGCGATACTCTGCCTGTTGGCCGAGGATCTCATCGGTGAAGTTCCACGGCAACAGGAGAACGTAATCGGGCGCATCCTCGAGCAGGCGCTCCGGCGCGCAAATCGGCAGCCGGCTGCCGGGCATGTAGCGGCCCTGCTTGAACGCATTCTTGTCGACGACGTATTCGATGACGTGGTGATCGAGGCCACAGAAGCTCAGCATCGTCGTGCCCTTGGCGGCAGCGCCGTAGGCAGCGATCCGCTTGCCCTGCGCCTTCAAGTCGGCGATCAGGGTCGTCAGATCGTGGCGCACTTTCTCGACCATGGCGCCGAAGGTGGTATACGCTTCGAGCTTATCGAGGCCGCGGCGTCGCTCATCGGCGATCATCGCGCGCACCGAGTCCTGAACGTTCTCCTTGCGGCCGGCGTAGATGCGCAAGGAGCCGCCGTGGATCGGCACGTGGCGGATGTTGTTGATGTAAAGACCATGGCGCCGGAACAGCTTGTCGAGCGCCAGGACCGAGAAGAAGCACAAGTGCTGGTGGTAGATCGTGTCGAACTCGCACTTGTCGAGCAGATCGACCAGGTACGGGCACTCGATTGAGGTGGTGCCGTCCGGCTTCAAGATGGCGGCAATCCCGCCGACGAAGCCGTTGAGGTTGGCCACGTGCGCCAGAACGTTGTTGGCGATGATGACGTCGGCGAGCTTGCCTTCCGCGGCCAGCTTCTGTGCCAGCTCAGGCCGGAAGAACTCGATCAGCGTCGGCACGCCTTTCTTGATGGCAGCTTGCGCCGGCGCATTGGCCGGATCAATGCCGAGCACCGGAATGCCGCGCTCCATGAAATTCTGCAGCATGTAGCCGTCGTTGCTCGCAAGCTCGACGACGAGGCTGTCCTTGCCCAGCTTGCGCGTTTCGATCAGCTCCAGGGCGTTCTTGCGCGAGTGGTCCATCAAGGAGCTGATCACGGACGAGAAGTACGGATAGTCCGAATGGAACAGGACCTCCGGCCGGACGGTCTCGGTGATCTGCACGAGGCAGCAGTCCGGGCAGAACGCGACATCCAAGGGGACGATCGGTTCGTGGTTCTTGAGGTCGGCCTCGGATAGCAACAGATCGGCGAGGGGGGTCTCCCCCAGCGCCAGGATCGGGGTGATACGGCTGGAGCCGCAAGAGCGGCAGCCAGTGATCGTCTCGAAGAGTGGTTGTTCGGTCATGGTTGTTGGCTTCACAAGAGTGAACTCTGATACTCCCGCAAGCGCCGCTGCTGCTGCTGCCGCTGCGTTCATCTTTCAGACCCTTGCATCGGGCTGATGGATCCAGCGGAAACTCCCATCAAGGTATCCTTCCTTAATGAGTTTCTTCAGGTGCGGCAACCGATTGTAGCGCGCGCCTTCGAAGTCCTGAGCGGTCAGCTTCATCGTCTGGATGGTGTCGTAGATCTGATCGGCACCGGCAGCGGCGTTCCAGGCCGGTTTCCAGGCTTCCAGCGTGTTGTTCAGTTTCTGGAAGCTGACGCGGTAGGACCGCTTGTCCGGATCGGGTGTGTTGGCGAACTCGACCGTTGAGCCAGGTACCGCCTTGGCGACGACCTCGGCAACTTCCCGAATCCGGTAGTTGGCGTCGGTCGCGCCGACGTTGAAAGGTTGGTTGAAGACGAGTTCGCGCGGCGCCAGCACAGCCGCCACGAATGCGCGCGCGATGTCCTCGCAGTGGACCAGCGGCCGCCAGGGTGTGCCGTCGCTCTTCACGTGCACACGATGGGTTGCGGTTGCCCAGGCGACCAGGTTGTTGAGCACGAGATCGAAGCGCAGCATCGGCGAGGCGCCAAAGGCCGTTCCTGGGCGGAGGTAGACCGGGCAGAAGCTGTCATCGGCGAGCTTCGAAATCTCGCCCTCGGCCATCAGCTTGGAGCGCGCGTACGGCGATACCGGATTGGTGGGGGCGCTCTCGTCGATCATGGTGTCGCCCTGAGCGCCGTACACGCTGCAGGTCGAGGCAAAGACGAAACGCTTGACGCCAGCCTCCTTGGCTTTCGCCGCGACGCGCACGCTGCCCCAGGTGTTGATATCGTAGGTCAACTGCTGGTCAAACTCGCCGAGCGGATCGTTCGACAGGCCGGCAAGATGAATGACCGCGTCGACGCCCGCGAAGTCTTCCTTCTCTGCGTCGCGCACGTCCTTGACGATGGTCGGCACGGAGTCCAGCTCACCGGTCGCGCACCCGCGATAGAGCCCGGTATCGAGGCCGACGACCTCGTGACCAAGCGCTTTGAGATGTCGAACCACGTGGGGGCCGATGTAACCCCGATGCCCTGTTACCATCACACGCATGCATTAGCCTCCGCTGGTTAAGCACGACGGCGGCCCGACCCTTTGTGATGAAAGTCGGTGCATCCGTCCTCTGACGACTCCACTGATGGAAACACGAACTGCAACCCGGCTGACGTCAGAGCCCAAGCGCAGGCACCGCGCTACACCGGTTGAACATTGAAATGGACGAGCTGCCTCTTGTTCAAATGAACATCGGCGGTCCCTGAGGAGGACGGGCCGATACCATGCACCTTCTCTTGGTTCGCCGTGCACGCGATGCGCAGCGGGATCGAGGTTCGCGATCCGGCAAACCCAAACATGATAACATCGAATCCGTTCAGTGTCGCGTGGCTGTCGCAGCTCCGCCGCGGCGCCAGCTCTAATCTCAGGCGGATGGGCAGGGACGTCACATTGCCGCCGCCTGCGCATCAACCGTATCCTACGCAATCCCGATTAAAACTCTGTGACACACGGCACACTCGGAGTTGCAAATTGGCATGTCAAGCCCTTTGACAACGTCCACTACGCGTTGCGTGCGTCGTGCGCGAGCGAGAGGTCGAGCAACCAAGCGCGGAAACTGTTGCGGGCGGCCGGAGAATGCCTGGTTCCGCCCGCAACATGGACTAAGGCCCGGCCGCGCGCGCGTCGAGGCCAGCCGTCGGCAATCAGTCGTTACAAGACGGCGCGGGCATCGGTAGCCGGCTCGTCTGCCGCCGCGTCCGGATCGTCGCTCTTCCTGTCCGCTTGGCTGGCGGGGCCCGCCACAACCGAAGCGGCGGTTTTTGGCAGGTCAATGTTGACCTCCAGACGCGAGGTGCTGCCGAAGTTCTCCAGCTTCACCGTCAGCTTGTCCTGTTCGAGTTCGACGTAACGGGCGATGACCTGCAGGATCTCGTTCTGCAGCCGCGGCAGATAGTCGGGCGCGCTGGCGTATGAGCGTTCGTGGGCGAGCACGATCTTCAGGCGTTCCTTCGCCTGTTCGGCCGTGGGCAGCGTCGACTTCGGGCGAAGGAAGCTCAGAATGTTCATGCCGACCTCCTGAGGAACCGCTGGAACAGGCCGCGCCGTTCTGGGCGCATGAAGCGGAAGGGCAGCGACTCGCCGAGAAAGCGGCCGACGGCATCGCGATAGGCATCGCCGGCGGCGGACTGCGGATCGAGGATGACCGGCGTGCCGACGTTGGACGCCTTCAGCACCGAGCGGCTCTCCGGGATCACGCCGAGCAGCGGGATGGCCAGGATCTCCAGCACATCATCGACCTTCATCATCTCGCCGCGCTCGACCCGCTCCGGATCGTAGCGGGAGAGCAGCAGGTGCTCACGCACGGGATCGAGGCCCTCCTCGGCGCGGCGCGAGCGGCTCTGCAAGACCCCTAAGATGCGGTCGCTGTCGCGCACGCTCGAGACTTCCGGGTTGGTGACGATGATCGCCTCGTCGGCGAAGTAGAGCGCCATCAGGGCGCCGCGTTCGATGCCGGCCGGGCTGTCGCAGATGATGTACTCGAACTGCTCGCGCAGTTCCGTCAGCACGCGCTCGACGCCCTCGCGGGTCAGCGCATCCTTGTCGCGAGTCTGGCTGGTCGGCAGGATGTAGAGGTGCTCCAGCCGCTTGTCGCGGATCAGCGCCTGGTTCAGGCGAGCGTCGCCGTTGATGACATGGACGAAATCGAACACCACCCGCCGCTCGCAGCCCATGATCAGGTCGAGGTTGCGCAGGCCGACGTCGAAATCGATGACAACGGTTTTGTGCCCGCGGGATGCGAGGCCGGCACTGAAGGCGGCGCTGGTTGTCGTCTTGCCGACCCCGCCCTTGCCCGACGTCATGACGATGACTTTACCCAATTTGTCCTCCACTGCCTTGCCGTTACCCGTGTGCCAAGCCTGAAATCCGCTCGCCTCTAGGGCAGCGGCTCGATAACCACCTGCTCGCCCTTGAGGAAGACTTGCACCGGTTTGCCGATCAGATCGTCCGGCATGTCCTCGCGGACGCGCCAAAAGCCGGCGATCGACACCAGCTCCGCCTCCAGGCTGCGGCAGAAAATGCGTGCGGCTCCATTGCCCTTCAGGCCCGCGTGCGCGCGCCCGCGCAGCGTGCCGTAAACGTGAATATGGCCGTCGCTCAACAGCTCGGCGCCGGCGCTGATCGAGGCCAGGACGACGATGTCGCTATGCCGGGCGTAAATCTGCTGGCCCGAGCGGACCGCCTGGGTGACCAGCAGCGTCTGCCCGGCCGCAGGCACCGCCGCTGCCGAGGCTTCGCGCGGCTCACCCGTCGGCAGCACGGAGATTTCCGCCGCGCGCGGCACCGCTGCCTCGCCGCCGCCGCCGCCGCGCAAAATACTGATGCCGGCGTTGATCGCAGACTTGTTCTGCTCGTCCGTGCCGTTGGCGACCGCAACCGGCACCAGTTGATGCTGGCGCAGGCGTCGGATCAACTCCGCCATGTTGAACGGCGGCGCGTCGGCGAGATCCTGCAGATCGAGGACCACCGGCGCGTGGCGGAAGAAGTCCGGTGCCTGGGCGATCTTGGTCATCAGCGCCGTGAAGAAGGCCTGATCGCGCGGATTGCTGATCTTGAGCCGCATCAGCGTGTACAGCCCGCCGCGGAACTGAATGCTGACGGTCTCCTCGGCAGGGCCGGCCTTGCGCACTGGCGCCGTCATTGGGCCCGCCTCGGCAGTGCCGCCGTTCTTGCGCTCGTCTTCATCATGTTGTGGTTCAGCCGCTCGTTTGCACCAACATCGTGGGGTTGTTTGAGCAGACTCGACACCCCGTTGGCAAGCGGCGATTCGCGACCCGCCGCCGCGACGCGCTTAAGCCCGTCAAAGAAAGGACTCTTCCCGGTTGCTGGGGGGAAACTCAGTGCAACAGGCCGATGGGGCGTCGCAGGTCGGGCAGCGAATCGACCGAATCGGGCGAATCGGCCGATTCGGCCGAGTCGCCCCGTGCGGTCGTTTTCGCGGCTACTCCGGCAAGGCGTTCAGGGCAAACATGGCGAGCAGCAGCTGGCTGGGCTTGCCGCCCCAATCGCCGAACCACCGCTTGTAGATCTCGCCGATTTCGCCAGAGCGATAGAGCTGGGCCAGCGCCCGATTGGCGACGAGGCGGAAATCGGCGTCGTTGCGGCGGACGGCAAGCGCATACGGCTCGTAGGAGAAGACTTCCGAAGCGAGCGCGAAGTAACCCGGCTTCTTCGCCGCCTTGGCAAGGCCGATCAGAACCAGCTGGTCGCCGGCGTGCGCCGCGGCCTTGCCGGCCTCAAGCGCCTCAACCCCCGCATTGTGGTCCTTGACGGTGACAACGTTCGCGTCAATCAGCTCCCGCTTCAGCCGCTCGGTCAGCACCTTCTCGGTCGTCGTGCCTTCAACGACGGTGACCGACTTGCCGCGCAAGTCGGCGAGCGTCGTGATGTTCGACTCCGGCCGGGCCAAGAGGCTGGCGCCGGTGATGAAAGTGGTGTTCGTGAAATCGACTATCTGTTGCCGCGACAGCGTGTTGGTCGTGTTGCCGCACTCAATGTCCGCCGCTCCGTCAGCGACCGTCTGCAGCCGGTTCTCGGAGCTGACGGCGACATAGCGGATGTCGAGATCAGCAAGACCGAGTTGATCCTTGACCGCCTTGGCGATCCGCAGGCAGAGATCGATCGCATAACCAGCCGGCCGGCCTTGGTCATCGACGAACGAGAACGGCGGCGATTCCTCGCGATGCGCAATCGTGAACGTGCCGGTCGACTTGATCCGTTCAAGCGTTCCCCCCGGTTCCGCCGCTATCCCCTGGCTGCAGAAAAACACCAGCGCCAAGACAGCAAACACCCCTCTCTGCATGGCTTCCTCCCTCTCATCGGTCGTCAGTGGGTGCCGGACCGGCTGGTCCGGCGCGCGCGCTCGATGCGCGCCGTTCTCTCGCACGCCGCCGTCAGCCGGGGCAAGGTCCTTGCGAACCGGCAGGGCCGCCGGCAACCGCGTCATCCTGCGCGCGCTTATCCTGTGCGCTTGTTCGACCGCGCGGCGGCACAGCGGGCGCGGAAGGCCGGATCGAACGGATCGGCCGCACCGAAGCGGTCGCAACGGAAGGGGTCGATCGCGAGACTCGGTGCGCGGCCCAAGGCAAGCTCGGCCAGCGCCAGCCCGACGCCACCAGAAATCGCGATGCCAGCACCACTGCAGCCGCCGGCGAACATCAGGCCGGAAACGCCAGCGGCGGCGCCGAACGCGGGCAAGCCATCTGGCGTGTAGGTCGAAAAGCCGGTGAGGTACGCGCGGATCCCAACGTCATCGAGAGCGGGCAGATAACGGCGCAACGCCGGCAGGCCCTCCTCCAGGCTCGCCGTGCCGTCCGGATCGTCCGTGAACGCGTAGCCCGAGGCATCATCGGGCAGGTGGCGCGGGTCGAGGGAAACGCTGTTCGCCTCGCGGATGCCGAACAACAGGGCGCCCAGCTCCGGCCGGGTGTAGGTGCGTGCGTCGGGCAACAACACGCTTGGGTGCTGGCGCGGAAACCGCCCGTCCGGCATCGTGATCCAGTACTGGCTGCGCACCGGCGCCATCGGCACCGAAGCGCCGGCGGCTGCGGCTACGACGTTGCTCCAGGCGCCGGCGGCGATCACGACGGTGGGAGCAGCGATGGTCTCCGCCGTGGTGCTGACGCCGCTCACGCCCCCGCTTGCCACGCTGAGGCCAGTAACGGCAGTGCCGCTGACAAGCGTAGCCCCCGCCTTTCGCGCCGCAGTGCCATAGGCCGATGCCAGCAAATAGGGATCGATGAAGGCATCGTCGGGGCAGAAGGCGCAGGTGGCGTCCTTCGTGACCGCAAGCCAGGGGACGAGGCGGCGGGCGTCGGCCGCGCCAAGCGTTTCGAATGACACTCCCGCCCGCGTCGCGCCGTCGATGAGCGCCTGCAGACCGCGGCGCCCTTCTGCCGTGGTCGTAACGCTCAGGCTGCCGTAGCGATGGAGTGGCAGCGGTGCGCCCAGGATGCTGCCGAGTTCCTCGATCGCCACGAAGGTTCGCTGCACCAGCCGGGTGAAGCGGGGATCGGCACGGCCGAGCGTGAGCAATGCCGCGGCACGGCTGCTCGCCTGGCTCGCCAGCGACTGCCGCTCGATGACGACGACGCGCACAGTGCCGGTTCGGGCCAGGTGCCAGGCGACGCTCAAGCCCAGAATGCCACCGCCGACGATAACGGCATCGGCGGTGCGCGGCAGCGGCCGCTCCGTCATCGGTCGCCTTCCGCCAAAGCCGCATCGAGGCTTTCGCTCAAGATGGCGAGCGCCTGGTCGAGTTCGTCGCGGCGGATGATCAAGGGCGGCGAGAGGGTCAGCACGCTCTGCATCGTGAGCTTGAAGCTCAAGCCCCGCGCGAGCGCCTGGTACAGGACCCGTTCCGCCAGCCGCGCCGCCGGCGCGCCATCAACGCCCACGAGTTCGACGCCGATGAGGAGGCCCTGACCGCGCACCTCGCCGATGCAGCGCCGGCTGGCCGCGATCTCC
Source organism: Defluviicoccus sp. (assembly GCA_029624735.1). Taxonomy (GTDB): domain Bacteria; phylum Pseudomonadota; class Alphaproteobacteria; order Rhodospirillales; family Defluviicoccaceae; genus Defluviicoccus. Next base: position 163,720 of record JARSSM010000020.1, on the reverse strand, counting down.
TGCAGCCGGGCGCGCGCATATTCGCCCAGCGCGGCGGCATTCTCGACCAGTCCTTCGTTTTCGATCACGTCAAGCGTGGCGAGCGCGGCTGCCGCCAGCACCGGGTTCTTTTCGTGCGTGTAGTGGCCCAGCGCGAGTTCCGGCGCGACGTCAAGGTCGGCGCGGACCAGCACGGCGGCCAGCGGCAGCACGCCGCCGCCCAGCGCCTTGCCGAGCACCAAGATGTCCGGCGTAACGCCGGTGTGCTCGCAAACGAACAGGCGGCCGGTCTTGCCGAGCCCGGTCGGGATTTCATCAAAGACGATGAGCGCACCGGCGCCGTGCGCAGCTGCCCCGACCCGCGGCCAGAAACCGGGCGGCGGCAGGTAAGGGACGGCGCGGATCGGCTCCGCCACCAGGGCGGCGATGTCTGCTTCGCGTGCGAGCGTATACTCGGCCGTGGCCGCGCACGCCATCCGGCAGCGCTCAAGTTCGGGCGCACCGCTTAGCGACGGAAAACCGAACGGGCAGCGGAAGCACGCGAACGGCGGCACATGCGCATCGCCCGGCACGAGCGGCCCAAGGCGGCCGGCGCGAAACAGCGCCTCGCCACCGACGCTCGCGGCGCCAAAGCCGGCGCCGTGGAAGGAGTCCCAGAACGACAACGTCCGGTGCCGTCCGGTGGCGACGCGGGCGAGCTTGAGCGCAATCTCGATCGCCTCCGAACCGCCCGGCGCAAACAGCACCTTGCCGAAGCCGCCGGGCGCGAGGCGCAACAAGCGCTCGGCCAGCGCGACGGCCGGCTCGCAAGTAAAGCGCCGCGGTGCGAACGACAGCGCGTCCAGTTGCCGGTGAATGGCAGCGATGACGTGCGGGTGCGCGTAACCGACGTGATGGGCACTGTTACCATGGAAGTCCATGTACCGCCGACCATCGGCATCCTCGATCCAGATGCCTTCGGCACGCCGGATTGCCGCCAGGCACGGGCTGGAGAGCGACTGGCGGACGAACACGGCCGCGTCCCGCTCCACGAGCCAGCGGCCGGCCTCGCCAAGGGATGTTTCCTGCCAGCGGGCCCGTTCGGATCCGTGGTTGACGTCACCCTCGCTGGCGATGAAGCCTGCGCTCAAGGCCTGTCGCCGCGGGCAAGCCGCCGGTTGATCGCGTTGAGGACATGCAAGACCTCACCGACGGAGTCGACAACGTAGTGGGCGCCCGCGCTGTGCAGCTTCTCCGCCGCCTCATCGCGCCGCTGGGCACGGGATCGCTCGTCAAGGGCCTGCCACTCCGCCTCGGTCAGACCCACCTCGTTGCCGGTGACCGTGATCCCCACCGACCACATGCCGCCGTTCAGCCCTTCCTCGATATCGACCACGGTATCGCCGATCTTGACCACGGCCTCGACCGGATAGACGCCGAGCCGGGCGAGCGCGGCGAGCGCCGGAAACGGCGACGGCCGACCCAGCGGCGCATCCTCGGCCGCGATCACGCAATCCGGCCGGTAGCCTTGCGCCTCGGCCTCGGCCGCAACGACGGCCATCACCGCGCGCGGATAGCCGGTGGTGGTGCCGATCGCGAAGCCCTGCGCCCGCATGCTCTCGACCGCTTCAAGCGCACCGGGGATCAGCCGCGCGTGGCGACGAACGGCCGCAAGCTGCAGTGGCAGGAACGCGTCGTACAGGCGGTCGATATCCGCCTCGCCGATCGCGCGACCGTTCCGCGCCTGCCAGGCGGAGGCGACGTCCGGCATCGCCGTAATCGCCTTGATGTGGTCGCGCTTGGCCATCCCCATCGGCGCGCGGGCTTGAGCGATGCTGATCGCAACACCTTCGGCGGCGAATGCTTCGACAAAGGTTGCCGCCGGTGCCTGGCAGCCGAAGTCGACGACCGTACCAGCCCAGTCGAGCACGGCGGCCTTCAGCGGTCCGCGATAGCGGCGGCAGCTCACTCCACTCATTCGCGCCTCTCCGTCTCGCCGCGCAGCGCCGGCGCGCCCGACGCGACGCCCATCTCGCGCATCGTCTCACCGATCGCAGTAAGCGCGGCGCGGATCTCCGCCTCGCCGATCCGGCCGATGCAGCCGATGCGGAAGCTCGCGGCCACGGTCAGCTTGCCAGGGTAGATCGCGAAGCCCTTTTCCCGCAGCCGGTCGTAGAATTCAGCGAACACAAAGCGCGGATCGGCCGGCATCAGGAAGGTAACGATGATCGGTGCCTGCAGCAGCGGCGGCACCAGCATCGCGAAGCCGAGTGCGCTCATCCCCTCGACAAGGATCTGGTGATTGCGGCGGTAGCGGGCACCGCGGCCGGCAACGCCGCCTTCTGCCGCATGCTCATCGAGCGCCTGGTCGAAGGCCGCGAGCACGTGCGTCGGCGGCGTGAACCGCCACTGGCCGTTCGCCTCCAGGCCCTGCCATTGATCGTAGAGATCGAGACTCAATGAAGGAGCGTTGTTCTTGGCCGCTTCCAGCGCCTCACGGCGGATCAGCGCGAAGCCGACGCCGGGCACGCCCTCAAGGCATTTGTTGGCACTCGCCATCACCGCCGCAAACGGTGTTTGCCGCGCATCGATCGGCAAAGCACCGAAGCTGCTCATCGCATCGATAAGGAGCGATCGCCGGTGCCGCGCGCAGACGTCCGCAACATCTTGCAGCGGATTGAGGATGCCGGATGTCGTCTCGCAGTGGACGATGGCGACATGACTGATCGCCGGATCGGCCGCGAGCGCCTGATCAAGGGCTTGCGCGTCCACCGCCTCGTCCTCCGGCCAGCTCAGCGACGTCACGGCGAGGCCGATGACCTCGGCGATGCGCACCATCCGCCGGCCGTACGCACCATTGACGAGCACCAGCAGCCGGCCGTCGCCCGGCACCAGGGTGCCGATGGTGGCCTCGACGGCAAAGGTGCCCGAACCCTGGACCGGCACGCAGACGTGGCTGTCAGCTGCTTGCGCCAGCGCCAGCAGCCGCTCGCGGATGCGGCGATTGAGGGCGATAAAGGCGGCATCGCGCGATCCCCAGTCGCGCAGCATCGCCTGTTTGACCGTGGCCGAGGTGGTCAGCGGCCCAGGAGTCAACAGGATCGGTTCGCGCATGGGAAACCTCTTGCGGGCACGGCAGCGCAGATCAGCGCCGCCGCCAAGCCTGGGTACGGCGGGTCAACGACTGGGAGGCAAGAGTATGCAGGAAGCGGACCGTGGCCGACGTGTAGACAATCAGCATCGCCATCGCGGCGGCCGCGGCAACACTGCCGGCATCGTCCATCGCCAGCACCGCCACTGCCGCCGGTCGGGTGTCTGAGGAGAACAAGAACACGACCGCCGAGACCGTCGTCATGGCATTGACGAACAGGTAAAGCGCGATGTCGAGGATGGTAGGCAGGCAAACCGGCACCGTAACCCGCCAGAAAGTCCGATAGAACGGCACCTTCAGCGATGCGGAAACACTCTCGAACTCGGGGTCGATCTGTTTCAGTGCGGTCACCGCAGTCAGGTGGCTCACCGTGTAGAAGTGGACGATGGTCGACAACACGAGGATAGCCATGGTGCCGACCAGGAAGTTGAGCGGGTTCCATGGCGCATTGAAGAAGAAGATGTAGGAGATGCCGAGCACCAAGCCCGGGACCGCCAACGGTACCATCGCCAAGAGGTGAACACCCGAGCGCAGCCACGTAGCGCCCCGGCCCTTCTCGACCAGATAGGCGCCGGCAAACACCACCGTGCTGCCGATGACCGCGGTCAGCGTCGCCATCCTGAGCGAGTTGAAGAACGACTTCCAGCCATCGGCATCGACGACGGAAAAGTCGTAGTTGGCGAGCGTCAGGCCGAGGTCGTAGGGCCAGAACTTCACGAACGAGGCGTAGGCCGAAACGCCGAGGATGCCGAGCAGGAACAGGCTGATCAGGCCGCAGATGGCGAGATAGATCCCATCCGTGACCCGGTTGGGCTTGGGCATCAGCGGCACCGCGCGTGCCGACAGGCTCGCCGATTGCCGGCGCTGCGCCCAGCGATCGACGACGAAGGCGAGCAGCGCCGGGGTCAAGAGGATCATGCCGACGACCGCGCCCATCTCGAAGTTCTGCTGGCCGACCACTTGCTTATAAACGTCCGTCGCCAGCACGTTGTAGCGGCCGCCGATCACCTTCGGCACGCCAAAGTCGGTGATCACCAGCGTGAACACGACGAGGACGGTGCTGACCAAGCCGTAGCGGATCCCCGGCAGCGTGACGGTGAAGAACGTCCGCACCCGGCTGGCGCCCAGCACCTGCGCCGCTTCGTAAAGCCTCGAATCCGCAAGCGACATCGCGGTGTAGAGGATCATGATCGCGTGCGGCAGGGTGAAGAAGACCATGCCGGTAACGATGCCGATCGGCCCGTAGATGCTGGCGCCAAAGAGCCAATCCTTGATCAGCCCCTGGTTGCCGAACAGGTAGACCAGCGAGATCGCCGGCAGCAGCGAAGGCGCCAGGATCGGGATCGAGGCGATGGCGCGGAACAGTCCCTTGGCCGGCATGCAGGTGCGGCTGAGTCCGTAGGCGAACAGGAAGGCGATCGTGGTCGTGATGACGGTCGAAACGATGGAGATGAACAGGCTGTTGCCGATCGATTGGAACAGCGCCGGGTTGGAGAAGTAGGCGATGAAGTTGTCGAGGCCGATGAAGGCCCCGGTCCGGTCCTCGAAACTCTTGGACAGGAGCGCGTAAAGCGCGAATGCCACGAAAATGAGGAGGAAGGCGGCCAGCGCCGCAAGCCCGCCCGCCATGACGAGCCGCTCCCCAGCCACCCGGCCGGAGCCCGTTCCCGCTGCCGCCGGAGAACCCAAGGCGGCGGCTCCGGCACCAACGCCGGGTGCGGTCATGACACGGCAGGATAGACGCGCAGCCGGTGGCTCGGCAGCGCGATACGGACCGAATGGCCGCGGCTGACTTGGCGGCTGCGGACCAGGGGCGTCGGCAGGTCGGCGGCGAGGATCATCCCTTCAAGACAATCCGGTGCCAAGCGCGCGCGGAAGAAGTTGCCGATGAAATCGAGTTCGGCGACCCGCGCCTCCATGTGATTGCCCGCCGCCGCGGCTGTGCCATCGTCGATCTCGACATCCTCGGGCCGCACGCAAACGGTCACCCGCGATCCAGGCGCCACCCCGTCCAACCCACCCGCATGTTGCACCTCGACCCGGCCGAGGCGCACATGCTGCGGGTCGATCAGCGTTCCCGGCAGGAAGTTCATCGTGCCGATGAAGTCGGCCACGAACGGATTGACCGGATCGCCATAGATCTCGTCCGCCGTGCCGACCTGTTCGATCACGCCCGCCTTCATGACCACGATCCGGTCGGCCATGGTCAGCGCCTCTTCCTGATCGTGCGTCACCATGATCGTGGTGATGTTGAGCCGACGCTGCAGATCCTTGATTTCCTTGCGCAGATGCAGGCGAACCTTGGCATCGAGTGCGCTCAGCGGCTCATCCAGCAGAAGCAAGCCGGGCGACGTGGCGAGCGCGCGCGCGAGTGCGACGCGCTGCTGCTGGCCGCCTGAGAGCTGGGCCGGAAACTTCTCCGCCTGATCGGCGAGACCAACCATTTCCAGAAGCTCGCCGGCGCGTTTTCGGGCGTCGCCGCGGCGCATCTTCCGGTTTTCCAAACCGTAGGCGACGTTCTTGATCACCGTCAGGTTGGGGAACAGGGCATAGGATTGAAAGACGATCCCGAAGTCCCGTTGCGACGGCGGCAACGCGGAAATGTCGCGCCCGGCCTGCTCGATCGTCCCGGAGGTCTGCGGATCGAGCCCGGCGATCGCCCGCAGAAGCGTCGTCTTGCCGCAGCCCGAGGGGCCGAGGAAGCAGACAAACTCGCCTTCGTTGATCGCGAGCGAGACGTTCTTCAGCGCCTCGAAACTGCCGAACTTCTTGCTAAGCTGTTCGATCCTGAGGTAGGGCGCGCCGGACACGCCCGTCGGCCGCTTGCCCATCCGCTTATTTCTTCGGTTCGGACTTGGAGTCGTAGCGCTTGGTCCACTCGGCCAGGATGCGATCCCGGTTGAGCGCCGCCCACGCGAAGTCGTTGTTGGGCATCATCATCGCTTCGGCGTTGGCGGGATAGTTGGGGATGTCCTTAGTCATGCCCTGGTAGGCCACAACCGCATAGAAGGTGTTGTAGAGTTCGTTCGCGGCCTTGCTGGCGGCAAAGTCGGCGAGCTTTTTCGCAGCAGCCGGCTGATCCGTCCCCTTGACGATCGCGGTCGCCTCCATGTCCCAACCGGAGCCAGGCTTCGGCAGGATGACATCGAGCGGTGCGCCCTTGGTCTTGAGCGAGGCGCCGGTGTACTCGATCGAGATGCCGAGCGGATACTCTCCGGCGGCCGCCTGCTTGCAGGGCTTGGAACCGGAATGGGTATAGGCGGCGATGTTCTCGTTCAGCTTGTCCATAAAAGCCCAGCCTTGCGCCTCGCCCATCTGCTGCAGCCAGCCCGAGACGGTGAGGAAGCCGGTGCCCGACGATGCCGGATTGGGCATGACCAAGTGACCCTTGTAGACAGGGTTCAGCAGGTCTTCCCAGCTCGCCGGCTTCGGCAAGCCCTTCTTTTCGGCCTCGATGGTGTTGTAGCAAACGGCGCCCATCCAGGCGTCAACGCCGACCCAGGTCGGCGGGTTCTTCGAACTGCGGAACTTCGGCTTCAGGTTCTCGACGCCTGCGGGCGCGTACCCTTCGAGCAGGCCGTCGCGGTCGAGCAGCAGCAGGCTGGAGGCCGCCAAGCCCCAGATCACGTCCGCCTGCGGCTTCGCCTTCTCCGCCAAGAGGCGCGCGGTGATGATGCCGGTCGAGTCCCGCACCCACTGGATTTCGATATCCGGGTGCGCCGCCTCGAACGCCTTCTTGTAGGGGGCGAGCTGCTCGTTCTCGAAGGCGGTGTAGACAGTCAGCATCTCCGCCGCGCCGGCCGGCCGGCCGGGCAACAGCGCCGCGATGGCGGACACGAGAATGGCAGACAATCCTTGAACTGCGCGGCGCGAGCACACGAGCATTGCACGGCTCCTTGGATTTGCAGCCGTGCAGGCACATAGTATCGCCCGCTGGCGGCCCCGATTCTATCCCCTCGCCTTGTCTAGACCAGGACCGTGTTCGGAGGGGGTGAAGCTTTTGTGACGGCGGGCGAGCCGTTGCTTGGCGAGGGCAGCATTCCGCCGGCGCCGGCTGCTGACCAATCCTCCTGCAGCGCGCAAGCCCGCCGTTGCCGAGCGGGCGCGAACGTGGCAGGTTTTGCAGCATGATTTCCGCACCCGAAGCCGTTTTGTACACCGGCTGCGGCCTCGACCGCGGCGCCGCACGCCGGGCCAACGATGCCTGGATCGAGACACAGCGGCGTGCGCCCTCCATCCGCGTTCTGCCCTATTGGCGCGGCCGGAACCTCATCATCGACGGCGAGCCGCCGCGTCTCGCCGCGGCAACCGGCGCCGGCGCGCAGGACGTGGCTGCCGCTGCGGAGACGCTCGTATTCCTCGGCACCTCGGCGGACGGCTGCCCGTGGTTCGCGGCTGACCTGTCGGCGGGCGAGCGCCGCGATCTGTCCGCTTTCGGCGACGGCACCGCGTTTCGTGATCTGTGGCGGATTGGCGCCAGGCTCACGCGCGATGATGGCGCGATCCTCGCTTACGTTCGCGGCATGATGCACTGGCACCAGCAGCACCGGTTCTGCGGGCGCTGCGGTCAGCCGACACAGGTGCGCGACGGCGGCCATATGCGGGCATGCACGAACGAGGCTTGCGCCGAGAAGCACTTCCCGCGCACCGATCCGGTGGTGATCATGCTCGTCACCCACGGTGAAGGCAGCGACGCGCGCTGCGTCCTGGCACGCCAGCCGGCATGGCCCGCCGGCCTGCATTCGACGCTTGCCGGTTTCGTCGAGCCGGGTGAGAGCGTTGAGGAAGCGGTGGTGCGGGAGGTGCGCGAGGAGGTCGGCCTTGAGGTCACGCGGCTCACCTATTTCACCTCGCAGCCGTGGCCCTTCCCCGGATCGCTGATGCTGGGATACCGCGCCGCGGTCGAAAGCGCGGGCGCGATCCGCTTTGACGCGGCCGAACTCGAGGATGCGCGCTGGTTCAGCCGCGCGGATGTGCACGCTTTCACGCGGCCGGAGCGGTATCTCCCCTATCGCGGGACGATCGCGCGCGCACTCATCGACGCGTGGCTCGCCGAAGGCGGTGACTTCGGCTGCGGCTCGGACAGGGACGAGGCGGACCGATGCTGACCCTGCGCAGCGCCGGACCACAAGACGCAGACCCGATCGCCCGCGTCTATGTTGACGCCTGGCGTTCTGCCTACCCGGGCGTCGTTCCGAACGAGGTCCTGGTGCGGATGTCTGTCAGCGCCCAGGCACGGCAGTGGGCGCTCGTCTTGCGCCAGCGCGGCGGACCGCAGGCCGTCATCGTTGCCGAAGACCCAGAGGCCGGGATCATCGGCATGGGCTCGTGCGGCGAGGCACGCACAGCTGGGCTCCCGCAGTCGGGCGAGGTCTATACGCTTTATGTTGCGCCGGGCTTTGAGGCCAACGGCATCGGCAGCGCGCTCCTCCTGGGTCTGTTCAACGTGCTGGCCGATCGCGGCCTCAATTCGGTGCTGGTTTGGGTGCTCGACGGCAATCCGGCGCGCTTCTTTTACGAAGCCATGGGCGGCCGCCGCGTCGCCATGCGCGCCGAGACACTGTGGAACAAGGAACTGATGCAGGTCGCCTACGGCTGGGACGATGTCCGCAGCCTTCCCCGGCTGGGCGACGTGCGTGTGAAGTGAACCCGGCGCCTTCGGCATGGCACGTGAGCAAGGGCACACGGCACTGGGGCAAGGGTGAGGGAGCGCCGATGTTCGAACGCATTCTGATCGCCAATCGCGGCGAGATCGCCTGCCGCATCATCCGTACCGCGCGCCGGTTGGGCATCCGCTCGATCGCCGTCTACTCCGACGCGGACGCCGATGCGATGCACGTGGCGATGGCGGACGAGGCCTATCACATCGGCCCGGCCGAGCCGCGCTTGAGTTATCTCGCCATCCCCAGGCTGCTCGACATCGCCGCACTGGCCGCCGTCGATGCCATTCACCCGGGCTACGGCTTTCTGTCCGAGAACGCCGGCTTCGCCGATGCCTGCCGGGCGGCGGATTTCGTGTTCATTGGTCCGCCGGCGGAGGCCATCCGGGCGATGGGCTCAAAAAGCGAAGCCAAGGCGATCATGGAGGCGAACGGCGTGCCGGTCGTCCCAGGCTATCACGGCGAGGGCCAGGACCTTTCGGTCATCGAGCAGGCGGCGGCGCAGATCGGCTACCCCGTCATCGTCAAGGCGGTCGCCGGCGGCGGCGGCCGTGGCCTGCGCGTGGTCGAACGGCCGGGCCAGCTGCACCAGGCGGTCGAGCGGGCGCGGCACGAGGCGATGAGTGCTTTTGACGACGGACGCCTACTGATCGAGAAGTACATCGCCGAGCCCCGCCACGTTGAGGTGCAGGTGTTTGCTGATCGTCTCGGTTCGGTTGTGCACCTGGCGGAGCGCGACTGTTCGATCCAGCGCCGGCACCAGAAGGTCATCGAGGAGGCGCCAGCGCCGAACCTGGCACCGGCACTGCGCCAGGCGCTTGGCCAGGCGGCGGTGCGCGCCGCCCAGGCCGTCGGCTACGAGGGGGCCGGCACGGTCGAGTTCCTCGTCGACGGTGCGGACCGCTTCTTCTTTATGGAGATGAACACAAGGCTGCAGGTCGAGCACCCGGTCACCGAGATGATCACCGGCATCGACCTGGTCGAATGGCAGTTGCGGATTGCCGCCGGCGAGCCGCTGCCGCTCTGCCAGGACGACATCGCAGTCAACGGCCACGCCTTCGAGGCCCGCATCTATGCCGAGGACCCGGCGCACGGCTTCCTGCCCGCCACCGGCACGCTGCGCCGCCTGCGCTTCCCGGACGAGAGCGCGTTCGTGCGCATCGATACCGGCGTCCGCGAGGGCGATGCGGTCGGCGCCAGTTACGATCCGATGATCGCCAAACTGATCGTCTGGGATGCCGACCGGATGAAGGCGCTCAACCGCCTTCGCTACGCGCTCGACGAAGTGCAGGTCGTGGGTGTCGCCAACAATGTTACCTTCCTGGGCGCGCTCTGCCGCCACCACGCCTTCGCCGCCGCCGACCTCACGACGCACTTCATCGACCGGCACGAAAAAGCACTCTTGCCGGAAGCGCAGCCGGCTGGTGCCCGGACGCTCGCCCTGGCCGCCCTCTCACTGCTGAAGCGCAGGGAAGCGGAGGCGGACGATGCGGCCCGGCGTTCGCGTGATCCCCACTCGCCGTGGCACCGCACCGACGGCTGGCGCCTGAATGACGACAATTTCCACATTTTCACCTTCCGCGACGGCGATGCCAGTGTCGATGTCGTCAGCCACTACCGCGCCGACGGCTTCGTGTTCGAAGTGCCGGGCGCCACCCAGCCGATCAAGGCGCAGGGCGAGATCGATGCCGGAGGCGACCTGGTGGCCGAGCTCAACGGCGTGCGCTTGAAGGCCTGCGTCGCGCGGCACGGCGACGAGATTACGGTGATCGCCGCTGGCGCCTGCCACCGCCTCGTCATCGACGATCCGGTCGCCCGTGCCGACGTCGTCGAGGCGCGGACGCCTTCGCTCAAGGCGCCGATGCCAGGCCGGGTGATCGCGGTCAACGTCGAGGCGGGCGAGGCGGTCCACCGCGGCACCACGGTCATGGTGCTGGAAGCGATGAAGATGGAACACGTTGTGACCGCGCCCACCGACGGCATGGTCGAGCAGGTCCATTTCCGGGTCGGCGACCAGGTGCAGGAAGGTAACGTGCTGGTGTCGTTCGTCTCCGACCGGCCACCGGCAGAATGCCCTCCCGCTGCCGAGAACCTTGAAAAATAACGGATCCTCCAAGAATCACAGGTCGCCTGCGCGAAATGCGAGGAAGGCTAATTCAAAAAAGAGTATAACATTGTGACCATTATGTTGCGCCGCAACACGGATCGTGCTGCAATGCCAGCAACACCCCGGTAAAGGAAGGGATGCGGCGACAATGGAGCTGAGCGAACTCGGGCGGGTGCTGCACGAACAGCATTTCCGCATTCTGGTCTCGATTTGCGGCCTCGAGAACCGTGTCACCGGCCCCGAAGCCGAGCGTCCCTTCGATGCGACCAACCTCGAGGATCGCGCCCAGCTACAGCGTTTGGTCAGCGAAATCGATGAAATCATCGATCATAACGCCTTCGAAGAAGTCATCTTGTTTCCGCTGTTGGCTGATGACAGCAACGAAATGGCGATTCACTTAACCCACGAACACGTGGAGATCGGCCCCAAGGCGCTCGATCTGCGCACGCTGGCCGCGAGGTTCCTGGCCTCAGGCTGTGATCAGGACGCGTGGCAGGCGTTCAAGGAGCACGCGATCGAGCTTGTGCGCCTCATGATGCAGCATTTGCAGCAGGAGGAGGCCTCGCTCGTGCAGCAGCTCGGCGGCATGCTCGATCCCGAGACCGACCTGCGCCTGGCGCGCGAACGCGCAGCCGGACGCTCCGGCGCCAGTGTCGCCCCCACCGATTGCTGTGATCGACAGGACGCGCTGCCCGAACCGGCCGGCGGCGTTACGCTTAACGGCGAGCGCGACGGCCCGCGCGCGGCCCCACGGCGGATCTGCGCCTATGACCTCGCACAACGGATGACGGCGCGCCGTCGTTCGACGGCGCTGCCGCGATCGGGACCCGTTCTCCGCTAACGAATTTACGCGATTCCTTACGCGCGGCGGCGCGCGCCGGCCTATTTCTCGGCTTCCGCCCTGTGCATGCTCTCGGCCAGCTTCTGCATCAGCATTTCGCGGCTGGCCTTCTTGCCGTGCCGTTCAAAATCGGCCGTAACCTTGCGGAACATGTCGTCCTCGCCCGGTTCATCGAGGTCCGAGTAAATGACGTCGCGCGCATACGCATCGGCGGCCTCGCCTTCGTAGCCCAGTTCCTTCGCCGCCCAGAGCCCGAACAGCTTGTTGCGCCGGGCGAGACGCTTGAAATCAGCTTCCTCACGATGTGCGTGTTCGCGTTCGTGGGTATGAGACTTCCTCTTGTCTGCGACCATCGTCCGTCCCTGTAATCCTGACCATCCTGTGGCATAACATGGGGCACGCTACGGTCGCGTCAACGGGCCTTCGGCGAGCTCCGAATGCGCGCCTTAGAACCACTCGGGAGGACAAGATGTCTCTCTTGCACCAGCACCTGCACGAACTCCGGCTCATGCGCGATCAGGCTGCGATCGACGGGCAATGGATCGCGGCCGATAACGGCGCCACCTTCGCCGTCAGCAATCCGGCCGATGGAAGCGTGATCGCCCAGGTGTCCGATCTCGGCCAAGCGGAAACGGCGCGCGCGATCGAGGCGGCCAACCGTGCCTTCCCTGCCTGGCGCAGCCGTACCGCGAAGGAGCGCAGCCGGATCCTGCGCCGCTGGTTCGAGCTGATCACGGCGCACCAGGAGGATCTCGCCGTCCTGATGACGCTCGAGCAGGGCAAGCCGTTGGCGGAGAGCCGAGGCGAAATCGCCTATGGGGCCGCCTTCGTTGAATGGTTCGCCGAGGAGGCAAAACGGATCGAGGGCGATATCATCCCGGCTACCGTCCCGGGCCGGCGTCTCTTCGCGCTCAAAGAGCCGATCGGCGTCACCGCTGCGATCACGCCCTGGAATTTCCCCATAGCGATGATCACCCGCAAGGTCGCACCGGCACTGGCGGCCGGCTGCACCTCGGTGGTCAAGCCTTCGAAACTGACGCCGCTGTCGGCGCTCGCGCTGGCCGAACTCGCGAACGAAGCGGGCGTACCCGCGGGCGTCCTCAACATCGTCCCCTCGGCTGCGGCGGCCACGGTCGGCCACGAGCTGTGCACCAACCCGATCGTGCGCAAGATCTCGGTCACCGGCTCGACCGAGATCGGCCGCCTCGTCATGCGTTTGAGCGCCGATACGGTCAAGCGGCTGTCGCTCGAACTCGGCGGCAATGCGCCGTTCATCGTTTTTGACGACGCTGATCTCGATGCCGCGGTGGCCGGCGCGCTGGCGTGCAAGTATCGGAACTCCGGCCAGACTTGCGTCTGCGCCAACCGCATCTTGGTGCAAGACGCCGTGTACGATGCGTTCGCGGCCAAGCTCGGCGAGGCCGTTGCCGCACTGAAGGTGGGGCCCGGCCTCGAAGCCGGAGTCCAGCAGGGGCCGCTGATCAACGCGGCTGCGGTCGCAAAGGTCGAGGAACACATCGAAGATGCCGTCAGCGCCGGGGCAACGGTAATCACCGGCGGGCGCCGGCATACGCGCGGTGGCACGTTCTTCGAGCCGACGGTTCTGGCGGACGTAACGCCTAAGATGAAGATCGCCAAGGAGGAGACATTCGGCCCGGTCGCGCCGCTGTTCCGTTTCCAGGCCGAGGAGGAAGCGATCGCCATGGCGAACGCGACCGAATTCGGTCTCGCTGCCTACCTTTATGCGCGCGATGTGGGGCGCATCTGGCGCGTAGCCGAAGCGCTCGAATACGGCATGGTCGGCGTCAACGAGGGCATCATCTCGACCGAGGTTGCGCCCTTCGGCGGGGTCAAGCAGTCGGGCATCGGCCGCGAAGGCTCCCGCTACGGTATCGACGAGTATCTGGAGATCAAGTACGTATGCCTGGGCGGCCTGTAATGGCTTACGTCCTGGCGCTCGATCAGGGCACGACCAGCTCGCGGGCCTTGCTGTTCGAGCGCGACGGACGGGTGCGGGCCGCCGCACAGCGGGAGTTCCGGCAGATCTTTCCGCAGCCAGGCTGGGTCGAGCACGATCCAGAGGAAATCTGGTCCTCCCAGCGCGCGGTCATCGACGAGGTTCTGGCCCAGGCCAGGGTGGCCCCGCGGGCGATCGCAGCGATCGGCATCACCAATCAGCGGGAGACGACGCTCCTGTGGGAGCGGGCGACCGGAATCCCGATCGCGAATGCGATCGTCTGGCAAGACCGGCGCACCGCTCCCATGTGCGAGCGTCTGCGTGCCGATGGGCTGGAGCCCCTGGTTCGGGCGAAGACGGGCCTCGTCCTCGATCCCTACTTCTCGGCCACCAAGATCCGCTGGCTGCTCGATACCGTCCCTGGCGCGCGCGCCCGCGCCGAGGAAGGCGCCCTCTGTTTCGGCACCGTCGACAGCTGGCTGGCGTGGAAGCTGAGCGCCGGCCGGCTGCACGTCACCGATGCTTCCAACGCCGCCCGCACAGCGCTGTTCAATATCCACACATTGCAGTGGGATGAGGAGCTGTTGCAGGTGTTCGGCGTGCCGCCGGCCATCCTGCCCGAGGTGTGCGCGTCGTCCGCGGTCGTCGGCGCAACCGCACCTTCCGTGCTCGATCCGCCGGTACCGATCGCGGGTATTGCCGGTGACCAGCAGGCGGCCCTGTTCGGCCAGGCCTGCCTCGATCCGGGCATGGCGAAAAACACCTACGGCACCGGCTGCTTCCTGTTGCTCAACACCGGCACGCGGCCGGTCATCTCGCCGCACAAGCTGCTCGCCACCGTCGCTTGGAACCAGAACGGGCGGATCACCTATGCGCTTGAGGGCAGCGTCTTCATCGGCGGCGCCGTGGTGCAATGGCTGCGCGACGGCTTAGGGCTCGGCCGCAGCGCCGCCGAGATTGCGTCCCTCGCCGCGACGGTCGAGGGTACCGGCGGCGTCTATCTCGTGCCCGCCTTTGCCGGCCTGGGTGCGCCGCACTGGGACGCGAGCGCACGCGGCCTCATCGCTGGCCTGACCCGCGGCACCACAGCCGCGCATCTGGCCCGCGCCGCGCTTGAAGGCATCGCCTATCAGGTCGCCGACGTCCTCGACGCCATGCAGGCCGATGCGGATATCCCCATCAGCGAACTGCGCGTCGATGGCGGAGCCGCCGCGAGCGACCTCTTGCTGCAGTTCCAGGCGGATATCACCGGCATCCCGATTGTGCGCGCGGGCGTGCTTGAAGCCACGGCGCTCGGTGCGGCCTGCCTCGCCGGCTTGGCCGTCGGCTTCTGGCGGGACAGCGCCGAAGTCGCGCGCTTCGCCGCCGCCGGCCGCCGGTTCGAGCCGCAGATGCCGGCTGCAGACGTGGAGCGCCTGCGTGCCGGCTGGCAGAAGGCGCTGGCACGGGCGAAAGCGTGGGAGGACGCTTGAGAGATTGGGTGGGTGCCGCGCCGGCACGCCATCAGCGATGGACGACGAACCGTCCGACATCGACCCGCGCCTGCCAGCCATGGCGTTCCAGCTCCGGGTCCAGATGCTCCTCCTCCGGGTAACCGATACAGAGGTAGGCGATGAGCTTCCAGGCGGAAGGCGTTTCGAGGATGGTGCACACTTGGCCGGGATCGAGGATCGAGACCCAGCCCATGCCGATGCCATGCGCGCGGGCCGCCAGCCACAGCGCGTGCACCGCGCCGACCACCGAGTAGGCGAGCGTTTCCGGCATCGTCTGCTGGCCGAGACCGGAGCCAAGACTTGTCGCCGTATCGGCAAACACGGCGAGTTGGACCGGCGCCCGGTCGAGGCCTTCGAGCTTGAGGCGGGCATAAAGCGCCTGCCGCTCGGCTGCGTAACCGGCGAGGGCCGCATGGTTGCAGCGGGCGAACTCCCGCCGGACGGCAGCCCTGCGCTCCGGATCGGTCACGACCACAAATCGCCACGGCTGGCTGTTGCCAACCGAAGGAGCCAAAGCCGCGAGCGCCAGGAGCGCGTTCAGGACCTCGACCTCGATCGGCTCGACACGAAAACGGCGGACATCGCGCCGCCAGCGGAACAGCGCTTCGAGCTGGTGACAGAAAGCGGTGTCAAACCGGGGCGGCATCGTCGCGGATGAGGGTTGGGTGGGCGGCGCGGCGCTCATGGGATGCGACTTTAGCCGGCCGCACGGCCCCGCCGCCACAGTTTTGCGCGCCCGCCAACCCCTGCGCAGCCGCCTGCAGCCGGCGGCCGGTGCATTCGTGCCGTTTGACATTGAAACCACAAGCGCGCTACGCGTCGGCGCCATCAATGAGGAGGAGTCGTTCCATGCTGTTCGTCCTGGCCGTGCTGGTGAGCCTGGCCGTGGTCCTGCCGCCGGCAAGCGCCAGCGCCGCCCAACCGCCGCTGACCGAAAAGGGAGTGCTGAGCGTGATCAGCGCCAACCGCGATCTCGCGCCCGTGTTCGCCAAGCACGAGGCCGCCATGCGGGCCTATGCCGAGAGCCCGGCAGGCAAGGCGGCGATGGAGAAGGCCGGCGACGATCCCTGCAAGTTCGCCGATGAACAGCGCGCAGTGCCCGGGTTCGCCGAGATGGAGCAGGTCGTGCGCACGCACGGGTTTACCGACGGTGAAGCCTACTGCCGGCAGTCGTTCCGGGTGTTTGCCACTTGTGCAGCCATCGACGCGCAGCGGGAAAACCCCGATTGGCGCAAGCAGATGGGCACGCCGCAGCAGCGCACCGCACGCGCCCGCGAGGAAATGGAGCGCATGCTGAAAGAGATCGACAGCAATCCCAAGATGACGCCGCAGCAAAAGGCGGACATCCGCAAGCAGCTCACCGAGACGATGCGCGATGTCGAGCAGAGCACGTCCGGCGCCCTGTGGAAGGCGATTGACGCCGTCTCCGACGAGGACATGCGCGTTGCCGCGCCGCACTGCACCGCACTCGAAGACTCCGTCGAGCGCGTCACCCCGGAGAAGGCTGCGCCGCCGGCAGCCCGCTAAGGCGGGCACACCGGCGCGGCGGGCTTGCGCTCAGGCGACCGCGGCCGCTGTGCTGTCTGCTGCGCTGACCTCGACCGGCCGCCAGAACGGTGGGTAGGCGCTGAGCTTCGCCCACAGTGCGTCCAGATGCTGCTGCCGGCTGTCGGCGGTGTGAGCGTGCCAGCCGACGACGAGGCCGGCAGCGTACGCCAGCCGGGTACGCTCGCGGCCATTGCGCTCTTTCGCGAGCCGCAGCAACAGGCGCCGCGCAACGGCAGCGTCGTTTTCGACGCCGAGGCGGTCTTGCAGCGTCTTCAGGGTCACAAGGAACGGATTGAGGCGGCGGCGCGGAAAAAGCGATGCGAAGAACTCGGTGGCGTAGCGCAGCTTCTTGATCTCGATGCGAAGCTGGTGCCGGTGCTCGGCGTCGAGGCCGGCGAAATCGGCGCCGCAATTCAGCACCGCCGAAAGCAGTTGATCGAGCAGCTGCGAGACCGCCTCTGTTGCCTTCAGCGCTAAGGACGGGTGGGCCGGCGGCCCGAACGGATCGTGCCAACTGCGCCCATCGGCCCAGGCGGCGAGCAGCATCACGAGGCCGGTGTAGCGCTGCGCTTGCAGGGCGGTTGCGGCGCGGGTGTAGCCTTCGTCCTGCTTGGCCTGGGCTTGCAGCAGAAGCTCACCGAGGCGCGGTTCGTCCTCGAACCGCTGCAGCACGGGCGAGAGGGTTTCGTCGAGAAAGACATCCCAGTCACGCGCCGGTGCGAGCTCCTTGAGCAGCCAGCGCAACTCGCCATCGAGATACTGGCACTGGTTGGCGGGCAAGAGATCGCCGAACAGCGCAAGACAGCAGCGCAACCGCCGGATCGCGACGCGCATTTGGTGCGCGCCCTCGATGTGAGCACGCGTCGCCACGCATTCCTCGTTGGCGCGCAGGTGCTCGACGCAGGCAAGCACGATGCGCGACAGGGCATCTTCAAGGATGACGCCCCGCGGCAGGCGCGGCAGGTTTCCCTTGTGGAACTTTCGGCCGCTTTCCCCCCCTGTCGCTGCCGCCTGAGTTTCGTCCAGCGCAGGCGCAGGGTGCATCAAGACCATAACCCAACTCCCGTTCGAACCGACCGCGGCCGCTCGTAAGAACCCTGGGCCGCCCCTTTCGCGGCCGCCAAGTTTGGCTCGCCTGCGCCAGTTCCCTGGGCTGTCATATTAGAGTCCCAATTGGCCCGCGCAAGACTGCACGGCGGACAGCTTTTGCTGCAACGCTGCGACTGCGTTATACTTATATGGTGGGAGGCAAGAAGAGCAGGACCTCTGCCGATGGCAGGGAACGAGACGTTCATGCTGGTTGAGATCATCTACGACCCGAGTTGTCCCTGGTGCTACATCGGTAAACGGCAGCTCGATGCGGCACTCGCCGCCCGTCCCGGCGTGCGCGTGCGGCGGCGCTGGTGGCCGTTTCTAATCAATCCCGATCTGCCGTCGGCAGGCCTTGACCGGGTCGACTTCCTGACCCGGAAGTTCGGCAGCGAGGCGCGGGTCAGCCGCCTCTACCGGGCCATCGCGCACGTCGGCCGCTCGGTCCGGATCGATTTCGACTTCGATCGAATCGACCGTGTGCCCAATTCCCTGCACGCGCACCGCCTGGTCTGCATGGCCGCCCGCGCCGGCCGCGCCGATGCCGCCGTCGAGGCGTTGTTCGAGAGTCACTTCGTCCGTGGCCTCGATATCGGCAACCGGCTGGTGCTGGCACACATCGGCGCCAGCATCGGTCTGCAGCCGACTGCTGTAACCACTTATCTGATGAGTGATGCCGACACCGAACTTGTCCTTGAGGAGAATGCCCGTGCGCAGCAGCTCGGCATCAACGGTGTGCCGGCCTTCGTGTTCGCCGGGATGTTCGTCGTTTGCGGCGCCCAGGACCCGAAGGCGTTGACCCGGATGCTGGACGCGGCGCGAACTGCCGGTGCGGCGCTCGTCCGCCCGCGCGAACTGGTCCGCTAGTCCAAAGCCCTGAGCGCGCGATCTGCCGTCGCTTCTCGGATTGCAGCCAGAAGTCGCACAACGCTCGCCGGCAGCTGACCTGCCGGTCGCTGCTGCCGCAGCCGCAATCTCGTATTCGCGATCCGGCCTTAACGGGTAATCAATTGTCTTGATTGTAAATTACCTTTGGCCCCCACTTTCGTCGCCAGCGACCTTAGGGTCGCTGCGGAATTGACCGAGGAACACGCGAAAGTAGTGATGCACGTCACAGTGATCCGACGTCTTTTCCCATATCTTGCCCAGGAATTTACAACGAAAACACGACGAATATGGAACAGCAACACCTGGACATCGTTCGCGCCTATTATCGCGCCGCTCTCGCGGGCGCCGACTGGTCGGAGCCCCTGACCCTTCTGGGCGATGCGACCGGGGCGGGGGCGTGCATCGTCGTCAGCCACAACTTCCGCACGGGCGTGAGCCGGATCGAACACGCGAGTGGGCTTGAAGCATCGCACATCGCCGCCTTCAATGCACCAGGCGCACCCGCCAGTGTCTGGTTCCGCGATCAGCGCCACTTCCAGATCGCGCCATCCGTGGTGAGCGGCCGCGACCTGTTGACCGTGGCCGACCTGGTCGACAGCCCGTTCTACCGGTTTTGGCTGAAACCGCTGGGGCTGCTCGACCACGCGTTCATCGTCCTGCAACGACGCCGGGATGCCATGCGCATTCTGCAATTAGGACGCGAGGAACGCAACGGCCCCTTTGCCGAGGCCGATCTCGCCCTGCTTCGGCGCCTTGCCGCTGACCTGCATCACGCGACGCTGGCCGGCCAGGATCTGAAGCGCCAGAACGCCACCAGCGAAACGCTGATCACGGCGCTGAAGGGTATGCCGGTTGGCGTCGTGATCGCGAATGCGGAGGGCGCAGCGCTTGCAACCAACGATGTCGCGCAATCGGTGATCGAGGCCGGCGAGGGCATCCAGGCTACGGCTAACGGTCTTTCGATCGACAGCAACAGCCGGCGGATCAAGCTGCGCGACCTCGTGGCGCAGGTTACCGCTCCGGGCCGGACGGCGGCCGAGCGGACGCATCTCATGGCGGTGAGCCGGCATGGCGGCGGCCGCCCATTGGCGCTGCTGTTGACCGCGGCGGGACCGTGCGAGACGGATACCGAACTCACGCCGGAAGCACCGGCAGCGATCCTTTACGTCGGCGATCCCGACCGGATCATGGTGTTCGACAACGCTCGGATTGCCAAACTCTATGGTTTGAGCCGAGCGGAATCCCGCGTCGCCGCGCTGCTGGCGAGCGGCTATCGTCTTGAGCAGGCGGCGGATATGCTGGGCGTCGCCTACGAGACGGTGCGAAAGCACTTGAAGCAGATTTTCAGCAAGACCGGCACCTATCGCCAGGCGGAACTGGTCCGGATCCTCGTCAACGGACCCGCCAGTCTCGCCATCTAAGCCTGCGGCCGGGATCGGCCCGCGGCTGCACCAAGCGCCAGATTGCAACGCCTGCCCCATCCCGTCCGGACCGGGTCAATTCATCGCATCCACTCTGTCGGGCCCGGGGGGTTCGTCCCAGGCGCCGACGGTGGGGAGGCAGCGGCCAGCGCGCGCCTATACCGGACGGTAGCGCCAGAACAATCCTGCGGCTGGAGCGCATGCCCCGGCGTTCGCGCAAGATAACCGTTGGCCAGCGGCCGCCCGAGCGTTTAAGGACAGCCAAGCGTTCGTGCGGATGGGATGAGTGGCTGGATGACTCCCGACGGCTGGATCGTGCTCGGCATTCTCGCGGCTGCGATCGTGGCGTTCGCGAGCAACCGGTTCAGGGTCGATGCCGTCGGCCTGGCGGTCCTGCTGGCGCTCGCCGTCTCCGGCCTGTTGACCGCCGGGGAAGCCATCGCCGGGTTCAGCGATCCCTCGGTGCTGATGATCGGCGGGCTGTTCGTGGTCGGCGAGGCGATGGTCGCCACCGGCGTTGCAGCGATCCTCGGCACCTGGCTGGCCCGGGTCGGCCGTGGCAGCGAAACCCGGCTGATTGCGCTCTTGATGCTGGTGGTCTCGTCGGTCGGCGCCTTCATGAGCTCGACCGGCATCGTCGCCATCTTCATTCCTGTCGTCCTCGGATTGGCGGCCCAGACGGGATCGAGCCGCTCGCGCCTGATGATGCCGCTTTCAGTCGCAGCCCTCGTCAGTGGCCTGATGACCCTGATCGCGACACCGCCCAACCTCGTCGTCAGCGCCGCATTGCAGGGCCATGACCTCCATCCGCTCGGCTTCTTCGAGCTGACGCCGATCGGCGTCGCCGTGCTGGCACTCGCCGTCGCCTACATGGCGACAGTCGGCCGCCGCCTCCTCGACCGGCCCGAACCGAAGGGAGAGCGGGCCACGGTTTCCATCGACGCCTTGTTGGAAAGCTATGACCTGAAAGCGCAGTTCCGGGCGCTCCGGATCGGTGCGAAGTCGGAGCTGATCGGCCGCACCGTGGCGGAAGCGCAGGTGCGCACCCGCTATGGCGTGACCCTGGTCGCGATCGCTGGTGGATCGGCCAGAGCATCCGCCGTTCGGCCCGCGTTGGCGGACGCGGTGACCCGGCGCGGGGATGTGATCTCTGTCGCCGCACCAGCACCCCTGATTGACCGCTTCGCGGCCATCGCCGATCTCCATGAAGAGCAGATCGACGAGCGCTTCCGCGCCGCAGCGCGGCAGGAAATCGGCATTGCCGAGGTGATGCTGGCGCCGGACGCCGCCCTGACCGGCCGGACGTTGCGGGAAGCGCAGTTCCGCAAGCGGCGGGGCTTGACCGTTCTTGCGCTTAAGCACCGCGGCCAAGTGGTTAGCGGCAACCTGATCGACACGCCGGTTCAGGCGGGTGACCTGATGCTGGTCGCTGGCGGCTGGCCGCTGATTGCCAGGCTGCAAGACGACCCGGGCGAGTTCGTCATCCTGCGCCTGCCGCACGAGTTCCAATCGATTGCGCCGGCCCGCACGCGGGCCTCCGTAGCACTCGGCATCCTCGCGGCGATGATCGCAGTCATGACCGCAGGGCTGCTGCCGAACGTGATTGCTGTCTTGCTGGCTGCGCTGGCGATGGTCGCCACCGGCTGTGTCCCGGTCAAGCGGGTGTACTCGAGCGTCGGCTGGTCGACCGTGGTGCTGATCGCGGGCATGCTGCCGCTTGCCACGGCGCTCGAGAAGACCGGCGTCACGGCGGCGATGGCAACCGGGCTCACCCACCTGCTCGCCGATCTCGGCCCCTACGCCATGTTGAGCGCTTTGTTCCTGATCACGGCCGCCGCCGGGCTGTTCGTTTCCAACACCGCAACGGCGGTGATCATCGCGCCGGTGGCGATCGCGACCGCCCAGGATCTCGGTGCCTCGCCCTATGCCTTTGCCGTCACCGTTGCGATCGCCTGTTCGTGCGCGTTCGTGACGCCGGTGTCCTCGCCGGTGAACACCCTGGTCTTGGAGCCGGGCCGCTACGACTTCAACGACTTCGTCAAGGTCGGCCTGCCGCTGTTGCTGTTGACGCTGGTGGTCACAGTGGCGCTGGTGGGACTGCTCTATCCGGTCTCCCCGTCCTGACACGCCGGCCGGTCAAGGCGAAGGCTGCGCAGGGTGCCGAGAATGAGGCCGGCTGCCGACGCGCCGGCAGCCGACAGAACCAACCCCGCAGTGCCCGTGAGCATCGCCGCGCTGGTAACCCGCCGCCCGCCGCCCGCGAGCGCGCACACGCCGGCGGCAAGGCTGATCCACCCGAGTGCGCCAAAATCGAGCGCCGCGATGAGGCCGCTGCGCAGGGGACACCACCACGGCGCGCCATCGGCAACTTGGCACGCCCATCCCAGCTCTGGCCGCCGGACGACAACGAAGCGGACGGCGAGAGCGAGACCAAGAACCACCAGCGCCAGCGCGCCCTGCCGGATCATAAAGGCCATCGCCGCCCCTCATGCTGCGGCGGCGCGGAACCGGCCTACCGCTTCAGGTCACGCGCCGCTTCGGTCATCTCATCAATCGTGCGAAATGCGGTCGCCGAGGAATTATAGGCGCTTTGCGTCACGATCATGCGCGAAAACTCATCTTCCAGCGACACGTTCGACAGCTCCAGCGCCGAAGGGGTGATCTCGCCGAGGCCGTTCTCGCCGGCCTGGCCGAGGATCGGTACCCCGGACGCGGCGCTCGCCGCAAAGACGTTGCCGGAAAGCGGGTCCAAGCCGTCGGGACTGGCAAAATCGGCGAGCGCGATGGTGTAGAGCGGGCGCGAGAAGCCGTTCTCGAACACGCCGACGACATGGCCCTGGCCATCGAACTCGATCTCACTCAGCGCGGCACCGACGCGACCGTTCTGCTCAAAGCCGC
This sequence comes from Defluviicoccus sp., assembly GCA_029624735.1. Classification (GTDB taxonomy): domain Bacteria; phylum Pseudomonadota; class Alphaproteobacteria; order Rhodospirillales; family Defluviicoccaceae; genus Defluviicoccus. The sequence continues at coordinate 140,709 of JARSSM010000020.1, read as the reverse complement.
TGACTGCGAAATCGCCGGCAAACTGCGTCAGCTGGCTGACATCGAGTTCGAAGTTCGAGGTCGCGCCGTCTGCGTACGTCACTCCGATCGTATAGCTGGACGGGGTCGTCAGGCTGCCCGTTCCATCGAAGCTGAGGGCTTGTCCGGCGCCCATTGCCGCACCGGCATCGGTGCTGGGCGGCGTGACGGTAATCGTCTCGCCGGAATCTCCGGTCACGAGAACAGACCAGGTGTTCGCCTCCTGAGCCTTGGTGAAGGTGAGATCGAGGGTGTGCGGCGACCGGCCTGAGTCGAGGATGCCCATGGCGTAGGTCCGGTCGGTGCCGACGGCGTCGCTGGCCGGCAGGTTTAGCCCCAGCGCGGCAGCCGTCGTTGGTTCACCGGCATCGGTGAAGGCTCCTGAATCGACACGCATGGCCCCCAGGGCGCCACCGGCGGCAGTTCCTGCGGTCGCACCGGTGTACGCCCAGCCCTGCAGCGCCCGCCCGGTGCCATCGACCAGATAGCCGGCGCTTCCTGCCCCGGTCGCCGCCGTTGGGTCGGAAACGGCCGCGATCGAGAAGGCGCCGTCGCGGGTGTACACGTTGCCGCCGGCACCGTCATCGAGAACGAAGAAGCCATCGCCGTTGATCGCCAGATCAAGGTCGCGGCCGGTGCCCTTGATCGCCCCCGGATCGCTCGCCCGCAGGTGATCGACGGTAGCGACGCCCGCGATATCGGACTGGAACGTGACCGGGGCGCTGCCGGCGGCAGCCGACGGACCCGCCCAGCTCTGGCTGAGCAGCGTCTGGAAGGAGTTCTCGGAGCGCTTGTAAGCCGTCGTCGTCACGTTGGCGATGTTGCCGCTGATGACTTCGAGCGCTCGGCTCTGTCCGGTCATTCCGAGCACGCTCGGCTGAAACCATCCGAAGGCGGTCATGGTGTCGCTCCTGAAGCGCACGCCGGATGGCAAGACTCCCTCGGCCGCGGCGCTGCCAATCGGTGGAGCAAAAGCCATGCCACGCTCCCATGCCACCGGGACCGGCCGCCGCCGCCGCAAAACCGGATCCCATCCAGTCATAGACGCTCGGCGGCGGCACTTTCTGCCGGGTCACTTCTGCCTCTGGGCCGCGCCTGAACGCGCCGGAGCGTTTCTTAAGGCGCTGTTAAGGCGGCAGCGGCGACACTGGGTAACAACCGTTTTGCCCATGACCAGGATGCGTCCGATGCGAACCAGCGGTGTCAGCGCCAGTCGAAGGATCGAGACCGCACGCCGCGGCAAGGTGTCGTCCGCTGCTGGCAGACCGTTCGCGGACCACCTGTCGGCCGACGCACTCGGCGAGGCTGGGCAGGTCTTGGCGCCCTCCGGTATCGCTGTCATCGATGGCCTGCTGGCGGTGCAGGAGGTCGAGAACGACCCGCAGCAAGAAACGCGCCGCAAAGCGCTCCGGCATGGCGCCGAGGTGCTGCAACAGCTCGACGACCTGCGCCACGACATCCTGGCCGGCCGGGTTCCCGAGGCCCGCCTGCGTGCGCTTGCGACGACGCTCGCGTCGCGCATCGCGCTTGCCACCGACCCCGATCTGGCGGTCGTCCTGGAAGAAATCCATCTTCGGGCCGAGGTTGAGTTGGCCAAGCTCGACGCTGCGCCTTGAACCCAGGCCCGGCCAAAGGCCTTGCGGTGGCTCCCGCCCCCGCTACCATAAACCCCTATACGACAATGGGTTAGCGTCGATCCGCGAACAATTTTATGGTTGCGGGCGGAAGCGCGCACCCATATAAAGGCGCGCACTCGTGCAACGATGCGGCAAGAGCCGGCTCCAACTACGGCGTGTTATGGCATGAACGTGCGCGTCCCGTCCGACTATCGGCCGACCGAAGACGAGCCCTTCATGGGGCCGGTGATGCTGGAGTACTTCCGCCAGAAGTTGTTGCGGTGGCGCGATGACCTGTTGGCGGAAGCGAATGAGACGCTGGCTGATCTGCAGGACGGCGCCCCCCTTGAGCCGGACCCCGCTGACCGGGCTTCCAGCGAAACGGCCCGTGCGCTCGAGCTGCGCACCCGCGATCGCGCGCGCAAGCTGATCGCCAAGATCGACGAGGCCTTACAGCGCATCGAGGATGGGACCTACGGCTTTTGCGAAGAGACACGCGAGCCGATCAGCATCTCCCGGCTCGAGGCGCGGCCGATCGCAACGTTGAGCGTCGAAGCCCAGGAGCGCCACGAGCGCCTGGAAAAGACCCACCGCGACGATTAGCAAGCTGCCCCGGTAGTGAGCCGCCCCGGCCGCCCGCTTCCGCCTAGTGGATCGACCGATCTGACGCTTGCATCCCAAACGTCAGATCGGTCGATCCACTAACCCATTGATCTGGTGGTTCGAGTCAGCCAATGGATGGGATTCATCCGTTGGCATCGAACCACTAGAACGGCCAGATGATATCCCACAGCTGCGTGCCCCAGCGCGGCTGCTGCAGATCGCTCAGCATGCCGCGGCCGCCGTAGGCAACGCGCATTTCGGCGATCTTTTCGTGGGTGACAGAGTTGTCGGCCTCGATGTCCTGCTGCCGGACGACGCCGGTAATCAGCATTTCGCGCATCTCGAAGTTCACCCGGATCTCCTGCCGGCCCATGATGACGAGGGTGCCGTTGGGCAGCACCTGCGTCACCATCGCCGCGACCGTCAGCTCGAGCACCTCGCTGCGGTCGATCGCGCCGTCGCCATCGGTGCCGTGATCGGTGCCGAAATCCAAAAGCGCACCGCCCTTGTTGACCGCGCGCGGAAAGATCTTGCCGAGCCGGCTCTCATAGCCAAGGGCGGCGTTCAACTCCATCTTTTCGCCGTCGTCGCGTTTGCGCTGGGTTCGGTTCTTGAACTTCGCACTGTCGTCGAGCCGCAGGCGGACCGTCACCGTGTCCCCGACCTCTTTCGCACGGATGTCCTTGAAGAAGGCCCGCGCTCCGGCACGCCACAGCGAGTTGGGGTTGTCTTCCGGAACCTGCGCGCGTGGCATCGGCAGGCTGACCGGCTGGTAGTTCGGAGCTGTCTGCGGATTGGTGATCTCGCTTAGCTGCGGTCCTCCTTCGCCGAGGTTCTTGATCCTCTCGACGGTGGTACAGCCGGCCGCAGCCGCAGCCAGTCCGAGTGCGAGCGCGAAGCGAAGGGTGGACATACCGGGCGCCGCCATTGCCTACTGCCCGCCTGCCTGGTGTCCGCCCGGACCGGCGACGAGAACGACGCCCGGGCCTGTCACGACGCCGCCCACGACCGATTGCGATTGCAGATTGGCGACCCGGATCACATCGCCTTGGGCACCGTCGGCAAGCGCACGGCCGCGTGCCGTGAGCTGCATCAGCGCCGTCTCGACCACCATCATCACCAGCGAGCCTTTGGCAACAAGCAGCGGCTGCTGCACGTCTGAAGCGAGAATCGGCTGGCCGGGCCGGAGCATGCGTTTCGGCGTGAGCCCGACCAATGCGCCGGCGTCAAGCATGGCATTCACCGGCACCCGGCTGTCGCGGACGGCAATCCAGTCGATGTCATCGGCGGCGATCACCTGGCCACCCTGCAGGCGGCGGACCATCACCGGCATCGCCACGGTGCGGAACACACGGCCGGCGATCGCTGTACGCTGGGCGGGAGCGCCATCGATGACCGCCTCGACAATGCCGGTGAACTGCCGGCTGTCGGGATGGTAGCTGAGCTGTTCGATGCTTGCCGTGGCCTCGCTCGGGACGCGCACGCCCTGGGCCGGCGTCGTCAGCTCGACGGAAAGGTCGTCGCCGCTGATCCCCTTGTCTGCAAGCGCCGCACCTGCAAGCTGGGCGAGGGCGCTGCTGTCGACGACGCGGCTCTCCCGTTCCACGACCGCGCGCTCTGTTGCCGTGTGTGGCCGCCATGCGAGCCCATAGGTCCGGGCCAAGCGGTAAAGCGCCTGAACGTCGAGCACGAGCGGCTGACCGACCGCAGGCGTCTTGCCGATGACAACCGCGGCGGCGGTGCCGGCATTGGCGAAGAGATCGCCCAGGCGCAGCACCGGCCCCGTGACGACTGGATTGGCGTTCAACAGCACCGGCGCCGCCGGCGGCTGCGCAGCGGGCGCCGCCAGCGCCGGCACCGCGAGCAGCGCCACCAGAACGGCTGCACAGAGCTTGAGGGAGAGGGCGTTCATCGCAGGTTGCTGAGCGTGCCCATCATGTCATCGGCGGTCTGGATCACTTTCGAGTTCATCTCGTATGCCCGCTGCGCGGAAATCAGATTGGTTATCTCCTCGACCGGGTTAACGTTTGATGTTTCGAGGAAGCCTTGCAGGATGCCGCCGTAGCCCTGGTCCTGCGGCGCCCCCTCGGCGGGTGCGCCCGAGGCCGGCGTTTCCAGGAGCAGATTGGCGCCGATCGCCTCCAATCCCGCCTCGTTGGGGAAACTCACGATCCGGAACTGGCCAACGTTCTGCAGGTTCACCTGTCCCTGCTGCTTGACCAGCACTTCACCGCTCTGGTTGATCACCACGTCGACCGCATCGGCGGGAATGGTGAGGCCTGGACCGACGGGATAGCCATCGTGGGTAACGACCTGACCATCGGCATTGAGCTGAAACGTACCGTCGCGCGTGTACGCCCGTGTGCCGTCCGGCAGATCGACGGGGAACAAGCCCTTGCCCTGGATCGCAAGGTCGAACGGATTGTCGGTCGAGGACAAATTGCCCTGGCTGGCAATGCGATAGACGGCGGCCAGGCGGGCGCCCAAGCCGATCTGCACGCCGGAGGGAACGACGGTGCCCGCTTCGGCCGAGGTCGATCCGACCCGGCGCAGGTTATCGTAGAGGAGGTCCTGAAACTCGGTCCGGCGCCGCTGGAACGCGGTCGTGTTCATGTTGGCGAGGTTGTTGGAGACCACCTCGACGTTCTGCTGCTGGGCGAGCATTCCCGTCGCGGCGATGTTGAGCGCTCTCATCGCATGAATGTCCTCTCCTGCCGCGGCGACAGGCTTTGATTACGCCGCATAGGCCTGCACCATCTTCTTGATCCGCTCGTCCTCGCGCTCGACCAGTTGCTTGGCCTGTTCGTAGGCGCGCTGGACCTGGATCATCTGCTCAAGTTCGAGGATCGGCTCGACGTTGGAACGTTCGAGCATGCCCTGGACGACGTCCGGGCGCTCGGCGTCGAGCGGCGCCGCCTCACTGCTCCACAGCCCGCTGCCGGCACCGCGGAGGCTCCCCGCGTCGGAAAAGCGCACGATGTGCAAACGGCCAACATCACCGCTCTCGGAAGAGATCGTGCCGTCCGCGGCAACCGCGATCTGCGTGCTTGTAGGATCGAGGGTGATCGGCGCGTCGCCACTGCCCAATACGGCATCGCCAGCGGCGGTAACCAGCTGGCCCTGATCGTTGACGTGAAACTGCCCATCGCGCGTGTAGCGGATGCCTTGCGGTGTCTCGACGACAAAGTAGCCGTCGCTGCGAATGGCCAGATCGAGTGGGGCTTCCGTCGTTTCGACGCGGCCGGGGCTCACGTCATACACCGTCGCCTTGTCCTCGACGAACACCGGCCGGCCGCCCTTCATGGCGGCCAGCGACGTCTGGGCCGGCAGGAACGGCGTGAACAGCATCTTCTCGCGCTTGAACCCTGTTGTGTTCATGTTCGCGAGGTTGTTGGCGACGACTTCGAGCTGGCGCCGCAGCGCCGTCTGCGCCGAGAGTCCGACAAGGATGCCGTTTTCCATGAGGGGCCTTATGCCTAGGTCTCCGGTCCCTCGAGTGCAATCCGCGGGCCAAGCAGAAAAACATGCAAGATCAACGTGTTGGATCCATGGTCCCGAAGCGGGGCCTTGTTTCTGCCGAGCCCGTCAGGCGCACGCGGCAATTCTTGCCGGGCAGGCGGTGGCGTTGCCCCTGCAACGGCTTGTTAACGGCTGGCCCGTACAGTTGGGGTCGGGCGGAGTGTGTTTGCCCATCAGCCCCATGCAGCCCCAGAGTGCGATGACGCGCAGATGGCCGACAACAAGCAGCCCGATCCCGCCGACGCAGAGGAAGGCGCGAACAGTCCGCCGGTCAAACGCGCCAAGTCGCGTCTGCCGCTCATCGCGCTCGTTGCCGTCGTGGTCGGCTTGATCGCCGGTGGCGCCGGAGCCTACTTCGCTGGTCTGCTCGATCCCCTCCTTGGAGGTGGAGAAGAAGAGTCTGCGGACGGTCACGGGCAAGCGGCAGCAGCGGTCACCAGTTACTTTTCGCTTCCCGATCTGATGGTGAGCCTGAACACCGGCCGATCGCGGCCGATCTTTCTCAAACTGCGGGTGACCCTCGAGCTTCCGGCCGAGACGACGGCTGCGCGGATCCAAGAAGCGATGCCGCGGATCGTCGACTATTGCCAGACTTACTTGCGCGAGCTGCGGCCGGAGGAACTGCACGGATCGGCGGGCAGCGTGCGCCTGCGCGAGGAGCTGTTGCGGCGGATCCAGGCGGCCGTGGCACCCAATCCGATCACCGACGTGCTCTTCTCCGAGCTCCTGATGCAGTAGCCGCACAAGACAGCGAGGTCATTCCGTGGTGCCCCCGAGCCAGTCCGACCCCAATAGCCCCGATGGCGGCGGCACTCCCGCGAGTGACGATCAAGAAGATCTTGCCGCGGCCTGGGAGGCGATGACTGCGGAACTCGACAGCGGCGTCGGCGCAGATGAAATGATGCCAGCGGCGCCCGCGAGCCCGCCGCCCACACGCGTTCTCAGCCAGAACGAGATCGACAGCCTGCTCGGCTTCGAGGAGGAGCACGAGGGCGGCGCGTTCGGGCAGTCCGGCATCCAGGCGATCATCAATAGTGCGCTCGTCTCTTACGAGCGGCTCCCGATGCTGGAGGTCGTTTTCGACCGTCTCGTGCGGCTGATGTCGACCAGCATGCGCAATTTCACCTCCGACAATGTTGAGGTCTCGCTCGACAGCATCGCGTCGGTCCGCTTCGGCGATTACCTCAACGGCGTGCCGCTGCCGGCAATGCTGAGCGTGATCCGCGCCGAGCAATGGGACAACTACATCCTTATCACCGTCGATTCCGCCCTGATCTATTCGGTTGTTGACGTTCTCCTCGGCGGCCGGCGCGGAACGGCGGCGATGCGCATCGAAGGCCGTCCCTACACCACGATCGAGCGCAGCCTGGTGGAACGGATGGTTCATGTCATCCTCACCGACCTGGGCGCCGCATTCGAGCCCTTGAGCCCGGTGACGTTCCGCTTCGACCGGCTGGAGACCAATCCGCGTTTTGCAACCATCTCACGGCCGTCGAACGCAGCCATCCTCGCCCGCTTGCGCATCGACATGGAAGACCGCGGCGGGCATTTCGATCTGTGCATTCCCTACGCGACGCTTGAGCCCGTGCGCGAACTCCTGCTGCAGATGTTCATGGGCGAGAAGTTCGGCCGCGACTCGATCTGGGAAACCCACCTGGCGACCGAGCTGTGGAATACGCAGGTCGAACTCATGGCCGTCCTCGACGAGACGGTGCTGACGCTCAAGGACGTCTTCGAGCTCAAGGTCGGCAACCGGATTATGTTCGATGCCAGCCCCGACAGCCTGATCGATCTGCGCTGCGGCGGGGTGCCGATGTACATCGCGCAGATGGGGCGCCAGGGCAGCCGGCTGGCTGCCCAGATCGAGGCCCCAGTCGAGCGCAAGAGCCGGAGACGCAGCCCATGACATGGACGCTTGCCCTCGATGTTGTTCTCGCACTGCTGATGAGCGGCACCATCGGAATGGCCGCGGTACTGAACCGGCGCTTGTCCGAAATGCGCCAGCATCGGCAGCAGCTGGAGCTGCTGGCAAACACCTTTCGTGACGCAACCGGGCGGGCCGAGGAAGGGATCAGCACGCTCAAGATCTCATCCGAGAACCTGCAAGAGCAGCTTGCGAAGGCAAATTCGCTGACCGACGACCTGCGCTATCTTATCGAGCGCGGCGACGCCACGGCCGACCGGCTCGAAGCCGGTGTACGCGGACGTGCCTCTGCAGGACCCGCGCCGCTCGCAGGTGCGCGGCCAGCAGCGGCGAATGCTGCTGCGCCCCCCTCGCCTGCTGCAGCGATGAACACTGCTGCCGCCTTGCTGGCGGCTGCCGCGGCTGAAGGCACGCGGGTCCGCCCGCAGACGGCCGAGGGCGGAACAGCCAGCAGCCGGAAAGCCCGCGTGAGCAAGCCAGCCGCACCCGCCGCGCGCGACGCACGCATTCGCTCAGAAGCGGAAAAGAACCTCCTCGCAGCGCTCGGCATGCAGGGGCTCAACCGATGAAACGGGAGGAATGACGCCGCATGCCGTCTGTCTTGCGCTGGTTTCGCATCCTGCCGCTGACCGTGCTGGTCGCTTCGGTGTTTCTGAGCGTCAAGATCGGCGCGATCTGGCACGGCATGAACGAGGTGTTCCGCAGCAGCCTTACGGTGACCCCTGCCGAGGCCGCTGGCCATGCCGCGGCGCCCCAAAAAAAGCCGGAACAGCAAGAACCGAAGAAGGACGAGGCAACTGCCGCAGCCGCGGCCACGCCTGCAGCTCCGCCAGCCGATCCGGCCGCGGCGGCACCGCCGCCACAGACGGCGAGTGCGGAGCCCACAACCCTCGCCAAGGCCAACAGCTGGCACTCGACCTCGGAGTTAACGCCGTCGGAAGTTGAAGTCCTGCAGCAATTGGCGCGCCGCCGCGAAGCACTCGCTGCGCGCAGCGACGATATCGAACGGCGCGAAATCGTGCTGCGGGCGGCAGAGCAACGGATCGGCCAGAAGCTCGATGAACTGAAGGGAATGCAGACGACCCTGGAGAAACTGCTGAAATCTTACGATGAGCAGAAGAAGGGCCAAATCGAGTCCCTGATCAAGATCTACGAAAACCTCAAACCTAAGGACGCGGCTCAGATCTTTGAAGAGCTCGAAATGGAAACGCTGCTAATGGTTGCTGAAGGAATGAAGGAGCGCAAGCTGGCGCCTGTTCTCGCCCAACTGAGCCCCAGCCGCGCCAAAGATATAACGGAGGAGCTGGCACACCAGCGCTCGCTCGTCCGCTCGGCAAGAAACGGAGAGAAGCAGCAACCGTGAGTCGACTCATCTTCTGGGTGCGCAACGGAATTATGCCAATATTTTCAGAATCACACCAGGTACGGCGATCTCGGATTCGAGGAGCGTGAAGCATGAGCGTCGACTACAATATGAGCATTCTCATCGTTGACGACTACAAGACAATGCTGAGAATTATCCGCAATCTTCTCCGTCAGCTCAACTTCACGAACGTCGAAGAAGCTATGGACGGAACAGAAGCGTTGCATATGCTGGGGCAGAAGGACATTCAACTCATCATCTCGGACTGGAACATGGAGCCCATGACCGGTCTGCAGCTCCTGCGCGAGGTGCGCAAGAGCGATAAGTTCAAGCATATTCCGTTCATCATGATCACGGCCGAGAGCAAGGCAGAAAACGTTGTCGCCGCCAAGCAAGCCGGTGTATCCAACTACATCGTCAAGCCGTTCAATGCCGAGACGCTGAAGGCAAAACTCTCGAGCGTGCTCGGCCCGCTCTGATCTGTCGTCCGCTCCCTGGGATCCGCTGCCGATGCGATTGCCCTTCCTCTGGTTCAAGGCTCGGCATCGGCAGTCGGCGCAACGGCCAGGGGAAGCGCCGTCGGGGCAGAGGCATCGAAGGCTGCGCGCGCTGATCCTTGCCGTTGCCGCAGGCACCCTCGCCGGTGTGCTGGACCTGCCGCCGGCGCAGGCCGATGCGGTGGCGGTCGAGGCGGTGCCCCAGGACAGCGGCGCGCGCCTCGTGATGACTTGGCCCAATCCTGTAGGCTTCGAGGCGACAGCCGCTGGCGGTCGCCTCCAGCTGCGCTTTGAACGGCCGATCGATGCCGACTTCGGCCCGGTGCGGCGTCTTTCCCGCTGGATTGGCGTGGCGACGCTCGCCGGCGACGGTCGCAGCGTCACCTTTCCGCTTGCTGCCGGCGTAAGCGTCATTGGGCACACCGACGGCAACAAGGTGATCGTCGATCTCTTTGAAAAGCAAGCGCAACCACGCGCAGCCGCTGAACCCGCACCTGCTCCCGATCACCCTGCAAGCGCAGCCGCGGCGCCGGCCGGCAGCCAAGCACCGGCCGTCCGTGTACGCGCCGCTGACCATGCCGGCTACAGCCGGGTCGTGTTCGACTGGCCGAACGAAGTCGGCTACCGGATCGAGCAGCACGAGGGAGGCGCCGCGCTCGTTTTTGATCGCGTGGCACGGATCGATCCCTCTGCCCTCAACAAGCGACCGCTCAAACTCGTTCAGGGACTTGGTGTCAACGTGGAGGGCGGCCAGACGTCCGCGCGCCTCCAGCTTGCGCCGGGTGCCGAGGTTGCCGTCAGCCGCGCCGGCACCAAGGTCGTCGTTGACGTCCGGCCGGCACCGAAGCCAGCAACGCCCCAGGCGGCGGCGGCACCGGTCGACGCTTCACCGCCAGCGCCCACTGTGACCAAGCCGGCGACGGCAGCATCCAAGCCCGCAGGCAAGCATAGCCCGGAGCTGCGTTTCGCGTGGGAGCAAGGCGCGGCAGCCGCATTGGTTCGCCGCGGCCAAACGGCATGGCTGGTTTTCGATCAGCCCATGCCGACCGACCTCGATCCCAACCATCTCAGTGCCGATGTGGGCAACGCCGTCACCGGCATCGACCGGGTCGACCACGCCGCGGCAACCGTCCTGCGGCTGCGGTTGCGATCGGACCGCGTGCCGCTCCTGCGTTCGGATCAGGGCGCCTGGATTCTCGACTTCGCGCCTGTCGCACCGGCTCCGGCGCAGCCGATCCCGGTCGCGGTCGCCCACGATGAGAAACACCGCGCGCGTCTGACCTTTGAAGCGAGCGAGGCCGCTGCACCGCTCGCCGTCACCGATGAGGAAACCGGCCGCACGCTGATCGTCGTGCCGGTGCGCACGCCCGGCGCCGGGGTCGCCGAAGAGAAGGTGTTGCCGGAACTTCGCGTGCTCGCGACCAGCCAGGGCATCGCCATCGAACCCGGTACCGACAGCTTGCGGGTGCTGCAAAGCGAGCATGGTATCGAGCTGACAAGTCCGAACGGGCTGCAACTAAGCGCCCAGCCTCCGGCCGCAGAGGTCGCGGCAACGGCAGGCGGCGACAAACGCCCGTACTGGCTTGAACCTCGCACACCGGTCGATGAGCCGACGCAGTCGACGCGCGAGCGCCGGCGGCAGTTGGAGCGGGCGACTGCCGAGGCGGCCGGCCCTGCCCGCGAGCAGGCGCGCCTCGACCTTGCAGCGTTCTTCTTGAGCGAAGGCTTGGCCGCTGAAGCTTATGGCACGCTGGCGCTGGTCGTCGAAGCACGTCCGGCGGCGACCAGCGATGCCGATATCCGCCTCATGCAGGGCGCCGCTGCAGTCCTGCTCGGCCGCACCGATGAGGCTGAGGCGGATCTTGCCGGCACTGCCGTTGCGGCCACCGAAGATGGGCGGCTGTGGCGCACGATTGCCGATGCATCGGCGGGCAGGCTTGAGAGCGCCGATGCGGTCGAGCGCGTCGAGCCGGCACTGTCCCTGATCGAGGCCTATCCGAAGCCGTTGCGCTTCGCGGCCGCGCGGCCACTTGCCGAGGCAGCGCTCGATCAGGGCCGCCTTGAAGCGGCGGAGAAGCTGATCGGCATGCTTGGCGAGGCCGCCAGCACGGTGCACGAGCAGGCTTGGATTCCTTACCTCAAGGGCCAGCTGGCAGCGCGCCAGGGCCGGCCTGCCGACGCACTGCGGTTGCTGGCGCTGGCGGCCAACAGCCCCTCGCGCGGCGCAGCCATGCGTGCCCAGCATGCGCTCACGCGCCTGCGGTTCGAGCGTGGCGACATCGACGCGACGGCGGCGGCAAAGGAACTTCAGGCCGTTCGTGCGAATTGGCGCGGCGATCGCTTCGAGCTGCAGATCTTGCGCGAGCTGGCGCAGCTGCAATTCGCGGCCGGCGCCTATGCAGCAGGACTGCGGACATTAAAGGAGGCGGCGCTTTACCTTGCCGATCTTCCCGAAGCGAATGGCATCAACCGCGAGATCAGCGAGGCGTTTCAGGGCCTTTTCCTCTCCGAACGAGCCGCCAGCGTGCCGCCGCTGATGGCGGTTGCGCTGTTCAGCGATTTCCGCGAGCTGGTTCCATCCGGCCCCGCCGGCCACCAGCTGGCCGAGCGGCTGGCGGACCGTTTGACCGAGCTCGACCTGCTCCCGGAAGCCGTGAGCGTTCTCGAAATCCAGCTCAATGAGGCGCCCGAGGGCGTCGAGCGCGCGCGCCTCGGCCTCAAGCTTGCGACGACGCAAGAGATGAACGGCAATGCTGCGGCAGCGCTCGCAACCCTGCAGCGCTCCGCGAGTGCCGCGCTTCCGGCCGGACTGATGCGGCAACGCAAGCGGGTCGAGGCAGAAGCGTTGATCGCCCTCGGCCGGGACGGCGATGCGCTCGCTCTCCTCGGCAACGACCCCGACGCCGAGGCCGATCGCATGCGCGCGGACATCCTCCGCCGCAAGGCCGACTGGTCGGGAACGGCAGCCAGTCTCGAACGGCTCGTGGCACCGCCCGCCGTCACAGCCGACTCAGGCGCCGATCGGAGCGCAATGCTCCTTGAACTTGCCGCCACCATGGCGCTGAGCGACGACCGCGAAGCCATGGCCGGATTGCGCGAGGAGCATGGCCAGGTCTTGGCGGCAACGCCCGCGGCCGGCGCGTTTGCCCTCATAACCGGTGAGAATGCCCCGCCGGCGATGGACGCGGCAGCGCTCGACGCCTACGTCCAGGAAGCGCTCGCGATCCGCCCGCTGCTGTCCGCAAAACCGTAACCGCGCGTCGCTCGTCCGCGGGAGGGGAGGAAAACCCACCCCTCGGCAGCGGCCTCCGCCTGAGGAGCCAGCTTGGGACAGGCCGCAAGAGAGCGGCCGGACTCGCCCCTGCACCCCTCACTTCGAACGATTTCAGGCTGGACAGACCGCGCGTCACTCCACACCGCCGCCAGCGATGCTTGCGGATCCCGCCCATGCCGCCCATACTGAAGCACCTGTCGTCACCAGGGGGAGCCGGCGCCCCGGCTGAGAGGTCTCCGCGGACGGAGACGACCCCTAGAACCTGATCCGGATCATACCGGCGTAGGAACGCGTGGGACATGCTGGTTGACCGTGCCGCGACTGCTGTAAGCGTGAGTGTTGCCATTGTCGGCGGTACGTGCACGTTCGGTAAGACCACCCTCTTTCGCGACCTCGATCTCACGCTTGCCGCCGGCAGCTGGACCTGCCTCCTCGGTCCTTCCGGCATCGGCAAGACTTCGCTGATCCGGCTGATCCTGGAATCGACCCGAATCCGCGGGCAAGCCCGGCCCATCGGGACCGGCGTCGTTGCCTGCGATGACGGCCACCCCTTGCGCGGCCGCGTCGCCTACATGGCGCAGCGCGACCTGCTGTTGCCATGGCTTACCGTCCGCGACAACGTGCTGCTGGGCCGGCGTCTGCGTGGGGAGGCGATCGACGCTCCTGCGCGCGGGCGCGCCGATGCGCTGATCGAAGCCGTTGGCATGCAGGATGCGGCCGGTCTACGCCCCGATGCGCTCTCGGGTGGCATGCGCCAGCGCGCCGCACTCGCCCGCACCCTGTTCGAGGACCGGCCGGTAGTGCTGATGGATGAGCCGTTCTCGGCGGTCGACGCCATTACGCGGGTCCGCTTGCAGGATCTCGCCGCGACCCTGTTGCGCGGGCGAACGGTGCTGCTCGTCACCCACGATCCGCTGGAGGCGCTGCGCCTGGGGCACCGGATCTTCGTCATGGCCGGCCGGCCGGCGCGGCTGGGCGAGCCGCTGCACGCTCCGGGGCATCCGCCGCGGCCGGTCGATGACCCGGGCGTCCTGGCACTGCAGGGCGAACTGTTGCGCCGGCTGGCGGCGGCGCATTCATGAGCGGGCGCTTCATGATGACCAGCCGCGCCCTGCACGGCCCCGCGCGTGCCCTTGTCATCGGCCTCGGCCTGCTCGCTGCTTGGCAGGCGCTGGTCATGGCGACGGCGCTGCCGCCCTACATCCTGCCCGACCCACTGCGGGTAATGACGGCGCTGGTCGTGCACGCCGCCAGCATCGGCCGCCATGCCGCGCTCACGTTCGCCGAAATCGTGCTTGGTCTCGTGCTTGGCATCGGATTGGGAGCAGCATCTGCGCTGCTCATCGTTGCCTTTCGCCCGGCGCGGCGCTGGCTGTTGCCGCTGCTGGTGGTCAGCCAGGCGGTGCCGGTGTTTGCGCTGGCACCGCTGCTGGTGCTGTGGCTCGGCTATGGCCTGGCCTCGAAGGTGGCGATGGCCGCGGTAATCATCTACTTCCCCGTCACGGCGGCCTTTTCCGACGGCCTGCGCCGCACCGAGCCCGGTTGGCTCGACTTGGCGCTCAGCATGGACGCCAGCCGGCTGGCGAGCTTGCGCTACATCCGCGCGCCAGCCGCCCTGCCGGCACTCGCGTCGGGCATTCGCGTCGCCACCGCAGTGGCGCCAATCGGCGCGGTCGTCGGCGAGTGGGTCGGCGCCAGCGCCGGGCTCGGCTACCTGATGCTGCACGCCAACGCGCGCATGCAGATCGACCTGATGTTCGCGGCCTTGCTGACCTTGGGCGCAATCGCCGTTGCGCTTTACTTCGCCGTCGACCGGTTGCTGAAGCGGCTGATGCCGTGGCAACCCGAAAGCTCCCCTGCAGAGGACTGACCCCTCCATGCCCACGATCCTGACCCTTGTTCTCGTCGCCTTTGCTCTCTGCGCGCGGCCAGCCGCGGCCGAAGAGCGGCTTACGATCATGCTCGACTGGTTCGTCAATCCCGATCACGCACCGCTGGTGATCGCCAAGGAGCGCGGCCTGTTTCGCGACGAGGACCTTGACGTTGAGCTGATTGCACCAGCCGATCCCAACGACCCGCCGAAGCTGGTTGCGGCTGGCAAAGCCGACCTCGCCATCAGCTACCAGCCGCAGCTCCACCTGCAGGTCGCACAAGGCTTGCCATTACAGCGAGTTGCGACGATGATTGCGACGCCATTGGCTTCCCTCGTCGTGCTCGACAAGGGGCCGGTACGCACGATTGCCGACCTCAAGGGCCGCAAGGTTGGCTATTCGGTCGGCGGCTTCGAGGAGGCGTTGCTCGCGACCATGTTGGGGAACCACAAAATCGCCGCAACCGACGTGACCTTGATCAACGTTAACTTTGCCCTGTCGCCAGCACTGCTTTCGGGTCAGGTCGATGCCGTCATCGGCGCCTTTCGCAATTTCGAATTGAACCAGCTGGCACTCGAAGGCGCGCCGGGCCGGGCGTTTTTCCCGGAGGAAGAGGGGGTTCCGCCCTACGATGAGCTGATCGTTGTCACCGCGCGCGAGCGTGCCGGGGATACGCGGTTGCGCCGTTTTGTTAACGCGATCGAGCGCGCAACGATGTGGCTCATCAACCATCCCGAGGAGGGGTGGCGCACCTTCGCTGCCGCCCATCCCGACCTTGATGACGAACTCAATCGCCGCGCCTGGCGTGATACCTTGGCGCGCTTCGCCCTGCGTCCGGCGGCGCTTGACCGCAATCGGTATGAGCGGTTTGCGGCGTTCCTGAAGGGCCGCGGCCTGATCAAGGAGATCCCGCCGTTGGCCAGCTACGCCACCGAATTGCCGTAAACGCATGCTGAAACGCGTGAAGCGAGCACTGCGTCGCATTCGCAGATCTCTCAGGACCCGCGGACCGGCAGATCGAGGGAGTTGCCGATGAACCTAAAGCGCCGCCTCGTTGCTCTGTTTCCGCGCCGCCTGCAACTTCCGGCACGTTACGCCTTCCTCCGCCTCAAAGGGCAGCTGGATGATGAAATCGCACTGCTGCCGACACTCATTCGCAAGCCAGGGCGCGCCATCGATGTCGGCGCCAACGTCGGCTTTTATACGCTGGCGCTGTCAAGACTGTGCCGTCCGGTCGAGGCGTTCGAGCCGCTGCCGTGGCATGCGCGCTTGATCGAGGACTCAAAGCTGGCGGGCGTGAACGTGCACAATGTCGCGCTTGCCAACGAGGAAGGACATCATCCCCTCTATATTCCACAGATCCGGGGCCAATACCTCGACGGATTGGCCAGCTTTTCCAAGCCGGACAGCCCCTGCAAGGTCGTCGATGTGCCCGTCAAACGCCTCGATGACTTCCAGTTCGGTGACGTCTGCTTTATCAAGGTGGACGTCGAGGGGCTTGAGATGGACGTCCTGCGCGGCGGCAGCAAGACAATAGCGCGGTGTAAGCCGGTCATGCTTGTCGAGATCGAGCAGCGGCATTTGAGCGGGACCGATATCGGGTCCGTGTTCCAGGAAATCGAGGACATGGGCTATCAAGGTGAGTTTCTGTTTGAGAAACGCTTAAGGCCACTCGCGGATTTTTCGTTCGAGAAGTACCAAAAACCATTTCTGGATGATGACGCCAAAGCCATCTTCACACACAAGAACCGGGGCAAGGTCAATAACTTCATCTTCCGGCCTATCTAGCGCGGGCGGAACGCCTCTATCGAAAGCAAGAGATGGCCATTCGGCTGCTTCTTGTTTTTTCCTTACTATTGAAGGTGTCGTGATTAATTTTACAATTGCTTATGACGCCGACATTGGTACGAAAGCGGCAGGGATGGTTCCTTCTCGATGCCGAGCCAAGACGTGTCCTCCATGCCGGCCTCGGCAATGCCGGGGAGGATGACCATTCCGGCGGGGCCGCAACGGCCCTGTTGATGGTGGCGCCCGCAGGCGTAAGCTACCCTTGATCGTCACTGTCCCTGGGCAGCCTCGGGAGCTGGAAACGCGTGCCAAGCGTGCACATCGTCGCCGATTACGGAACCGACGGCTATCGGCTGGATGCCGATGCGGTTGGCGCGTTCCCGATCAGCGACAGCCTGCGTGCCCGACTTGCGGCCTGGAACGATGCCTTCGAACGTGCCTGCGCGCCCGATGCCTATGAGGACATCACCGGCAAGCGGTTCGATTTCATCGCCTTCGCCGCGCTGGGGCTGGAGATTGCCAAGGCAGTCAAACGCGAGCTACCGCATTGGCGCGTGCTCTACTGGGACGAGGGCCTTGATTGGTTCCTCGCCCGCGACCCGCGCCACCAGGACCGCGCCCGCGCCGAGTACGAGATCACGCTGAAAGACGCCTTCGCACCGCCGCGGTAAACACAGCGGCGCCTCATCCCCATCACCCCCTCCCGCGCAGGGAAGGGGCAGGGGAAGGGTACGGACTCAGCCCTTGATGTCGAGGGTGGAGCGGTCCCACATCTCGGGCGCCTCGAAGCCAAGGAGGTTCGCCACCGTCGCCGCGACGTTGCTCAAGCCGTAATCGTTGCCGCGGATCAGGTCCAGCCGGCCCTTGGTCTGGTTGTCGTAAAGGATGAACGGCACCGGATTGAGCGTGTGGGCGGTCTTGGCCTTGTATGAGCCGTCCGGGTTTTGGTCCGGCTTCTTGGTCTTCTTGCTGATTTCGTACATCTCGTCGGCGTTGCCGTGGTCGGCCGTAATGAGGGCCACACCGCCCAGCTGATCGACCACCTTCAACAGCCGCGTCAGTTGCAGATCGACCGTGGCGACCGCGATCAGCGCCGCATCGTAGTTGCCGGTGTGGCCGACCATGTCGCCGTTGGCGTAGTTGCAGCGGGCAAAGCGGTACTTGCCCGTTTCCAGCCTGCGGATCATTTCATCCGTGATTTCGGCCGCCTTCATCCACGGCCGCTGCTCGAACGGAATGATGTCGGACGGGATCTCGACATAATCCTCAAGCGTGTCGGAGAACTTGCCGGAGCGGTTGCCATTCCAGAAGTAGGTAACGTGGCCGTATTTCTGCGTTTCCGAAATGGCAAGCTGGGTCAGCCCCTCGGCACAGAAGTATTCGCCCATGGTGTGCTGGATGTCCGGCGGCGGGACCAGGAAATTCGAGGGGATGTGCAGGTCGCCATCGTATTCGAGCATGCCAGCGTAGACGACGTTTGGATGCCGCACGCGGTCGAACTTGTCGAAAACCTTGTCCTCGAACGCACGGCTGATCTCGATCGCCCGGTCGCCGCGGAAATTGAAGAAGACCACGCTGTCGCCGTGATTGACCGAGCCCAGGGGCTGGCCGTCCTTGGCGATGACGAAGGGGGGCAGGTCCTGATCGATCGCCTTGGTCTCGGCGCGCAGCGTCTCAATCGCCTCAGCCGCGGAAGCAAATTGGCGGCCTTCGCCCAGGACATGGATGCGCCAGCCCTTCTCCACCATGCTCCAGTTGGCTTCATAGCGGTCCATGGTGATGTTCATCCGGCCGCCGCCGCTCGCGATTGCGGCATCGAAGCCGGGGCCACGCAGCTCGGCAAGGAAGGCCTCGAACGGATTTACGTAGTCAAGCGCCGAGGTTTCCGGCACGTCGCGGCCATCGAGGAGAATGTGAACGCGCACACGGCCGATTCCCTCCTCCTTCGCCCGCTTGATCATCGCCATCAAGTGGTTCACGTGCGAATGCACGTTGCCGTCGGAGAACAGCCCCAGGAAGTGCAGGGTCGAGCCCTTGTCGCGGACGTTATCGACGATCTTGCGCCAGGTCGGCTGGGCGAACAGCTTGCCCGACGCGATCGCCTGGTTGACCAGGGCCGCGCCCTGCTCAAACACTTGGCCGGAGCCGAGCGCATTGTGGCCGACTTCTGAGTTGCCCATGTCCTCATCGGACGGCATGCCGACGGCGGTCCCATGCGCCTTCAGCGTGATGTTCGGATAGGTCTGCATCAGCCGCTTCAGCGTCGGCGCGTGGGCGTTGGCCACCGCGTTGCCAACCAGGTTCGGGGTGATGCCGACGCCGTCCATCACGACGACCACCACAGGCCCCTTGATCCCCTCGAAATTGTTCAGTCGCTTCAACATCTGGCCCTTCTCCCGTTGCGGCCGGCAACGCTGCCGAGCCGGCAACCTAGCACTGAAACGGCTGGCCCCGCGAGTCCGAGCCCGGCGGCGACCGCACTTCCCGAGCGTACTTTCGCACAAGGGACCGGCTGCCGTCTCGGATTTTTCCCCCGGTCGCGACGCCGCGCCGTGCGGCCTGTGCCGCACCGATTTCGGCGGAATGCTTGACAACGGCAGCGGCTTGATCCATCTAAACGCGAAGAACTTATGCTTGCGATCGCGCGAGCGCTGCATCCGGCGGCTGCACCGGAGGCGCCTCATCGCAGGCCACCCATGATCTCACATGTCTGCTCCAGGTGCGCGCGGGAGCCGGCGACGCAAGCCGCTCGGGCGTGCCTGCGGTCGATGACCGCAGCGTACGCCCGTCAACCAAAGCCACCGCAAGGATTTCTGTACCTCGTGACAAGTCCATCTTTTGCCGACCTCGGCGTGACCGAGCCGCTTCGGCGCGCGCTGCACACGCAGTGCTATGTCAATCCCACACCGATCCAGGCCCAGGCCGTACCGGTGCTGCTCGCCGGCAAGGATCTGCTCGGCGTCGCTCAGACCGGAAGCGGCAAGACAGCAGCCTTCGCGCTGCCGATCCTGCAGCGCCTCGCCGCCCAGCCTCTCAACCCAGGCCCGCGGCGGACGCGGGCGCTGATCCTGGCGCCGACGCGCGAGCTCGCGATCCAGATCGGCGATGACTGCAAGACCTACGGCCGGCACCTCAACCTGCGCCACGCGCTGATTTTCGGCGGCGTCGGCCAGGCACCGCAGGTAAAGGCGATGGCGAAAGGCGTCGACATTCTCGTCGCCACGCCGGGCCGGCTGCTCGACCTGGTCAACCAGGACCAAGTCCGCCTCGACAAGGTCAGCATTCTGGTCCTCGACGAGGCCGACCGGATGCTGGACATGGGCTTCATCCCCGACGTTCGCCGCATTGTCAGCACCTTGCCGCGGGAGCGCCAGTCGCTGATGTTCTCGGCGACAATGCCGAGCGATGTGGCCAAGATTGCCGCCGATTTCCTCCGCCAGCCGGTGCGGGTCGACGTGTCGCCGGCCACGGTCACCGTCGATCGCGTCGACCAGCGGGTGTTGTTCGTCGCCGCCCCCGACAAGCGGGCGGTTTTGGTCGACCTTCTTGCCGACCCCGCGCTCGCCCGGGTGATCGTTTTCACCCGCACCAAGCACGGCGCCAACCGGCTCACCCAGCAGCTCGAGAATGCCGGCGTGACGGCGCGCGCGATCCACGGCAACAAGTCCCAGGGCGCACGCCAGCAGGCGCTGGAGAGCTTCCGCGCCGGCAGCGCCCGTGTCCTCGTGGCGACCGATATCGCCGCGCGCGGCATCGATGTCGACGGCGTAACTCACGTCATCAATTATGAACTGCCGAACGTTCCGGAAAGTTACGTTCATCGCATCGGCCGCACGGCGCGTGCTGGTGCCAGCGGTGTCGCGCTGTCCCTTTGCGATCCCTCCGAGCGGCCGCTCCTGCGCGAGATCGAAAAGCTGACGTGCAAGGCGGTGGCGATCGACGCCGGTCACCCGCTGGCAAACCGCGCCGCCCAGGGGGCGCCCGCGGCAGCCCGTAGTCCTCGCCCAGCCGGCCGCAGCCGCCGACCCAACGCCAACGCGCAACGGCGGCCCGCACCGCGGGCAATGGCAGCTGGCGGGCGGCACGCCGGCTGATGCGCAAGGCGGCCGAACTGCTCTCCCCTCAGGCTGTCCCAGGCGCGCCCGACCGGCCGCGCGCGGGGCCCACACTCATTCATCATTTACCCCTGCCATAGGACAAGGACGCCAACGATGGCCACCGGTACAGTGAAATGGTTCAACGCCCAGAAAGGCTTCGGCTTCATTCAACCCGATGATGGCGGACGCGATGTGTTCGTCCACATCAGCGCCGTGGAGCGGTCCGGAATGGGCAACCCCCAGGAAGGTCAGAAGGTCAGCTACGACCTGGAGAGCGACCGTCAAGGCCGGATGTCGGCAACGAACTTGCGTGCCGGGTGAGGCTGCCGGCAGCCAATCGGCCGGCAACACATTGTCAACAAGATCCGGATAAAGTACGGGTTGGGTTGACGCGGACGTTCACACGTTCTCTCTGTGCGGACAGAACGGTTCGCGTGAAATGCTTTCAGGATGGAGGGCCCGCCCTCATGACCGAGACCAGCGCCCACTGGACACCTCCCCGTGCCGACGCCGAGCCGCTTCAGCAGGCGGCCGAGTCGATCGACGTCGCCGCCCGCGCCTTCGCCGACAGTGCCGAGGCGCCTGCGGACGGCGAGGAAGGCGCCCGAATGCTGGCGTTACGCACGAGGTTGCAGTTGAGCGCGACAACTCACTCGCTGGCCGCGGAATCGCGCAAGAGCGTGCTGGCGCTGCTCGATCCTGCGTCCTGAAAGCACGTCTTCCGCGACAGCGGCCTGCTTTCTTAAGCGACTAGCAAGATCGAAAGGGTGAACAGGGCGAACAGGCCGGCGCCGAAGGCGGCCCGCGCCACGCCCTTGCCTTGCGTGACCACGTAAACGTTCGTGAGCCCAATCAGGAACAGGCTCAGAGCTGCCACCGCCAGCGGCAGGTAAAGCAGGTCGTAGGGAAGTGGCACCGGCTGCTGACCGGCAAGGGCGGTCTTTCTTGCCACCTGCGGCAAGGCTGGCCAGGTCAGTGGCAGGAGGTACGCGGTGCAGCGGTAGATCGCCGCCAATATGCCCGGCCCGCCGATGGCGCGCGCCATCAGCCAAGCCAGAAACGTGATGCCGACGTGGACCATGATCGTGACGACAATGCCCGACAGGACATTGCCTCCGAACAGCGCCCAGGCGGGAATATCGGCAACCGCTATCCCCTGGATCATGCCGGCGCCTGAACGCTGAAGGGCCGCCACCAAGAGGCCGTAGAGGGTGCCCGTCACGACGAGGAACGCACCGATGCAGAGGCTGGCGCGCGGACTCTCGCACGCATGCCGGTAGGGTGAGGGGCGGAGGAGAAGGATGTCCAGAAGAAGCATCGACCGGGCACCGTGCCGCAAAGAAAAAGGGGACCGCATCGCGCGGCCCCCTGATCAGCCAAGCATCACAGGCTATTGATGCTGCGCTATGGCGGCAACCGTAATCGTCGGCTGCGCCGGCAGCTCTGCCTTCTTCATGTAAGCCGGATCCGGCATTGCCGACCAGATCATGAGCAGCAGCGCGATCGCCGCCGTAACGATGGCAAACGTGTTGCTGCTGTAACGCTTCGGATCGTAATTGCGCCAGCCGTGGATGCGGTCAATTTCACGCAGGACCTTCTCGTCCTTCTCCCCGCCGGTCAGGAGGCTGACCACCACGACGGTGAACCACGCCGCCGACACGGTGAAGATGCCGGTGACGAGGTTGCCAACAGGGCCGGCCTGGATAAGCGGGAAGCCGAAGAAGACGCCCTTTGAGAACCACAACCATCCCGACAGGACGCCGCCGACGATGAGGCCTGCGATCGCCCCCAGCGTGTTCGCCCCCTTCCACCAGATGCCGAGGATCAGCACCGGCGTGAAGGTCGAAGCCGCGACGATGAACGCCCAAATGACGCTGGTCAACAGGAAGTCCGGCGGATCGAGCGCCAGGACGATGGTGGCGAGACCGCCCAAGGCGGTGAAGAGGTACCCCATCTTCACTTTGTTCTTGTCATCGGCGTTGGGTGAGATGGTTGAGTAGATGTCGTGGCCAATGCCGGTACCGATAACCATGAGGAGGCCGGCGATGGTCGAGAAACCGGCCGCGAGCGCGCCCGCGATCGGCAGGGCGGCAATCCAGGTCGGCGTGAACGCCTGGCTCATCACCACCAGCAAGAGATCTGCCTCCTTCGGCTGCACCTGGAGGTTCATCTGCTGGTTGAGCACCTGAACAGTGTAGAGCTTGGCTGCGAAACCAACGGCGAAGGTGGTGAAGAAGATCAGGCCGACGAAGAACGCACCCCACAGCGTCGAGATCTTGGCATTGCGGATCGAAGGCGCGGTGAAGTAGCGCATCGCAATGTGCGGCAGGCCGATGGTGCCGAACGCGATCGAGAGGATGATGCCGATGTGGAACTTAAGGCTCATCGGCACGGTGCCGTTCACGGTCAGGAACGGATCGAAGTAGGAGGGAAGCGCTTTCTCCATCTCCGGCACCAGCGAGCCGTAGCCGAACGGCGGGAAGACGCTGGCCGGGCCGGCGCCGACGTTCCACAAGATGATCCCGGTCGGGATGATCAGCGCCAGGCCCATGATGATGGCCTGCAGCGTCTGATTGTACGACATGCCGTACATGCCGCCGATAGTCACATAGGCGGTGACAACGAGACCGCCCACCACCATGCCCGTCGTGTAGTCCCAGTGGAACATCACCTGGAAGACGTTGCCGGTGCCCTTCATCTGGCCGATCAGGTAGAGCTGCGCCAGGAAGATCATGCACAGAACGGCGACGATCTTGGCGGTGTGGCCAAACCGCTCGCCGATGAACTGCATCGAGGTGTACTTGCCCCAGCGTCGCAGCGCCGGTGCCATCGCGATCGAAATCAGGACGAACCCGCCCAGGAAGCTGAGCGTGATCGCGATCAGGTAATACTGCATGCGCCACAGGAGCGCCGTGAAGCCGAGGAATGTGGCGAGGCTCATGTAGTTGGAGCTCATCGCCAAGCCGTTCGAAATGCCACCGAAGCTGCGGCCGGCGGCAAAATAGTCATCGCTGGTCGACACCCGCGACTTGGCATACCAGCCAACGGCAAGAAAGGCGACCATCATCGCAATGGTGTAGCTGATGCCGAGCGTCGAGAACGTCGCGCTCGGCTCAAACGTGTAATATTGCGGCGCCGCCTGCTGAGCGAAGGCCGCAAACGGTAGCGCGGAAAAGAGTGCCGTAACCAGTAAGCGGATCATCGCGCGCCTCCCGTCGCCTTGGCTGCGCCCGCTGGCTCTTTGCCTTGTTCGGCCGCGAACGCAGCGCCACTCGTCTCATCAATCTCCTGGTCGATTTTTTCGCTGATCTGGATATAGAACCAGTAGAAGACCATCGTCCCGATCCACCCCACCACCAGCGTGATGAAGTAATGGGCTGGGAATCCGAGAATATAAAACGCGGTCAGCTGCGGGATCAAGTAGAAAACAGGAGCAAGGTGCGTGAGAAAAAGCACAACAAGAAAGGAAAGCAGCGCAAATCGGCACTGCTTCCGGTACGCGTCCTCCATTATATTACTCCCACCTATTCGTCTACGCTTCGCTTTCTCGCGAGCGGGTGAACTCGTGTCTTGCCAGGAGCCGCGCGTCCCACGACACCCCACCAAATACACTTACAAGCCGAGCGCCGCTTCCTAGCGGCCTCGCATCTGCTTTGCAAGCGCAAATGCACAAGATTTCACCAAGCGTGGCACAGGTACACGCCGACCAGCACGAAATACGTGTAGCTCAGCGCGCGCCATCGCGATAACCGCGCGTAACGTGGGAACACATAACATCCGATCAGTGACGACTCGCCGTTCCGTGGGTACGCGCAGCGCGGAGTTCCCTCCACGCGTTCATTGATCCAAGTTTGACGCGGCGGCACGAGGAGGCAGCACGCTCCGTCAGCGCGCCGGCGATGCCAAGGACGTGCGGCTGCGGGCGCGGCGGCGGCGGGCGGAATCGTCGCGGCCGGCGGCTTCCCGGTCGGCGCGGAAGAAGGCGGCGACTTCGGCCATGTGTCCCTGCGCTGCCGCCCGCGCGGCTTCGGCATCGCGCGCCATGATCGCGGTATAGATGGCTCGATGCTGGCGGAGCAGGACGTCGCGCGCGTCCGGCCGCTTGTACAACCGCATTCGGTTGAAAATGACGTCCCGGCGCAGAAGGTCGAGAAGGCCGCGCATCACGTGCATCAGCACCGTGTTGTGCGAGGCTTCGGCGATGGCATAGTGAAAGTCGGCATCGCGCTCCGCCTCCTCGGTTGGGTCCTCGTTGGCATGCGCGCGCTCCATCGCAGCGAAGTGCTCGCTCAAGGTTTCCCGGTCCGCATCGGTACCCCGCAATGCCGCATGGTAGGCGCCCATGCCGTCGAGCGTGGCGCGCAACTCGATGAAATCAAAGGCGGCCTGGGGATGGTCGTGGAAGATTTGCATCAGCGGATCGGTGAGGGCAGCACCAAACGTGTTGCGGACAAAGGTACCGCCGCCATGGCGAGTTTCCACCAGCCCAGCCGCTTCCAGTTTTTGCAGCGCCTCGCGCAGGCTTGGCCGCGAGACGTTGAGCTCCGCTGCCAGCTTTCGCTCCGCCGGCAGCCGGTCGCCGGCGCGCAGCGTTCCCTCCAGCACCAGCTTTTCGAGGTAACGGGCGACCGAGTCGGAAAGCCGCTCGGGCCGGAGATCAACCTCATCCATCAGCCCGCGTCCTTGCCGCCCGGCCACCCTCGGCGGGGCGTATGGTTAACAGTTCAGGTCACTTGACCACTTTGCCGCGTCGGCACCGGTATACCGCGGAGCGTGCCGCAGCGGAAGAAGGAGCTTATGCCGCATGGTCGGCGGATAAGTGGACAGGTCACTTGACCACTTGACCACTGGCCTTCGCCCGACTACGCTGGCACTATGGCAGAGCGGGCGCGTGAACGGCCCGCCAACCGCAGGCCGATAGACCGGGACGCCAACACCCGGCACATCAAGGCCCGGGCACCAAGGAAGGATCAGGGAGGATCCGGTGAACAGCATGCCGCAATCGACCGCGAACCGTCCGCATCAGGCCCTGGCAGCGGCGCTCGCAAGCGTCTTTCCGCCGCAAAGGCTGATCCGCGACCCGTTGCGCACGCTCGCCTACGGCACCGATGCCAGCTTCTACCGCCTGATCCCAGAGATCGTGGTCATCGTCGAGAGCGAAGCTGAAGTTGCAACGCTTCTGCGTCTGTGCCGGGAGCACGGCACGCCGGTCACCTTCCGTGCCGCCGGCACCAGCCTGTCGGGCCAGGCGGTCAGCGACTCCGTGCTGGCGGTGCTGGCGGACGGCTGGGGTGACATCGCGATTGCGCCCGATGCGGCGACGGTGCGGCTCAAGCCCGGCGTGATCGGCAGCGATGCCAACCGCGCGCTCAGCCGCTTCGGCCGCAAGATCGGCCCCGATCCAGCCTCGATCAACGCCTGCAAGGTCGGCGGCATCGCTGCCAACAATGCGAGCGGGATGTGCTGCGGCACGGCACAGAACAGTTACCGCACCCTCGTCTCGATGCGCGTCATGCTGGCCGACGGCACGCTCGTCGATACCGGCGATGCTGCCAGCCGCGAAGCCTTCGCGCGCTCGCACGCGGCCCTGCTGGGGCGCCTCACCGACCTCGCGGCGCGAACCCGCGCCGACACCGCACTCGCCGACCGCATCCGCCGCAAGTTCGCGATCAAGAACACAACCGGCTACAGCCTGAACGCGCTGATCGACTTCACCGACCCGATCAACATCCTTGAGCATCTGATGATCGGCTCGGAAGGCACGCTCGGCTTCATCGCCGAGATCACTTACGCAACGGTGCCGGAGCACCCGTTCAAGGCCAGCGCGCTGATGCTGTTCCCCGGCATCGTCGAGGCGTGCGAGGCCGTAATCCGCCTCAAGCCGACGCCTGTTTCCGCGGTCGAGCTGATGGACCGGGCAAGCCTGCGCTCGGTAGAGGACAGACCCGGCATGCCCGCCTTCATCCGTGGCCTGCCCGATGGCGCGACGGCACTCCTGGTCGAAACGCGCGGTGCCGACACTTCTGAGCTCAAAGCCAACATCGCTGCTGCCGTCGCGGCACTTGCCGGCACGACGACGCTGGAGCCGATCGCGTTCACCGCCGAGGCGGCCGAGTACGAGCGGTTCTGGAACATCCGCAAAGGGCTGTTCCCCTCGATCGGGGCGATGCGGCAGACCGGGACGACCGTGTTGATCGAGGACATCGCCTTTCCGATCGAGCGGCTGGCCGATGCCACCGCCGAGCTGCAGCAGTTGCTGCATGAGTACGGCTACACCGAGGCCATCCTGTTCGGCCACGCGCTCGAAGGCAATTTGCACTTCGTCTTCACGCCCGACTTCGGCAAGCCGAGCGAGGTCGAGCGCTACGGCCGCTTCATGGATGCCGTCAGTCATATGGTCGTTGACCGCTATGACGGCTCGCTCAAGGCCGAGCACGGCACCGGGCGCAACATGGCGCCCTTCGTCGAGCTGGAATGGGGGGCGGAAGCCTACGCCCTGATGCGCAAAATCAAGGGTTTGTTCGACCCCGACGGCCTGCTCAATCCCGGCGTCATCCTCAACGACGACCCGCAGGTCCACCTCAAGAACCTCAAGCCGTTGCCGGCGGCGAGCGAAATCGTCGATGCCTGCATGGAATGCGGCTTCTGCGAGCGGATGTGCCCGTCACAAGGCCTGACGCTGACGCCGCGCCAGCGCATCGTCGGCTGGCGCGAGATTTCACGCCTGAGCGCGCTCGGCGACCACGACCATGCCAAAGAGATGCGCACGCTCTACGCCTACCAGGGCCTCGATACCTGCGCTGCCTGCGGGCTGTGCGCGACCGCGTGCCCGGTCGGCATCGAGACCGGCATCTTGACCAAACACCTGCGCGGCGAAGGCCAGGGACCGGTCGCGCGCCGGATCGCCGGTGCCATCGGCGACCACTACGCGCTGACACTGGCGGCAACGCGGACGGGCTTGGCACTTGCCGACATTGCCGGCCGCGCGCTTGGCGCCGGGACGCTGGAGAAGCTCTCGGCCAGCGTGCGTCGGTTGAGCAGCAATCGCGTGCCGGCATGGACGAAAGCCATGCCGACGGCGGCCAAGTTCACACCCGCGAACGGCGCCGGCGGGCGGATTGATGCACCCAAGGTCGTCTATTTGCCGAGCTGTGCTTCGCGCACGATGGGTCCCGCCCGCGGCGATGAGACGCGCGACGCCCTGCCGGTGCGGACCGAGGCGCTCCTGCGCAAGGCCGGCTACCAGGTGATTTACCCGCAAGGCCTCGAGGGGCTGTGCTGCGGCCAGCCGTTTGAGAGCAAGGGGCTCGCGGACGCCGCGACCGACAAGACGCGCGAGGTTGAGCGCGCGCTGGCGGCAGCAAGCCAGGATGGCGCCATCCCGATTGTCTGCGACACCAGCCCTTGCTCCTACCGGCTGAAGAACCAGCTGCCGGAGCGGCTACGACCGCTCGATATCGTCGAGTTCATCCATGACCGGCTGATGGACCGCCTGGACTTCCGCCAGCGCGAGCAGGCCGTGGCGCTGCATCTCACCTGCAGCGGCCGCAAGATGGGTCTCGAAGGCAAGCTGAAGGCCATCGGCGCGGCGTGCGCGGAAACGGCGCTGCTGCCCGAGAGCGTTGGCTGCTGCGGCTGGGCGGGCGATAAGGGTTTCACCACGCCGGAACTGAACGCGCATGCGCTGCGCACGCTCAAAGAGTCGCTGCCCGAGGGCTGCAGCCGCGGCTATTCGCACAGCCGCACATGTGAGATCGGCCTGAGCCTGCACGCTGGCATCCCCTATCGCTCGATCGTCTACCTCGTCGATCAGTGCACGCAACCGAAGGACGGGGCGCCGTAGCGATCACCATCGCCGGCGCTGCGGCTGCTGGCGCCATTGCCCCAGCGTGCCCACGCCATCTCGTGGAAATGGTAGGCGACGGTGTTGCACAGCGGCTCGACCAGCGCGACCAGGCCACCGATGACGACGCTCCCCGTCAGCATGTAGGCGACGGTGAACGCCACGGTGAAATGCACACAGGCAAAGGTCAAAGTTTTCCGCATCGCTCGCATCTCCGCTTCGCCGACGGACCGCTGATGCGACCGTCATTGTCCATAGTGCGAACCTATGCCACTTCGATCTATCACTCAAATGAATTAAACTTTTGTATATGATCGATTATGGCGATTGCAGCTTCGTTCGGCAACGCCCCAGGACCGCTGGCGAAGACGGCTGCCCGCCAGCGTCGACGGCGCCTTATCCCCTGGTCTCCCTCAGGTTTACCGGTTGCTCGGTTGGGTGTAACCTCCGGCCGCAACCGCTTTAGGAATTGTACCGATGCCGCAGCCTGCGGGAGACCCGCGCGCGCAACACAAATGTCCGCCGACCCGTCTGGTCCTGTGGCATCTGCAGCCCTGCTGGGTCATTATTCTCCTCTCGCTTGCGGCGCCACTCGTCCTTCGGGCCGAGCAATATCAGGAACTGTTGATCAGCCAGCCGACCTCTGCCAGGTGGCAATACTTGCTCGGCAGCTATCTTTTCCTGCAGTTGGCGTTTCAGGGCTCCCTGCGTGCGCTCCTCCACTTCGATGACCGCCCACCCCCGGCGCGGCTCGGCCGACTGGTGGTCGCACCGGAGATGCGCATCGTTGCGCGCGAGTGGGCAATCGTTGCGGCAACGGCCATTAATCTAAGCCTCATGCTCTGCGCCCTCGCGCGGGCATTGCGGGTGCTGTCACGCCTTCCATCGGTTGATACGACCAGCTTGTGGGTGTTGTTCGTGACGGCACCCCTGATTTCTGCGCTCGGGTACAGGCTCTTCCGCGACCGGCGCGCGCTTTGGCGCGGGGTCTGCTCCGTTTTGGATTGGCTGCAGAAGCATGTGCTGAACACAAGCCAGCCTGAGCTGTCCTTCCCACCCGTTCAAGGCCGCCCAGTGACCGAAGGTCCGGTGAATCCTAAGGGGCCGGATCCGACAACCACGCGCACGGTGTTCATTCCGCCTTCGCGCCAAGAGTTGTTGCGGGGCGCTGGCGGGATCGGCGGGCTCGGCGTTTCGAAATATGACCCCCGGACCGAACTCGGAAAGCTGCTGGAAAATCTGGGCCCGCTCCTCCGCACCAACTTTCCGCTGTTGCTTGAGCTTCTCAAGCCGGCCTTCCCCCTCCTGGCCGCTATTCTGTTCGCGCCCTTCCTGATCGGCACCCTGATCTTCGACCCGATCACTCAAGGCTGGACGCTTGGGCCGATCGCGGTCGTGTTCTACATCGCGACGCTGTGGCTGCTTGGGATCACCGCCCTGATCATCGCCTCACGCCGCCATAACATACCGATTTTCCTCGTGCTGATCCTTCTCACACTCGGCTTCGGCTGGGCGGGCTGGGGCGACAACCACGACGTCCGCCGCGCCGACGCTGACGCCGGCAGCCCACAGCCGGCTTCCGACCCGGCGCTGCGCCCCTCCCTCACGGATGTGGTCGCGCAATGGCAGGAGCGAAGCCTTCAGCAGAGCCCGGGGGCCGCGGCGTTGCCGCTGATCGTCGTTGCCACCGCCGGCGGCGGCCAACGTGCGGCGCTCTGGACCGCGACTGTCTTGTCCAAACTTGAGGCAGGCAATGCGCTGTTCCGCCAGCAGGTGCTGGCGATCAGCGGGGTCTCCGGCGGCGCCCTCGGCGCGACGCTCTTCGTTGCCGCCGACGGCTCCGCGGCCACCGAGGAACAACGGTCCGAGCGCCTGAAAACTCTGTTCGCCAGTGACTTCCTGACTCCGTTGGTGGTCCGTTTCCTCTCGACCGATATTCTGCAACAGCTTTTCCCTGTTGCCGTGTTCAGCGATCGGGCGGCGACACTCGAACAAACCTGGGAGCAGGCCTGGGCGCACGTGTTCGAGGATCGGCCCGAGCGGTTCGCTCAGCCGTTCTTGCGCCTGTGGCCGCATGATCAACCGTGGCCCGTCCTGCTTCTCAACGGAACTTGGGTCGAAAACGGCCGGCGGGTCATTGCGAGCAACATCCGCATGGGAACGGATTTCGACGCGCACGATGTGCTCGACGTTCTGCACCACGATGTTCCGGTCAGCACGGCCGTCGACATGAGCACGCGCTTTCCCTACGTCACCCCGGCCGGCGTTGTGCGGACACCGGATGGAGCGGTCTTCGGGCATGTCGTCGACGGCGGCTACTTCGAGAACTTCGGCGCAACAACGGCCGTGGAGGTCCTGCGAACCGCTACGGCTTATCTGGCCAAACACAGCGGTGGCGCGGCGATCGTGCCGATCGTGGTGATGATTACCAGCGACCCCGCATGGAAGGACGGCGCTCCACCTCCGATCACACAACCCTTGGCAAAGTCTGGTCCCGCGTCCCAGCTGACGGCGCCGATCGAGACCTTGGACGCAGTGCGTACCGAACACGGCAAGGCCGCAGTGGCCGCCTTGCAGGCTGCGGCGGGCCCATCGAAGGACAGGTTTTTCCACTTCCGTCTGTGCGAGGAGAGCGACAAGCGGCAGCCCATCCTCGGCTGGGCGTTCAATCCGACAACGATCGATCAGATCGTCGGCCAGCGCGAGCGGTGCGGCAACGATGCGGAGTTCGCGCGCTTTGCCGCCGTCCTCGGCGGCTTCAAACCAACCGCACAACCCTAAGTCCCCCGCTAACCCGGATATTTCACCAAGATAGGTGCCCGCGTCACCGTCTCGGTCCGCCGTATCAAGATCGCCATGGCCTCGGCCTGCCCGCATCAGGCCGCCTTCGCGCTCGGCCGTGCCAGACCGCTGGCGGAAACGCGATAGAACACGCGGATTTCCCGAGATTATTGCTCACCAAAAGGCAGCAATTACGCACATCATCCTCACTTTTATTTCTAGTAGACTCTGGTGTTTGCTAGTCTTTTAAGTCTCTTAACAGTCTGTACTCTCCGTATGCCCTTCCTATGTTAACCACATTTTAAGATCCATTTCTGTACCTTTTCCCCCAACGACGATAAGGGGAAGGCTCAGTTATGGTTTCACGATACGGTACGGCCAGGAACGACAGCCTGATTGGAACGAACAGCGACGACTGGCTGTGGGGAAAGGAGGGAAACGATACGATCGCTTGCGGCGCCGGCCGCGACTGGATCTACGGCGGCGCGGGCTCCGATGTCGTCAAGCTTCAGCCCGGTCAGGGCGGCGATAAGTGGCTCGACTTCCAAGACGGAATCGACAAGATCGATGCCGGCGGGCTTGCTTTCAGCGATCTCCGGTTCTCCTACGAAGACGTTTGGAAGTACGTCTGGGTTGAGGACGCAAGCCATAACAAGCTGCTCGGCATCAAGAACATTCGCCTGAGCCAGCTAACCGCGGACGACTTCACCAATCTGGCGGTCAAGACCGCCACAACCGCCGTCAAGACGCTGGTCATGAACGGGACTGCCGGCAGCGATCTGCTGACCGGAAGCCAGGCCAACGAGAGCATTTTCGGGCTCGGCGGCAACGACTCCCTCATGGGCAGCGCCGGCAACGACACGATTTCTCCTGGCGCGGGTAACGATTGGATCTGGACCAGCGCCGGCACCGATGTCGTCAACCTGCAACCAGGGCAGGGATGGGATAAGTGGCTCGACTTCACGGACGGCGTCGACAAGATCGATGCCGGCGGGCTCACCTTCGGCGATCTGCGGTTCTCGTACGACAGCGTTTGGAAATACGTCTGGATCGAGGACTCAAGCCACAACAAGCTGCTCGGCATCAAGAATATCACCCTGAACCAGCTGACCGCTGACGACTTCGTTAACCTCAAGAGCGCGCCTGCTACCACCGGTGGTGGAGGCAGCAGCGGTAGCAGCGGCAGCAGCGGCAGCGGTGGAGGCACGACGACGTCCGCGGGTACGACGGACGGTTCGATCGCCGTCGGCATGGGGATGAATAAGCTGTGGCAGGATGACTGGGCTGGAAAACTTGCCCGCGGCGATCTTGACGGCAGCCGGTTCTTCGACCCGTACCCGGGGAACTACAATTGGACTTCGCACAACACCGGTCAGCCGGTCGCGCAAACCAAGAGCCTGGTGTGGACGTCGGAGGCATGGGACCGTCCAAACATCGGCCACTACGCGGCAATAGAGCTCACCACCTTCAAGGGCGTTCAGGGCGGATACAACGCGTTTTGCAGTGCCGCCAGCTACTTCGATACCGGCTACGACATCATGTCGGTTTCTGCGGATTTCTATTTCCCGACCTCGTACAAGGCCGAAAGCCTGACTGCGTCCGGCGCGAACATCGACACCAAGGGCATGTTCGGCGTTTATGCTTCGGCGGCGGGGACCGGCAAACCGGGCGGTCCGTGGCTCGATCCGTCGGTGGGCTTCCCGCCCAACGATCAGAATGCGACCTGGGTCGACTGGGGCTGGAAACAGAAGGCAGCGTACGGCCCGGATGGGTACGGCAACAATAACCTCCGTTTCCAAACCGGCGTCACCGACTTGCAGCGCGACGTTAACGGCTTGGACGGTAAGGACAACTCGGACGTCAACATCCCGAAGGGGCAGTGGGTGCATCTGGAAGGCGTTGTTCAGATCGACACCAACGGCCACAACGGCACCACCCGGCTGTACCAGGACGGCAAGCTCGTCAGCGAGGTGACCGGCCTTGATCTCGGTGGCGCCAAGTACGGCTGGAAGCTGCACGGCTTCTTTGGGACGTGGATGTGGGGCGGCGCGGGCGACAAATATGTCTCGGCGCGAACCGAAAGCCATTACGTCAAGGACATGAGCATCTACGGCAAGACCTTGGTTTCCGCCACGCATTCCATCGCGGCGGCGGGCAACCAGGCCGATCCGGATCCGTTCGATCCGGTCGTCGCCGATGCTCGCGACGACGGGATGGATCTCGGCAACCCGGCAGACTCGACGGCCAGTACCTCCGGGCATGATTGGCTGATCGACATGATCGGCGGTACCCATCCCGCCGATGCGCTACTGATCGCTTGAGCGTCGCCTCGCATTGATTGCGCAAGGCGGACGAACTGCCAACCGCTCCGTCCGCCTTGCGCGTGCCGCTATCCAAACAAGTAGTGGAAAAAGATGCTGAAGGAGAGCGATGAGGGGCCGTCAACGAACCCACCGCCCTGCAGCACGCAGATAACCAGGATCGAGAGATAGAGGCAGACGACATAGGACGCCATGCCTGTGCGAAACACTGAGATGGCACCAGCGCCCTTGAGGCCCTGCTTCTGGTCACCGCGGTTGGCCCACTTTTGCTTGGCCAGCCGCGTCAGCATGTGGATCTTGACGAGGGCGAGAATGACCTGGTTGGCGTACAGGAAGAACGGATACGACAAGTAAATCTGGCGGGAGAAAACAAACAGTACAAGCGCCAGCAGCATGCGAGAGATCGCGATGAAGATGGCATAGGCCAGAAAGTATTCGAAACCGTGCAGGATCGCCGCAGCGATCGCCAGCAGCGGGCTTACCAGCATCGTCCACATCGCGATACGCTGGTCGATCAGGCACCACCAGATGAAAAACGGCATCTGCCTTGGCCCCAGCGCGATCGCGCGGGCGCCATTGCGCAGCATGTTCCCGGACCAGCGGCGAAAGTTCTCGACCATCCGCTGCCACCCGGACCCCTCGATGAGTTCGATGGTGTGGCCGGCGGCATCGGGAACATAGAGCATGCGCGCGCCTTGACGCAGGAGATAGTACCAGGTGCTCTTGTCGTCGCCCGAGAGGAACCGGAAGCGTCCCCACAACCAGTGATCGAGACAATCAGCCTCCAGGAGGCGGATGAAATCGATCTTGGTCAGATGTTCGCTGCGGAAAACCGACATCCGGCCGGTCAAGGTCAGCACCCGGCCCGAGAGCGCATGCGACTGCATCGCGATCCGGCGCTGGGCAAAGCGCATGCTAAGCCAGATCCGCATCCAGGCGGGGCCGATGCAGAGCACTTCCTCGTCGGTGGTCACCGCCTGCAGATCGGGATGAACCGCGAACAGCGGCAGGCACTTGGGCAGCGCCCCCGGTGCCAGGACAAAGTCACCGTCCATGAATACGACGAGCGCTTCGGGCTCCAGGCCGGCGCGGCTCATTGCCCGCAAGATGAGGCCGATCGCCACCCGCTTGCCCGGCGCATTCTGGCGGACGACGCGGAGGCGGATATTGAGATCGCCGCCACAGCGGCGGAGCGCCGTTTCGATCGCCCGTTCATCGGCCGCGTTCGCGCTGCCGAGCCAGATGGTGGCCGGCACGCCGCAGGCACGGATCTCCTGGCAGATGCCGAGTATCACCATCTCCGTGGTTTCGGCGCGCTCCTTGAAGGTGGTGAGCTGAAAATGGATGTGCGGCGGCCGCCAGCCGCTGTGCCAGATCGCATCGGCGCGATGCCGCAGCGGCGGAAAGGCGCGCTTGGCATAGATCAGGGCGCGGATGAGATGCGTCAGCCACCACGAATAGCGCCACGCGCCCAGCATACCGATGACGAGCGTCGCGCGGTCAAGCCGGGCGTCCCACAGGGTGTCCGGCAGATTGACGATGGCAAGCGCGCAGATGTTGAAATAGAGAGCGATGCCCACGAGAACGCGCGGCGTCCATTTCTCGCGCCAGCTCGGCCACGCCAAGCCGGAGCCGCCGCCGACATCGGCGGCCGTACGCTGCCGGCGCTGTGCGGTCGTCATTCAACCGTACTGGCGACGGTGTCGCTTGCGGCAGGCTGGCGGCGCTCAGCAACGTCAACACTTTTCGGCTCCCCGCCGCCCAGCCACTGCCGGATGCCGGCCAAGAGTGTGTTGGCACTGCGGCGCGGGAACACAACGACCGCCGGCAGGCCGCTTGGATGCCCGTCGACGGATTGGAGCGCATGTGGATCATCGACGCGCAGGGCAACGAGCGCTGTGCGGTCGTCCGGTGACTGCCACCGGTAGTGGCGGCTGCGCGCGTCCATCGTTCCGTTCGTGCGATCGATGCGCTCCACCGAGGCGCCAAAGCGCTCGCCGGTAGCCGGAATATAGACGGTGGCACGGTCGCCAAGGCCCACTTCAAGGACCTCACGCTGGTTCAGGTAGGCTTCGATCGACTGTTCGGCGCTGAGCTCAAGAAGGGCCACGGTGTCGCCGGCGCCGATCGTCTTGCCGGGGCTGACCGGGATCTCGATCACCCGGCCGTCGAACGGTGCGAGCACGGCGAGGCGGTCTTGCTGACGGACAAGCGCCGCCAACTCCTGCTCGGCGAGCTTGACTTCCGTTTGTGCCAAGCGCCGTTCGGCCTCCAGCTTGGCACTGTCACCGTAAAAGCGCCTGCCGTCGTAGTAGCGCTTGCTGCCAGACCGGCTCGCCAGCGCCTGCAGTTCACGCTGCCGCAGACGTGCGGCGCCAAGCTCGGCCTCGGCGGCAGCGAAAGCGCTCACCGCCTGCTCCAGTTCGGGCTTTTTCGTCCAGCCGTCG
The DNA here is from genome assembly GCA_029624735.1 of Defluviicoccus sp. GTDB lineage: Bacteria > Pseudomonadota > Alphaproteobacteria > Rhodospirillales > Defluviicoccaceae > Defluviicoccus. Next base: position 104,747 of record JARSSM010000020.1, on the reverse strand, counting down.
ACGTAAAGCGCATCCGCGCGCTCCTTGCGTGACCGGGCAGCATCCACACGCGCCTCAAGTGCACGGATTTCGAGCGCCAATTGACGGATGTCGTTGGTGTTTGCGAAATCGTAGTCACGCAAACGGTCTTTCTCTTCCTCCAGCTTGGTGGTCAGGCTCGCGACGACCGCCTCAGCGCGATCGATGCGGGTTTCGGCAATCGCAATCTGCCGATCGAGGTTGCTGTCCTGAAGCAGCATCAGCGGATCGCCGGCAGCGACCAGGGCGCCGGCCGGAACCAGAAGCGCGGAAACGCGGCCCTTTTCCTGCGCGGTCACCGCTTCCACAGGTGCTGCAACAACCGCGGCGTTGACCTCCAGGTGGGAGAAGTGGTTGCGGAACAGGACAGCCGAATAGCCGATGACGCCCAAGCCCAGCACCAAGTGCAAGGCGGTCATGACGATCGTCTTCACCGGCCAGCGGCGCATCGGCATCGCGCCCGGCGGGTTGAGCGCCGGGTCGGTCGGCACCGGCGTGACCGGAGCGTCGATGCGATGGATCGTTTCGCGCGCGGACACCATGCCGCCCCGCACCAGTTCCTCAACGAAATGAGACATGAGCTGGCGCTCGCGGTCACCCAGATGGGTGAATGCGGCGGCGAACGAGCGACCCTGAGCAGTGGCGCGGACGACCCGGCCCTCCGCTTGAAACGAGATATTGAAGCCCTGGAATGGCAATGCGCAGACGACGTCCAACATTTCCCCTTCTTGGGGTAATGGACCATCGAAGTCGTCAATGCGGAAACCGCCCAGACTCCAATCGGTAGCGCGCTGAGAAACGCCGTCCACTTGCACGTAGAGAGGTGCTTCGAGGCGATGATGCAGGCGCTGACAAGGTTTTTCCCGAATGACTTGCATAGCCTCAAGAGCCTCCCGTTCGTGGCGACGCGCGGAGCCGCTCACTGGCGATCCAGTCTGCTCAGTAGTAGCCTCGTTCGCACCCCTGTTGTGTGCGGTCGTTATTAACCGCCTATATGCGCGGCGGCGGGCTTATACCAGCGACCTAGCGGTCACAGCACCCCCCAAATTAGGTAGGAAGGGCGCGCAAGATTAGGTGGAGTCCACAGCAATCGGCAGACGGTTTGCATTGGTGCGAACGCCTCTTTTCGCCATCTGCCGTTCGATAACACCATCGTTGCAAACGCATTTGGCGTGATGGCACCCCTCCCCGTGGCCGCCCTCCCGAGGCGACTACACCCCCTCATTCGGGTGACCTCAAATATTCTCAAGTTAGACGGAGGCGGCGCACCCCCAACCAGACCCCCACCGCAAACCGGTTGACAATAGGAACTAGGTCCTATATAGACTCGCAACAACCATGACGGACGCGAAAGGCACGACGGCTGCCAGAAACCGCCGAACGGCGGAACGAAGCTGTAGTTTGAGTATTACATCGCAATTCTTTTGTATTCTTCATTTGAAAACAAATATTTGTTATTGCGCGTTCGTAATATTGATCGTGTAGTTCGCAAAAACAGAGCTATCGCCCGTTCTCTACAAGAGGAATGCAATGATACTATCTTCAGTTATTGGCTCCGGCTCGACGAACAGCAAAATCCGCGCCTCCGGCACCACAACCGACCGCAGTCTTGCCGACCGCTTTGCCGACGTTTTCAACATCCTCGACTTCGGCGCACAGCCCAACGATCCCGCCTTCGACAACCGGACCAGCATTCAAGCCGCGCTTGATGCCGCGTTTCAGAAGGGCGGCGGCGTGGTCGAAATCCCGAACGGCACCTTCTGGCTGAGCGGCACCGGCAACGCCGTCGATGGCTGCGTCCGGATCCGCAGCAACACCACGCTGCGCGGCGCCGGGATGGGTCTGTCGAGGCTCAAGCTCGTCAACGGCTACAACACCAACCTGACCGGGGTTCTGCGCACGCCGAGCGGCGAGCAGCACAAGAAGATCCAGATTGTCGACCTAACCCTTGACGCTAACGGCCCTGGCCAGACGTCCGGGACGCAGATGGCGTTCTTTTGCGGCACCACGCCGAACGATCCCCCGACCACCCGGTGTGAGGACATCCGCCTGATGCGGGTCGAGGCGACCGGGGGCAAGGGCTCATCCGGCTATGGCTTCGATCCGCACGAGAACGTTCTGCGCCTCGCCTTCATCAATTGTCTCGCCCACGACAACGAACTCGACGGCTACGTTATCGATGGTTGCCGGGAAGTCGTCATCGAGGGTTGCTGGTCATGGGCCAACGGCCGCCACGGCTACAACTTCGTCACCTGGAGCGAGAACAACGTCCTCACCGCGAGCCACGCCGTGCAGAACACCGGCAGCGGCGTCATGGTGCAGAATGGCGCCAAGCACACCATCATCAGCAACTCTGATGTCCGCGGCAATGTCGAGGAGGGCATCAACATCCGCGGCGATGCGACTTACGGACATAACAGCCATGTCTCGGTGACCGGCTGCCACATCAACGGCAACGGGCGGCGCGGCATTCGCATCGCCGGCGCGTCCTATAACTACATCGCGATGAACAGGCTGATCGACAACAGCCAGGAAGCAAACAACGGCTACGACGACATCCAGCTGACTAGCAACGACACCGTAGCTGCCCAATTCAACGATCTCCTGTTCAATACGTGCCATTCGACCGCAACCAACCGCTCCCGCTACAACATCCGCGAAGAACCAGCGGGGGGTGGTGATAACAATTATTTCTTCGGGAACCGGTCCAGCGGCTGCGTGAACGGCACGCCACAGTCCGTCAATGGCACGGATACAATCATCTTTGGTGTGCGGGAGCCCGATTTCTTCTTCGGCCGCGCCGCCAGCAACCGCTTTTTCCTGGAGAACTCGGGCCGCTTGCGCTGGGGGGCGGCGAACGCGACCACGACCGTCGGCACCGCCGGTGCCGCCGCCGCGCCCCCGGCCAGCCCGCAACTCTACCTGGAGGTCGAGGACAGCCTCCAGAACCGTCTGCTCGTCCCCGCCTACCTGAAGGCCTTATAATCCGGACGACCGCACCGGCGGCAGCTCTGCATGCTCGCGGCTGCCGCCGGCCGGCCCAACAGCGCGGCACGAGGTCACCTCGGCTCGGCGCAGCGGCGGTTCGGATCAGGCGTCCACGAACTGGCGGATGAAGGCTTCGACAGCGGCCTTGCCGGTGATGACGCCATAGTGGCCTTCGCACAGGATGTCGGCTTCAAGGGCGATCAGGCGCTTGAGCGATGCCTGATAGTCGCCGGCATTGGAGAGCAGGCTCCGGTGCAAGGGACCGTGCACGTCCTGCGCGAAGACAACGCTCAAGCCTTCCGACGTCGTGACGTAGGCGACCGAGCCTGGCGAGTGGCCGGGGATGTGAACCGCGGTGATGGTTCGGCCGCCGAGCCTGATCGCCTCGCTGGCGCCCGTCAGCTTACGGTCAACCGGGCAGGGATCGAGCCTCGCGGCATACCAGTCGGCGGCCGTAACCACGTTGTCGCCAGCCTCCACATACGGCGCATCGAGGGCATGGCAGACGACCGGGATCGCAAGCGTGTCGCGCAGCATCTTGGCACCGCCGGTGTGATCGAAATGGCAGTGGGTGAGGAGAAGGCAGGTGATCTGCCCTGGTTCGATCCCGGCGGCTGCCGTATTGCGGAGGATCTTCCCCGTCGCCCGGCCAGTGCCGCTGTCGATCAGGGCCGCCTCACCGGCGAAGGCGACGAGGTAGACAGCGGCATCGGCATCGGCGCTGAGATTGCCGCCGCCGACCTGAAACACTTCTGCTGTGATCCGCCGTGCCCGCGCCGCCATCCGATCCTCTCTGCCCCGCCATCCTACCAGTCGCTCCACCGGCGTCGAAGGCCGATCGTTGCCGGCCGGCCGCCCGGGAGCGCGTTCGACCGCTTGGCCGCGCTCAGTCGGTCGCCATCTGGCCGCTCAACAGCTGCGGACGGAAGCCGGCTGCCGCAAGCGCCTCCATGAGCGCGTGCACATGGGCGCCGTCGCGGGTTTCGACGATCAGGTCGAGATCGGCCATCTTGACCGGCATGTCATGGAACAGCCGCTGGTGGCTGATCTCGACGACGTTGGCCTCCATCCCGGCGATCAAGTTGGCGACCTGCGCCAGGGCTCCCGGTTGATCGCTCACTGGAACGCGCAGCCAGCTCAGCCGGCCGCGGCGGACCAAGCCGCGCATGAGGACCGAAGCCAGCAGACGGGAGTCGATGTTGCCGCCGCACAGGACCAGCCCTACGCGTTGGCCCGTGAACCGGCTGCGATGGCGGAACAGGGCGGCAAGACCCGCGGCGCCGGCACCCTCGACGACGGTCTTCTCGATTTCGATCAGCTTCGCCACGGCATCCTCGATGTCCGCCTCGCTGACGAGAACGAGATCGTCGACCAGGTGGGCGATGATCGCCATCGGCAGCGCGCCCGGCTCCGTCACCGCGATCCCCTCGGCGATCGTCGCCCCGCCGCTTCCGGCCGGTCCACCCCGCAGCGCCTGTACCATCGCCGGGTAGAGCGTGTTCTGCACGCCGTAGATACGGATCGCGGGGCACATCGCCTTGGCCGCGGTCGCGCAACCGGCGATCAGCCCGCCGCCGCCAACCGACAACACCAGCGCGTCGAGGTCAGGGACGTCCTCGATCAGTTCCAGCGCTACCGTGCCTTGGCCGGCGATGACGGCCGGATCATCATACGGGTGGATGAAAACCAGCCCCTCGGCTGCGGCCAGTGCGTGCGCATGGCGTGCGGCCTCGCTTAAGCTTTCGCCATGCAGGACGACGCGGCCGGCAAAATAGCGCGTGTTGGCCACCTTCACGAACGGCGTCGCGCGCGGCATCACGATCGTGGCGGGAATGCCGAGCCGGCGGGCATGGTACGCCAGCCCAAGCGCGTGGTTGCCGGCCGACATTGTGATCACCCCCCGGGTTCGCTCGGCGGCAGAGAGCGCGCTCAAGCGCACGAGCGCGCCGCGCTCCTTGAACGAGGCGGTGTACTGCAGGTTCTCCATCTTGAGGAACACGGTTGCGCCGCTGAGTTCCGACAACAGCCGGCTGTGCAGGGTCGGCGTGCGCTGAACCGCGCCGGCAAGGGTCGCTGCCGCGGCGCGGATGCTGTCGATGGTTACGGGCATGAGGTCGGTCCGTCTCTCCTGGGCACAGCACCGGCATTGGGCGCAGCGCCGGGGCTGCCGCAAAGGCCTTGAAAATCCACCCTCCAGCGGTCATTGACAAGGCGCGCGGATGTGCCAAGGTAACGCTTCAGGGGTCGGCGGATGCCATTTACGGGTCCGGCACGATCCGGTCTCGCTCACGATTGAAGAGGATGACCGTCCGATGGATCGCACCTCGGCTTTCCGCAATCCGCTCCTGCTTGGATTTGAGCGCTTGGAGCGCGTGCTCGCCAGCGCCTCGCGGGCGTCCGCGGAAGGCTATCCTCCCTACAACATCGAGCAGATCGGAGACGACCAGCTGAGGCTCACGCTTGCCGTTGCTGGCTTCGCGATCGATGACTTGAGCGTTGCCCTTGAGGAGAACCAGCTCGTGATCAAGGGCCGCAAGAAGGAGGACGAAAGCGGCCGCGTGTTCCTGCACCGCGGCATCGCCGCGCGCCAGTTCCAGCGCGCCTGGGTCCTCGCGGAAGGCTGGGAGGTTGGCACCGCCACCCTCGACAACGGCTTGCTGCACATCGGGTTGCGCCGCGTCGACCCGGACCCCACGGTCCGCACGGTGCAAATCACCCGCGGCAGCGCGAGCGGCAGCCTCAGCACCGACTGACCACTCGCGGGCGCCCCGCGTCCGCACACACCTCCGCCTCACCTGCATCGCGTGCCCGCCAGCACGGGCGGCGGCCGGTCGCGCAATCCGACCGCCATGCAAGCGCGCCACCACGGCAGCTGCGCCACCAAGTAACAACAAATATAAAATTTTCGATAAATAGGTATAGTTTTGGTCTTAGATTGTGCGCGAATAAAACAATTGCGGTCATTTCTGCAGGTGCTAGGATACCGTGTTTCTTTCTGTAATGAAATTGGCCGCGGTGACACCGATGAAGACATCAGACTCTTTAAGCGTCCGGCGCTGGCAGAGCCGATTTTGCCAATGGCAGCCGTTGCGTTGCTTCGCCCGGCGGCTGCTTGAAGATGACCGCGGCGCGACCGCTGTCTATGTCGTTCTCGGTCTTACGGTCATGATCGCGGCGATGGGCACCGGGCTCGATGCCGGACGGGCCTACATCGTCAAGTCGCGGCTGTCGTCCGCGCTTGATGCGGCTGCGTTGGCGGGCGGCCTGACGATGTTCGATGCCACCCGCGATGACGACATCCGCAAGTATTTCCGGGTGAACTTCCCGGACGGCTTCATGGGCGCGACGATCACCGGGCCGTCGATCACGGTCGACGAGAGCAATGAAACCGTACTCTTGCGGGCTTCGGCCGATGTTTCGACGTCGGTGATGCCGATCCTGGGCTACGACAAGATCACGGTCGTGGCCGAAACCGAAGTCACACGCAAGATGAAGGCTCTCGACCTCGTGCTGTCGATGGACGTCTCCGGGTCGATGGGTGAATCCGCCGGCGGCGGCCAGACGCGTTTGACGGCGGCGAAGAATGCCGCCAAAGAGCTGATCGACATTCTCTATGGCTCTGCCGAAACGAAGGATCTATTGACGATCGGCCTCGTGCCTTGGAACGCCAAGGTCAAGGTGATGGTGCAGGGGCAGGCCTATAATCATTCTCTCAGGCACTCCAACGCAGTGCCGGCCTTCACCAACCCGGAGAACGGGCAAAACCAGTCGGTCGTCTGGTACGCGAACAATTCGCCGGTGCCACTGTTGTTCGAGCCGCCTTCCGGTTGGAAGGGCTGCGTCTTCAACCGCTACAAGCACTCTGACGGCGACACCAATGACGCCGACATCCACGAAGGGCCGACCACGGTCAACGGCGTCAGCTGGCCCGGATGGGCGCCTGTCTACCCCGGAACCTACCCCGCTCCCGGTGATCCGCTCTCCCTGCTGCTGGGCGGCGAACCTGTCACCGGTGACGACGATTACCAGAGCAAACGGTGCGGTCTGGCGCCCAAGGGCTCCGATTGCGTCAGCTGTCCTTCGGTTGGCATCACCCCGCTGCAGAGCTCGAAGACAGCGATCAAGAACGCGGTCAACGGTTTGACCGCAGGCGGTAACACCAACATCCCGGCCGGCCTCGCCTGGGCGTGGGAGGTCGTCACGCCGGCGGCACCGTTCTCGGAAGCGGTCGCGAATCCAACCTACGACCGTGATCAGGCGATCGTGCTTTTGACTGACGGCATCAACTGCCCGAATTATGGCGACGGCTACAAGCGCGTCTTCGGCTCCTGCGACAGCAACAGCGCCCGGCAGAAAATGGACACCCGCCTGCGCAAGCTTGCCGCCAACATCAAGGAGCAGGGCATCCTCGTCTATGCCATCCAGTTCGTCGACTCCGACGCCGACCAGATCGCGCTGATGAAGGAGATCGCCACCGCACCCGAGGCGCCGTACTACTATTACGCACCGAACAGCGGTGCACTCAAGTCGGCGTTCCGCGAGATCGCCAACCACCTCTCCGAGCTGCGGCTCTCGAAGTAAGAGGCCTCTCCAGAGGTTCGCGACGGCGCATCGGTCCCGCGAGGGCCGGTGCGCCGCACCGTTCTCAACCCTCCCCGCGAGCGGCAGCGGCGCGGCGGCGCCGGCCGCGGGCGGCAATCAGGTTCAAGCACTCGACGCCGGCCGAGAACGCAATCGCGAAGTAGAGATAGCCGCGCGGCACATGGAAATGCAGGCCGTCGGCAATCAGCGCGACCCCCACCAACAGGAGGAAACTGAGCGCCAGCATCTTGAGTGTCGGATGCTCGCGGATAAAGGTGCCAATCGGCTTGGCCGCTAACAGCATGACGCCGACGGCGATCAGCACGGCCGTGATCATCACCGGCAGGTCCTGCGACATGCCGACGGCAGTTATGACGGAATCCAGCGAAAAAACGATGTCGAGAAGGACGATTTGCGCGATCGCGGCCGCAAAGCCCATGCCGCGTTTGCTGGCGCCGCTCCCGCCTTCGCCCTCACCCTCACCCTCACCTTCCGTCATGTGGTGGATTTCGAGCGTGCCTTTCACCAGCAGGAACAGACCGCCCCCGAGGAGCACGAGATCGCGCCAGCTGATCGCCTCGCCCAGCACCGTAAACGCGATCGCGGTCAGGCCCATGATCCAGCTGATCGACAGCAGCAGCAGCACCCGCATCGCGGCGGCAAGACCGAGGCCGATGTAGCGGGCCAACGGCTGCTGATGCGCTGGCAGCCGACCGGTGACGATCGACAGAAAAATGACGTTGTCGATGCCGAGCACGATCTCGAGCGCAGTCAGCGTCAACAGGTTGGCCCAGGCCTGGGGATCGGTGAGGAGGTGGAGCATGGGGCAGCGTGCCTTTATTGGGCAGGAGTTGGCGCTTACGGCCGTGGCGCCGTGCCGGCGGGCAGTCGATCGAGGACCGCCGCAACCGTCGCCTTGAGGCGATCGAGCTCGGCTGGTTCCGACATGCGGTGGCCAGCACCCTTGACCAGCACCAGCTCGACATCGGCTGAACGTAGGCGCTCCATCAACCGCACCGACGTCCGCCATGGCACGTCCGGATCGGCAAGGCCATGGATGAGGCGCACCGGGCAGTCAAGCGGGATTTCGGCCCGGAGCACGAGATGGTCGCGGCCGTCCTCCAGGATGCGCTTTGTCACCGGCGTCGGCTCGGGATCGTACGGGCTCGTCAGCTGAATCATGCCGGCGGTCTCCAGAAGCTGGCGATCGGCCGGGCTCAACAGCGGTTGAATGACGTCTTCTGTGAAGTCGGGTGCGGACGCGATTCCGACCAGCGCCGCGACGCGGACACGTCGGGCGAGCGCAGTCCGGACCATGATCCAGCCGCCGAGGCTGGAGCCGACCAGCACCTGCGGCCCCTCCGTCAACGCGTCCAGAACCGCGATCGCATCGTCGGTCCAGCGGCCGATGGTTCCGTCAGTGAAGGCACCTGTCGATGCGCCATGGCCCAAATAGTCGAAGCGGACGAAGGCGGTGCCGCGGGCGCGGCAGAACGCTTCGAGCATCGTCGCCTTCTGCCCGGTCATGTCGGACGCGTAGCCGGTGAGAAAGACAACGCCGGGCGCTCGCCCCGGCGTCCGGAAGTAGGCGATCCGCTCACCGTCGGCGCGAGACAGAAATTGCGGCTCACTCGCAAGTGATGAAGGTGGAACTGCCAAGAAAAACTCCCTGCGGCAGTGCAGTGACTGCCGTCATAGAAAAACGCGTTTCCCGCACTCGTAGAACGAAATGTTAAGCGGATGGTAACTGCAATCTGCGCTTAATCATCCGCATAAACACCCCCACTGTCCAGCGAGTTCAAGGCCATGGCAAATCTCCGAGGTGCACGCGACAGGTGGACCCGGGTTAAGGCGGTGAGCTGTGCCTGCACCATCGCAAGCGCACTTAGCCTCGCGGCGCTGCCGGAACCCGCGGCGGCGTTCGAGACGGCCGCCACGCACGGTGCGGGCCTTGCCGGGAGTGCATCGTCCGGCATCAATGCGTCCGAAGAGGACGAGCCGTGGCTGTCCTTCGTGCTCGGCTATCTGCCGGTGGCGGCGGCGGCCCTCACCCAGTCGTCCCCGACGCGGACTGGCCGGGCTCCTGACTGCCGCCCGGGGCCGGGATGCATCATGCCGCCGATCCGCTTTCCTGCGTTGGCAACCCGTGACCTTCCGTTCGGTCCCATCGACCGCCACGGCTGGGCACTGTTTGCCGCCTTTGGCGATCGCCGGATGTACACCTACCCTTCCCCGGCCAAAGATGGCCGCGCCAGCCGCGCCGACGCCTGGGACTGGGGTATGGGTGCTCAGGTCGACACGCTCGCGCTCGCAACCGGCAGCGCGTCATCGCGGACCCGGTTCATCGTCGGCGAACTGGGCGGCGGCGCTGGCGGAGAGAGTTCGGATGCAGGCTACGAGCTCCGCGCCCGGCTGGTGTTCGGCGGCGATGCCTTGGGACCGCTGATCACGGCCAGCACCATGATCGGGTTCGGCGTCGACGACCCGATGCGACCGATGCCCTCCGCGTTCACCTGCGGTGCCAAGCTCGAAATCCGCTTCTGAGGCGGTCCGCGCGCGCGGGTGCTGCAGTCGCCTTGACAGCCCCCGGTCCATCTCTAGAGTGCGCAGCCGTCGCGACCGCACTCTGAAAACAGCGAGATGGAGCAAGGGCAGCCGTGGATGCACCCCGTGAGGCAATGGCGCACATACGAATCAGTGCCCGGGACGGTCGCCAGCGCACCTATGCGAGCGGCACGTCCGGCCTCGAAATCGCCCGCGACTTGAGTGCGGACGGTGGTGCCGGCGCGCTGGCGCTCCGCGTCAACGGCGAACTGCGCGACCTCTCCCGACCGCTAACCGAAGACGCCGATGTCGCCGTCATTACCGCGGCGGATGCCGATGCGCTCGAGTTGATACGGCACGATGCCGCACACGTGATGGCGCAAGCGGTGCAGGAGCTGTTCCCCGGCACTCAAGTCACCATTGGGCCGGCCATCGAGAACGGGTTCTATTACGATTTCGCCCGCGACGAGCCGTTCACGCCCGCCGACCTCGCGACCATTGAGGCGCGCATGCGCGAGATCGTGGCGCGTGACGAGCCGATCCGCCGCGAGGAGTGGGAGCGGACGGAGGCGATCGCCTACTTCCGCTCGATCGGCGAGCATTACAAGGCGGAGATCGTTGCCGACATCCCGGAAGGGCAACCGATTACCATCTACTGCCAGGGCAACTGGCTCGATCTCTGCCGCGGCCCGCATCTGGCCTCCACCGGCCGGCTCGGCACCGCCTTCAAGCTCACCAAGGTGGCGGGCGCCTATTGGCGCGGAGACTCCCGCAATCCGATGCTGCAGCGTATCTACGGCACCGCATGGCCGACGCAGGCAGCGCTGGATGCGTACCTGCACATGCTGGAAGAGGCCGAGCGCCGCGACCACCGCCGGCTCGGACGCGAGCTTGGCCTTTATCACTTCCAGGACGAGGCCGCCGGCGCGGTGTTCTGGCACCCCAACGGCTGGACCCTTTACCGCACGCTGCAGGCCTACATGCGCAGGCGCCTGGAGGGGTCCGGGTACGTCGAGGTGCGCACGCCGCAGCTGATCGACCGCAGCCTGTGGGAGCGCTCCGGTCACTGGGAAAAGTTTCGTGAGCAGATGTTCACGGCTGAAGCCGAAGACCGCGTGCTGGCACTTAAGCCGATGAACTGCCCCGGCCACGTGCAGATCTACCGCCAGGGCATCAAGAGCTACCGTGACCTGCCGCTCAGGATGGCGGAATTCGGCTCCTGCCATCGCAACGAACCATCCGGCGCGCTGCACGGTCTGATGCGGGTGCGCGCGTTCGTCCAGGATGACGCGCACATCTTCTGCACCGAGGAGCAGATCACCTCGGAGACGGAAGCGTTTTGCGCGCTCCTGCAGAGCGTCTATCGCGATTTCGGCTTCGACGCGGTGAGCGTCAAGTTCTCCGACCGGCCGGCCAAACGTGCCGGCTCGGACGAGACCTGGGACAAGGCGGAGTCGGCGCTGCGCGCGGCCACCACGGCCGCGGGGCTCAACACCACGCTCAACCCGGGCGAGGGCGCCTTCTATGGCCCGAAACTCGAATTCGTGCTGAAAGACGCAATCGGCCGCGACTGGCAGCTCGGCACCTTGCAGGTCGATTTCGTCCTGCCGGAGCGGCTCGATGCCGCCTACGTCGGCGAGGATGGTGGCAAGCACCGGCCCGTCATGCTGCACCGGGCGATTCTCGGCTCGTTCGAACGCTTCATCGGCATCCTCGTCGAGCACTATGCCGGCCGCCTGCCGCTGTGGCTGGCGCCCGTCCAGGCGGTGGTAGCGACCATCACCAACGAGGCGGACGCCTATGCACTCGCGGTCTACGATGCCTTGCGGGCAGCCGGGGTGCGGGCAGAGCTCGATCAGCGCAACGAAAAGATCGGCTACAAGGTGCGCGAGCACACACTCGCCAAGGTGCCGGTGCTGCTCGCGGTCGGCGCGCGCGAACAGGCGGACGGCACGGTTGCCGTGCGCCGGCTGGGCAGCAGAGCCCAAGAAACTGTTGCTCTTGAGCTTTTCGTTGATACACTAAGAGATGAGGCTGTCGCGCCGGCATAAGCTGTGAGCCGGACGTGGCACAGGAAAGAGGCAAAGAGGACACGTTTGCGAGACCACGCCGGTTGTTCGCTTCACAGCCACTGGGGGGACGCTTCCCGTAGGTGGCACTGTGAGTGTTTGCCTTCTCCGCTGGTTCCCCAGTGAGTTCCCCTGCCGACTTGCGCGCGCCGCTTGAGCGCGTCGGCAAAGGCTGCGGTCGCGTGCTGTCCGCGTCCGCAACGACTCCCCATAGACAAGGAGGATGACGATCGCACGGCCAAGCACGCCGCTCCCTCAATCGCGTGAGGGTCCGCGGATCAACGATGAAATCAACGCCAGCATGGTTCTGGTGGTCGATCAGAACGCAACCCAGCTCGGTGTCTTGCCGATCCGCGAGGCCCTTCGGGTGGCCTCTGAATCCGGCCTCGATCTGGTCGAGGTGTCCCCCAACGCTGACCCGCCGGTCTGCAAGATCCTTGACTACGGAAAGTTCAAGTACGAGGCTCAAAAGAAAAAGAGCGAGGCTCGCAAAAAGCAGAAGGTGATCGAGGTCAAAGAGATCAAGATGCGCCCCTCGATCGATGAGCACGACTACCAGGTCAAGATGCGCAGCATGCGCCGCTTCATTGAGGAAGGGGATAAGGTCAAAGTGACCATCCGCTTCCGGGGCCGCGAGCTGGCGCACCAGGACCTGGGATTGAAGGTGCTGGAGCGAGTCCGCGGCGATCTGGACAGTATTATCAAGGTCGAGCAGCTGCCGAAGGTCGAAGGCCGGCAAATGATCATGGTGATCACCGGACGCTAGTGCAGCGACCCAATCGGGCGATTCACGCCCGGGCAAGGTTGTCGCTGCACAACATATTGACTCGCGTGCACTTTCGGCACAAGCAGAACGGAGGGTGGCGGTGTCGCGGCTCAGCCACGTCGACGAGAACGGCCAGGCACGCATGGTCGATGTCAGCGCGAAGGCGGTCACCGAGCGCACGGCAACGGCGAAGGTGAGTGTGCTGATGCAGCCTGCCACCCTGGACGTGATCCGCACCGGTACTGCCGCCAAGGGTGACGTGCTTGCCGTCGCCAGGCTCGCCGGCATCATGGCGGCCAAGCGCACCGATGCGCTGATCCCCTTGTGCCACTCATTGCCGCTCTCCGCCGCGAGCGTCGACATCACGCTTGATGCCCAGCGGTCAGCGGCCGACATCACGGCCGAATGCAGCGTCAATGCCCGCACCGGCGTCGAGATGGAGGCGCTGACGGCGGCCGCTGTGGCAGCGCTCACGCTCTACGACATGGTGAAAGCGATCGATCGCGGCATGCGCATCACCGATCTGCGCCTGGTGCGCAAAGAGGGCGGCCGCTCCGGGCTGTTCGAGGCCCCTTAAGCGATGCTTTCCGTCGCGGAAGCCTTGCGCCTGATCAGGGAGGCATTGCGCCCGGTTCCCGCGGAGGTGGTGAGCCTCGATCAGGCGTGGGGCCGGGTGCTGGCAACGGACGTCGAAGCGCGGCTCACCCATCCGCCCGTTGCCGTCTCGGCGATGGACGGCTATGCGGTCCAGGCCGCCGATGTCGCCTCGGTGCCGGCAACCCTGTCTGTGGTCGGCGCAGCGGCGGCCGGCCAGGGCGTCACGCGCACGCTTGGTCGCGGCGAAGCGGTGCGCATCCTCACCGGCGCGCCGGTGCCCGATGGCGCCGATGCGATCGTGATCCAAGAAGATGCCGAGCGGGCGGGCGATCACGTCACCGTCCGCGTCGCGCCTGCACCCGGCCGCTTCATCCGCGAGGCCGGCCTCGACTTCAAGAGTGGCGATCGGCTGCTCAAGGCCGGGCAAGCCTTAAGCGCGCGCGATGTGGCGCTGTGCGCAGCGATGAACGTGCCCTGGCTCACGGTGCGCAGGCGGCCGCGCGTCGCCGTGCTGGCGACCGGCTCCGAATTGCGCATGCCAGGCGAACCGCTCGACGGCAGTCGGATCGTCAACTCCAACTCCTTTCTCGTTGCCAGTTCGGTGCGCGCATTGGGTGGCGAGCCAATCGCTCTCGGCATCGCCGCCGATGAGGAAGCGTCGTTGCGCGCCGCGTTCGAGGCCGCCGCGGGTGCCGATCTCCTCATCACACTCGGCGGCGCCTCGGTCGGCGACCGCGACCTCGTCCGGCCGGTCCTGTTGCAGGAAGGGGGGACGGTGACCTTCCAGAACCTCGCGATGCGACCGGGCAAGCCGACCCTGTTCGGCCGGCTGGGGCCATTGCCGGTTCTGGGCCTGCCGGGCAATCCGGTCTCGGTCGGCGTCGCAGCGGTGGTATTTCTGAAGCCGATGCTGGCCGCGCTCGCTGGCCTCGACCGTGCCTTTGATCAGGAGGAAACGGCGTTGCTGGGCCGCGCTCTGCCCGCAAACGACGGGCGTCAGGATTACCTGCGCAGTACGCTGGCTCTCGATGGCTCAGGCAATCGGGTGGCGACGCCCTATCCGCAGCAGGACAGCGCCATGCTGCACATCCTGGCCGCGGCGGACTGCCTCGTCATCCGCCCGCCGCACGCCCCGCCCGCGCCCGCCGGCGAGCCGCTTCCAATCTTGCGCTTCGATACCGCCGGCCCGGCGGTGTGAGCGACTGCACTCTGAGGGAGCCGCCGCCCAAGGGCCACGCCTTGCGGCAGGCGAAGCGCAAGGGTTAACGGCAGAGGGATCGGAGTGCGCGCAGAATTCCTGTTCGTCTATGGCACCTTGCGCCGCGGCGCCGGCAGCCGCATGCATGGACTGCTCGCGCAGTCGGGCACCTTTGTCGGCATGGCGAGGTTTCAGGGCCTCCTTTACCGGGTTGGCGCCTATCCCGGTGCGGTTGCCTCCGCCGACCCGAGACACGCGGTTTTGGGCGAGGTCTACCGCTTGCGAACGCCTGATTTCGTGTTTCGCCGCCTGGACCGGTACGAAGGTTGCGGTCCCGGTTTTGGCCAGGACCCAGAGTACGCGCGGCAACGCTGCACCCTGACACTCACGTCCGGCGAAGCCGTGCAGGCCTGGATCTACCTCTACATCCGGCCGACTGCGGGGCTGCCGCCAATCCCCTCCGGCGACTTCCTGCACCGCTCCGCCCGATGATCGCCGCGCCTTTGCCCACCCTACCGTACCAGCAACACCGAGCAGCCGATGCGTTCGAGCGCCCTGCGGCCGGCGTCGTGCTGCGCGAGCGCGAGATCGGCGCCCAGCACGATCAGCGACGCACCCAGCCGCGCCGCCGTGCGACAAACGCCCTCCAGCCCGCCGCCGGGAAGGGCGATCAGCCGCGCCCGGAAGCGGCCGCCGCGGGCTGGGTAGTCAGCGAGCGTCTGCCGGATCGCCTCCGCCCAGCGCTCGACCTCCGCTGACCGGCCCGAAAGCAGGGCAACCTCAATGGCGCCGCCGTCCTCGTCCGCGATCTCAAGCGCGGCCAAGAGCGCCGCATCGGCCCCGGCCGAGCCATCGTAGGCGAGAACCAGCGGCCCGCCGGCCGGCGCCTCTGGATGCAGGAGCAGGACCGAGCGCGCGTGCGCCTCCGCCAGCGCCCGGGCGATCACCACCGGCGGCGCTTGGCCCGGGCCAAAGGACGTCGTCCCTCCGCCCGCCGTCCAGCTCAAGATCACCAGATCCTCGCTTTCGGCAGCCTTCAAGGCCTCGGCCAACAGCCGGCCTTGGCGCACCTCGAAGGCGTACTTGAGCTGCCGGCGCTGCGCCGCCGCCTCGATCGCCTCGCGGCTGCGCGCCAGCCGGGAGCGCAAGACGCGCCGCAGGTGCTCTGCCGCCAACTGCTGCCCGGTCGCAGACAACGCGCTGAAGGCAAACACGTGCGGATGCTCGGCCAAGCGCATGAGGTCGATGTCCTCGACGAACATCGCCTTCAGTTCAGCGCGCAGGCGCTCCGCCAGCGCCGTTACCAGTTCGACCGCGCCGGCATTCTCGCTGCCCCAGTCAAAGGCGACGACGACCCGGCGAAAACGGCGCCGCACCTCGGGATCGCCGCCGGCCGGCGGGGCGGTCACCGCAGCGCCTCCCTGCCCTTGGCGTTCCGGTTCCCCTTGCCACCGTCGGCTTCCCGGGCCAGGCGGACGGCCTTGCGGACGAAGCGGGCCAACCGGTTGGCGACCGCACGATTGACCGTGCCGAGCGGATACTCTCCTTTCTCGTCGGCTTCTCCCGCCGGGATGCCGGTCAGAAGCGTGATACCCTGATCGATCGTCTCGACGGGATAGACGGCGAACCGGCCCTCGCGGCAGGCTGCCACGACATCGGCGCGCAGCATCAGGTGCTTGACGTTCGCAGCCGGGATCAGCACCCCCTGCTCACCGGACAGGCCGCGGGCGGCACAAATATCGAAAAAGCCCTCGATCTTCTCGTTGACGCCGCCGATCGCCTGCACCCTGCCCTGCTGATCAACAGAGCCCGTCACCGCCAGCGATTGCCGGATCGGGATCTCCGCCAGCGCCGAGAGGAGCGCGTACAGCTCGGCCGAAGACGCGCTGTCGCCTTCGACCCCGGAATACGACTGCTCGAACACCAGGCTGGCATTGAGTGAGAGCGGCTGCTCGTGGGCATAGCGCGAACTCAAAAACGCCGAGAGGATCAGCACGCCCTTGGAATGGAGCGGGCCGCCGAGCGCCACCTCGCGCTCGATGTCGATCACCTCGCCCTTGCCGAGGCGAACGCGGCAGCTGATCCGGCTCGGCCGGCCGAAAGCGAAGTGATTGAGCTGGATCACAGCCAAACCGTTAATCTGGCCGACCCGCGCGCCGTCGGTCTCGATAACCAGGGTGCCGCGCTGGATCTCCTCCTGGATGCGGGCGCGCAGCAGGTCCGAGCGGTAGGTGCGGGCATCGATTGCCTGCTGCACGTGGGCACGGCCGATGGTGCCGGCATCGGCCTCGCCGGCCCAGAAGTCAGCCTCGCGCAACAGGCCTTCGAGGGTTTCGGCATGTGCGGTCAACTTCTCGGCGTCGCCCACTAACCTGGCGCCGTGCTCGATCAGGCGCGCGACACCGCCGCGGTCGATCGGCTTGAGCTTCGCCGTCCCCGCGATCGTCGCGATCATCTGCGCATAGGCCTGGGTGCCGGCGGCATCACGATCCATGCGGGTGTCGAAGTCGGCCGCGACCCGGAACAGCTCGGAAAATTCCGGATCGTAGGCGCTCAACAAGTAGTAGAGAAGCGGATCGCCCAGCAGGATCACCTTGACGTCGAGCGGAATCGGCGCCGGTTCGAGGGTGATCGTGGTCGACCAGCCGAGCGACTCCGCGACCGACTCGATGCGGATGCAGCCCGAACGCAGGACGCGCTTCAGCGTCTCGTAGGCGAAGCTGTTCATCAGCACCCGGCGGACGTCAAGGATCAGGCAGCCGCCGTTGGCACGGTGGAGTGCTCCGGCCTTGATCAGCATGAAGTCGGTCATCAACGTGCCGAACTGGGCAATGTGCTCGATGCGGCCGACCAGGTTGGGCAGGGTCGGGTGATCCTCATGGACGACCGGTGCCCCCTCATTCGCACCGTCGCCGTTGCCGCGCTGTTGCTGATCGACGATCACATTGACCTGGTAGCGGCGGAACGGACTCGCGATCGGGCCTTGCGGCGCACGGCCGGCTGCGGCCGCGATCAGGATTTGCGGCGTCTGCTCCTTAGGCAGGAAATCGTCGACGTTCTCGATCACGTCGGCGCGCACGGCTTCGAGGTGGTCGAGCACCGCGGGCAGGTCCTCCCAGTGCTTCTTCATCTCGTCAATCAGGTGGCCGACGGCGTACTGGGTCGTCTCGCGGTTGAGCGTGCGCAACTGTTCGCGCTGCTCCCGTTCCCACCCGGGAACCTCGCGCAGGAAAGCTTCCAGCTGCTTCTGCAGCCGCTCCGAAGCCTCCTGGCGGCGCTGCTTTTCTTCGCCTGAAAGCTGTTCGAAGTCTTGCGGGCTCAGCACGTCGCCGTCCTTGGTCGGCGCCAGCGCGAGCCCCATTGGCGTCTTGATCAGCGCGACGTCGTTTTCCCGCCCCTGCGCCTGCAGGGCTGAGAAGGCTTCTTCCTGCCGCTCCTTGAACTGCTCCTGGATCGCGCTCTTGCGATTGCGGTATTCGTCGGTCTCGAAGGCCGCCGGGATCGCCTGCTGCAGCTCTTCGATCAACCGTTCCGCTTCCTGCTGCAGCGGCCGGCCACGACCGCTCGGCAGCTCAAGCGCCTTTGGCCGGTGCGGTTCGGCGAAGTTGTTGATGTAGCACCAGTCCGGCGGGGTCGGCCAACGCCGCGCCGCCTGTTCGACGGCATGGCGCACGAAGGTGAACTTGCCGACGCCGGAGGGCCCCAGGGCAAACAGGTTGTAGCCGGCGGCCTTCATGCCAAGCGCGAGCCGCAGCGCCTCGGTGGCGCGCCCCTGGCCAACGATCTCGCCACCGGCCGGCAGTTCCGCCGTGGTCGCAAACGGCAGCAGCGTCTCGTCACAGGCGGCGAACAGCGCCTCCGCCGGCAACGCAGATGGGGCTGCCGGCGCCTTCTCCCTCATCGCTCGTCCTCGATCCTGGCCATGTCCTCGTCCGAGAGGCCGAAGTGGTGTCCGGCCTCGTGAATCAGCACATGGCGGATGACCCGCATCAGGTCTTCGCCCGTCTCGCACCAGTAATCGAGGATCGGGCGACGGTAAAGGAGGATCATGTCGACGTCCTGGGGCGTGTCGAAAACACTTTTCGCCGGCAGCGAAACGCCGCGATAGAGACCGAGGATGTCGAATGGGCTGTCGAGGTCCAGTTCCGCCTCGATTTCGGGCTCACAGAACTCCTCGACCCGGATGACAACGGTCTGCAGGAATTTCCGCAATGGCGGCGGGATTGTCGCGAGCGCCTGCGCCGCCAGGACCTCGACCTCAGCGAGCGACGGCGGCGTCCCGAATACACGTCTCATGCCGGGATCGTGCCCCTTGAACGCAACCGGCCCATCGCCAAAGTGCATGCGCAGGTGACGGGGAGAGGAGGTGCTCCGATGATCGAAAAGCTGTCAGCCGCGGATCGCGCCGCTGCCCTTGCCGAGCTTCCGGGTTGGAAGGTCGTCGCCGGCCGGGACGCCATCCACCGGTCCTTCCGCTTCGAGGATTTCAACCAAGCCTTCGGCTTCATGGCGCGCGTCGCCCTGCAAGCGGAAAGGATGAACCATCATCCGGAATGGTTCAATGTCTACAATCGTGTCGATGTCGTTTTGTCGACGCACGACGCGGGCGGCCTCAGCGCCCGCGATATCCGCCTGGCGCACTTCATCGACAAGGCGGCGGCGCAATCCGCTGCCAAGCAGGAACAGGCGTGAAGGACTGGCATGAAACGAGAAAGGCCACCGCAAAGGGTGGCCTCCCGCGACGTGCCGACACGGAACGTGCAGCGCTATTCCATGAACTGGCCGCCGTTGATCGACAGCGTGTGGCCGGTGATCCAGGCCGCGCTCTCGCTGGCGAGGAAGACAACGCCGTTGGCAATGTCATCCGGCATGCCGATGCGGCCCAGGGGGATCTGCTTGACCGCGCCTTCCAGCACTTCCGGCGGCATTGCGGCCGTCATCTCGGTCTTGATGAAGCCCGGGCAGATGACGTTGATGGTCACGCCGTTGCGCGCGGCTTCCAAAGCAATCGCGCGGCTGTAACCGATGACGCCGGCCTTGCTGGCGCAGTAGTTGGCCTGACCGATCTGACCGCGCTGGCCGTTCATCGAGCTGATGTTGACGATGCGGCCCCACTTGCGCGCATTCATTCCCGGCAGGATGAGATTGCAGGTGTTGAACACGGAGCCCAGGTTGACGGCGATCACCGGATCCCAGTTCTTTTCGCGCGTCATCTTCACCATGATGGAATCGCGCGTAATGCCGGCGTTGTTGACGAGGATATCGATCGGGCCTTGCTCAGCCTCGATCTTCTTCACTCCTTCGGCAACATCGGCGTGGCTTGAAACGTCGATCTTGTAGCCGGGGATGCCGGTTTCGGCCGTAAAGGCCTTCAGCTGATCCTCGACGACATCGCAAACGACGGCCTTGTAGCCAGCTTCCTTCAACTTTTTGGCGATTGCGGCACCAATTCCGCGAGTCCCACCGGTAACCAAAGCGACGCGCGCCATAGTTCCCTCCTGTTATGGATTGCCCAAAGAATCAAAGACCCATGTTGCTGTGTCGAGCGGACCCGGTCCGGTCCAGCCTGCTCCGGCGCAGGTCCTTGGTCGGGGGGGAGAACCGTCCTCCGCGCTCCGCTTCGCAGCCGCATCATGGTCGTTTAGCCGTGCGCTCTCCTTGTTGTCAAGGCGAGGCGGCGAGAGAGTTCCTCGTGGCGCGGCCGTCGCAGCCACTGTTCGCTCCGCAAGCCACCTTTCCTTCCACGATCGGCCACCCTATCTGAAGCGGCGAAGGCTCAACGTTGAGGCTGAACGATGGAACCGCGACTGCCGCAGATCGAGATCTCCCGCGCGCTGGTGCCGGCGCGGGGGCATGAGCGCCTGGTCCGCCGACGCTTCTGGGCCAAGGTCAAACGGACGCTGGGCAGGGTCCCGTTCCTCGATCGGGCGCTCGCCGCCTTTTTCGCTGCCGTCGACGCCAAGACACCCGCGGCCGCCAAGGCGACGCTGTTCGCGGCGCTCGCCTATTTCATCATGCCGGCCGACCTCATCCCCGACTTCATCGCCGGCATCGGTTTCACCGACGATGCCGCTGTGCTGCTGCTCGCCCTGCAGGCGATCGCGCCGCACATCACCGCCGACCATCTCGACCAGGCACGGCAAGCGCTGGCAAGGCTGGCCCAGGCACGGCCAGACTGAAGCGCGCGGCCAGATTGATTGCTAGGCTGCCGGCCTCAGCCCTTTGCCCGCCGCCACAGATGAACGGCCAGCCAGACCGGCACCACGACAACGGCGCCGGCAAGAATATAGCCCCACGCCCAGCGCAGTGCGTCAACTGCGCGATCGGCGGCGTCGCGGGCAATCGCACCGGCGTTAACGAAGACCTCGCCCGGCTTGAGGCCGAACTGCGCCATGACAAGGCCTGCGATCAAGGACAGCAGGCCAAGCTTGAGCACGGTGCCGATGGTGCCGCGGTTCATCAGGCCGCTCCTCCCGTCACATTGCTGCGCGCCGCTTCCGCCTCGGCGAGGCGCGCCAGTTGCGCTTCCCGCCTGGCAATATAGACGCTGGCAGCAAGGATGATGCCGCCGCCGAGCCACGTCCAGACGTCCGGGATTTCCCCGAACATCCAGTAGCCGAGCCCGCCAATGAAGACGAGGCGGGAAAAATCAAACGGAATCACCGCCGACGCATCCGCGGCCTTGAATGCGCGCGTGAGGCAAACCTGGCCGATGGTGGCTGAGAACCCCATCAGTAAAACCCATCCCCACGCGCCCTCCATCGGCCCGCCCGTGGGCCAGCTCCACACGAAGGCGGCCGGCACGAGGGAGGCCGGCGTCATCAACAGTCCCATGATGACGACGATCGCATTCGGGCTCTCGCTATCGGAGAGCGACTTGATGGTGAGCATCGCGCCGGCGATGAACACGGCTGCGGTGAGCGCGACCAACGCCGATGGCTGCACCATTTCCGCGCCTGGCTTGAGGATCAGCAGCGTCCCGAGGAAGCCGATCACCGTCGCCGACCAGCGCCGCAGCCGCACCCGTTCGCCCAGGATCAGTGCCGCGCCAACGGTGGCAAACAGCGGCGCGGTGAAGGTCAACGCCGTCACCTCAGCGAGTGGCATCAGGCTCAAGGCCGTGAACAGGCAGAGCATCGCCGACAAGCCCATCAGTGAGCGCAGCGCATGCATGCCGAAGCGGCCCGTGCGCAGGACGCCGGGACCGACTGCGAGCAGCCAGGGCAGCATAAAGACGAGGCCCATCAGGTTGCGCCAGAAGGCGACGACGAACGGGTGCAGCTCGGCCGACAACTGACGTACGGCCAGCATCATCACCGAGAAGCCGGCGCTTGCGCCAACCATCAGGAGGGCGCCCTGGGTCGTCGCGGGCAGGCGGCGAAAAGCGGTCTGGACGGTTTGGCGTGGGTTCAAGGGAGACTCGCGCGCGGGAAACGGGCCGGAGTTGCGCCGTATCGGCGGCGTCCGCATACTGGGGCGCAAAGGCGATAAACAAAAGACTTTTGGGAGGCTTCACGTGAACGAACCGCTGTGGCAGCCCTCGCCGGCGCGCATCGAGAATGCCGCCGTTACCCGCTTTATCCGTGCGGTCGAGGCGGAATGGTCGGTTTCGATCGCCGACTTCCCCGCCCTGCACCGCTTCTCGGTCGCGGCGCCGGAGCGGTTCTGGCAGACACTCACGCGGTTCTGCGGTGTCAAGGCCGCGCGCTGGGGGAAGCGGGTGATCGCCGACGGCGATCGGATGCCGGGCGCCCGCTTCTTCCCCGATGCCACGCTGAACTTCGCCGAGAACCTGCTCAAGCGCCGCGACGAGGCCGATGCGATCGTCTTCTGGGGCGAGGACAAGGTGCGCCGCCGCTTAAGCTTTGCTCAGCTCTACGCGCTCGTCTCTCGCCTCCGCCAAGCGCTGCAGGCGGAAGGGATTGTTGCCGGCGACCGCGTTGCGGCGTACCTGCCGAACATGCCAGAAACGGTGGCAGCGATGCTCGCGACTGCCAGCCTGGGCGCCGTCTGGTCGTCCTCCTCACCGGACTTCGGCGTCGACGGCGTGCTGGAGCGCTTCGGCCAGATCGCCCCGAAAGTGCTGTTTGCCGCCGACGGCTACTTCTACAACGGCAAGCGCATCGACAACCTCCCCCGCATCCGGGAGATTGTTTCCCGCCTCCCCGGCCTGCGCCGGACCGTCATCGTCCCCTACACGACGACGGATCCCGATCTTGCCGCCACCTCCGGGGCGATCGGCTGGGAGCGCTTCACCGGCGGTTATTCCGCAGCCGAAATCCGCTTCGAGCCGTTTCCGTTCAATCACCCGCTCTACATCCTCTATTCATCGGGCACGACCGGAAAGCCCAAGTGCATCGTCCACGGCGCCGGCGGCACGCTCCTGCAGCACCTGAAGGAGCACCAATTCCACTGCGACATCCGAGCCGGCGACCGCGTGTTCTATTTCACCACCTGCGGCTGGATGATGTGGAACTGGCTGATTTCGGCGCTCGCATCCGAAGCGACGCTTCTCCTCTACGACGGCTCGCCGTTCTATCCGTCCGGCAACGTCCTGTTCGATTTGGCTGACGCCGAAGGAATGACGCTGTTCGGCACCTCGGCCAAATACCTCGATGCCTGCGCCAAGGCTGGTTTGGCTCCACGCGCGACGCATCGGCTGGAAGGCTTGCGGACGATGACATCAACCGGCTCGCCGCTGGCACCCGCCGCGTTCGACTACGTTTATGACAACATCAAGGCCGATCTGCACCTGGCCTCGATCGCAGGCGGCACCGACCTCATCAGCTGCTTCGTGCTGGGCGCGCCAACCCTGCCCGTCTGGCGCGGGGAGATCCAGACTCCTGGCCTCGGCATGGCGGTCGACGTTTTCGACCCTTCAGGCCGGCCGGCGCGCGGTGAAAAGGGGGAACTGGTGTGCACCCGCCCCTGGCCCTCGATGCCGGTCGGTTTCTGGGACGATGCCGCGGGTGAGCGCTATCGCGCCGCCTACTTCGAGCACTTTCCCGGCGTCTGGCATCACGGCGATTTCGTCGAATGGACCAGCCACGGCGGCATGGTCATCTACGGCCGGTCGGATGCGACGCTTAATCCAGGCGGGGTCCGCATCGGCACGGCAGAAATCTATCGCCAGGTCGAGAAGATGGCCGACGTCATCGAAGCGGTTGCCGTCGGTCAAGAATGGCAGGGCGATACCCGCGTCATCCTGTTCGTCGTCCTGCGGCCGGGGCTCAGCCTTGACGAAGCCCTCGCCCAGCGCATCCGAGCAGAAATCCGCAGTTCCTGCAGCCCGCGGCACGTTCCGGCGAAGGTGATCCAGGTTGCCGACATCCCGCGCACCCGCTCGGGCAAGATCACCGAACTCGCCGTGCGCGAGGTGATTCACGGCCGCGCCGTCAAGAATGTCGAGGCGCTCGCCAACCCCGAAGCGCTCGAACTCTACCGGGACTTAGAGGACCTTGAAGGCTGACGCGCGGGAGGAGCTTCGCTCTCACTCTCCTCCGCGTAGGCGCCGACGCAAACCAGGTAATCGCCGACGCGGACGACGTAGGTTTGTTTCGGCAGGATCTTGCCGGTAAACGGATCGGCGTAGAGATAGTTGACCCACCCCTGATCCGGCATCGCGACGATTTCACGCACAAATGTGCGATCCTTCGAGTCCTTTACGTCCAGTCGGCTCTGGCCCGCGAGGGCGGGATCGATGCCATGCGCCTGCACGATGCCGTCGCGGTTGAGCACGAAGATATAGAGGTCCCGGTCATGAAACGGCGGCCCAGGGGCCTGGAACGCCTCGAATGCCGCGTCCGTACCGAGGGAGCGCAGTGCGTTGGCAGCATGCAGCGCCATCGCCTTTGCCTCCTCGATGCTGCCGCGTTCGCTTGCCAAACTCGGCGCAACCAAGAGAAGGCAGAGGATCCCGACCAGCGGCACGGACAGGTTTTTCAGCATCACACTCTCGCCCCTCGATGCGTATGGCCGAGCCCGCCTTCGCTTGAGGGCCGCCGCGATCGGATCGGCCCCTTTCGCGTTCGACACGCCTCGGCGGCATGAAAGCGTAATTCGGACGGGTTAACCGGCGGTAAACAACGTTGTCCCAGGCTGTCCCGGCCGGTGCGCACAAGCAGGTCCCGCATTCCCTTCGCACTGTCCGCTGCGATCGGGTGTGCCAACACGCGCCGGCCGCTCAAACGGTGATGTTAAGATAGTAGCCGGGCGGGACGTCGGCGCGCGGCGGCTGGCCGGAGCTGAGCGTCCGGCCCAAGCGGTCGATCGCTTGGCGCGTCTGAGCATCCTCATCGTACCGGGTCGAGGCCGCACGCGCTTCGACCGTGCGCATCTGCCGGTAGCCGGCCATGCCGCCTGGGCGCGTGCCGCCGCTCGCAGGCGTGATCGAGGAAGTTGCGGTCATGCCTGCAAGCGTAAGCCTGGAACCGTTAACAGTTCGTTAACGGCGGCCGCGTCGCTTCAGCGCAGGCGCACCGGGGGCGCCGTGTGCAGCCACGGCCCGCCGCCCTCACGAAAGCACTCAAGCGCCCAGCGCACGCTGGGGAAGGCAAGCGCATCCCAGGGGATCTCGCTCCAGGCAAACAGTGCCGCCGCTTCGCTCTCATCCCCGGCCGCGCAGTCCGGCCCGCTCATCGGCGCCCGGTAGATCATCAGCACCTGGCTGATGTGTGGCAGCTCGTAGATGCCGAGGAGGCCCGAGACCTCGACCTGGGCGCGCGCCTCCTCCCACACCTCGCGGGCGGCGCCGGCGGCAGTCGTCTCCCCCACTTCCATGAAGCCGGCCGGAATCGTCCAAAGCCCGCGCGACGGCGTGATGGCGCGCCGGCACAACAAGACCCGATCCTGCCACGTGCAAACGGCACCGACGACGATCTTGGGATTGGTGTAGGCGATGTAGCCGCAGTCTGGGCAGACAAGCCGCGCCCGGTTATCCCCCTCGGGCACGGTTTCCAGTGTCGGACCGCCTCGCTTCTGCCTCTCCATACCGCTCATCAGTGTGGCGTCCGCGGCGGCGCGGCACAATTTCCGTCTACCGATGGCCGCGTCGCCACGGTTCGGCCGGCGCCGGGTCCTTCCCCGCCAAGCCGGCAGGGAAGGTCCGGAACGTCGCGAACACCGGGGTCGGTCGAAGGGGCCAGGAGGCTCAGCTCTTCAGCACCGCGACGCCCGGTAGCACCTTGCCTTCCATCCACTCAAGGAAGGCACCGCCCGCCGTCGAAACGTAGGAGAACTTGTCGCCGACGCCGGCATGCGCCAGTGCCGCGACCGTATCACCGCCACCGGCAACGCTGATCAGCTGGCCGCCCGCGGTCAGCTTCGCCGCTTCTTGAGCGACCGATGAGGTGCCGACATCGAACGGGCGCACCTCGAATGCGCCGAGCGGACCGTTCCACAGCAGCGTCTTGTAGCCGGCGAGGCGCTTGTTGAGATCGGCGACCGACTTTGCGCCGACATCGAGGATCATCTTATCCGCCGGAACTGCGCTCACCGGCACGGTCGCGGCGGCAGCCCCTTCCTTGAACTCAGCGGCGACGACGACATCGGTCGGCAGCACGATTTCGCAGCCGGCCTTCGAAGCCTTGTCCATGATCTCGCGTGCGGCCTCGGCCATGTCGTGTTCACACAGCGACTTGCCGACGTTGACCCCCTTGGCGGCGAGGAACGTGTTGGCCATCGCGCCGCCGATGATGAGCTGATCGACCTTGGCGACCAAGTGGCCCAGCACCTCGAGCTTGGTCGAGACCTTGGCGCCACCGACGACCGCTGCCACCGGATGCTTCGGTTTTTCGAGCGCGCTTTCGAGGGCCTCCAGCTCGGCCTGCATCAGGCGGCCGGCGGCAGAGGGCAGAATGCGTGCCAGCGCCTCGACCGAGGCATGGGCGCGGTGCGAGCACGAGAATGCATCCGAGACGAGAATATCGCCGTTCTCGGCCAGCTTGGCGGCGAAGCCCGGATCGTTTTTCTCCTCCTCGGCGTAGAAACGGACGTTCTCCAGCATCGCGAAGTCGCCCGGCTTCATCGCGTTTACGACTTTGGCCGCTTCCGGGCCGATGCAGTCGGTGGCGAACGCGACCGGCTTGCCCAGCCGCTCGGCCAAGCACTCGGCGACCGGCTTCAGGGTAAACTCGGGATTCTTCTTGCCCTTCGGCCTGCCGAAGTGGGCGAGAATGATGACCTTAGCACCCTTGCCCGAAAGCTCGAGCAGCGAGGGCACGGTGCGGTCGATGCGGGTGGTATCGGTTACCTTGCCGTCCTTCATCGGCACGTTGAAGTCAACGCGCATGAGGACGCGCTTACCGGAAACATCCAATTGGTCGATTGTTCTGAAGCTAGCCATGGCTGGTCAACCCTCTCCCCGAAGTACACGTCCGCTGGTGCTTCGGCCCGGCAGGGAGAAAGGGCGGATGGCGAAGCCGGCTGTCGCGCGGTCCCCTCGGCCCTGGCTCCGTTCCTTGCGTCGATTGCCGCTAGCCGTTCGCATCCGGTTCAAGAACACCGGTGTTATGAGGAGAAGCGGCGCAAAAGGCAAGGCCCGGCGCGAAGGCGCAGCTCCAGCGGGAAGGACGGCTGCGCCGTGCGGGATTGGCGGCCACATAGACGGAACGCAGTGCTCCCACACGTGCACCCGATATAGTCAGGCGGATTAGGGCAAGGATCGCAACCTACCGGATGAAATGTATTGGTAACCGCGACCGGATGCGGCAGACTATCCCTTCCGCTGTTGTGCCCTGCGTACTGTTCAGCGATATGGGCTAAGATGCGGACAACTTAAGGCGTCACGGGTCACCGAGGCGGCTTGCCGGGAGGGGGACAATAAGATGAACAGGGGGCGCGCCAGCCATTCCTTAGCTATCGGCTTGGTGCTTTGCGGGGTATTCATTTGCACTTCCATCCCAGTCGGTGCCACAGACGTTCTTGGCACAAGCTTCACCAATGCCCGAGATCTCTTCTGGGTTAACATGGAACCCGGGCTTCGAGTGCTAGACTGCAGCGGCAAGCTCATCGGCACTGTCGGTGCTCAATACGGAGCACCTATCTCAACAGAAAAGGTGTCAAAGCATTTTATTAACGCACTCATCGCAAAAGAAGACAAGCGATTCTATGAGCACAGCGGAATTGATTTTTCGACGTTTTTCGGCATAGGTTATGATCTCGTTATGCGTCAGCGCAGTCGCGGGGGAAGCACCCTTACAATGCAGGTTATCAAGATGGTATTATTAACGAGACAGGAGAGAGACGACAAATTGCGTCGCAAGATTATTGAGCTTTTCAACGCAACAACAGTGGAAAAGTACATTTCAAAGGAAAACGTCTTATTCTTGTACATTAATAGGGCCTATTTTGGGAAAAACGTTTACGGAATCCGAGCCGCATCCCTATTTTATTTTGGCAAAGAACCAAGGCGATTGACGTTAAAGGAATCTGCTGCACTGGTCGGCCTGCTTCCGGCTCCAGCAAAGTACAATCCAATTGATCACCCGGACAAGAGTGAAGAGCAAGCTCGTTTAGTTCTTAATTTGATGCTCGAACAAGGGAAAATATCGGCGCAAATGCTCAGAAATGCCACGAAACAGAAGCTTTCTTTGTCCTCTGTTGCGCAAACCCCTCCCCAAACCAAGTTTTTTATCAATCACGTTGCAAGCATTGTTGAAGATTTCAAGGAAAATTATACAGGAAAAACAAATATACGTGGCGGCACGTTGACAATCAAGTCTACTCTTGACCCAGTCGCGCAAGCGGTTGCAGAGAAGTCTGTCGTACGGCACCTCAGCACAACGAACATCGGAGGAGGACCCGACCAAGGCGCCTTGTTAGCGATACGCCGTGATGGCTCTGTCTTGGCGATGGTGGGTGGGCGCGATTTTCGTGAGAATGAGTTTAACCAAGCCACCAAATCGCAGCGACAGGCCGGCTCGACCTTCAAAATCTTTGTATACCTCGATGCGTTTGAACGAGGCCTGACGCCTGATAGTGAGATACTCATCGGTGACGTTAGCAGAGAGTACGGGCACCACGTTCGCAACGCCGATGGCATTTATCCTCAACGCATAGTCCTGCGGGAAGGATTCATTAACTCTGTCAATACGGCTGCCGTTCGATTGGCAATTGGCCGTGTCTCAAATATTGTCGATATTGCTGAGAAAATGGGAATGGCACCTACTTTCCGTCGTACATCTGCTGATCGTTACGGAAACCTCCGGCCGAATCTCGGCGTAGCTCTCGGTACCGAAGGAGTGCGGCTGATAGACCTTGTGGGAGCCTATAACGTAATTCCCAATGAAGGCAGATATTTGCGGCCGCACGTGATTGAACAGATCCGCGATACCAAAGGTAGCATCGTCTACAAAAAATCGCTCAATCCAAAGCCTGTCATAAGACAATCATTTGTCACATATATGAAGGACTTGTTGGTGGGTGCCATGATGCGGGGAACAGGCAGAGCAGCCTCATTAGGTCGCTATGCTGGCGGAAAAACAGGAACAACACAGGAATACAGGGATGCGTGGTTCATTGGATTTGATGAGCGACTTACCACAGGCGTATGGCTTGGAAATAGGGATAACAGCCCGATGCAAGGCATAACTGGTGGTAACCTTCCAGCGAAGATTTGGCGCAACTTCATGCTTGAATGCGCGAAGCGCCGATGCGCTAATCTTCCCTGACGCCATCAGCCCGAGCAGCGACCCGCAGACCGGAAGGAGTGGATCGCATTCCGGGACGCCGCGACGCTGGCCACTGCAGTCCATAATGCTTTGATTGGGCCGCGGCCGAGGACTCCCATGTGAGAGGCAAGTGCGCGCGCGCCATTCTCCTCGTCCGTGAAGCTGGCTATTCTGATAGATTGTCCAGTCGATAGCGTTTGCGAGGGATGGGCCGGGATGGGCCGCGACGAGCCCTCAGCCGCGAGTGAAACCGAGCCGCCGGCGCCGCCGTTCACTTTGCGCGACGCGGAACAGATTGTCCGCAGGCTGGCGCCGGCCCTGCACGAACATGGCGCGTGGGTCCGCCGCGTGCACACGATGCTGATCTGCCGGACGCAGCCGGCGGCCGAAGACCTTTCCCCCGAAGGTGAGCGCGCGACGGAACTGGCCCTCTGGTTCCGCGACGAGGAGAGCGAGTATATCCGCCGCCATCCACACTACGCGGAAGCCGAGGCAAGCTACCGCGAAGTGCGTTCGCTTGCGGCCGATCTGTTGCGCGCCATTGCCGACGACGTCCGCATTGCGCCCGCCGAATACGGGGCCTTTGCCAGCGCTGTCGCCCGCTTCGAGGAGAACATGGAAGCCCTCATCAGCGGGGTGTGGATGCTGCTGAGTGCAACCGATCCCCTGACCGGCATCGCCACCCTGCCGGCCCTGATGCCGCGGCTGCAGCAGGAGCGCGACCGCCTGCGGCGCACCAACAATGTCTGCTCGGTGTGCATGATCGATCTCGACCATTTCAAGGAGATCAACGACCGCTACGGCCACGCGGTCGGCAACAAGGTACTGGAGGCGGTCTCGCGCTATTTCGCCAGCCGGCTCCGCCGCTACGATCAGGTCTGCCGCTACGGCGGCGAAGAGTTCGTGATCATGCTCCCCGATACCGACCTGGAGGCGGCGGTGCCGATCATCGAACGCTTGCGCTCCGGCTTGGCCCGGCTGCCGGTGATTTTGGACGACGGAACCCGGCTCACCATCACCGGCTCGTTTGGGATCGCCCCGTTGGCGCCGACGGAGCCGGTCCACGCCAGCATCGCGCACGCCGATCAGGCGATGTACGAAGCCAAGCGGTCCGGCCGCAACCAGGTGCGCCTGTGGCAGGAGCCGCGCGCGACAGGCTGAACAGCGCACGAGCAGACTAAGCGGGGGCGCGGGCGCTTAACGTTGATCCGCGGGCGGCGCACCTTTGCCGCGGGCAAGTGCAGCCTCGACGTGCGCGAGTTGGGCGCGCACCTGCGGCAGCCACGGCGCGTCCGGAGGCGCTTCAGCGATCAGGAGCTTCCAGGTCGCGGCGGCGCCGGCAAGATCCCCTTCCTGGGCCATCCGCAGGCCGAGGTAATAGCGCGCGTGCGGTGCTGGCGCCGCGTCCGCCGGGATGGACGAAAACAGCTGTGCCGCTTCGTCGCCGACACGGCCGCCGTTCGCCGCCACCAGAGCCTCGGCCAGATCGGCCGCCGTCTCGGGGTCGTCGCCGCTCAAAGCATACGCCTTCCGCAAGGCCGCCAGAGCTTCCGGCAATTTGCCCAAGGTCCAATGCGCACGGGCGAGGAGGCGCCAGCCTTGGATATCATCGGGGGCGGCAGCAAGCTTACGCGCGAGCCCGGCCGCGGCGGTCTCCAGCTGCTGCTTCTGCTCGGGCGTGAGCGCACCCGCACTGGCCTCCGCCGCCCGTTCGCGCCGGGCCGCGAGCGGCTGGTCGGCAATCCCCGGCGTGCCGAGCTCGCCATAGAGCGCGATCGATGCACCGGCGAGCAGCAGCGCGACAGCGGCTGCGGTCAGGCGCAGCCGAACCCCGGAGGGCGGCTGATCCGACGGCGGCTCCTGCGCGTTCCCCGCCTCGGCAACCGCCAGCATGCGGCGCTTGATCTCGACCTTGAGCGCCGCGGCCTCGCCGGCATCGAGGCCGTCCTCGGCTGCGGCCCGATCGAGTTCGGCCAACTGCTGGCGGTAGAGCCTGAGCGCTTGCGTCCCGGAGTCGACCGAACCTGAGTTCGGCCGCGGGCGCATGAGTGGCCAGACGACTAAGGCGACGCACGCAATGAGGAGAGCGCCGATCGCACCGGTGAGCGTACTCACGGGTCGTTCCTGTCGAGCAGCTTGGCGAGACGGCGCTCGTCATCCGCGCTCAAGGGTGCTGCCTCGGAGCGGCCGGCGCGGCGGCGGTAAAACACGAAAACGAAGCCAAGCGCGAACGCTGCGATCGCGAGCGGACCAAGCCACAGCGCGTAGGTCGCTGCCTTGAACGGCGGATCGAGCAGGACAAAGTCGCCGTAGCGGGAGACGATGTAGGCGGTCACCGCTTGATCGCTGTCGCCCGCCTGCAAGCGCTGGCGCACCAAGAGCCGCAGATCGCGCGCCAGCTCGGCGTTCGATTCATCAATCGACTCGTTCTGGCAGACGAGGCAGCGCAGCCCCTTGCTGATCGCCCTTGCCCGCGCCTCGATCGCCGGATCGGCGACGATTTCATCGGGCTCGACCGCCGACGCCGCAGTCACCAGCACCGGCGCCAGCAGCAAGACGGCGAGAAGCGCGCCGATCAGCCGCGCCGCAAACGCTCGACGATCGGCCATAGCTTCTTTTCCCAGATGTCCCTTGTGATCGGCCCGATGTGCTTGTAGCGGATGACGCCCGCGGCATCGATGATGAAGGTCTCAGGCGCGCCGGTCACGCCGAGTGCAATGGCGGCGCGGCTGTCCGGATCGGCCCCGATCAGCGTGTACGGATCGCCTAAGCGCCTGAGCCAGGCCGGGCCGGCATCGGCGTCGCGCTCGCGCCAGTTGATGCCGTGGATCGGCACTCTGCCCTCGGCCTTAAGCTGCATCAGAAACGGATGCTCGGCCTGACAGGCAACGCACCAGGAGCCGAAAATATTGAGAAGCGACACTTGGCCCTTGAGGTCCGCTGTCACGAGGCCGCGTTCGCGGCCGGCAATCGGCGCCAGGGCAAGTTCGGGCAGCGGCTGGTCGATCAGGACCGACGGCAGCGTGTTAGGGTCGCGGCCCAGGCCGGACCAGAAATAACCGGCAAGCCCAGCCAGGACGATGAGCGGCAATAGGTAAGGCAGACGGCGCAACATCGGCAGCCGCGCCTTACGATCGAGCGGCGGCCGGAACCGCGCCGGTGCGCACACGCTTGGGTGCGCCCAGGCGCAAGCGCCGGTCGAGGACACTGAGCCCGCCGCCCGCCACCATCACCGCAGCACCAAACCACAGCCACAGCATCAGCGGGTTGAAGTAGAGGCGGACGACGCGCGCGCCATCGTCCCGCGCGTCACCGACAGCGAGATAGAGATCGCCCCAGGCGGTGGTGCGGATCGCGGCTTCCGTGGTCTCCCGACCCTCGACCGGATAGCGGCGCTTTTCCGGCTCCAGCTGCGCGACGATCCGCTTTCCATTGCGGATGGTGAAGCGGCCGCGTTCGGCGATGTAGTTCGGACCCGGCACGCTCGCAACACCGTCAAAGCCGACCTCGAAGCCGGCAAAGGCGACCGCGGTACCAGGGTGCATCACCAAGGTCGCCTCCTGCCGCCAGACCTGGGAGCCGGTCATGCCGGCGATCATCAAGGCGAAACCGGCATGCGCCAGCGTCATCCCCCAGGCACCGAGCGGCACACCCTTGAGCCGGCGCAGGCTTTCCGCCAGCGGCGCCGCAAACAGCCGGATGCGCTGGGCGAGTTCTGTGATCGTGCCGGCAAGAAGCCACGCCGCCAACGCCAGCCCGAGCACGCCTGCCGGCTCGATCGAACCCAGGATGGCGCTCACCGCAGCTACAGCGGCAAGTGCCGCACCGGCGGCGACCATGAGCCGCTTCATCGCCTGGCCAAGATCGCCGCGCTTCCAAGCCAGCATCGGGCCGATCGCCATCGCTGCGATCAGCGGCAGCATCAAGGGCACGAAGATGCGGTTGAAGAACGGCGGGCCGACCGATACCTTGTCGCCGCCCATGCTCTCCAGCAACAAGGGATAGAGCGTGCCGAGCAGGACGGTGGCGGCGGCGACGCTCAAGACGAGGTTGTTGAACAGGAGGCTGCCCTCGCGCGAGATTGGCCGGAAAAGGCCGCCGCCGGCAAGCCGCGGGCCGCGCCACGCGAACAAGGCGAAGCCGCCGCCTGCGAACAGCAGCAGCAGCAGAAGGATGAACACGCCGCGCGCCGGATCCTGCGCAAAGGCGTGCACGGACGTGAGCACGCCCGAACGGACGAGAAACGTGCCGAGAAGGCTGAAGCCGAAGGTGACGAGGGCCAGAAACACCGTCCAGCCCTTGAGTGCGTCCCGCTTCTCGACGACGATCGCCGAATGGAGAAGCGCAGTGCCGGCAAGCCACGGGATCAGCGAGGCGTTCTCGACCGGGTCCCAGTACCACCAGCCGCCCCAGCCGAGCTCGTAATACGCCCACCACGATCCGAGGACGATGCCGATGGTGAGGAAGATCCAAGCCGCGAGCGTCCACGGCCGGACCCAGCGCGCCCAGCCGGGATCGACGCGGCCACCGATCAGGGCGGCGACGGCAAAGGCGTAAGCCATCGAAAAGCCGACATAGCCCAGGTAGAGGAACGGCGGATGGAAGGCGAGGCCGGGGTCCTGCAGCAAAGGGTTCAGGCCCTGGCCATCGAGTGGCGGCGGGTCGAGGCGCGCGAACGGGTTCGAGGTCAGGAGAATGAACAGATAGAAGCCGACACCGACCCAGGCCTGCACGCCGAGCGCACGCGCCTTGAGCGCTTGCGGCAGGCCGCTCCCAAATAGCGCGAGCGCGGCGCCGAACAGCGCCAGGATCAGCACCCACAACAGCATCGAGCCCTCGTGGTTGCCCCATGTGCCGGCGATCTTGTAGAGGAGCGGCTTCGCCGAGTGCGAGTTCTGGGCGACGTTGAGGACCGAGAAATCGGACTGCACGTAGGCGTTCATCAGGCTCAGGAAGGCCAGCAGCACGAGCAGGAACTGCGCCAGCGCCGCCGTGCGGCCGACCGCCATCAGTGGCTCACTGCCGCGGGCAGCGCCGCGCAGGGGCACCGTGCCCTGAACGATTGCGACCAGCAGCGCCAGGACGAGGGCGAAGTGGCCAAGCTCAACAGTCATTGTCCGCCGCTCCCCGTGGCCGGGGCTGATCCGGTTTTCGATCCCTTTATCTGATCTTGCATGTGCTGCCAGTAACCGGACCGTTTGAGCGACTCAGCCGCTTCAGGCGGCATGTACTTCTCGTCGTGCTTGGCCAGCACCTGATCGGCGAGGAACACGCCGTGTTCAAGCCGGCCCTCGGCGACCACGCCCTGGCCCTCGCGGAACAGGTCCGGCAGGATGCCGACGTAGCTGACCGGCACCGTCGCCGCCCCATCGGTCACGCGGAAGCGGACGGTGCCGCCGGCCGCACGATCGACGCTGCCCTCTTCGACCAGGCCGCCGATGCGAAGCCGCCGGTCGGGTGCCGGTGCCTTGGCGACGATCTCGCTCGGCGTCTGGAAGAACACGAGCGACTCCCGTGACGCGCTCAAGACCAGCGCCGCCGCCCCGGCCAGAAGCGCAACGCCGATGATGACAAACGTGAGGCGCCGATGCTTGGGCTTCATCGGTCGGCATCCGCGTCGAGCTGTCGCCCCAGCCGCGCCAGCAGGGATTGCCGCTGGCGCAGGCTGCGCAGGCTGGTCACCACGAGCGCAATCAGGACCACCGTCGCGACAGCAAACGCGCTCCACACAAAGACCGCGTAGGTGCCGAAATCGAACAGGGCGGGCTCGGCGTTCATCGATCGGGCCTAGCCGTGCGCCTGGCGCAGGCGCAGCGCGCGGATCTTGCCGTTCAGGATCTCGCTTTGCAGGCGGACCAGCAGCAGCCAGACGTAATAGCAGGTGAACGCGATCGCCATCACCAGGAGCGGCGCCAGCATGCTGGGATGGATCGACGGACCGTCGAGGCGAACGACGCTGGCCGGCTGGTGCAGCGTGCTCCACCAGTCGACGGAGAATTTGATGATCGGCACGTTGACGAAGCCGACCAGTGCCAGCACTGCCGCCGCCCGCTGGCCGCGGGCCGGATCGTCGAAGGCGTGCGAGAGTGCGATGAAGCCGAAGTAGAGGAACTGCAGGATCAGGACCGAGGTCAGCCGCGCGTCCCACACCCACCAGGTGCCCCACATCGGCTTGCCCCACAGGGAGCCGGTGACGAGTGCGATGAAGGTGAAGGCAGCGCCGACCGGGGCGGTCGCTTGTGCTGCGAGATCAGCGATGGGCGAGCGCCAGACCAGCCCTGCCGCCGAGGCGGCGGCCATGCACGTGTAGCAGAACAGCGCCATCCATGCCGCCGGGACATGGACATACATGATGCGCACGCTATCGCCCTGCTGGTAATCGGGCGGCGAGGCGATCAGCGCCAAGTAAAGCCCGGCCGCGACGAGCAGCAGTGTCAGGCCGCCCAGCCATGGCGCCGCGCGCGTGCTCCAACGCATCACGAAAGTGGGATTGACAAGCGCACGCATCCGCTCTCCCGCAAGCCCGCAACCGGCCCTCGCTCATCCTGCAACGATGCCGGGGCGATCGTCCTTGACTGTCCTCAAGAAGCGCCCGCGCGCGCCGGCATGTCAGTCGAGCGCTTGGCGCAAGGCCGCTCCCGCGGCCCACGGCGCCAGCACCAGCGCCACCAGCAGCAGGGCCGTCAGCATAAAGAGGTGCGGCTGGGCGGCCAAGCCGATTTGGCTCGCGCCGACGGCGGCAACGCCAAAGATCAGGACCGGGATGTAGAGCGGCAGGACCAGGAGCGCCAGCAGCACCCCGCCACGGCGGGCGCCGAGAACGAGCGCGGCGCCGACGCCGCCGATCAGGCTGAGCGTGGGCGTGCCCAATACGAGCGCCAGCACGAGCGAGCTGAATGCCGCAGGCGGCAGGTTCAAGATCAGCGCCAGCACGGGTGCGGCGGCGATCAACGGCACAGCCGTCGTCAGCCAGTGAGCGGCGATCTTGGCGGCGGCGATGGCCGGCAGCGGCGCCGGGCCGAGCGCCAGCAGATCGAGCGAGCCATCCTCGTAGTCGGCCTGGAACAGGCGCTCGAGCGACAACAGCGCCGCCAGGAGGGCTGCCACCCACAAGACGCCGGCGGCAATGCGGGCGAGTGTCTCCGGCGCCGGGCCGACGCCGAACGGGAACAGAACGCAGGCGAGCACGAAAAAGACCACCGCCAACAGGCTGTCCAAGCCCTGGCGCAGGGCCAGGCGCAGGTCACGGCCGATGATCGCGCCGATGGCCGCTAGCATGGTCCGGCCCTCACCCACCCGCCTTGACGGCATCGAAATCGAGCACCCGTGCTTCTGGCGGATGATCCTCTGCGTGAAGCACCACGACAGCGATCCCGCCCGCGGCCCGATGGTGGGCGAGGGCGGCATCGAGGCTCGCGCTCGCGGCGCGATCGAGGCCGGCGCGCGGTTCATCCAGGAGCCAGAGCTGGGCCGGGCTCGCCAGCAGGCGGCAAAGGGAGAGCCGCCGCCGCTGCCCTTGCGAGAGGTAGCGCGCCGGCAGCTCGGCCAGGCGCTCAAGGGCGAACGCGCGCAGCGCATCGGCGATGCGGGCTGAGGCACATGGGCCGGCGCCACGGTAGCGCGCCCAAAAGCCGAGGTTCTCCTTCACTGTGAGCGCCGGCTTGATCGCGTCTTGATGCCCGATCAGGTGCAGTCGGCCGTGGTGCGCTTCGCTGTCGTCCGCAATGTCGCCCGCGTTCCAGGTCAGCGATCCCTGCGCCGGCCGGCTCAAGCCCGCCATCAACCGCAACAGGCTCGACTTGCCGCTGCCGTTGCGGCCGACAAGCACCAGGGCCTCACCGGCGCAGACCATGAACGAAAGGCCGTGAAACACCCGCCGGCCGCCCCGCTCGCAGGCAAGCCCGCGGCCCGCAAATACTGCGCGCGCGTCCGGGAGCTGGTCGGGCAAAGCTGCGAGCGACGAGGCAGTCATGCCCGCCGCCTCTCGCTTAGTGCCCCTCGCCGGTGTGAGAGCGGTCCGCCAACCAATCCATGAGGGCCAGAAGCACGCCCGACACCACGAAGGTCAAATGCACGATGACCTGCCACTTGAGCTGCTCCGGCGTCACCTTGTTGACGTCCATGAACGACTTCAGCAGCGTGATCGCCGAAATGGCGACGATCGAGGCAACCAGCTTCAACTTCAGGCCGCCGAAGTCGATCTTGCTGATCCATTCCGGCCAGTCCGGGTGCTCCCGGGCATCGAGCTTGGAGACGAAGTTCTCATAGCCGGAGAACATCACAATGATGAGCAGGTTGCCGACCAGGCACAGGTCAATCAACGACAAGATCACCAGGATAAGGTCGGAATCGCTCATGCCGAGCAGCGCCGGGACCGCTTCGATGAGGTGCAGGGCGAACTTGACCAACAGCAGCACCAGCGTTGCCGCAAGCCCCAGGTAGAACGGTGCCATGATCCAGCGGCTGGCGAAAATCAGACGCTCAATCGGGCGTTCAAGCACAAGCGTGTCTCCTTGTCACGAAAGGGGCGGCCTTCAGGGACGGTCCGCGATGGCGGGAAGTAGCACGCGCGCCCGCGGCGCGCAAACCGCGGCGGCGACCGGGCGATTTGCGCAAGTCAGAACGGGACCGCAACAGTCGGTGTTTTCTCAGCCGCGAAAGCCCTTTATATACAGTGCTTGATGCAGCTGGAGGAAGTGCGGCGGAACGATCGAACTTTGTGCGGCTGCCGCACGCCAACTGGTGCCGC
The DNA here is from genome assembly GCA_029624735.1 of Defluviicoccus sp. Classification (GTDB taxonomy): domain Bacteria; phylum Pseudomonadota; class Alphaproteobacteria; order Rhodospirillales; family Defluviicoccaceae; genus Defluviicoccus. The sequence goes on along the minus strand of JARSSM010000020.1, from coordinate 66,568 downwards.
CTCCAGCATGTGAACAGTGAGGGAGCGAAACACCCATGAAGCGCAGGACATTCCTCAAGACCGCAGGCGTTGCTGCGGCCGCCACGACGATCGCGGCCCCCGCGATCGCGCAATCGCAGCCCGAGATCAAGTGGCGGTGCGCATCGAGTTTTCCCAAGAGCCTGGACACGATCTACGGTGCTGCCGAAATCGTCGCCAAGCGTGTTGCCGAACTCACGGACAATAAGTTTCAGATTCGCGTGTTCGCCGGTGGCGAGATCGTGCCGGGTCTGCAAGTCCTGGATGCCGTACAGAACGAAACGGTCGAGTGCGGCCATACCGTCAGTTATTATTATTGGGGTAAAGACCCGACCATCGCAATGGAGACTGCAGTCCCGTTTGCGATGAACTGCCGGCAGATGAATGCGTGGATGTATTATGGTGGCGGCATCAATTTATTCCGCGAATTTTACAAGCAATACAACATCATCAGCTTCCCCTCCGGCAATACCAACACCCAGATGGGAGGTTGGTTCCGCAAGGAGATCAACTCCGTCGACGATATGAAGGGCCTCAAGATGCGGATCGGCGGCTTCGCTGGCCAGGTCATGGCCAAGCTTGGCGTCGTGCCGCAGCAGATCGCCGGCGGTGACATCTACCCGTCCTTGGAGAAGGGCACCATTGACGCCGCCGAATGGATCGGCCCCTACGATGACGAGAAGCTCGGTTTCCAGAAGGTCGCCAAGTACTACTACTATCCGGGGTGGTGGGAAGGCGGGCCGATGCTGAATTTCTACGTCAACATCAAGCAATGGGAGTCGCTGCCGAAGCTGTATCAGGCCGCGCTCGAGGCCAGCTGCGCCGAGGCCAACGTGCTGACGATCGCCAAGTACGACGCCTTCAACCCGCCGGCTCTCAAACGCCTGATCGCCAGCGGCGCGGTCCTCAAAGCCTATCCGCGCGAGGTTCTGGAAGCCGCTTACAAGGCGGCTAATGAGGTTTATGCCGAAACCTCGGCCAAGAACGCCTGGTTCAAGCGCGTGTTCGACGCCATGATCGCCTTCCGCGACGAACAGTATCAGTGGTTCTCGGTCGCCGAGATGACCTTCGACCGCTTCATGGCGGCACAGATCGCCAAACGCCAGTAGCGCACGAACCTGCAGCCGGTTACCCACATCGGCTTGACCTTTAACGGGGGGGGCGTAACCGCTCCCCCCTGTTTTGCGATCAGCGGCCAATCGTTTGGCGTCGGCGGCGAGCGCTGCAGCGCGCAACCAGTTCGGACGCGCGTCAGGCGTTCTTGTCGGTGGCAGCCTCATCGGCGACGACCACACGCCCGTGGGCATCGTGGCGATGATCGTGGTGATGGGTGTAGATGGCAAGTGCGTGCGCCGCCCGCGGCCCGAACAGACGTGCATATTCGGGATGGCGGCTCACTGCCTCGCCCGAGCCCGCACAGCAGACGTGGTGATTGAGGCACACAACACGGTCGGTAGCCGCCATAACCAGGTGGAGATCGTGTGAGACCATCAGCACGCCACAGCCCCGGTTGCGGCGCAAGGACGAGATCAGCTCGTAGAGCGCCGCCTCGCCGGTGAAGTCCACCCCCTGGACCGGCTCGTCCAGTACCAGCAGGTCGGGCGTAGCGGCAAGCGCACGTGCCAGCAGCACGCGTTGCAGCTCCCCGCCCGAGAGCGAATGGACCGCGGCATCGACCAGATCGGCAACGCCCGTTTCCGCCAACGCCGCGATCACCGCCGGGCGCGGCCGGCGTGCGGTCAGCGTCATCAACCGCTCGACGCTCATCGGCAGCACCGGATCGAGCTGCAAGCGCTGCGGCAGATAGCCGACCTTGAGGCCGCTGCGGCGGATCACTTCACCCCCATCGGGCGCAATGAGGCCGAGCAGGACCTTCAGCAGCGTCGTCTTGCCTGCGCCGTTTGGACCGATGATGGTGACGATCTCGCCCGCCCGGACGGCAATGTCGATGCGGTCGAGGATCAGGAGCCGCCCCCGCGTCAGCATGAGCTGGCGGCTCTCGATGAGAGCGGGCCCCGCTGCTGGTGCGTGGGTGGGCTGCATGTCCTGCTACGCCCCGGCCACGGTGTCGGCTGCTGCGCCGTCTGGAGCAGCCGCGGCCGCTGTCGCTGCCGCATGGCAGGCCGCGCACTCGCCCTCGACTTCGATCACCGGCGCGACGACCGAAAAGCCCGCCCCCGCCGCGGCGCCGACGAGCGCCTGCCAGACTCCCTCGCTCGTCATCTCGCCGACGGTGCCGCAGCGCCGGCAGATGAGAAACTGGCTGCCATGATGGGGGCCCAAGTGCGTACAGGCGACGTAGGCATTGCGGCTGGCGATGCGGTGGACGAGGCTGTTGGCGATCAGGAAGTCGAGCGCACGGTAGACGGCAATCGGCGCCGGACGCCCGCCGCCCTCCTTAAGCCGATCCATGATGGCATAGGCGCCGATCGCCGCATGGCTGCTGGCGACGATCTCCAGAACACGTCTTCGCTGCTCAGTCAGGCGCGTCCCCCGCGTGCGGCACACCCCCTCAGCATGGGCAAGGATCGCACGCGCGCAAATGCGGTGGTCGTGGTCAGCAGCGAGAAACAATGGCGGATCGCTCAAGACGATATCCTCGCGGCAGCAGCCATGTTATAGTATAACATATAGGCACAAGAGATCTTAGGGGACATCGATGATCCGCAAAACCGTCATTCGCGCCGGCGTGGTCCTGCTCGCTTGCGCCACCGTGTTCGTGCCGGCCTGGAGCCAAGCTGCCGAGGCAGGCAGCGTCGTCGTCAGCATCAAGCCACTCCATGCCCTGGTCGCGGGCGTGATGGCTGGCGTGGGCACCCCGAAGCTGCTGCTCGAAGGCGGGCAGTCGCCGCACACCTATACGCTTAAGCCTTCGGACGCGCACGCACTGGCACAGGCAGATGCGGTGTTCTGGATCGGCCCCGCACTCGAAGGCTTTCTTGCCAAGCCGATTGCGGCGCTGCCGCGCTCATCCGTGCGGGTCGCGCTGAGCGACGCCGCCGGCGTGCGCTTGCTGCCGATCCGCGAAAGCGGCGCCTGGGAGCGCCACGCGCACGGCGATGCGCACGACGATGCGCACCACGCCGCCGGCAAAGGGGACCACGATCATGATCATGACCACGACCAAGACCATGACCACGACGGGGCGGACGAAAGCCGCGACCCGCACTTGTGGCTCGATCCAGCGAATGCGCAGGCCATGGTCGACGCGATCGCAGTCGCGCTCGCGCAAGCCCGGCCGGCCGATGCCGCAACCTTCCACCGTAACGCCGCCACTCTCAAGGCCCGGCTCGGGGCGCTCGACAGCGCGCTCGCGAGCCAACTGGCACCGCTTAAAGGCCGGCCGTACATCGTTTATCATGACGCGTACCAGTACCTTGAGACGCGCTACGGGTTGAGCCCCGCCGGTGCGATCACCCTTGATCCCGATCGGCCGGTGAGCGCCAAGCGGATCGCCGAAATCCGCGCCAAGATCACGGCAACCGGTACCGCTTGCGTCTTTGCCGAACCACAGTTTCCGCCCGCAATCATGGCGACGGTCGTCGAGGGCACGGGTGCGCACACCGGCCTCCTCGATCCGCTGGGGGCCGACCTCAGTCCCGGACCGGACGCCTACTTCACGCTGCTCGATGGCCTCGCGCGGTCGCTGGTTGCCTGTCTGGGTTGAAAACCGTCAGTCGAGCAGGAAATGAGTGAACAGGACCACGCGCACGTCGGTTCCGCCCAACTCGTGGTTGATCGTATCGCGCAGCTCGATCCGCAGCCGCTCGGCGCCGGCAGTGCCGATGAGGCTCTTGTGCTCCTGGTCGCGCAGATGGGCCTGGATGGCGGCCAGGATCTCGACCTGCTTCGCCTCGATGGCGGCGACGCGCGCCTGCGGCACCTGAAGGACAATCGCAAGCCGAACATGGCGTGTGCGCCCGCCTTGCGGTTTGAGATCGGCCATGAACTCCGGCAGCGGGTAATATACGTTTGGCCCGCCGAGCTCGATCGTCACCGCGCTGCGGTCCTCCCCGGTGAGGAACACGCCGAGACCCGCGGCGAAGAGGGCAAGCACCACCGCCCCGATCGCCGCCCAGCGCAGTTTGGGCGACGCGCGCAACCGACCGGCTAAGGTCCGCAAGGAAGCGAGCCGGCCGGCTGCCGGCGCCGCCTGTTCGGAAACAGCGTCCTCCACGTAACTCTACCGCGATCGCCGCTGCGGTTCGGCCGTCACGATGATCCTGCCGCCCTAGCCAGCGAACGGTTGCAGGGCGCCGGGCGCGCGCAGCATCTTGTCGACCTCGCTGATGTCGTGCGACTCCGCCGCGATCATCTGCCGCGCATACTCCTCGATTACGACGTCGCGTCCCTCGACCAGCGCCAGGAGCTTGCGGTAGAGGCCGAGCGCCATTCGCTCATGGTCCAGCAGCTCGCGGAGGATGCCAGCGATATCATGCTGCTCGCTCTCCAAGAGCTTGCCAATACCAAGCGATGGATGGCCGCCCAAGGTCGTGATGTGCTCGCCCACCGCCTGCGCGTGCACGAGGGACTCGGTCGCTTGGCCGCGCAACCAGGAGACGATCGGGATGCGACTGAAGCCAAACACCATGAACGAATAATGCGTGTAGCGGACAACGCCCGCCAGTTCCGCTTCGAGGATGCTGTTCATCACGCCGAGCACGGCGTCGCGATCATATTCGTGCGTTGTCATATCATCTCCCTGGTGGGCTGGCGTTTGCTACGCGGGCATGCCTCCCTAGCAAAACCGTTGCCAAAACACAACTTCACCTGCCGGTGAAACGTGCCGGCCGCCAGCAGCGTCCTCAGGCCGAACGCAGCGCCCGAGCCGCCTCCAGCACGGCTCTTGCGTGGCCATCGACCTTCACCTTGCGCCAGATGCGCCGCACGACACCCTCGGCATCGATAAGGAAGGTCGAGCGCTCGACCCCCATCGATTTGCGGCCGTACATCGACTTCTCGACCCAGACACCGAAAAGGTGGGCGAGCAATGCTTCGGGATCGGAGATGAGCGCGAAGTTCAGGTCGTGCTTGGCCTTGAACTTGTCGTGGCGGGCGACACTGTCGGTCGAAATGCCAACCACCCGGGCGCCGGCAGCGGCGAAGCTGTCGCTTGCATCGCGAAAGGCCTGCGCTTCCCTGGTGCAGCCGGGCGTGTCATCCCGCGGGTAAAAGTACAGAACCGTAATCTGCCCCTTGAGGTCGGCAGCGCTGAACGTTCCGCCGCCATCGGTGGGCAGCGAAAAGGCGGTTACGGTATCACCGACCGCAAGTGCCATGCTGATGTCTCCTTCCCCTCTCATCCGAGTCTATTCGCAAGCGGTCTCGCTACGATACGCGCCGGCCGTCGGCCGGGATCAGTGGCTCCGTTTCCGAAGATGCCGCCGGTTCCTCGATCACTTGCGCGAAAATCGCTCGCACCCGCGCCGCAGTTTCCGTCATGCGGTCAACCAAGGCCTCGAAGTCGAGGCCCATCAGGCCCCTGACCGCTCGTTCGAGGGCTTGTGGCGCCTCCACGCCGGCGCCGGCTGCGGACCGCACCGGTCCGGCCAGGGTCAGCCGCAGCCGCGCCTGGACCGCCTGCCACAGCGCCAGCGCCTGGCGCAGCTCGGCGTATGTCGCCTGCTCCATCAGCCCGGCGCGTTCGAGCCGGTCAAGCGCGTCCGCCGTCGTCACCGAGAGGACCTCAGGGTGCTGATGCGCGTGCAGGAGCTGCAGGTACTGGGCAATGAATTCGATGTCGATCAGCCCGCCGCGGACGTGCTTGACCTCCCAGAGCGAATCGGCCGGATGCTCGTGCGCCATTTTGGCCCGCATCTCGGCAATGTCGCGGACCAACGTTTGCGGGTCCCGCTGCTGCGTCAAGCGCTCGCGCAGGACCGCCGCGATCGCAGCCATCAGCGGTGCCGGGCCAACGATCGAGCGCGCCCGGGTAATGGCCATCTGCTCCCAGGTCCAGGCCTCCTCGCGCTGGTAGTGGGTGAACGACTGCATGCTGACGGCGATCGGCCCCGCCTTGCCCGAGGGGCGCAAGCGCATGTCGGTCTCGTAGAGTTGGCCCTCTGCGGTTGGCGAGGTGAGGGCGATGATCAGCCGCTGGCTCAGCCGCGCGAAATACTGTGGCGCGGCCAGGGGTTTCGCTCCGTCGGAGTGCGCACCATCGGCCGGCGTCGCATAGACGAAGATGAGATCGAGATCGGAAGCCGCCGTCATCTCCCGGCCGCCGAGCTTGCCCATGCCGATGATCGCCATTCCGCAGCCGGGGATGCGGCCGTGCTGGGCCGCAAACTCCGCCTCAACCGCCGGCAGGAAGCAGCGCAGCGCCGCTTCGGCGATATTGGTCCAGGCGATGCCGGCAGCGCCCGTATCGAGGAGGCCCTGCAGGCTCTGCACGCCGACCTGGAACTTGCGCTCGTTCGCCCACGCACGGCCGCGGTCCAGCATCTCCTCGGTGTAACGGCAGCGCGAGAGAACCGTGCCCAGTTCGGCTTCAAGGGCATCGAGCGGCGGCGGCGGGCTGAAGAAGTCGCGGCTCACCACGCTGTCCAGCAACGAGGAGCGCCGCGCCAGGAGTGCGCCCAAGCGCGGCGCCATGCCGAGGATATGAACGACGAGGCGCAAGAGGTCCGGGTTGGCGTAGAACATTGAGAACAACTGGACGCCAGCCGGCAGCGCTTGCAGGAAGCGATCGAAGGCAAGAAAGGCCGCATCCGGCTCCGGTTGCGCGGCGATCTCCCGCAGCAACAATGGCATGAGTTCGGTCAGCAGCTCGCGCGCGCGGGTGCTGCGCATCGCCCGAAAGCGGCCGTGGTGCCAGCCGCGCACGCTGCCGTCGACGGCCTTCGGGTTGGTAAAGCCGAGTTCGGCCAGCGAGCGCAGCGTATCGGGGTCGGGCTCGCTGCCGGTGAAAACGAGGTTACCGCCCTTGACGCCGCCAAGGCTCAAGGCCGGAGCATCCTCGAACAGGTCGGCATAGTGGGCTTCGACCCGCTGCAGCACCGCCAACAGGTCGCGTTCGAAGGCCGCGGTGTCGGCGTAGCCGAGGAAGGTCGCCACCCGCGCGAGCCGCTTCGGCTCCTCGGGAACGGTGTGCGTCTGTTCGTCGGCGATCATCTGCAGCCGGTGTTCGAGCCGGCGCAGGAACCGGTACGCCTCGGCGAGCTCGTCCGCGGTCGTGGCCGCGATTTTGCCGGCTTTGGCAAGCGCGTAAAGGGCTTCGAGCGTACCGCGCACGCGGAGCTGCGGCAGGCGGCCGCCGAAGATGAGTTGCTGGGTCTGGACGAAGAACTCGATCTCACGAATGCCGCCGCGGCCGAGCTTGATGTTGTGGCCGGCGAGCGCGATGCGGCCGCCGCCGCGGTGCGCGTTGATCTGCCGCTTGATCGAGTGGATGTCCTGGATCGCCGCGTAATCGAGGTTCTTGCGCCAGATGAAGGGGATAAGGTGGTCAAGGAACTGGGCGCCGGCGACACGATCGCCGGCCACGGGCCGCGCCTTGATCATCGCCGCCCGCTCCCAGTTCTGGCCCATCGTCTCGTAATAGGCTTCCGCGCCCATGACCGCGATCGCGGGTGGCGTCGAGCCGGGATCGGGCCGGAGCCGCAGGTCGGTGCGAAAGACGTAGCCGTCGGCGGTGCGATCCGCCATCAGGCGCACCAGGCGCCGCGTCAAGCGGTTCATGTGCTGCGCCAGCGCCTGCGGCTCGTCAGTTTGCATCCGCTGCGGGTCGTAGAAGACGATGATGTCGATGTCGCTCGAGTAATTGAGCTCGAACGCGCCAAGCTTGCCCATGCCGATGATAATGAAGCCGCTCGCGTCCTCTGGCGCCGCGGCGTTCGGCAGCCGGAGGATGCCGCGCTTGGCCGCTTCGGCGAGCACGAAGCTGCAGGCCGTGCGCAGCGCGCCCTCCGCAAACGTGGCGAGGCAGCGGGTGATTCGCTCCAGATCCCAGTGGCCGGTGATGTCGGCCACGGCCGCCGTCAGCGCCAGGCGCCGCTTGCACAGCCGCAGCGCCGCGCACGGATCGGTGCCGGCGGCGGCACTTTCCTGCAGGCACGCGATTTCCGCCACGCCGCGATCGGCCATCACGTCCGGGCCGTGGTACATCAGATCGAGGGCAAAATCAGGATCGCGCTCGGCAATCCAGGTCAGAAACGGGCTGTTGCCGAAGATGGCGTCCATCAACGCCTGGGCGTGCGGATCCACCGTCAGCGCGTCCAGGCGCGGCAGGGTTGGCGCTGCCCGCTCCGCCAGTGCCGTCCGCCAGCGTTCCCTGCCGACGCGCGCAAGCGTGTCGTCGCCGGCACCGGGCAGTGCACGCACGCCGGTTGCAAACGCCGCTTCGAGCATGTTCAATCCTTGAGTACAAACAAAAATGGCGGCCCAGCAGGCTTTCGCGCCCCAACATTAACGGTCATCGGGAAGGAACGGAACCCTGTCGGCACTCGCACGCTCAGGCCGCATGGCGGCGCAGGCGCTGGCCGGGCTGGTGGTCGCGGCGAGCCTGCTGGCGGCGGGCGCAGCCCTCCGTCTGGCGCAGGGTCCGATATCGCTTGAGGCGTTCAAGCCGGTTCTGGAAGGCGCCCTCGCCGACGCCGCGCCCGGTGTGCGCGTTGCTGTCGGGTCGGCGACCCTGGCCTGGGCCGGCCGGCAGCGCGGCATCGATGTGCGCCTCACCGACGTGCAGGTAACAAGCGCCGACGAGAAGCCGCTTGCGCAGGCCGGCGCGCTGCAGATCGGCATCAGCCCGCTCTCGCTCGTCGAGCGCAAACTCCTCATCGAGGACATCGAGGTTTTCAGTGCCAGCGTGCAACTGATCCGCGCCGCCGATGGCCATTTTCAGATCGCACTCGCAGGTGTCGACCGAACGGAAGCGGAAGGAGCCCTGCTCGGCGGTTTTCTTGCTTCCAAACGTGATCCTTCGCTACCGCTCAGCTACCTTAACCACATTCGTCTCACCGATGCCCGTCTCGACGTGATCGATAGCGATGGCGGGCAGCTGCTGAGTGCGCGCGTCCCGACCGCAGGCGTTCGCCGGGCCGGCAGCGGCCTCAGCGTCGATGCCCAGGTGATCGCCATCGAGGGCAGCGAGAGCGGCGGCATCGACCTTCTCGGAACGTTCAAGGCGGAAACCGACACGCTCGACCTGCAGGCGAGCCTCAAGGGGCTCAACCCGGCCCGCTTCGCCGCCACGGCAGCGCCGTTGCAGCCGCTGGCAGCAGTTGACCTGCCCTTGCACGGCAGCGTGAGCTTCCGCGCGAGCGGTGCCGGCGTCATCCAGGCGCTCGACGCGCAGCTGACGGCCGAGTCCGGCCAGCTCGTGCTCACCGAGGCCTTGGCGCAAGCGCTGGGAGAGCCGGTACTGGCGCAGGCGCTGAAGGTGAAGGGCGGCCGGTTTGCCGCCAGCGCCGATCTCTCGGCGCAAGCCTTCGAGTTGCGCGAGCTTGCAGTTGATTTTGCCGAGGGCAATGAAGTCCATCTGCCGCCGCCGGTGGATCACAGCTACCCGCTGACACGGCTGAAGGCGCGCGCGCGGGCGACACCTGCGCAGGTCACCGTTGAGCATCTTGAGCTCGATCTCGCGGGACCGCTGATCACCGCCGCGATCGAGGCTGACCGGCAGGCCTCGCCGCCCAAGGCACAGCTCAAGGCCGTCGCCGAAGGGCTGCCGGTCGATGCCTTTCGCCGCTACTGGCCGCCGCGGCTGGCACCAGGCGGCTACACCTGGAGCGTCGCCCACCTCTCCGCCGGAAGGGTCGAGCGCGCCGACCTGACAGCCGCGCTCGTGTTGAAGCCGGAGGGCATTGCCGTCGACGCGCTGAGCGGCACCTTCAGCGCCCGCAATGTGACGGTTGCCTACCTGCCGCCGCTGCCGGCCGTGCGCGGCGTCGACGGAACGGCACGGTTTGACCTGGACAGCCTCACGATCGAGCTTGCGGGCGGCACGTCGCAGGGGTTGAGCCTGGCCGGCGGTACGGTCGTCCTGCACGATTTTGACAAGCCGGTCGAGGCGATCGCGATCGACATCCCGCTTGAAGGTCCGTTTCGCGACGTTCTCGACCTCATCAGCCGGCCGCCGCTGCGCTACACGGACCGGGTCGGCATCCGTCCTGAGCAGGCCAGCGGCCATGCGCGGGTGCGGCTGCAGTTGCAGTTCCCGCTCCTTCGCGATCTGCCGATGGAGCGGATCGCGGTTGATGTCCACGGCCAGGTGACCGGCGGCATTCTTGAGCAGGCCGTGGCCGGGCATGCGATTACCGACGCCAACCTGAGCATCAGCGTCAACGACAACGGTCTCGACATGAACGGAACCCTGGCGCTGGCAGGGATCCCGGCCAACCTCGCGTGGCGGGAGGATTTCCGCGCCCGCGCGCCGGTCAAGACCAAATTGACGCTAATCCCGGAACGCGTCGCAGTGGCCAAGCTGGCGCCACTGCTGCCGCCGGGCACCGATGTCAGCCGGTTCTTGAGAGGCGGCGAGCTCGACGGCCGGGTCGATCTCACCGTGCGGCAGGCGGGAACGACCGAGATCGCGGTCTCGGCGGACCTGACCGCGGCGGCCGTGACGCTGGCCCCGGCCGGCTGGAGCAAGCAGCCCGGCACGCCTGCCACCTGCAGCTTCGAGGCCGTCCTCCTCAAGGACACGCTTACCCGCATCCCGAACGCGGCGTGCCGCGGCGATGGCGTTGACATCAGCGCCCGGGCCGGCTTCGACAAAGTCGGCGCTGTGCGTTTGGTCGAGATCGATCGCTTTGCGGTTGGCCGGACGGACGCCGTCGCAACGGCTGCCCGCTCCGAGACTGGAGGCTGGGATATCCGGGTCGGCGGCCGCAGCCTCGATGTCGAGCCGCTGCTGCGCGGTGGTGGAACTTCGAAGCGCGAGCCCGCAGCCGCCCAGCCGTCGGCCGATCGTACCATCGATGCCGCTCTCAATGTCGCCCTCGATGTCGACAGCGTTTGGTTCCACGCCAACGGCAAGCTAGACGCCGTGCAGCTTACCGCCGTCCGCGAGAAGGGTGTCTGGTCGCCGGTGAGGGGAGCAGCCAAGGTGGCGAACGGCAGCGCCGTTACAGTGGCGTTGCGCCCGGATACGGCCGGCCGCCGTCGGCTCACGGTCGAGGCCGAGGACGCGGGCACGACGCTGCAGGCGCTCGGGCTGTTCGATGACCTGCGCGGCGGCCGGCTCGCGATGACCGGCACCTATGCGGACACCGAGCCGGAGCGGCCGCTCACCGGGCGGCTGCGCATCAAGGATTACCAGATCGTCAATGCGCCGCTCCTGGCGCGGCTCCTCAACATCATGGCGCTGACCGGCATTGCCGATGCCCTGCGCGGCGAGGGCATCTCCTTCAGCACCCTCGATGCGCCGTTCACCTGGCGCGCCGGCACCCTCCTGCTCACCGACGCCAAGGCGCACGGCACGTCGCTCGGGCTGACCGCATCGGGAACGGTCGAGGTCGAAACCGAGCGCGTCGACGTCAAGGGCACGATCGTGCCGTTCTACGTCATCAACTCGCTGCTCGGCCGGTTGCCGCTGATCGGCGATCTGTTCACCGGCGGCGAAGCGGGCGGCGGCGTTTTTGCCGCTACCTACGCGGTCAGCGGCCCCTTGGGCGATCCACACATCTGGATCAACCCGTTAAGCATCGTCGGTCCCGGCGTGCTGCGCCACCTGTTCGCGGTGTTCGACTTGTTGGCACCGAGCGAGCCGGCACCTTCCCCAGCCGTACCGCCACCAGCACCGGCGCCTTAGCCGCCGCTGCTGGCGGCAAGGCGGACCAGGGCGTGGCGCTTCTTGCCAGCGGAGAGCTTGATCAAGCCTTCAGGCCCGGCATCCGCTGCGGTCACGATCCGTGTCTCATCCGCCAGCGGCTGGTTGTTGAGCCGCGCGCCACCGCCCTTGATTAGCCGGCGCGCCTCACTGTTCGACGCCGCGAGGCCGGCACGGCGAAACAGCTCGAACGCCGGGATGCCCGCGGCCAGCTCCGCCTGGGCGACCTCGGTCACCGGCAGGTCATCGCCGATGCCGCCGGCAGCGAAGGTCTGGCGCGCGGTCTCGGCAGCGGCGACTGCGGCTTCCGCGCCGTGGCAGAGCAGGGTTGCCTCGTTCGCCAGCACACTCTTGGCTTCGTTCAGCTCCTGGCCTTCGAGCCGCTCCAGGCGCGCGATTTCGTCGAGATCGAGGTCGGTGAACAGACGCAGGAAGCGGCCGACGTCGGCGTCATCCGTGTTACGCCAGAACTGCCAGTAGTCGTATGCCGAGAACATTCCCCCCGACAGCCAGACCGCGCCGGCGGCGGTCTTGCCCATCTTGGCGCCCGATGCGGTCGTGATCAGAGGCGTGGTCAAACCGAACAGGGTGTCGCCGTTGACACGGCGGGCGAGCTCGACACCGCAGACGATGTTTCCCCACTGATCCGAGCCGCCCATCTGCAAGACGCAACGATTGCGGCGCGAAAGCTCCAGGAAGTCGTAGGACTGCAGCACCATGTAGTTGAATTCGAGGAATGACAGCGGCTGCTCGCGCTCCAGCCGCAGGCGCACCGAATCAAAGCTCAGCATGCGGTTGACGGAGAAGTGGCGGCCGTAGTCGCGCAAGAAGGCGATGTAGGCGAGCGTATCGAGCCAGTCGGCGTTGTTCACCATCAAGGCGTCGGTGGGGCCGTCGCCGAAGCTGAGAAAGCGCTGAAAAACTTGGCGGATGCCGGCCATGTTGGCGGCAATCTCGGCATCGCTCAACAGCTTGCGCGCCTCGTCCTTGCCGGACGGATCGCCGACCTTGGTCGTGCCGCCGCCCATCAGCACGATCGGCTTGTGGCCGGCCTGCTGCAGCCGGCGCAACAGCATGATCGACACCAGGCTGCCGACGTGCAAACTGGGCGCGGTGCAGTCGAAACCGATGTAGGCCGCAAGCGGCCCCTCGGCTGCGCGCTCGTCGAGCGCCGCCAGATCGGTGCACTGGTGCAGGTATTGCCGCGCGACGACGGCGCGGATGAACTCCGAGCGGAACGAGGTCATGATCAGCGATCTAATGCGCAATGGAAAGGCGAAACGGCTTTAGCATGGCCACGAGCACCACGACAACCGCCGCATCGGCCGCCGATCAGCGTGCGGACGCGCTTCAAGCCAAGGCCGGGCGCCAACCGCTCACCGCCATCGGCCTGATGAGCGGCACCTCGCTCGACGGTGTCGATGCTGCGCTGCTGACAACCGACGGCACCCGCGCCACCGCCTCCGGCCCGGCGTTGACGCTGCCCTACAGTCCCGCATTCCGTGCCGAGCTACGCGCCTGCCTGAGCCAACGGCCGCAGCCGTCGTGGCAGGCAATCATCGAAGCGTTGACCGATCGCCATGCGGACGCGGTCGAGACACTGCTCGCGCGCGCGGGCGGTGCGGGCACCGGACCGGCGGGCATCGACGTGATCGGCTTTCACGGCCAGACGGTCTGGCACGATCCGGAGCATCGGGAAACGATCCAGATCGGCGATCCGCAGCGCCTGGCCGACCGGCTGCGCCTCCCCGTGGTCGCCGATTTCCGGACTGCGGATGTCCAGGCGGGCGGCCAAGGGGCGCCGCTGGTGCCGCTCTATCACCAGGCCCTGGCGACTGACCTTGAAAAGCCGCTCGCGGTCGTGAACCTGGGCGGCGTTGCCAACATCACGTGGATAGGTCCGGGGATTGGCCCGGAGCAGCCGATCCTGGCCTTCGACACCGGGCCCGGCAACGCGCTGATCGATGACTGGGTGCGCGCCACCACCGGCGCAGCCTTCGATGCTGACGGCCGCCTAGCCCAAGCCGGCCGCGCCGACCGGGCGCGCCTCGATCGCTGGCTGGCGCATCCCTACTTCCGCCAGCCGCCGCCGAAGTCGCTCGACCGCGACGCATTTTCCGGCATCCTCGCAGAGCTTGACGGGCTGGGGGCAGCCGATGGCGCGGCGACGCTCGCGGCCTTCACCGCAGCCTCAATCGGCCGCGCCCGCGCCTTCCTGCCGCTGCCGCTGCCGCCGCGGCGTTGGCTGCTGGCCGGCGGCGGCCGCCACAACGGCGTGCTGGCGGCGTTGATCGCTGACGCCGTAGCGGCACCGGTGGCACCGGTTGAAGCCGTCGGCTGGCGCGGCGATGCGCTGGAAGCGGAGGCGTTCGCGTTTCTGGCCGTGCGCTCGCTGAAAGGGTTGCCGCTCAGCCTGCCGGGCACGACGGGCGTGCCGGCCCCGCAGCCAGGCGGCCGGCTGTGGCTGCCGAGTGCCACCGCGCCCGCGGCATGAACTCGGCGGACGGAACTAAAGCGAAGCGTGATCCGCCGGATGTGACAGCACGGGTCGATCGGAAGCTGCGTCAGGAGAGGAGATGCCGCAGCAATCCGGTCTTCAGCGACGTGTTGCCGTGGACGCGAAGCAGCCGCCAGCCGTGTTGTTCCAGGACACGGCATAGCTGCTTGCCGCTCATCGATTTCATACGGCGATTTCGACCACTCTGGTCCCGGCGCCGGCCGAGGGCGGGACGACATCGACTGACAAGCAGCCCTCCACAGCCTCGTAAAGATTGTTCAGCAACGCCTCGAAGGTCTCACCTTGGGTGGCACAGCCTGGTATGGCCGGGACCTCGGCCCAGTAGCCTCCCTCTTCGGCTTCGTGGACGATGACTTTGAGCTTCATCGACGGCTTGTCCTTCCCATCACGATGGCAGGTGGGATCGCCTCAATCCGCATCGCCAGCACCGTCGTCTCCCACGGCACTCCGTGGATCAACACACCGCTCGCCGGTTAATCGTTCGCGGGCTGGCCGCATCGCTGCTCCTGGCGAGAACTACCTTCCTGCCCGAAATGTGTGCTTGCAAGAATACACTCCGAGACGACGCCTTTGGCGAGATAGACGTTGAGCGATCTCTCGGAATAGCCAACGAGCCCAAACCCCTTTATTACTTTAGTTGCATCTACGTAAATTAGGGTCTCTCCGTCCCGCGGCGAATTAGAGCGTTCCACAGAAATTCTATTAGTGTAGGTTGGGTTATTGGTATCTGGAGGCACCGGCGCTATGAACCCCATGCCCTGCTGCTGAGGCTGACCAAACAGAGAAATAATCTGATCTTTTTTTGTCACACCAATCTTTATTTTCCAAATTTGCTCATCAACGAGTTGAGCTCCTTCATGTGTTGTTGCACAGCCAAGCAGCATTAAGATCGAACCGAAAATTACCAAACGACGCATATTGGCCCCCATCTTGAATGTCTCCGCGAGTTGAAATATGAATGCCCATGTCCAGTGCATCTTGTCAACCAAGACCGTAACTAAGAGGCTTTGGGGCCCGCGCATGACGTGGTTTCTTGGGGAGAGATGCGTCCCTTTTGTCGTCATTGCCGGCATAGGCCGGCCATCCTCTGCCCGGGAGAACCCGCCGATGGGTTGGCTGCGGCGTGAAAGCCGGTTAGGGTAGCGCTTCCCGCCGCTGCCGTTGCCTGCGCACCGTGCCCGCCGCGACACCTCAAGGACTCCCGATGACCGATCTGACGCTGCACTTCCAGAAACCTGCCGGCTGGGCGGACACGATCCACATTCACTTCTGGAACACCTACCCGGCCGCGGCCGCGACCACCTGGCCCGGCGTCGCAATGACAGCCCGACCGGACGGCTGGTTCGTGCATCGCCTGGAAGGGATCCGCTCGGCCAGCTTCGTCATCAACGATGCGCACGGCCGCCAAACGGTCGATGAGTGGCGGGACCGCGACGGCTGGCTCACTGCGGCCGGCACTTGGTCCGACCGCGCGCCGCAACCCGCGGCGGCACCGACAGCGAAGGCTGCGACGAAGGCGCCCGCAGGCAAGCCGCGCGCACGCAAACCCGCCGTGAAGCGCGAAGGCGATTTCCGCGCCGAAACGATCTACTTCCTCATCACCACGCGGTTCTACGATGGCGATCCATCGAACAACTTTTTCTGCCGCGACCGCATCAAGTTCAACGCGGCCGGCCAGGCGGAAGACCCGCACTGGCGCGGCGACTTCAAGGGGCTGATCGAGCGGCTCGACTACATCGCCGATCTCGGCTTCACCGCGATCTGGATTACGCCGCCGGTCGAAAACCGCAGCGGCCTCGATTACCACGGCTACCATCCCTACGACTGGACGCGCATCGATCCTCGGCTGGAATCGCCCGGTGCGACGTACAAGGACCTGATCGACGCGGCGCACAAGCGCGGCCTCAAGATCATCCAGGACGTGGTGATCAACCACTCCTGCATGTACGGCATCCGCGGCCAAGTCTGGATCGACCGCCTGCCGCTGAAATACTACGTGCCACAGGGTTCCGAGCAGGGCCGGGTCAATCACGGTCCCTACCAGGGCAACCTCGGCAACTACGCCTGGCCGAACCGCGATGACGACGACAACCCGGTCGCGCCGGCCTGGTATCGCGAGCGCCATGCCACCGATCCGGAGGGCAAGCTGCCGCTCCGTGACCCCAAGACCGGCGTGACGGTGCCGCAAGCCGGCTACAACCCGGGCCGCTTCTTCGGCATCGATGCCGGCACGCTCGATCCTGACTGGTACCACCAGGAAGGGTTCATCTGCGGCGGCGACTGGGAAAGTGCGGCGGTGCAGGTCAAGCACATCGCCGGTGACTGCATCGACCTCGCGACCCGGCGCCAGAACGTCAAGGACTACATCATCGGCGCCATCAACCGCTATCTGGACCTAGGCGTCGACGCGCTGCGCATCGATACGGTCAAGCACATCGAGCGCGACAACCTTCTTGAGTACATCAACGCCTGGAAGGCGCATAAGCCCAGCCTGTTCGTGTTCGGCGAGAACCTGGTCAAGGGTTACGGCTGGGGTGATCTGGGCGGCGGTGACAACGGCCCCTCCTTCATCCGGCCGTGGTGGTACACCCGGCTTGGCCACGATCCGCAAGATCCTCACTCGGGCGGCGACTCCGGCTTCTCGGTCCTCGATTTCGGCCTGTTCTCGACCTTCCGCGACAACGTCAGCCGCGGCACCTATGAGGGCCTGGGCCAGGTGCTGGAGAAGGACTGGATCTACGGCGATGCCACCACGCTGGTGACGTTCCTGCAGAACCACGACGTCGGCCCGGACAACGACTTCCGCTTCCGCTTCAAGGGCGAGCAGTGGATGGCAGCCGCGACCTACAACCTCCTGTGGACGGTGCGCGGCATCCCCTGCCTCTATTACGGGGAGGAGATCGAGTTCATGAAGGGCGCGCCGCAAGACGTCGTCGAGGCGAACGACACCCTCGATCAGACCGGGCGCGCCTACTTCGGCGACCACCTGAGCGAAGGCCAAATCGCCAAGACCCAGAGCCATCCGCTCTACAAGCACATCCAGCGCCTGAACCAGATCCGCAAGGCGGTGCCGGCACTGCAAAAGGCACCGATGCGCGACGTCCGGGAGTGGCGCACCGGCTTGAGCTTCATCCGCGACTATCCCGAGGAGGACAGCTACGCCGTGGTCGGCCTTGCCATCGGCGGCGACCAGGACATCACGGTCGAGAACGTCCGCACCGGCACCTACCGGGACTGCGTCACGGGCCGTGAAGTGACGGTCGGCGACGGCCGCCTTGGCTTCCACGTCCGCGGCAATTCCGCTGCCGTCTATGTGCTGGATGGCCCCGGCAAGATCGGCGTCGACGGCCCCTACCTGCGCTGAAGACGGGCGCTCAAGCCATAAGGCGCGAGCGCTTATGTCGCGCGCGCAAAGCAGGTAGGGATAAAGGCTTCAGGAGGGTGAATTCAGCGGCCGGCTTCGGTGTCGACCGGGGCCGCTTTCAGGTAGATCGGCGGCAGCTGCGGGTCTTGCGCCGTGCCTGCCCAGATCGCCAGGCCGAGCAACACCAAGGTGGCCAGCAGCACCGTCCGGCGGTTGCCTTGGCGGCGGCGAATGAAGATCCGTTGCTTCTTTCGCATCACGATCCAACCCACAGCACGATTTGACACCTGCATGCCGGCAGGCAGGCGCCGTCACGCGTCCCTCGGTAACGGCTCGCCCTCGCCGAGGCGGCGGCATCCATGCCGTCTTTGCACGGCCGCGTCAACTCCCCAATCGCAGTATTTGGCTCGGAAATGCGCGCTCGTTGCCGGGCCGGCCACACCCGCCGTCCGGTTCAAACACCAGTGGCCCGCCTCAGTGGCTCAGTGCGGTCGCCTGATCAAGAGGCATCGGCCGTCGTGAGCGCATCGACCGGACAGCTCACGCCGGTGCCGCCAAGACCGCAATAGCCGCCCGGGTTCTTGGCCAGATACTGCTGGTGATAGGCTTCGGCATAATAGAATGGCCCGGCATCGGCGATCTCGGTAGTGATCGCGCCGCCACCGGCCGCGCTCAGCCGCGACTGGTAGACGCGAAGGATCGCTTCCGCGTGGTCGCGCTGGGCCGGCCCGTGGGTCAGGATGATCGAGCGGTACTGGGTACCGACGTCATTGCCCTGGCGCATGCCTTGGCTTGGATCGTGGCTCTCCCAGAAGCACTTCAAGAGCTGACCGTAGCTGGTCACGGCGGGATCGAACACGACGAGCACCACCTCGGCATGACCGGTGCGGCCCGAGCAGACCTCTTCATAGGTGGGATTGGGCGTGTGACCGCCGGCATAGCCCACGGCTGTCGTGAAGACGCCCGGCAGCGTCCAGAAGCGCCGCTCGGCCCCCCAGAAGCAGCCCAAGCCAAAGACCGCCTGCTCACAGGTGATTGGGAACGGCGGCCGGAGCGGCGTCCCCAAGACGTAATGCTGGCCGGGCACTGCCATCTCGACACTGCGCCCGGGGAGTGCCTCGGCCGCCGAGGGCAGGCTGCGCTGCTTGAACAGCGATATCCGCATGGCCGTTCTCCGATCCCCGCTCGTGAAAACCTCACACACGTCTATGTAGTGCAGCCGTACCGCCGTGGTAGGGTCCGCCCCGCGCAAACGACCCGCGCCCACGCCCGCAACGCCATCGCCGCCGCGCGCTCGGCCCTCCCTCGCTCAAGGGGAACCGTTGTTCGCAGGCACGCTTTTTTCTAATGTTCGCGGACGCGCCAACATAAGGCCAAGGTGAGGAGGGACGTTATGATCGAGGTATTGCCGCTAACGAAAGACCGGGTGATCGCGCTCAAGATGGCGAACATGATCTCCGAGGCCGAAATCGACCACTGCGCCGAAGCGATCGGGCCGCTGCTGGACGACGAACGGCGCGATTTCATCCTGCTTGACTGGAGCGAGCTCGAAGGATGGGAGGCAGGCGCAAAGTCGGTCGGAACCCAGTTCGGCATGAAAAGCTGGGCTTCGGTGGTACGGATCGCCATTGTTGCCGAACCGAAATGGGAGGACGAGCAGGCGCGCATCGCCGACGTCTTTCGCGCCGCGACCGTGCGCCGCTTTCCCCCGTCCCAGCGCGACAAGGCAATCGCTTGGCTCACGGCCGAGGACACAGCGACGGCGTGATCACGCCGTCGCGATATAAAGGGACGCTCGCATGGTCGAGATGATCGAGAACCGGACCTTCGATGAGATCGCAATCGGCGAGAGTGCCAGCATCAGCCGCGCACTGCGTCACGACGACATCGAGACCTGGGCGGCGGTGACCGGCAACCTGAACCTCATCGACCTCGATCCCGGGCCGGCCAACAGCTCAATGTTCGCGCTCGGCGCCGGCCACACGATGTGGGGTGCGAGCCTGTTCGGAACGCTCGCAGGCTCGCGCCTGCCGGGCTTGGGCTCCATCAGCACCGGCGCCACGATGCAGATGCACCACCCGATCCCGGTCGGCGAACCGGTCACGGCGACCGTCACCGTGAAGGAGAAGCACGCCGCAACCTGCGAGGTCGTCCTCGATTGCCGTCTCTCCGATGCCAGGGGCGAACCTCTGATCACCGGCACCTGCACCGTCAAAGCGCCGCGCAGCAAGATCCGCCTGCCGCGCCGCGACATGCCGACCGTGCAGCTGCGCCGGGAGGACCGCTACCTTGAGCTCCTCAGGATGTGCGATGGGCTGCCGCCGTCCTCGTGCGCGGTCGTCCATCCCTGCAGCGAAGATGCCCTGCGCGGCGCCATCGACGCCGCCGCGCGCAGCCTGATCACGCCGATCCTGGTCGGCCCGGAGAAGAAGATCCGCACGCTTGCGGCGCAAGCGGGGATCGACCTCGGCTCCTATCCGCTGGTGCCGGCCGACCACAGCCACCACTCCGCCGAGATCGCGGTCGGCCTCGTGCGCACCGGCGAAGCGCAAATGCTGATGAAGGGCAGCCTGCACACGGACGAGCTGCTGTCGGAGGTGCTGCGCAAGGAGGCTGGCCTGCGGACCGAGCGCCGCCTCAGCCATTGCTTTCTCATCGCGGTGCCGACCTACGCGCGGCCGATCATCGTCACCGATGCGGCCATCAACATCATGCCGACGCTCGAGGATAAGCGCGACATCGTCCAGAACGCGATCGAGCTCGCGCACGCGGTCGGGATCGCCGAGCCGAAAGTCGCCATACTGTCGGCGGTGGAGACGGTGACCGTCAAGATCCCGTCCACGATCGAGGCCGCGGCGCTGTGCAAGATGGCCGAGCGCGGCCAGATCACCGGCGGCATCCTCGATGGGCCGCTCGCCTTCGACAACGCCATCGACGAGGAGGCCGCCCGCACCAAGGGCATCGTCTCGCCGGTCGCAGGCAAGGCCGACATCCTGGTCGTCCCCGATCTCGAAGCCGGCAACATCCTCGCCAAACAGCTGACATTCATGGCCAATGCCGAGGCCGCCGGGATCGTCGTCGGTGTTCGGGCGCCGATCGTACTGACCAGCCGCGCCGACAGCGCGCGGACCCGACTGGCGTCGTGTGCCGTCGCCGTCCTGTTCGCCGAAGCGCAGCGCAAGGGCGCGGCACTCCTTAAGAAGGCCGGCGAGTAGCGGCGATGACGGACGCGATCCTCGTCATCAATGCCGGCTCCTCCAGCATCAAGTTCGCCGGCTACGCGGCCGACGGCGCCGCCGATCCGCGTCTCCTCGTCAGGGGCGTCCTCGATGGCATCGGCTCCGATCCGTTCTTCGCCGTCAAGGATGCGGATGGCAAGACGTTCGGCACACACGACTGGCCGCGCGGCTCCGCGCTGTCGCATGAGGACGCGATCGCCTTCATCCTGGAGTGGATCAGGACGCAAGCGTCCGGCGCGCGGCTGATCGCGGCCGGCCATCGGGTCGTGTTCGGTGGGTCTGCCTACGACCGGCCGACCCTGCTGACCGCTGCCATCATCGAGGAAATTGCGGAACTGGTGCCGTTCTTCCCGCTGCACCTGCCGCACAACCTGGCCGCCATCCGCGCGCTGAGCCGGCTGGACGCCGCGCTGCCTCAGATCGCCTGCTTTGACAATGCCTTTCACCGCACCCTGCCGCCTGTGGCGCAGCTGCTGGCGCTGCCGGCACACTTGCGCGCGCGCGGGGTGCGCCGCTACGGCTTCCATGGCCTTTCCTACGAGTTCATCGCCCGCACGCTGCCCCAATACGCTCCCGCAGCCTCGCGCGTCGTCGTGGCGCACCTGGGCAGCGGTGCCAGCATGTGTGCGATCAAGGACGGCGCGAGCATCGAAAGCACACTCGGCTTCAGCGGCTTGGATGGCCTGCCGATGGGCACCCGGCCGGGTGCGCTCGATCCGGGCGTCTTGCTGTACTGCATGCAAGCACTTGGCATGGATGCGAAGGCGATCGAACGCCTCTTGTACAAGGAGTGCGGCCTGCTGGGCGTCTCCGGCATCTCCAACGACATGCGCGATCTCCTGGCGAGTGCCGAACCGGCGGCTGAGCAAGCGATCGCGCTGTTCTGCTACCACATCAACAAGCACTTAGGCGCGCTGACGGCGGCCCTCGGCGGCCTGGATGCGCTCGTCTTCACCGCCGGCATCGGCGAGCACGCGCCCGCCATTCGCGCGCGTGTCTGCCGCGCCGCTTCCTGGCTCGGCATCCGCCTGGATGACGCCGCCAACGCCAGCGGCGGCCCCTGCATCACGAGCACGGACAGCGAAGTCTCGGTGTGGGTCATCCCCACGGACGAGGAACGGATGATCGCGCTGCACACGTCCGCCGTGCTCGCGGTCCGGTAAGGCTAGGCGGTAGCCGGCGCGCCGTCCGAGCGCGCTTTTGTCCCTCGTGCGCTACAGCTGGGCCGCGGCGAAAGTGTCGCAGGCGCCGGGCTTGCCCGCTTCGAGGCCGCGGCGGAACCAGCGCACGCGCTGTTCCGATGAGCCGTGGGTGAACGAGTCCGGCACCACATAGCCTTGCGCGCGGCGCTGCATGCGGTCGTCACCGATCGCATTGGCGGCATTGAGCGCTTCCTCGATGTCGCCTTGTTCGAGGATCTGGGTGCGGGCATGCGTGCGGTGCGCCCAGACGCCGGCGAAGCAGTCGGCCTGCAGTTCGAGCCGAACCAGCAGCTGGTTTGCCTCGACCTGCGAGACCTGACGCTGCATCGCCTCAACCCGCGGCGAGATCCCGAGCAGGGTCTGGACGTGGTGGCCGACCTCGTGGGCGATGACATAGGCCTTGGCAAAGTCGCCCTGGGCGCCGAAGCGCTGCTCCATTTCACGGAAGAAGGCGAGGTCGAGGTAAACCTTCTGATCGCCCGGGCAGTAGAAGGGACCGACGGCGGCGCTGGCGTAGCCGCACGCCGAGTCGACTGCGCCGCTGAAGAGAACCAGCGACGGCTCCTGATACTGCTTGTTTGACGCCGTGAAGATCTGGTTCCAGGTATCCTCGGTTTCGGCCAGAACGACGGCGACGAAGCGCTTCAGATCATCGCTGCCGCCGGTCTCGATCTGGCCCGGCATGGCGCCCGATCCGGGTATCGTCTGCGGCTGCTCGTAGGAGGTCGGCCCGCCGCCCATCTGGAGGAGGAAAGACGGATCGAAGCCGAAGATCAGCGCCAGGACCACCAGAATGATGGCGCCGATGCCGCCGCCCATGATGCCGCCACGGCCGCCGATCGGCAGCCGGCCGCCCATGCCCGAGCCACGCCGGTCCTCGACGTTGGCACTCTCCCGTCGCCCTTGCCACTGCATCGCATTTCTCTCCCCGTGATACTTTTCGCCGGTCAACGCGCCACCCACCAGCGCCGGTTCCGTTCGCGGCCCGAACGCCGCCCGCATATCCGGTGCGGGAGCATACCACAAGCGTTACCCGCCGCCTGCCTGCGATGGCTGCCCGCGAACGGGGGTAGCCCCGGCAGCGGCCGCGCGCGCAAGGTTTGCCGAACAGGAATTTGGGAATGTCATCGCGCCCGTACCAGCCCCTGACCGAGGCCGAGCGGATCGACTGGCTGCGACTGATCCGCACAGAGCACGTGGGGCCGGTGACCTTCAACCGCCTCCTCAAGCGCTATGGGACGGCCGCCGCCGCTTTGGCCGCATTGCCGCAGTTGGCGCGCCAGGGCGGCCGCGGCCACGTGCGCATTCCCTCGGCCACTGAGGCTGCGGACGAGATCGCGCGGCTGGCCCGTGCCGGCGGCCGGCTGCTGTTCAGCACCGATGCGGACTACCCCCGGCTGTTGCGCGCGCTCGAGGATGCGCCGCCGGCGCTAGGCCTGATCGGCGATGCCGCACTCCTGGACCGCGCCGCGGTTGCGATCGTCGGCAGCCGCAACGCGTCCCTGAACGGTTTGCGCTTTGCCGAGCAGCTGGCCCGCGACTTGGGCGCGGCCGGCTTTGTCGTTGTCTCCGGACTCGCGCGCGGGATTGACGCCGCCGCGCACCAGGGCGCACTGGCGACCGGCACCGTCGCCGTGCTCGCCGGCGGCGCTGACGTCATTTATCCGCCCGGCAATACGGACCTCTACCATGCCATCGGCGCCGGCGGGGCGATCGTTGCCGAGATGCCGGCCGGCATGCCGCCGCAGGCGCGCCATTTCCCGCGCCGCAACCGGCTCATATCGGGTTTGAGCCTGGGCGTCGTGGTGATCGAGGCCAACCTGCATTCCGGATCGCTGATCACCGCTCGCTGTGCGCTTGACCAGGGCCGCGAGGTGTTCGCGGTACCGGGCTCGCCCCTGGACCCGCGCGCCCGCGGCTGCAACGACCTGATCCGCCAGGGCGCCGTGCTCACGGAATCGGTGGACGACGTCTTGAGCGTTCTCGCACCGGCCGGCACCGGGGTGCGGCCGGCCGCAGCCCGCATAACCGCCGTGGCGGCGGCGCCTGTGCCGAATGCCGATGCGCCTTCTGACGCGAGCGAATCGGCCGTGGCGGTCGAGGCCGCGCATGCCCGGATCCTGGCCCTGCTATCGCCGGTGCCGATGCCCGTCGATGAGCTGGTGCGCCGCTGCGGGCTGCCGGCCGCCGCCGTGCACACCGCGCTGATGGAGTGGGAACTCAAGGGCCGGATCGACCGCCATCCGGGAAACCGGGTCGCCCTGCTAGCGCCCGCGGTCGGCTCCTGAAACAAGCGATGAACGCTTAAGAAGCCAATAATAATCCGCTTCGGGGCAAACTGTGTGAACCGCGTCACGTTCGGAATAGCTATTTTTGCAATTTGCGGTGTTTTTTTTCTACCATCGATTGGCAGCCCTCCTAAAATGCAAGACGCCATGAGGAACATCAGAGGACGGTGGGGATGGCGAACGACAGCTGGCGATCAATCCTCTCACAAATCCTCTCAGTCTTGGCGACGCCGCTCGGGCTTGATATCGCGTTCGTCATGCTCTTTATTGTTGTGCTTCTGGCGTGCGCGTTCTCTTAATGCGACGTCGATCGCGGGTTTGCGCCGCTCGCTGAGCCGTCGCGACGGCGGCCAGCCTTGGTAAGCCTACTGCCTCTGCGCACACTTTCCACTCTCAAGGGAAAACAAGGTCATGGACTGTGCGCGCGCGCTCGGCGATCGTAGCGCTCGCGTGAACCTGTACCGTCATGCGCAACCGCGCCCGCCACTGCGGGTCACAAGGCGCGGGAGAAGGGAGGCAAACCACATGCGCTACCCTGCCGCCGTCCGCCACGAGCGACGCATCTTGTGCGTCTTTCCGGCCTACAGCCCGTCATTCGGCACCTTTTCCCATGCCTATCCGCTGATGGACCGCGTCAGCGCGTTCATGCCGCCGCAAGGGCTGCTGGTGATTGCGGCCTACCTGCCGGAACGCTGGCAGGTGCGCTTCATCGACGAGAACTTAGGCCCCGCGCGGGCAGCGGATTTCGCCTGGGCCGATGCGGTGCTGGTAACCGGCATGCACATCCAGGCGGCGCAGATTCGCGCGATCGGCGCCAGGGCACGGGCCGCCGGCAAGGTCACGGTCCTGGGCGGACCGTCCGTCTCGGCGATGCCGGAGAGCTATCCGGAGTTCGACTACCTGCACCTTGGCGAGATCGGCTGCGCCACCGACCGCCTGATCGAACGCCTCGATGCCTCGATTGCGCCGCCCGCGGGCCAGGTGCGGCTGACCACTGAGACCCGGCTGCCGCTGACCGCCTTTCCCCAGCCCGCCTACCACCTGATCCCGCTTGACCGCTACTTCATTGGCAGCGTCCAGTTCTCCAGCGGCTGCCCGTTTACGTGCGAATTCTGTGATATTCCTGGCTTGTACGGCCGGGTACCGCGGATGAAGACGCCTGAACAGGTCATGGCCGAGCTGGACGCCATGCTGGCACAGGCACGGCCGCCCGCGGTCTACTTCGTCGACGACAACTTCATCGCCAACCGCAAGGCGACGCGGGAACTTCTGCCGCACCTGATCACCTGGCAAAAGCGCAACGGCTATCCCTTGCGCTTTGCCTGTGAGGCGACGCTCAACCTCGCCAAGGAGCCCGAGCTCCTGGCCATGATGCGAGACGCGCATTTCATTACGGTCTTCGCGGGAATCGAAACGCCGGAAATCGAGATGCTCGACCGCATGGGCAAGAAGCAGAACGTCCGCGTGCCGATCTTGGATGCGGTCGAGACGCTCAACAGCTATGGCATCGAGGTGGTCTCCGGCATCATCCAGGGTCTCGACGGGGAAACGGCCGACTCCGGCCAGCGGCTGCTCGAATTTGTCGAGCATTCGCGGATTCCGATGCTGACCATCAATCTGTTGCAGGCGCTGCCCGGCACGCCGCTGTGGACCCGGCTTGAACGCGAGAATCGGATCGACCTCGATCCGGCGCTGGAATCGAACGTCCGCTTCACCCGCCCCTACGCCGAGGTCGTGGCGACCTGGAAGCACTGCATCGCCGAAACCTATGAGCCGGAGCGGCTGTTTGGCCGCTTCATCCACCAGATCAACGCCACCTATCCCAACCGCATCAAGGTGCCAGCGCGCGGCCACCTCACGCTGCAAAACCTCCGCCGCGGCCTCACGCTTGCGCTCAATCTCGCGGTGCGGGTCGGAGTGCTGGCCGATTACCGCCGCGTCTTCTGGCGCGCCGTCTGGCACGCCTTGCGGCAGGGCCAGATCGAATCCGCCTTCAACATGGGTCTGGTCGCGCACCACCTGATCACGTTCACGCGGGAGGCGGTGCGCGGCGAGCAGAAGGCTTCGTTCTACCAGGCGCACGCGCGCGACGAGACGGACGAAGAGGCTCCGGTCGTGTTCAGCGAAGCGGCCACGTCGCAATCATGACGCTGGCTGCCGCCCCCCTTCGCTTTGCGGCCAACTTCCTCGGCGTTGGCCGGCAGCTGCGGCTGTCGTACCTGCCGCCGCTGATGGTGTACCTGGCCGCCGGCATCTCCGGCCTGACCAGCATCGTCGGCACCTTCTTCGTCAAGGAGTACCTCGATCTGTCGGCCGAGTTCCTGGCCGGGCTCGCCTTCTGGGCAAACATGCCGTGGGCGATCAAGATGCCACTCGGCCACGTGGTCGACCTGATCTGGCGCCACAAGGCGGGGCTCGTCTACCTGGGCGCCGGCCTGATCGCCTTGAGCCTCCTCATCATGCAAGCGCTGATCGGCGACCGCGCGGCGATGGAAGCGGTGATGCCGGTCGGCGCCTGGTACGTCCTGCAGGCGCTGCTGGCGCCGATCGGTTACGTGCTGCAGGACGTCGTTGCCGACGCAATGACGGTGGAGGCGGTGCCGCGGGTCGATGACGCGGGCCGGCCGATCGGCCAGGCCGAGCGCAAATCGATGAACACGACGATGCAGACGCTGGGCCGCGTCGCCATCGTCGGCGGCACCATCATCGTCGCGCTGATCAATCTCTACCTGTTCCGCGACGTTGGGGGACTTTCGCCCGAGGGCAAGGCTGCCGTCTATCAGGACGTGTACCGGGTCTCGCTGGTGATCCCACTGATCTCGGTCCTGGGCGTGGTGCTCGCTGGCGTGATGCGCCGGCAAAGCGTGCGCCGGCTGCGAGCGGCAGGGCTCGCGGAGGCCGCGATCGAGCAGGCCTTAAGCGGCAGCCACGAACGACCGCGCGCGAACCCCTGGATCCTGGGCGGCAGCCTCGTGTTCGTCGCCTTCACACTCGCCGTCGGGCTGGCGGACTTGCCGTTCGGCCAGGAGATCATCTTCGCCGGCTCGATGGCGATCGTCGCCTTCCTGATGCAGCGGCTGATGCGGGAGATGGAACCGGCGGCGCGGCAGATCCTGCTCGGCACGGCGATTGTCATCTTCGCCTTTCGCGCCGTGCCGACCCCCGGCCCGGGGGTGACCTGGTGGATGATCGACGTCTTGGGCTTCGATCAGCGGTTCCTCTCGGTGCTGGCCTTGATCGGCGGCGGGCTGGCGCTGATCGGGATGGTCTTGTTCCGGCGCCTGATGGCGGAACGCTCGATCACCTTCGTCATTACGCTCCTGACCATCGCCGGCACGCTGCTGGCCCTGCCCATCATCGGCATGTACTATGGCCTGCATCACTGGACCGCGGCCATAACCGGCGGAATTGTCGATGCCCGCTTCATCGCACTCGTCGATACCGCGCTCGAATCGCCCCTGGGTCAGGTGGCAATGATCCCGATGCTGGCCTGGATCGCCAACTCGGCGCCGGTCTCGCTGAAAGCGACCTTCTTCGCCGTCATGGCATCGTTCGTCAACTTGGCGCTCGGCCTGGCGCAACTGGGCACGAAATACCTGAACCAGGTCTTTGTCGTCAGCCGTGAGGTCAAGGACCCGGTGAGCGGGGCGGTGAGCGTGCCGGCCGATTACAGTGCGCTGGGGGCGTTGCTGCTGACCGCGGCGGCGATTGGTTTCCTCTTGCCGCTGGCCTCGATCATGCTTATCCGCGGCTTGCGAATGCGCAGCGCCTGAAGAGGCGAACGGCACGCACTTTCGTTGGTTGAGGCCACCATGACCGATGCCCCCGAATCGCAGCCGAGTTTGAGCACCGAGCGCCATATCCTCCTCTGGCTCGTGATCCTCGCCGTTCTCGGCTTTCTCTGCTACCTGCTGCGCGGTGCGCTGACTCCCTTCCTGGTCGGCATGGCGGTCGCCTATCTGCTCGATCCGCTGGCCGATCGGCTTGAGCGCGCCGGTGTGCCGCGCGGTTTGGCGGCGCTTCTGATCGTCGCCAGCTTCCTCACGGCCTTCGTGACGGTGCTCATCATCCTGGTGCCGATCTTGAGCGCGCAGATCACCGCTCTCGTCGGCCGCCTGCCCGACTATGCCGTGCTGGCCGCCGAGGCGATCCGGCCCCTTGTCGACGAACTCAAGGCCAAGCTCGCCCGCACCCAGGTGCAGGGGCTTGAGACCATCGTCCAGCAGCATGCCAGCGAGCTGATGGGCTGGACGGGGCAGGTGTTTTCGCGCGTGATCAGCGGCGGCGCCGTGATCCTGAGCGTGCTCGGCGTCGTTCTCATCAGCCCCGTCGTCGCCTTCTACCTGCTGCGCGACTGGGACCGGCTGGTCGCGCGCATCGACCACCTGCTGCCGCGCCGGGGTGGGGAGCGCATCCGCGCCATCTTCCGCGAGATCGACCAGCGCCTCTCGGCCTTCGTCCGCGGCCAAGTCCTGGTCATCCTCATCCTCGGCGCCTGGTACGCGACCGGCCTGGTGCTGGTCGGGCTCGACTTCGGCCTGCTGCTGGGCGTGATCGCCGGGCTGATCTCGATCATCCCCTACGTCGGCAACATTGTCGGCCTGAGCATCGGCATCGCGCTCGCCGCCGTCCAGTTCGGCAGCTGGCACGGCCCGGCGCTGGTGGCCGCCGTGTTCGGAAGCGGCCAGATCCTCGACGGCTACGTCATCCAGCCGAAGATCATCGGCGATCGCGTCGGCCTGCATCCGGTCTGGCTGATGTTCGCGGTGATTGCCGGCAGCGCGCTGTTGGGCTTCACCGGCGCGCTCCTCGCCGTGCCGGCGGCGGCGGTGATCGGCGTCGTGGTGCGCTCGGCGATCGCCCAGTACTTGAAAAGCCCGCTCTACCTCGATGCCGGCCCGGTGCCGAGAAGCGCTGCAGCAGAGGACGAGGCGCCGCCGCGCTAGCCCTTAAACGGTCAGGATGATCTTGCCGATGTGGCGGTTGCTTTCCATCAGCCGGTGCGCTTCCGCCGCCTGCGCCAGCGGCAGGGTGGTGTGGATCACCGGCTTCAGCTGTCCCGCCTCCAGGAGCGGCCACACCTTGGCTTTGAGCGCCGCGGCGATCGACGCCTTTTCGGCGACGGGGCGTGCGCGCAGCGTCGAGCCGGTGACGGTCAGGCGCTTCAGCATCACCGGCATCAGATCGAGCTCGGCCTTGCTGCCCTTCAGGAAGGCGATCTGCACCAGCCGGCCGTCCGGGGCGAGCGCGCTGATGTTACGCTGGATATAGTCGCCGCCGACCATGTCGAGGATGACATCGACGCCGCGGCGCCCGGTTGCCGCCTTGACCACGGCGACGAAGTCTTCGGAGCGGTGGTTGATCGCGATCTCGGCACCCAAGTCCCGGCACACCTGGCACTTCTCGGCACTGCCGGCGGTCGCAAAGACACGGGCGCCCAAGGCCTTGGCGAGCGGAATGGCGGTGGTGCCGATGCCGCTGGTGCCGCCGTGGACGAGGAAGCTCTCGCCCGCCTGCAGCCGGCCGCGCTCAAACACGTTGGTCCAGACGGTGAAACAGGTCTCCGGCAGGCCCGCCGCCTCGATCAGGGACAAGGGTGCCGGCACCGGCAGGCACAAGGGGGCCGGCGCCACGCAGTATTCGGCATAGCCGCCGCTTATGACCAGCGCGCACACCTGCTCGCCGAGCGCGGGTTCGGTCACACCCTCGCCCGTGCCAACAACGACGCCCGCGACCTCGAGGCCCAGCACATCGGAAGCACCAGGCGGCGGCGGGTAGTGGCCGGTCCGCTGGATCACGTCCGGCCGGTTGACGCCGGCGGCGGCGACCTTGATCAGCACCTCCCCCTTGCCCGGCGCCGGAACATCCATCTCGGCCGGCAGCAAAACCTCCGGCGGGCCGTAGCGCTCGGTGCGGATGAAGATCATCGTCTTTGGCAGCATTTTGCCTCCTGATGTCGTCCAATTGCGCCCCTGGGATGACGACATTTCGCGCAACCCTAGACGGCGCCAGGCACCTCCGCAAGGCGGTCGCCCGCCGTCACCGCCGCCTCGATGAGATCGGCGAGCCGGTCGCGGGCGGCGAGCCGGCGGGGGTCGGACTCCAGGTCGAGCGCGCTGGCCCCGCCCAGGCGCGACCAGTCGGGGTACAGGCGACATTCTTCAAGCACAACCGGAAGTGGTTGTGCAGCCCATGCCTTCTGCTGCTTGCCGGCAGCCGCGGCGAGGCGGATCTTTTCCTGGCTGGCATGGCCGCGGCGCAACAGCGCGTCCAGGAGAGCGATCTGGCGCACGGCCAAAAGGCGCAGCGTCGTCTCCTCCACCCGCAGCTCGTTGATGCCCATCAGGCGCTCGGCGATGCGCCTGCCGTGCGTGCCAAAACTGCTCCAGACCGCGCCGATCGTGGCTCCCAACATGGCGGCAGCGCCGAGCGAGAGGCCGCCGGTCATCATGTCGATGGCAAGCCCGGCCGCACCGCCCGCCGCCGCACCGCCGCCGACGCGAACACCGAACTGCCGCAGCGAGGCCGGGTTGAACAGATCGAGCCCCCAGTGGCCGCCGATGAGCGGCAGGCTGTCGGCCTCGAAATCGTCGGCGCGGAAACGGAACAAGCTGAGCAGGCTGCCGACGCAGGCCTGTTCGCGCCCGCGCACGCTGTGCTGCAATTTGGCCGCCGCCCGCTTCGGATCGTCCCCTTCCGCCACCGTCAGCCGATAGGCGGCGACATCGATCAGGAGATCGGCGAGCAGTTCGGCGGCGGCGCGGATCAGCTGCTGGCGCTCCTCCTTGCGCTCGCGGATCAGGGCTTCAAGCGTCGGGCGGAAGGAATCCAACAGCGTCAGCATCTTCTCAAACAGCCGCTGCTCGGTAAATTCGTTGAGGACGACGGTGTCGAACTCGGCGATCGCGTGCATGTTGACCTCGGTCAACTGCCGGCGCCAGGCATCGGTCCGTGCTTCCGGGCTGGCGACGAAGTTCAACACCGGCACCACCGGCCGCGCGCAGCGGCTCAAGATTTCCAGCTCATCGCGGTGCTTGCCGAGCACGCGGTCGCGCGCATCGATGACGTAGAGGGCGACGTCGCCCAAAAGCACCTGACGCAGCGCCTTCGCTTCCTGAGCAAATGACGTATTTGCCTCCTCCCCTTCGAGAAAGGCACGAATGACGTCGACCCAGGGCGTCCGCCGGTCGCTGCGCAGACGATCGAGGCTTTCCAGCAGGCGCGGCGAGTCTTCGAGGCCCGGCGTGTCGTAGAGCTCGACCGGCGCCAGTTCCCGCCCGAAGGGGCCGCGGACGGACAAGACTGCGCCCTCGACGTGGCGCGTCGTCCCTGGCCGGTCCGAGATCGCGCCGAAGCTGACGTCGCGCGTCAGCGTCCGCAGGAGCGAGGTCTTGCCGGTGTTGGTGTGGCCGACCACGGCGACGCGCAAGGCGCCGGCTGCACCGCGTCCGCTCATCGCGTCGCCTCCCCGCTGCGGCCAAGCCAAGCTTGCAGGCGTCGGCGGGTCGCTGCCGTCGGCTGGTCCAGATCGATGGCGGCGACGTTGGCCGCCGGGATGCCGGCGGCAAGAGCGATCTGGCGCCAATCGGCGATGCGCTGGCCGACAGCCGACGCCTTTGCTGCCTCGTCGCCCGGCGTCCGCGCGCGGTAATGCTGGTCCTGGCTCAACAGCAATGCGAGCGGCAAGCCGGCCTCGCCCGCGAACTCGGCAAGGAAGGCGCCGACGCCGCGATCGGGCGTGGTAAGCAGCGAGCACGCCAGCACCAGGAGCCGCGGTGGGCGGACGGCGGCACGCAAGCGGGCGCGCACGCGCGCGCGGTCGGCACGGTCTTCGATGCTGCCGCAATCGAGCCATCCGAGGCCGGAAGCCGGCTGCGGCCAACCGCGCGCCGGCGGCTCGGACTCGAAGGCGAGGATGGCAACCGGGCCGTCGCCCACGGCCTGCGCCGGGCCGGGTATCCCGTTCGCGGTGTCGGCCTCGGCCGCCTGGCTCAGGGACGAAGGCGCGGCTGCTGCGGCTGGCCCGTCCTGATCCGCATCGATGACGCCGGTCGTTTGTGCCAGCGGCGTGAGGCGCTCCTGCAGGCGGGCAAAGCCGGGGCGCGAGGTATCGAGCCGGTAGCGGCGGATGGCACGCCGGCCGAGGCCTAAGCAGAGCAGCACCAGAACAAGGCGCGGCAGCACGCCGTAGACGACGAGGCTGCCCAGCAGCAGCCCGGCCCAGGCGCGATCGGCCGCTGCCGACGGCCCGGCAACGGCAAGCGGGATCTGGCTTGCTGCGATCTGTTGCGCATCCGGTGCAGGAAACCCGATCCAGCCCGGAGCGGCAGCGAGCGCCCGCGTGAGCGCGATGTAGTCCTCAGCGGAAAGAATGGTCGTCTCCCACGCGAAGCTCACCTGCCGCGTGCTGAGGAGCAGGAAAACCATCGCCGAGCCGCCGGCCAGGTAGCCGAACCACAGGCCATGACTGAGTGCGCTCACCAGCCAGCGACCGGCCGGGCTGCCGGTCATTACCAGGGCGAAGGCGCGAGCCGCTGCCGCTTCGAGCGGTTCCTTCAACGTCCACCGGCTAAGACGCCGCACCAGCGCCAGGATGCCCCCGCCCAGGGAACCGCCCAGCGATCCGCCGCCCAGGGAACTGCCGCTGCCTCGGTTCGGCAGGGCCAGCAGCGCGAATAGCCAAGCGGCCAGCATCAACGCATGCGGGCCTAAGAGACTGCCATAGAGCAAGAAGAAGTTCGTCGGCACGGCAGCGCCGTAGCCGGACGGTGCACTCGCCATCAGGGCCAGCGCCGAGCCCGCGCCCAAGGCAAGGGCGATCAGAAAACCGGCGGCCGCGCTGAGGGCGAACAACTGCCGCAGGCGGTCGAGCGCATCCCTGACATCGGCTGCGACCGTAAGCGCGCCGGCGCGGGTGAGGATACGCCGCTGCAGATCGCCACCGGCGGCGACGGCGGCGGCCTCGGCTGCGCGATCCTCGATCAGGAAGCCACGGTTCTCCTCGTGCAGGCGCACCGCTTCGGCGAGCACCAGGCGTGCCAAGTCCTGGCGCGGTGCGGTCGCCACGGCGGGGGGTGGCTCAACGTCGGGCATCGAGGCTCATGCTCTCGGCAGCGGGCATCGGATCACGAAGCGGGCGGGCGCGGTCGGCGCGCCATCGGTTGATGACGATGCCTTGATAAAACCACACCTGTGGCCCAAACTCTGCACTGGAATGTTCCCCAAGGAAAAACGACCATGAGGCGTCCTTTTGCGCCGGCCGCGGCGATGGTTTCACCCATCGCAGCACTTCTGCTCACGGCCTGCGTCGACACAACCAATCAACAGAGCAGCGGATATCCTTACGGCGGCCAATCGCCGACCTACGGACCATCGTCCGGCAGCGTCTATGCACCGGGTTACGGTACGCCGTACGGCTACCAACAACAGCATCGCGACGAAAACCGCGACCACAGCCGCTACTTCTATCCCGAAAACAACGTCCGCTGCGACCGTGCAACCAGTGTCTGCGAGAAATGGCGCGGTCGCGAGCAGGGCTTCCAGCCGGACCCCAGCGAGACCAAGGACTACTTCGGCAAGGGCGCCCGGCGCGAGCTCTTGCGTGATACCGAAACCTCCCCGCCGCCAAAGCCTGCGGTGCGCAGCGCGCCATTGCCCGGGCCGCGGCCACCGGCAGCACCGCCGCCGCCGGTCGTGAAGGGGCCGCCGCCACCGGCCGCACTGTCACTGCCGCGGTCGGCGCCACCACCACCGCCAGCCGTCGAGCGGAAGGCGCCGCCGCCCGTGCAGCAGCAACAGCGACGCTCGGGTGAAGAGTGGCTGAAGCAGCAGTCGCCACAGTAAGGAACAAGCGCCATCCGGGATGGTTGCGGCAATCGCGCGGCAACGCCTCGCGCACTGGCACAAACAGAGCGTACACCCTGTTTGTGCCGAAAGTGCACGCGATTCAGTGAGTTGTGCAGCGACAACCTTGTTCGGGCGTGAATCGCCCGATTGGGTCGCTGCACTCGCCCCCTTATCAGCACGTCTCAGGCGCGTGGGGCACTGCCCGCAGGAGTGGACCGCGCCTCGACGGTGACGTGCGCCAGTCCGGGCAGGCCGCGCAGGCGGGCGCGGATGACGTCACCACTGACTGCGCCGGTAACGCTGACGATGACGGCGCAGGCCTCCGGTCCGACCCGCCACAAATGCAGGTCGGTCACCTGCGCACCGGTGTGCTCGACGACCTCCCGGACGTCGCGCTCGACGGCGGGAACGGTGGCATCAAGGAGCACGTCGGCAGTGGCGCGAATGAGTGCCCACGACCAGCACGCGATGACAGCAGAGCCGACGATGCCGACTGCCGGGTCGAGCCACCACCACCCCAGATAGTAACCGCCCACCAGTGCCGCGATCGCTAGCACGGACGTCAGCGCATCGGCAAGAACGTGGAGGTAGGCCGAGCGCAGATTGTTGTCGCCGGTCGCGGCGGCATGAGCCTCCCGGCCCGTGTGAGCATGGTCATGATGGTGGTCATGTGAATGGGGATGATGCCGATGCTGGCTGCCGCCGGCGAGCAGAAGCGCACAGAGGAGGTTGACGGCCAAGCCCACCGCCGCGACCAGCGCCGCTTGGCCGAAGGCGACAGACTGCGGTTCGAGGACGCGCAGCACCGACTCGACCGCAATGCCGAGCGCGACAAAAGCCAAGATGATCGCCGAGGCAAAGCCGGCCAGATCGCCGACCTTACCGGTGCCGAAGGTGAAGCGAGGGTTGTTGGCATGACGACTGGCGAAGGCATAGGCACCTGCCGACACCGCGAACGCACCGGCGTGCGTTGCCATGTGCACACCGTCGGCGAGCAGCGCCATCGAGCCGAAGATGAGCCCGGCAACGATTTCGGCGACCATCATCGCGGCGGTCAGCACCATCACCCACATCGTCCGGCGCGCATTTTCGTCATGGGCGCGACCGAGGAAGACGTGGGAATGGGAAGCACTGTCAGCGTCTGCCGAGGTCATCAACAGCAACCTTCCGGAGCAGGCACGAGACTGACGCTCGGCGGCGAAAGGATTCGTCAAGCGGCGAGCTTAACGCCGAATGGAAGCTGCGCAAAGCCATTGCCGCATATGACAACGGCGCCGGAACACTCCGGCGCCGTCGCTAGGATAGAAAGTAA
Source organism: Defluviicoccus sp. (assembly GCA_029624735.1). Taxonomy (GTDB): domain Bacteria; phylum Pseudomonadota; class Alphaproteobacteria; order Rhodospirillales; family Defluviicoccaceae; genus Defluviicoccus. Next base: position 31,011 of record JARSSM010000020.1, on the reverse strand, counting down.
TCTGTCTTGAGATTCGTCAGCGAGCCTTCCGACAGTGGCTTCAGGTCATCGGACGATCTTGAGGTTCTCCGCGGAATTCTTGCCATTGCGGCCGCGGACGAGTTCGTACTGAACCTTTTGGCCTTCTGCCAAGTTATCCAGTCCTGCACGCTCGACCGCCGAGATGTGCACGAACACGTCGGCTCCGCCGCTCTCGGGCTGGATGAATCCGTAGCCCTTGGTGCGGTTGAACCACTTTACCGTTCCAGTATTCAAAGATCTGCCCTCATACAATCAGGTCACCAGTGCGACGATCCGAGGGGCACGCCGTCGCCGCCGTGCATTCCCCGTAATCTGCCGGTGAGGCGTGACCCCTGCCGGCACAACCACGACGTCGGGAAGTCGCTGCGCGAGAAATAATAAACTGCAGCGCTTACGGCAAGCAGTCTGTTTACCAATACGCGATCTCTCTGCCGGATCAGACAAAATAGCGTGCCCGCCGCAAGCGACCCGCTGGCGTTCGGCGGCTGCTTTGGTCAAGCTGGCAGAGGCCTCGTGGCTGTGGCGATGCGCATGAACGGCAGAGGGATGGCGATGGACGCAGATGAGATCATCAGCCGGCTGCGGCTCCAACCGCATCCGGAAGGTGGCCATTACCGGGAGACCTTCCGCGATCGGCCGGCGGAAGGAGGATCGGCAAAGGCGCTGGCAGCGGGCCGCGGGGCGGTGAGCGTCATCTATTACCTCCTGCGCCGCGGCGAGCGCTCGGCCTGGCACCGGATCGATGCGACCGAGATCTGGCACCACTACGCCGGCGCGCCGCTGTGCCTGGCGCTCTCCACCGATGGTGAAAGTGAGCGCACGGTGCTGCTCGGCACCGATTTTGCCGCAGGCGCGGTGGCGCACGCGGTCGTGCCGGCCGGGACGTGGCAGGCGGCGGAAAGCCTGGGCGCATGGACCCTGGTCGGCTGCACCGTCGCGCCGGCCTTCGACTTCCAGGGCTTCGAGCTGGCACCGCCAGGCTGGGCGCCGGGCGAAAGCTGAGGCGACAGCATGCCCGATTTCACGCTTGAGGAGGAGGTGGGTGGCATCGTCGCCGGCATCGACGAAGCCGGCCGCGGCCCGCTCGCCGGACCGGTGGTGGCAGCGGCGGTCATTATCGATCGCGCGCGGCTGTCACCACGGCTGCTCGCGCAGATCGACGATTCCAAGCGCCTGAGCCGGGCGCGGCGGGAAGCGGTTTTCGAAGCGCTTGCGGACGTGGCGCACATTGGCATCGGCCAGGCGGACGTGGACGAGATCGACCGCATCAACATCCTCCAGGCGAGCCTTCTCGCGATGCGCCGCGCGGTCGCTCAGCTTTGCGTGCAGCCGGAAACGGCGCTGATCGATGGCAACCGGGCGCCCGAACTGTCGTGCCGTTCGCGCTGCGTTGTCGGCGGCGATCGTTTGAGCGTGAGCATCGCTGCCGCCTCGATCGTAGCCAAGGTGACCCGCGATCGGCTGATCACGGAACTCGCCCGGCTCTACCCCGGCTACGGCTGGGAGCGCAACGCCGGCTACGGCACCAAGGAGCATCTCGAAGCGCTGCAGATTCTCGGCATCACGCCGGAGCATCGGCGCAGCTTTCGGCCGGTGAGCGATATATTGTGTCATTATGAGAATAGATAACTAGATGTAGGGCATTGACAGGTCCTCTCCCCCGATTCGCCGAATCGGTTGACCGCGGACTCAAACACCCGCATCGTTCTCGGCATGGTTGAATCAGGCCAACAGACCGAAGCGGGGCAAGTCGTTCACGGCGATTGCCTCGACGTCCTGGCCGCGCTGCCGGCGCAATCGGTCGATCTCGTGTTTGCCGATCCGCCGTATAACCTGCAGCTCGCCGGCACGCTCTACCGCCCCGACAACTCGCGCGTTGACGGCGTCGAGGACGATTGGGACCGCTTCAACGACTTCGCCGCCTACGACCGCTTTTCGCGCGCCTGGCTCGCGGCCGTGAAGCGGGTGCTGAAGCCGAACGGCACTTTGTGGGTAATCGGCAGCTACCACAACATCTTTCGGGTCGGCGCGCTGTTGCAGGATCTCGGTTTTTGGATCCTCAACGACATCATCTGGCGCAAGACCAACCCGATGCCGAATTTTCGCGGTCGCCGCTTCACCAATGCGCATGAGACCTTGATCTGGTGCGCCCGCGATGCCTCGGCGCGCTATCGCTTCAACTACCAGGCGATGAAAAACCTCAACGACGACCTGCAGATGCGCTCGGACTGGGTGCTGCCGATCTGCACCGGCGCCGAACGGCTCAAGGCGAACGGGCGCAAGGCGCATTCGACGCAGAAGCCGGAGGCGCTGTTGTATCGGGTTGTCATGTCGTCGTCCGAGGTCGGCGACCTCGTGCTCGACCCCTTCTGCGGCTCCGGCACCACCGGCGCCGTGGCGCTCAGGCTCAAGCGGCGCTTTCTCGGCATCGAGATCGACCCCGGCTATGTCGCTCTGTCCCGCGCCCGCCTCGATGCGATCGTGCCGGCCGCCGATCCGGCGTTCCTGGCCGGGGCCAGCGGGCGGCGGGGCGAGCCACGCATCCCGTTCGGCTGGGTCGTCGAGCGCGGTCTCGTCCAGCCCGGCCAGACGCTGTTCGACCAGCAACGGCGCCACTCCGCGCGCGTCGCCGCCGACGGAACGCTGGTCACGCCGGACTTCCGAGGCTCGATCCACCAGGTCGGCGCGCGGGTGCAGAACGCGCCGGCCTGCAACGGCTGGCAGTTCTGGCACGCCGAACTCGACGGCAAGCCGGTGGTTATCGACGTTCTGCGGCAGAAGCTGCGGGCAGAGCTGCACTGAGATCGGCGCTCGCCGCCAGCCCATCGCGCAAACCCGCCTCGGCCTGGGCCGCAGCGACACCGGCGATGACGGCATTGCGGACCAACTGCGTCACGTGCTTGCGATCGGTGTGGTCCGCCGCGCGCAAGGGTTCGTGAAAGGTCACCACGACCTCGGCCCCGCGCATGCCGAGCACGCGCTTGAAGTGAGGCAGCAGCACAGCGTCGTCGAACCAGGCATAAAGCGCGCGGGCCGGCCCTTCCAGCGGTGTGCCATCGGCACAGCGGGTGTAGGTGACCGAAAGCGGCTGGATGAGGAGGTGGGCGCTGGCTTCGGCCTGGTCGATGACGCCGAACAGCGAAGAGCGAAACGGCGCGACGCCGGCGCCGTTAGTGCTGGTGCCTTCCGGAAACAAGATCAGGCTATCGCCCTGCGCCAGGCGGTCGGCGATCTCGTCGCGCTGGCGTTTCGCCCCGGCTGCGTGGCGGCGGATGAACACCGTGCCGGTCAGCCGGCCAATGAAGCCGATCAGCGGCCATCCCTTCACTTCCGCCTTGGAGATGAAGGAGGCATCAAGCAGGGCGTTAAGAACCGGGATATCGAGATACGAGACATGATTGGACGCGTACAGCACCGGGCCTTCGGTGCTGGGCCGGCCGAGCACGCGCACGCTGAGCCCTGTCAGCCACAGCATCACCCGGCAGAAGAAGAATTGCTGCGCCAGCCGCAGGCGGCGCGCCGGCCCGACCGAAAGCATGTAGAGCGGCACCAGCACGACCAGGGCAACGATCAGGACGGCGATCCGCCCGACCATGCGCCAGCCGCGCGTGGGCGGGCCTATGATCCGGTCGGCTCCGACGCCTGCTTGCGGTAGCGGCGGTCGTACTTCGCTGTGATGAGATCGGTCTTGACGATCACGCATACGTCTATGGTGTTGAACTGACGATCGATGACGGCACCATCGCCGACGAAGCCGCCCGCCCGCAAGTAGCCTTTGATCAAGGGCGGCAGCTCGCTCATGGCCGCCTGCACATCAATACCGCTGCGGGGGATGGTGTCCATGCGGACGAACTGCAGGGGCAGCGCGCGCGGCCGCAACGACGGCGGCGCCAGGTGGAAGTGATGCAGATAGGACAGCGAGCGGGCAAAGACGCGCGGGTCAGTGCCGTGGAAACTGGCGCAGCCGAACATCAGGTTGATGTCGTGCATCTGGACATAGGCCATCAGGCCGCGCCAAAGCACATGCATGACGCCGCCGCTGCGGTACTTGGCCTCGACGCAGGAACGGCCGAGTTCGACGATCTCGCCCGGCAGCCGCATCAGCGGTTCGAGGTCGTACTCAGCCGCGGAATAGAATCCACGGTGGCGGACGGCAACGGAACGCCGCAACAGGCGGTAGGTGCCGACAACCGCGGCCGGGGCCCGCAAATCGCCGTTCTTCTTCTGCCGGTCGATGACCAGAAGGTGATCGCAGAACGCGTCATAGGGGTCGACATCGCGTCCCAGCGCCCTGACCTGACGCGAGGGACGCGCCTGCATCTCGTCGTAAAAGACGCGGTAGCGCAGACGTTGCGCTGCTTCCACCTCGGCTTCGCTTTCGGCGAGGCGGACCTCCAAGGCATTGAAGCGCAGCGGCTCCATCGGCGCGCCGGTGCGGATGACGGCGGGCGCGCCGATGATTGCCGTGGCTTGACGGGGAAAGATTGCCCGAAACAGCGGCAGCGCCAGCCGCCACAGGCTTTTCAGCCGCGACCGCTTGCCGCCGGCTCGCTGCTGGTTGCGGCGCCTGCGGCTGCGGGCGAGGAGTACGCGGGCACGCTTGGGGTGCCGCAGCAGTCGCAAACCGGTGAGCGCACCCGACCTCGCCAGCATCGTGGCCATTTTGCGCCGATTCGCGGCTGCCTTGCGTCGCCTCATCAGCATGCTTGTCCCTCGCCAACCTCCAGCGGAAACCCAGGTCAGCGCGTGGGGACCGGCCGTTCGCCCGAGTAGTCATAGAAGCCGCGGCCGGTCTTGCGGCCGAGCCAACCAGCCTCGACATACTTGACCAGAAGCGGGCACGGCCGGTACTTCGAATCGGCCAAGCCCTCGTGCAGCGTGTGCATGATCCCAAGGCACGTATCGAGGCCGATGAAGTCGGCAAGTTCGAGCGGCCCCATCGGGTGATGGGTGCCAAGCCGCATCGCGACGTCGATGCTCTCGACCGAACCGACGCCCTCGTACAGCGTGTATATCGCCTCGTTGATCATCGGCATCAGGATCCGGTGGACGACGAAGGCGGGGAAATCCTCGGCACTGATCGGCGTCTTGCCGAGCAGCAGCGCGAAGGTGTGGGCGGTGCTGAAGGTTGCCTCGTCGGTGGCGATGCCGCGGATCAGCTCCACCAGCCCCATCTTCGGCACCGGGTTCATGAAGTGCATGCCGAGGAAGCGGCCCGGCCGGTCGGTCTGGGCGGCCAGCCGGGTTATCGAGATGGTCGAGGTGTTGCTGCTGATGATGGCATCCGGCGGCAGCACGGCGCACAAACTCTTGAGGACGGCCCGCTTGGCGGCTTCGTCCTCGTTCACCGCCTCAATCGCGACCTGGCATTCCGAGAACCGAGCGTAGTCCTGGACGGGGTGGATCCGCGCCAAGGCTGCGGCCGCCTCGTCCTTCGTCATCCGGCCGCGGTCGGCCGCCCGGTTGAAGGACGCGGCGAGCGCTGCCATGGCTTGGTCAAGACGGGCAGGCTCTGCGTCGAGCAGAATCACCGCCAAGCCGGCGGTGGCACACACTTGCGCGATGCCCGTGCCCATCTGGCCGGCACCGACGACACCCACCGTGTTGATGTCCATACGCCCTTACCGCGACAAGGTCCGCCGGGCCTACTTCTCCAGTCGCGCCGTCAGTTCCGGCAAGGCCTGGAACAGGTCGGCCACAAGGCCATAGTCGGCGACCTGGAAGATCGGCGCTTCCTCGTCCTTGTTGATGGCGACGATGACCTTCGAATCCTTCATCCCCGCCAGGTGCTGAATGGCGCCCGAAATGCCGACGGCAACATAGAGTTCCGGTGCCACCACCTTGCCGGTCTGCCCGACCTGATAGTCGTTGGGAACGTAGCCGGCATCGACGGCAGCGCGCGACGCCCCGACGGCGGCGCCCAGCTTGTCGGCCACCGCCTCGATCAGGGCGAAATTCTCGCCCGAACCGACGCCGCGACCGCCAGAAACGATGATGCGGGCGCTCGTCAGCTCCGGACGTTCCGTTTTCGTCAGCTCCTGGCGAACGAAGCTGGACAGGGCCGGATCGGCGGCAGCCGGGATGGCCTCGACGGCCGCACCGCCACCGGTTTCGGCGGCCTTATCGAACGCGGTTGTGCGAACGGTTGCCACCTTGATGCGGTCGCTGCTGGTCACGGTCGCCATCGCATTGCCGGCGTAGATCGGCCGCACGACGGTGTTAGCGTCCTTGACGGCACAGATGTCAGACCACATCGCGACGTCGAGCATGGCTGCGACCCGCGGCAGGGTGTTCTTGCCCATCGTCATGGCCGGCGCCAGGATGTGGGTGTAGCCCGCAGCCAGACCGACGACGAGCGGCGCGACGGTCTCCGCCAGCGGGTGCTCGTACAGAGGCGCATCGGCGAGCAGCACTTTGGCGACGCCCTTGACCTGGGCGGCACTGTCGGCCACCGCCCGACAGCCGGCGCCAGCAACCAGGACATCGACGGGCCCGAATGCGCATGCAGCCGTGATCGTGTTGAGAGTCGCGGGTTTCAGGACCCGGTTATCGTGATCGGCGAGGACGAGAACGCTCATCAGATGACTTTCGCTTCGTTTTTCAGCTTGTCCACAAGTTCTTCGACGCTGGCCACCTTGATCCCGGCCTGGCGTTTCGTTGGCTCCTCGACCTGCACCACCTTGAGCCGGTTGGCAACGTCGACGCCCAGCGTGTCGATCTTGATAACCTCGATCGGCTTCTTCTTGGCCTTCATGATGTTGGGCAGACTCGCGTAGCGGGGCGTGTTGAGGCGCAGATCGGCGCTGATGACCGCCGGCATCTTGATCCTGAGCGTCTCCAGGCCGCCGTCGATCTCGCGCGTGACCTCTGCCTCGCCATCCTCAAGGACGAGCTTGGAGGCGAAGGTACCTTGCGCCCAGCCCAACAGGCCGGCCAGCATCTGCGCCGTCTGGTTGGAGTCGTCGTCAATTGCCTGCTTGCCAACGATGACGAGCTGCGGCTGTTCCCGTTCGACCAACTTCGCCAGCACCTTGGCGACAGCGAGCGGCTGCACTTCCTGAGCCGTCTCAACGAGGATGCCGCGGTCGGCACCCATGGCGAGCGCGGTGCGGATTGTCTCCTGGCACTGCGTAACGCCGATCGAAGCAACCACCAGCTCGGTGGCCTTGCCGGCCTCTTTAAGTCGAACCGCTTCCTCGACGGCGATCTCGTCGAAAGGGTTCATGGACATCTTGACGTTCGCCGTTTCGACGCCCGTCCGGTCCGCTTTGACGCGGATCTTGACGTTGTAATCGACGACCCGTTTGACGGTGATAAGAACCTTCATGAGCGACCCGCAGTCCTGCGTTTTTCCGGCCTCGGATCCGGCTTGTGCGCCGCCGGACACGGCAGCGACGGGAGGGAGCGACGATCCGAACCCGGGTTCCCAGATTGTTTTAGGGGTCGCAGACTAAGGACATGCAGAGCCGGGGTCAAGGCACGCCGTGGCTTCCGGCGGGTGCGATAGCGGGACCTAGCGGGTCTTGCCGGGCACCCACAAGACGTCCTTGGCGCCGTTGTCGTTGACGCGGCGGGCAAGCACGAACAGGTGATCGGAGAGCCGGTTGATGTACTTCAAGGCCGCGCCGTGCACCGGCTGGCTGTCCACCAGCTCGCAGATCAAGCGCTCCGCCCGGCGGCAGACCGTGCGCGCGAGGTGGAGATAGGCAGCCGCCGGCATCCCGCCCGGCAGGATGAACGATGTCAGCGGTTTGAGCGCGGCGTTCATGGCGTCGATTTCCTGTTCGAGCCGGCTCACCTGCGCCTCGACGATGCGCAGGGCGCCCTCGGCCTTGCGGCCGTCGGCGGGGGTGCAAAGATCCGCGCCGAGATCGAACAGGTCGTTCTGGATCCGCGCCAGCATCGCATCCGCCTCGCCATCGGTGTGCAGCCGCGCAAGGCCGATGACGGCATTGGTCTCATCAACCGTACCGTAGGCCTGGACACGCAGATCGTGCTTGGGTACGCGCGAGCCATCGCTCAAGGACGTGCGCCCGGTATCGCCGCCGCGCGTGTAGATCTTGGTCAGCGTCACCATGGACTTTCTCCCTCGCTGCGATCGCGCGCGCCCGGGGGGCAAAGCGGCGCTGCCGGCACGGTCCGGCTATTTCATCTGCCACAAGACGATCAAGGCGAACAAGACGATCGCCACCGCCTGCAGGGCGACGCGCAGGCTCATCAGCTTGTTCGCATGTGCAGCGCTCCACTTGCCGCCGAAGGCAAAGCCGATCACGCCAACAAACAGCGTGACCACCGTTGCCAGCATGGCGGCACCGAGGAGGTAGGGCAGAATTGAATCCATCGCTCCAACTTGGCCTTTCAACACGGGCGGCGGGCGGTTTGGGTGACCGCCGAATCACCTCTCACGCATCAGATCGCGGCTTGCGCCGCCTCAGTTCCGGGCCGACAGCAGCCCGCGGGCAATCACCTGCGCCTGGATTTCGGCGGCTCCCTCGAAAACGTTGAGGATGCGGGCGTCGCACATGACGCGCGAAATCTCGTACTCCTCGGCATAGCCGTTGCCGCCGTGGATCTGCAGCGCGTTGTCGGCGTTCGCCCAGGCGACGCGGGCCGCCAACAGCTTTGCCATGCCGGCTTCGATGTCGCAGCGGCGATCGGAGTCCTTCTGCCGCGCCGAGTCGTACGTGAGCTGGCGCGCGATCATGGTTTCGACCGCCATCCAGCCGATCTTGCAGGCAACACGCGGGAAGCCAAAGATCGGCTGGCCGAATTGGATCCGCTCCTGGGCGTACTTCAGGCCCAGCTCCATCGCGTTCTGGGCAACACCGACCGCGCGCGCCGCGGTCTGAATGCGGGCCCCCTCGAAGGTCTGCATGAGCTGCTTGAAGCCCTCGCCCTCCTTGTGACCCAGCAGGTTCTTGACCGGAACCTCAAACGCGTCGAAGCCAAGCTCGTATTCCTTCATGCCGCGATAGCCGAGGACGCGGATCTCGCCGCCGGTCATGCCCTTGGCCGGGAACGGAGCCTCGTCGGTGCCGCGCGGCTTCTCGGCAAGGAACATGCTCAACCCCTTCCAGTCGGTGCTGGAGGGGTTCGTGCGCGCCAACAGCGTCATCAGGTCCGAGCGCGCGGCGTGCGTGATCCAGGTCTTGTTGCCGGTGATCTTGTAGGTATCCCCGTCCTTCACCGCGCGGGTGCGCAGCGAGCCCAGGTCGGAGCCGGTGTTGGGTTCGGTAAAGACTGCCGTCGGCAGGATTTCACCCGAGGCCAGCTTGGGCAGGAAGTGCTCCTTCTGCTCGTCCGTGCCGCCCAGCTTGATCAATTCGCCCGCAATCTCCGAGCGGGTGCCGAGCGAGCCGACGCCGATATAGGCCCGGCTCAGCTCCTCGGTAACGACGCACATGCTCATCTTGCCCATCCCGAGGCCGCCGTACTCCTCCGGAATGGTGAGGCCGAACACGCCCAGCTCCGCCATCTCCTCGATGATCGAAAGCGGGATCAGCTCATCGCGCGAATGCCAGCCGTGGGCGAAGGGAATGACCTTCTCCTCGCTGAAACGGCGGAACTGATCGCGGATCATCTGCAGGGTTTCATCGAGGGCGTAGTTGCCGAAATTGCCGTCGGCGATCAGGTTCGCGATGCGGACCTTCACCGTATCGGTGGCGCCGCGGCAGATCAGGGTATTGACCGCAGGGGTCAGAAAGGCGTGCAGGGCTTCGTCGCTCACGCCCATGTGGCGCGGGCGAACGATCTCGACCTGAGTCATCGGGATGCCGCCCAGGATTTGCGAAAGGTACTCGCCGAAGGTCGCCTGCAGCATCAGCGTCTCGACCTCGCTCAGCGCGCCTTCCGCCTCGAGCCGCTCCGCCCAGGCCAGCATCTGCTGCATCGCCGAGACGTAGGTCGACAGCCACGCATACCCATGCGCGGCGAACTGATGTTCGTTCAAGAGGTCGGCATCGAGCCGGCCGCCACGGAGCACCATCTGCGTAACGCCCTTGCGCACCTCGACCACGAGGTGCTGGGCCGCGCCGAGGGCATCGAGGCAGGTTGAGAGCAGGTCGTCGATGATCAGGCTCTTCCCCTCAGCAAGGTCGACGTCCATGGCTCACTCCTCTCCCTTGTCCATCTTGCCGCTGCGGCCGCATCAGGGCGTCGCAAAGCGGATCCACTCCAAATCCAACCTTGTCGTTACGGACCTCCGGCGCCGTAGGATCGGACGTCCGCTGCATCTTCATTTGCCGTGCAACCATGCCCCGCCGGCTTTGGGCAAAGCCGGCGGGGTGGTTCGTTGCCCGCGCGCTCGATCAGCCGATCAACCGGCGGACGATGTCGGTCATCGACAGCACACCGACCGGCTTGTCGTTCTCGGTCACAAGCAGGCGGTGGATGCGCCGCTTCATCATCTCCGTGATCGCATGCGACAGCTTGGTGCTGGCATCGATCGTCGCGCAGCCGGCAGTCATGACTTCACCGACCTTCATCCCGCGCGCTTCGTCCGGTTTGCGTCCCTGGCGCGCCAGCACGATATCGGTCTGCGACAAGACGCCCACGGCCTTGCCCGCATCAATCACGACCAGGGCATGAATGTCCTTGTCGATCATCGTCTTGGCAGCGTCGGCCAGGGTATCGCCGGTGCCGCAGGAGATGATGCCGGGATGCATCCGGTCGCGCACCAAGGTGCCGTCGTCGTAGATCTTGATGTCGTCCGCCGTTTCAACGCCGGGCAGCGGCACCGACAACGGGTACGGATGCGGTGTGTCGTGCACGTCGCCTTTCGGCAGGGCGGCTTCGGGCACGAAGCGCGGCGCATCGGCACTCTTGCCGAGGCCGAAATCGGCAGCGCAGATCAGCACCGCCATGTTGCCGTGCGGGTGCTTGTTGTCGTGCATCAGCTGGTGCGATAGCGGCAACTCGTCGTAGGTAAACGCACGCGACATGCAGGGGTTGAGCTGGCCGCGCAAGGCGAGCTCGTTCATCGCGTAGCACTGCTCGTCATTCGCGAAGTGCGAGCCCTGGAACCGCTTCTGCCGCATCCAGAGATAGCGGAGGTCGACGGTCGCGTTGTAGCCGGTGGTCCCGGCGCAAATCACCACCATGCCGCCGGTATCGCAGAGGAAAATCGAGGTCGGGATGGTGGTCTCGCCCGGGTGCTCGAAGACAATCTTCGGGCTGCGCTTCTCGCCAAGGACTTCCCAGAACTTGGCGCCGAAGCCGCGGACCGCCTTCATCCAGTTATTGTAGCCGACCGTATCTTTCCAGTGCGGCAGCATGCCCCAGTGATCGAAGTCCTTGCGGTTGATGCAACCTTTGGCACCCAGCTTAATGCAATAATCGATCTTGTCTTCGCCGGAGACGACCGCGATCGGAATCCCGCCCAGCGCCTTGACGATCTGGATCGCCATGGAGCCGAGGCCACCGGCGCCACCCCAAATCAGGATCGGATCATTCGCCTTGATCGGGTGTTCTTTCCAGCCGCACAGCATCCGATAGGCGGTGGCGCCGACGAGCACGTAAGACGCCGCCTCTTCCCAAGTCATGTGCTTCGGCTTCGGCATGCATTGGTGCGCCTGCACCTTCGTGAACTGGGCGAAAGAGCCGTAATTGGTCTCATAACCCCAGATCTTGAAGCTCGGCGAATACATCGGGTCATTGCCGGCCTTCACCCAAGGACAGTTCCGGTCCCAGGTCGCACAGTGAACGACCACCTCATCGCCGACCTTGACGTTGGTGACGTCCTTGCCGACCTTATAGACGATGCCAGATGCATCGGAACCGCCGATGTGGAAGTCTTCCTTCTCGCCCGACTTGTTGCGGGCGGCGATAACGTTGACCGGAATACCCAGCGCAGCCCAGACGTTATTATAATTGATCCCGGCCGCCATCACGTAGACCAGAACCTCGTCATCCTTGATTTCAGGAACGGGGACGACTTCCTTCTGAAACGCCTTCGTCGGCTGACCGAAACGTTCTGGCCGGATCAGCCACGCGTTCATCTTCGCCGGTACCGTGCCGACCGGCGGGTGGTCCGCGATGTCGTAGACCTCTTTCGCCATCATTATCTCCGCAACCCAGAGTCCCTATATTGTGGTTTGCACGGAGCGGCGTTCGCCCCGGCACCCGGCTCAACCGTAGCCCGCGCAACTCCTTCCGGCGTACTCGGAAAGCGAGCTTTCATTTAACGTTCGCCGATAGATAGACGATCGTCCGTTTTAGACTGTTGCGTCTTTCTTCGCAACGCACAATTTGCTAGGCTGCAAGCGTTGCCATTGAGGCGGATGGACGGTTTCTCAACCGACAGGAAGCGTCTGCGCGGGGTCGGGATCAAGCGAGGGAGGAGGTAAAATGGCGGAGACTGAGGCGGCCGCGAAGCCGGCAAAAAAGCGCGAAGCACCGTGGTTGATCCGGACCTATTCCGGCTATGCTTCCGCAAAGGAATCCAACGCTCTTTATCGCAAGAACTTGGCGCGCGGGCAGACCGGGCTGTCGATCGCGTTCGATCTGCCAACGCAGACCGGCTACGACTCCGATCACGTGCTGGCGCGCGGCGAAGTCGGCAAGGTCGGCGTTCCGGTCTGCCATTTAGGTGACATGCGGACGCTTCTGGACGGCATTCCGCTCGACCGCATGAACACTTCGATGACGATCAACGCGCCGGCGGCATGGCTTCTCTCGCTCTACATCGCGGCGGCCGAACTGCAGGGTGTCTCGCCGGCGAAGCTCGCCGGGACGACGCAGAACGACATCATCAAGGAGTATCTCTCGCGCGGCACCTACATCTTCCCGCCGGCGCCCTCGATGCGGCTGATCGCCGACGTCGTCGCCTACACGTATCGGGAAGTGCCGAAGTGGAACCCGATCAACGTCTGCTCGTATCACCTGCAGGAGGCGGGCGCGACGCCGGAACAGGAGCTCGCGTTTGCACTTGCGAACGCGCTCGCCGTGCTCGACGCCGTCAAGGCCTCGGGCCAGGTCCCACCTGCCGAGTTCCCGGAAGTGGTCGGACGCATCAGCTTCTTCTGCAACGCCGGCATCCGCTTCATCACCGAGCTGTGCAAGATGCGCGCGTTCACCGAGCTGTGGGACGAGATCTGTCTCAAGCGCTACGGCGTTGAGGACCCGAAGCTGCGCCGCTTCCGCTACGGCGTGCAAGTCAACTCCTTGGGCCTCACCGAACAGCAGCCGGAGAACAACGTTTACCGCATTCTCTTGGAAATGCTGGCCGTCGTGTTGTCCAAGAACGCACGCGCGCGCGCCGTACAGTTGCCGGCGTGGAACGAGGCCCTGGGCCTGCCGCGGCCGTGGGATCAGCAATGGTCGATCCGCCTGCAACAGGTGGTCGCGTTCGAAACCGACCTCGTCGAGTACGGGGACATCTTTGACGGCGCGAACGTGATTGCCGCCAAGGTCGAGGCGCTCGCCGCCCAGGCGCGCGAAGAGCTGCAGCGGATCGAGGAGCTAGGCGGCGCCGTGAATGCCGTCGAGTCCGGCTACATGAAGCGGCGCCTGGTCGAATCGAACGCCCAGCGGGTCGCCGCCATCGAGAGCGGCGATCAGGTCGTCGTCGGCGTCAACCGCTTCACTGAAGCCGAGCCGTCGCCCCTCGCAACCGGCGAGGGCAGCATCATGACCGTCGATCCGCGCGCCGAGGCCGATCAGATCGCGCTTCTGAATGCATGGCGCGGCCAGCGCGACGCGGCCCGGGTGCGCCAGGCCCTGGCCGAGCTGGCGGCAGCCGCGAAGGACGGCCGCAACATCATGCCGCTCTCGATCGCGTGCGCGCACGCCGGCGTCACCACCGGCGAATGGTCGCAGACATTGCGCGACATCTTTGGCGAATACCGGGCGCCGACCGGGGTCGCCCAGGCCGTGGTAACGGCTGACTACGCCGGGCTGCGGACCGCACGCACCAAGCTCAAGGAGGTCACCGACAAGCTCGGCCGGCGGATCAAGATGCTGGTCGGCAAGCCGGGCCTCGACGGCCACTCCAACGGCGCCGAGCAGATCGCGCTGCGCGCGCGGGATACTGGCTTCGAGGTGGTCTATGAGGGCATCCGGCTGACGCCGGAGCAGATCGTCAACGCCGCCCTCGATGAGGGTGTGCACGTCGTCGGGCTGTCGATCCTGTCCGGTTCGCACCTGCCGCTCGTCACCGAGATCATCGAGCGGATGCGGGCGGCCGATCTTGCTGACGTGCCGGTCGTCGTCGGCGGCATCATCCCGCCGGAAGATGCAGAAAAGCTCGTCGCCAACGGCGTGGCGCGTGTCTACACGCCGAAGGATTTCGATCTTAACGCGATCATGAACGACATCCTCGCCATCGTCGAGGAAACGGCCAAGGAAGCGGCCTGAGACGACTGCGCGGCCAAGTGCTCGCCCCGGCCGTCACTGGCCGGGGCCGAGGGGGCAGGCCTTCTGCACGTTTTGTGATAGCTTGCGCATCTCCTCGACGCTGAATGCGTGCGGCAGCTGCGGCGCGATGGCCGTTATGGCGGCGCGCACGCAGGCGAGGACAGCGGCGCCAGTATCGCTGGTCGCGACGCCGTCCCACGCGGTCCGCTCGAGCCGGCCAGAGACAAGCGTGCGCGCGCCGCTCGACAGGTCATGGCGGAAGCGGACAGTGCCGAAACAGCACTCCGCGCAGGGGAGCAGTTCGTCGGCGTAGATATCCTCTGGAAAGTCGTCGTCGGCGACGGCGAGGAAGGCCGCCGCAGTCGCGTTGAAGTCGATCTCGAGCGTGCGCGGATCGACCAGGCGGACAGCCGCAATGCCACCGTCGCAGCGGTCACCGCCATCGACCAGAGCGCTCGCACGCAGCATCGGCGGGTGCTGGCCGGCGCCTTCGAGGGCGACTTCGGCCACGACCGAGAACGAGCCGCTTTCGCCCGCCGATGACCAGACGATGAAAATCTCGCGCCCTTCCGCCAAATGGCCGATGCGGCGGTAGGTGATGGTGGTCGGAACGCCGGCGACGGCACCTTCGGCACTGACGCTGCCGTCCGGCGCTGTTCTGACCGGCACATGGCGATTGCCGAGCGTGCAGTCGCCAAGGGGGATTGTCTCGTCTTCGGCTTCGACCTCGGCGGCAAGGCCGCCCAGGAGCGCATCGAGACAGAGCGGGTGAATGAAGGCGGAATCGCGCGGCGGCATCGGGACGGCCGGTCCGGCCTGCCCACCCAGTGCAACCAGCCGTTCGCGGTACACCGTGTCAAGGCAGGGCGCCACCTGCCAGCGCTGCGTCAGCGACAGGGCGGAACCGGTAGCGGGCACGTGGCAGCGGTCGAGCCGTTGCCGCAGCCAGACTTGCTGGCCGGCGATCAGCTCCGCCTGCTTGCCCGCCGCTGCTCGCTCGCTCTGCGCGCGCAAGGCGTCGTTTACCTTGCCGGCAAGGCGCAACAGGGTCGCGTCGGAACAGATCAGGAGATCGACCGGGGCGACAGCATCGAGGCAGCCGCTGTCAACGGCTTGCGTTGGCGGCTCTGCTGCTGCCAAGGGAGCGAACGCAAAGGCAAGTAGCGCCAGCGCTAGCACAGTGCCTGCCCAGCCGGGACGATACCACCGCAAGGAACGCGATCCCCCTTTCGGCGGCCTGCCTGCGCTCTTGAGCATGCTGACCTCGTTGTCATCCCCAGGTTCTCTGCTTGTCCCTTGGAAAGCGCTGCGGGCAGGGGCAAGACGAACGCCAGGGACAGAGTTTACAGTTGACCGCGGCAACCACAAGGCCGCAAGAGGGAGGGCGATGAGGGTGTTGCCTTTTCTTGCGGCGCGAGAGTCCAATCGGCCACGGCGGGTGGTGGCCGCCGCCCTCGCGCTGAGCATGCTCGTGTTTCTCCTGACGGCGCTCGGCACGGACGTCTCAGCGCAGACGGACGACGATTCCGCTCTGATCGGTGCGTGGGAGCGGACGCTCAACCGTGTCGAGGCCGCGCTCAAAACGCCGCAGGTTGA
Source organism: Defluviicoccus sp. (assembly GCA_029624735.1). GTDB lineage: Bacteria > Pseudomonadota > Alphaproteobacteria > Rhodospirillales > Defluviicoccaceae > Defluviicoccus. The sequence continues at coordinate 15,042 of JARSSM010000020.1, read as the reverse complement.
CGCACAGGCACTCACGGCGTTCTCCCGCGATCTCGACCAGATTGCCGAGAGGGCACGTTCGCTCGCTGCCCATGCGCGGCAGGGTATGGACGAGACGACGCGCCTCCTCGAAACATTGGGGCCGGCGCCGGCAGCCGACGCGCCGCCGGAGCCTGACGACGCTGCCGCCCGGCGCAAGGCCTTGAACGAAGTGCTAGCCGCACAGAAGGCCCGCGTCGCGGCGGCCGAGTACACGACGACGCGGGCTTTGACGTTGCAGAGCGAGCTGACGCAGAATCTTCGCGAGGCGTTCTTCGACCGCATCCTTCGCCGTTATCCGTCGCCGCTGCAAGCTGAGCGCGCGCTCGGCGCCGTCCCGAAGTTCCTTGGTCAACTGGGCGTCCTCCTCCGCGCGCCGGTCGACTGGTTTCGTGCCCTGTCTGCGGAGCAGCAAGCCAAAGTCTGGCTTGACTGGCGGGCGTTCATGCTTGCCGTCGCCATCGCGGCCGGATGGTTCGCACGACGGCTGTTACTGCAGCGGTTGGGCCCCGATCCCACCAACCCGCAACCGAGCTACGCGCGCAAGTTCGTCGCCGCCATTGCGTCGGCGGTCGGCGAGGGGATCGTGCCGGCCGGGCTGCTGCTCGTCATCTTGCTCCGGGTGTGGACTGATCCGGCCATGATCAGCGGCGTGCCGGCCGACGTGGTTGCGGCTGGGTGCGTGAGCCTGATGCTCTTGCTGTTAAGCCGGGCGTTGTCCGGAGCGATTCTGCGGCCGGAGCTGCCGGCCTGGCGGGTGACGCGGATCGTCGAGGACTCGGCGAAGCGGCTCCACCGGCGCATCCTCCTGCTCACCGGCATCATCGCCATAGACGTCTTTCTCCGCTTTGGCAGCGCCAGCATTCCGATCGATCCGCAAATGGCAATCCCGGTCGGCTTCGTGCTGCTGGCGTTTGAGACAATCGGCATCGTCTTCCTGACCCGCAGCAGTGCCTGGCAGTTCGAGCCTCGCCAGCAGACAGCCGCCCCGGACGAGCGCAGCCGAGGGCAACAAGCGGCTGCGCCCGCGACCGATGCCGGTGCCGACGCCGAGACGGCGCTGCCGACGACAGCCGTCGTCGCCCGCGTCGTCCGGGAGACGGTGGCGGTTCTCGCCGTCGTCGCGGTGATCCTGGCGGCGATCGGTTATATCCGCCTCGGGTTCTACATCGTCGACAATGTCGTTCGCAGTGCGCTGGTCTTCGGCGGACTGTACCTCTTGCGCGACCTTGGCCAGGAAGCGATCGCGCTTGGCGTCAAGGCGCTGCCGGCGGAACGCCTGCCGCGGATTCCGGGCTGGGACCGGTTAACGGCGATCCGGGTCTGGACCGGGGCGGTTCTCGATCCGCTGCTGTTCCTCATCGCTTTCATGCTGATCGCGCCCGGCCTGGGCCTGCCGCGCGAGGAGATGTCGCGCTGGTTTGGCCACATCATCTCTGGCTTCACCATCGGCGGCGTCACGATTTCGCTTGCCGACATCGCATTGGCGATTTTGGTGTTCGTAGCGACGATGCTGGTCACGCGGGCCATCCGCAACACACTCACCAAGCGTGTCCTCCCGCAAACGAACATCGATCTCGGCGTCCGTAACTCGATTGGCACCGGCGTTTCCTACTTGGGCGTCGCGATCGGCCTGATCCTCGCGACCGGCGTTCTAGGCCTTCAACTTTCCAACCTTGCGATCGTCGCCGGTGCACTCTCGGTCGGCATCGGCTTCGGCCTGCAGAACATCGTCAACAACTTCGTTTCCGGCCTGATCCTTCTCGTCGAGCGGCCGCTCAAGGTCGGCGACTGGGTGGTGATCGGCTCCCAGCAGGGAACGGTGCGGCGGATCAGCGTCCGTGCGACCGAAATCGAGACCTTCGACCGCGCCGAGCTGATCGTGCCGAACTCGGAAGTCATTTCCGGCGTACTGGTCAACTGGACCCACCGCAACAAGCTCGGACGGCTGGAGATCAAGGTCGGTGTCGACTACGAGTCCGACGCCGCCAAGGTCCGCGACGTGCTGCTGAAGTGCGCCGAAGCCCACCCGGAGATCGTCAAGTGGCCGCGGCCGAGCGTCGTTTTCACCGACTTTGGCGCCAGCTCACTCGACTTCACGCTGTACGCGTTCCTGCGCAACATCGAGACACGGATGACGGTTTCGAGCGAGCTCCGCTTTGCCATCGATGCCGCCTTCCGCCGCGAGGGAATCGTTTTCCCCTTCCCTCAGCAGGTCGTGCATTTTGCGCAGATCAAGGACATCGAGGCGACGCTGCGCCCACCTCCGCCGCCACCGTCCCCGCCCGCACCGCCTCCGGCACCTCCGCCAGCGCCTCCCCAAGCACCTCCTCCGGCACCTTCCACACCGGCAGCAGCCGTTACGCCGGCGCCGGCCGCACCCGATCGGCCCGGCTCGGCTGGCGTGGCCGGCGCACGCTTTCCCACCACAGACGCGCTCGCGCGCACCGAGCGCGACGACTGAAGCCAGGCCGACCGGGTCACGCGCGATCACGAAACCGTAACGCCCGATCACGAAATCTTAACGCCCTGGATGCACGCTTCTCGGCTAAAGCACGGTTGCGTTGAGGCGAGCCGCGGCCCGCCTGCGCGTTCGTACAGACCCCGACAAGGCGAGGCGATCATGGCGATCAATCTGGTCAACCTGAAGCTGGTCCGGCCGGGCGGCCGTCCCGCGGTCATCCATTCCGGCCGCCGACGCTGAGACGTTCCTGCCGCTCAGGTGCCAGCGGGCGTGTTGCCGCGCGCAGCCAATCGGCTGTGGCGGCATCGAGCAGCGGCGTCAGGACCTTCGCGACACGCGCATGGTAGGCGTCGAGCCAGGCAATCTCGGCGGACGAGAGCAGCGCCGGGTCGATCAATGCACGGTCGATCGGGGCCAGAGTGAGCGTTTCGAACGCCAGCAACTCAAGCTCGGCACCCGCCGGCGCCAGTGCGGGCTGCACCAGCACCAAGTTTTCGATGCGAATGCCATAGCTGTCCCGGCGGTAATAGCCCGGCTCATTCGAGACGACCATGCCGGCTGCCAGGGCAGCGCTATTCGGCAGCTTCGAGATGCGTTGCGGTCCTTCGTGGACGCCTAAATAGCAGCCGACCCCGTGGCCCGTGCCGTGGTCATAGTCGAGGCCCTGCTGCCACAGCGCGTGACGGGCGAGCGCATCAAGCTGAGCCCCGGTGGTGCCCTTCGGAAAGCGGACCGTCGCCAGCGCGATATGGCCCTTGAGCACGAGCGTGAAGTGCCGGCGCATGTCGGCGCTGGGGTTGCCGATTGCGACCGTGCGCGTCACGTCGGTCGTGCCGTCGCGATACTGACCGCCGGAATCGACGAGATAGAGCGTGCCCAGCGCCAGCCGGCGGTTGCTTGCGGCGGTGGGCCGATAATGGACGATCGCCCCGTGCGGGCCGGCGGCAGAAATGGTGGGGAAGCTCGGGCCGCGATAGCGGCTGTCGGCGGCGCGAAAGGCGGCAAGGCGCTCGGCCGCCGTCACCTCATCGAGGCCGCCCGTGGCCGCCCGGCCGTCGAGCCAGGCGAGAAAGCGGGTCAGTGCAGCACCATCGCGCACGTGCGCGCTGCGAATGCCGGCCTGCTCGACGGCGTTCTTGATCGCCTTCGGCAGGGCGCACGGGTCCGCACCAATGCTCAGGCGTGCGCCGGCCTGGCGCAGGCGACGGACGATCGCGAACGGAGTGCCGTCGGGATCGATCCGGACAGTCTTGCGGTTTGCACCGAGGCGATCGAGCGCCGCGGTCAGCGCCGCCGGTGGTTCGACTGCGACGCCGGCACCGAGATGGCGCTCCGCGGCAGGCGTCAGTTTTCGCGGATCGACGAACAGCGCGACCGCACCATCGGCATGGAGGATGGCGAATGCCAGTGCCACAGGCGTGTAGCTGACATCGCCGCCGCGGATGTTGAGGAGCCACGCGATCGAGTCGGGCGCATTCAAAATCGCCGCATCCTCGCCAGCCTGGCGCAGGCTTGCCGCGATGTGAGTCCGTTTGTCGAGCGCACTCTGCCCGGTCTCTGCATCGCCAAGGACGTCGATCGCCGCCATCGGCGCCGGCGGCCGGTCCGTCCATAAGGTGTCCAGCGGATTGACGGCAACCGCAGCGGCGCGGCCACTCGCACGCGCGCAGGCTTCCTCGAGAGCCTTTACCTGGCGCTCAGTATGCAGCCAGGGATCGTAGCCGAGCCGGCCGCGCGGCGGCAGGTGCGCCTCCAGCCAATGGCAGAGCGGCTGCGTGATGCTGTGGTGGATCTCGAACAAGCCGGGGTCGACCTCAGCGGTGGCCTGAACCGTATAGCGGCCGTCAACGAACAGGGCCGCGTGCTCGGCGAGGATCACCGCCGTCCCGGCCGAGCCGGAAAAGCCGGTGAGCCAGCGCAGCCGCTCGGCGCAGGCGGGAATGAACTCGCTTTGATGCTCGTCCGCATGCGGCACGATCAGCCCGGCCAAGCGATGGGCGCGCAGCCATCGGCGCAAGTCCAGGACCCTCGCGCCAGGTGCGCCGGCAGCAGAAGGATGGGCGTGGCGCCCGCTCATCGGACCGCCGCGGGGCCAGCGACAGGCCCACAGACAGGCGGTGAGTGTCTCCCAAAAATCTCCATAAGCTTAATATCGGTATGCGTCATTCGCGGATGCGGTATGCTGCAACGCAGCAGATGCGTTATTGCATTATAAAGATAGTGTCCCCATAATCATTTATCGAGCGGTTGTGCGATTCGTCGGGCAAAGGTCGCGAAGACGCGTGCACCGCAGGTGCGAGCAAGGATCATGACAGAAGCAACGAGGTTGAGCCGGCGCGTGCCAGCGGCACCGCGTATGGTGCGGCTGGACGACGAGCGTCCGGTTTCGGTTGAGGCGTTGGTCGCTGACGCCCGCCGCGAGCAGGGCGCGGCCATTCGCCGGTCGGTATTCGATCTGCTCTCGTTCGTGGGGCGGATTGCTCTGTCGCTGGTCGGCCCGGCTTTTGGGTGGCGGCGGAGCCAGCTCGCGGAACTGCAGACGGCGGCTGCAATGGGCGGGCGCCACGGCGCTGTGGATGACCGCCATCGCCTGAGCCCGGCCGATCTCAGCGCCGAGTCCCTGTATCGCGGCGATGCGGCCTTGGGCCATGTGGCAGCGGTGCGTGACAGCAGCAGCGAAACCGAACGGCCGGTGCGGAAGTCGATCGCAGCCTAGTGCACTGGCATAAACAGAGCCTACATCCTGTTCGTGCCGAAAGTGCACGCGACTCAATATGTTGTGCAGCGACAACGTTGCTCGGGCGTGAATCGCCCGATTGGGTCGCTGCATTAGGGCTGCGGACTGATTAACGGGTTGAGCACGAGCCCCCTTGCCCGCTGCCGGCCACGCCGTGATGGGGTGAGAAATCGCGTTACCGGCCCGCAGCCTCGGGAGCAGGTGATGGCCCCCGGCTGCCACTCCGATCGTCGCGCTGCACCCGCCGGTAACCGCGGTCGCTGAGGCAGCGCTCGTAGAGCTGTTCTTGGCGCTGCGAAGCTTCGAACCGGTCGACCGACGTCCTGAGGGGCTGCAAGCGGGAGTAGTCACCGCCCACGCCGCCTTGCTGCTGGATCGCGAAGTCGCGCTCGGCCTCGTCGCGCGCGACAAGGCGGCATTCGGCGCGGTCGGTATCCCACTGCTCCCACGGTTTGGACGGATGTTCCCACGTTCCACGCCCGGTCTCGACTCTGCTTTGCCACCACTCCGCAGGGTCGGTGCAAGCCACGACCATGAGGGACGCGACCACGAGAGCGGTGCCGGCCACGACACCCTGGGCTGATCGTATCATCGTTTGTTCATCCGCGGTTGCCGCGCCCCCTCGCCCGTGTTCCTCACTACCATCCAACCCTAGACCGCCTGCCGCCCCCTGACAACAAGCCCGTAGCGTCCCGGATGCGCTTGATCCGGCGCGCGGGCAGCGCCAACGCTCAATCGGTAGCGACGCGGAACTCCGCCACCAGCGGCGCGTGGAAGGAGGCCGGCGTCCCCACCAGCGCTTGTGGCGTCACCGCTTCGTCGCCGAGCGCCTCGTTGTGGACCTCCATGCCGCAGTACCAGGCCAGAAGGGCACGCGACAGCAAGAGGTGATCGAGCATGCGCGGCCGGCCGTGATGCAGAACGGAGAAGCGGCGGGAATCGGCCAGCGAGCGCTCGGCCGGCACCAGCGTGCGGAAGGCGAGGTGCGCGTTGCCAGCATCCTCCTCGTCGCCGCGGATGGTGCGCACCGGCGCCTCGTGGGAATCGGCATTGAAATCGCCGCAGACGACGATCCGCGCCTCCGGGTCGGCATCGAACAGCTGGTCGACCAGGAGCCGCACCTCCAACGCCTGGCCGGCGGCCTTGACGGCGGCAAGAAAGAACCCCTCCGCCCAGCCGGACATGGTGCGCCAGACGGACGCGCTCGCCTTGCCGCCTTCGATGAAGGCGGCGCGCGGCGCCCGCAAGTGCACGTTGACGACATCGAGCGTCCAGCCGGCTTCGGCCTGCAGCGTTGCGTGCAGGATCGGCCGGTCCCAGGTGATGGCAGCGGTCGCACCATCGCCGGTGGCAGGCTTATAGAGCGGCGGTTGGACGAGGTCGTGCAGGACCTGGCGGCCGGTCACGATCGGCAGCCGGCTGAGGATGACGACGTTGTGCTTGTCGCGCGGCCCGCCGTGCGAACGGCTGAAGGTAGTGAGGCGGTGGAATGCGGCATAGGGCGTGCCGGCCAGGAGCGCATCGAGGGCATCGAGGCGGCGCGGTTCGCCGTCGCTGCCGCGCTGGGCGTCAACCTCCTGCAGGCACAGAACATCCGCGCGCAGCCGCAGCAGTTGCGGCCGCAACAGACGCACCCGTTCGGCCAGCGTGGCGTGGGGCTGTGCGCTGTCGCCGAGATTCTCAAGGTTGAAAGTGGCGATGCGCAGCCGGTCCGCAGTCGGCGGCTCGGCCTCGCTGCCGGCCGCAGCAGGTCCGGGCGCCGCTCCGCCACTCCTCATGGCTGCCCACCAAGGCAGCGCTTGAGAAAGGCCAGCGTCGCCGGCGCATCCCACTCCGCGACACCGACCACGCGGCCCAGTTCGCGGCCGCTGCGATCGAACACAATGGTCGTCGGCAGGCCGGGGGCGGCCAGCGCACGCGTCACCGCCGTCTTGCGGTCGATCAGGATTTCAAGCCGGCGGATGGCGTGAGCCTCGAAGAACCGCTGCACGACCGGTGCTCCCTCGCGATCGGAGGAGAGCGCGAGCACAGCGGCCCGCTCCGCCCGCAGCAGCTCAACGAGGCGGTCGAGGGCAGGCATCTCCTGCACGCACGGCGGACACCAGGTCGCCCACAGGTTGACGATCAACGGCTGGCCGCGATAGTCGGCGAGAGTGCGCGCGCCGCCGGCGGCATCATAGAACGGGACCGTCGGCGCCGCCTGCGGCTGCACGGCCGGCTTGAAACGGCCAATCGTCTCCGGTGCAGCGCTGCAGTCGCCGGCCGCAGCGCTTGCTTCGGCGGCCAAGATCGTGACAATCAGCGTGAAGATCAGCGTCAGGACCGCGCGCATCATGACTTGCTTCCCTCATCCTCCGGCGTCGGCGCCGTCATGACCGACCCTGCCGCAGCGCCACCGGCTCCGACTTCGCCACCCACCGGCGAGCGCCCGGCCAGCCGTATCTGGGGCGGGCGTTTCGCGGCCGGCCCGTCGGCAGTCATGGAGGCGATCAACGTCTCGATCGACTTCGATCACCGCCTGCTGCCGCAGGATCTCCGCGCGTCCGCGGCGCACGCGGCCATGCTCATTCGCCAGGGCATCATATCCGAGACGGACGGCAACGCCATCCTTGCCGGCCTTGCGCGGATCAAGGCGGAGGCGGACGCCGGCACCTTGCCGCTCGAGCGCGCACTCGAAGACGTGCACATGAACGTCGAGGGCCGGCTGGCGGCACTGATCGGCGAGCCGGCCGGTCGCCTGCATACGGCGCGCTCCCGCAACGACCAGGTGGCGACCGATTTCCGGCTGTGGGTCCGCGATGCGATCGACGCCCTCGATCAGGCGGCTGAAGAGTTGCAGGCAGTTCTGATCGGGCAGGCGGAAACGCACGCCGAGACGATCATGCCGGGTTTCACGCACCTGCAGGCGGCGCAGCCGGTGACGCTTGGCCATCACCTCCTTGCCTATGTTGAGATGCTGGGCCGCGACCGCGGCCGGCTTGCCGACTGCCGCCGCCGGCTGAACGAATGCCCGCTCGGGGCCGCCGCCCTCGCCGGCACGTCGTTCCCGATTGACCGGTGGCAGACGGCGCAAGCGCTTGGCTTCGAGCGGCCGTGCGCCAACTCGCTCGATGCCGTCTCCGACCGCGATTTCGCGATCGAGTTTCTCGCCGCCGGCGCGCTGATGGGCGTGCACCTGTCGCGGCTGGCGGAGGAGATCGTGCTCTGGTCGTGCGAGCGATTCGCCTTTTTGCGGCTGGCCGACGACTTTTCGACCGGAAGCTCGATCATGCCGCAGAAGCGCAACCCGGATGCGGCCGAGCTCGTTCGTGCCAAGACCGGCCGGCTCGCGGGCGCACTCGTCCAGCTGCTCACCGTCGTCAAGGGCCTGCCGCTCGCCTACGCCAAGGACCTGCAAGAAGATAAGGAGGCGGTGTTCGATGCCGCCGATACGCTGGGCCTCGCGCTGGCGGCGATGACCGGGATGCTGCGAACGGCCACGTTCCAGACGGCTCAGATGCGCGCCGCCGCGGAGGCCGGCTTTCCGTCGGCGACCGATCTTGCCGACTGGCTCGTGCGCGCCAAGGGCTTGGCCTTCCGCCGCGCCCATCATGTCGCCGGCGCGATTGTCAAGGCGGCGGAGACTGCCGGGTGCAAGCTGGAGGAGCTGCCGCTTGTCACTCTGCAGGCGGTCGAGCCTGCGATTACGGGTGAGGTTTTCAGCGTGTTAGGCGTCGAGCGCTCGGTCGCGAGCCGCATGTCCGAGGGCGGGACGGCGCCGGAGCGGGTCCGCGAAGCCGCAGCGGCAGCGCGCCTTCGGTTCCTCGGCGATTCTTAGCGGACATGCCTTAAGGGCAGGCATTAAGGGGCTGGGCAAGAGGGAAAACACGTCATGATCGGTAGCCTGATCTCCTTCGTCGTCATTGGCATCGTCGCCGGCTGGATCGTCGGCAAGCTCCTCAAAGGATCCGGGTTCGGCCTGACCGGCAACCTGATCATCGGCGTCATCGGCTCGATCGTCGGCGGTGTCTTGGCGTATGTCATTGGCCTGTCGACCAAGAACCCGGTGATCGCGGTAGGCACAGCGGTGGCGGGCGCGCTCATTTTTCTCGCCATCGCTGCCAAGTTCAAGAAGAGCTGAGACGCCAAGTTATGGCTCGGCGTTATCAGGAGACCTGAGACGCCACCGGTCCGAGCACCCACCGGTCCCAGCTGGGGCAAGCCGGCGAAGTGCACGAAAAAGACCAGTTGATGGCGGCAAAAGTGTGCTGTTCATACAAAAGCTGGTTGGTCAAGCGCAGCGAACCGGTTATGTGTCTGCCATGGGAACCGTGAACCGATCGCTTCGCCCGCCCGCAGGTAGTGCTCCAGCCGGCGAAGGAACGGGTGATTGTTGAGGGAGAACGCCGCTCATGCAACGAGAGTCAGTCCTGCTTGGCACATTGCTGATGACTTGTGCCCTGGTGGCCTGGGGAGCCCCGGCACTGGTCCGCGCCCAGGAGCCGATGCTTGCCGGTGTGCCGCTTCTGCCGCCGAATGCCAAGCCGGGTGAGTGCTACACCCGGGTTTACGTCCCGCCGACCTACGAGACGAGCACGGAACAGGTCCTCAAGCGCACCGGTGGCGAAAAGGTCGAGGTGATCCCGGCGAAATTCGAGGCCGTCGAGGAACAGATCCTCGTCAAGGAGGAAGCGGAAAAGATCGAAGTCATTCCCGCTACCTTCCGCGAGGTCGAGGAGCAGGTGCTGATCCGGCCGGAGACGCAGGAACTCACCGCTGTTCCGGCCCAGTATGAGGACACCGAGGAACAGGTTCTGGTCCGCGCCGCCTACACGACCTGGCAGACCAATTGCGGCCCGCTTGAAAAACTGCAGACGACCACCGGCGAAACGCTGTGTCTGGTCGAGGTGCCGGCACAGTACAAGTCCGTCACCAAGCGGGTGCTGAAGGCGCCGGCGCGCACGGAAATGGTGAAGAAGCCGGCCGAGTACAAGACCGTCAAGAAGCAGGTGATCGACAAGCCGGCGCAGACCCGCTCGGTCAAGATCCCGGCGGAATACGCGACCGTGAAGGTGCAGAAGCTGGTGGAGCCCGCGCGCGAAGTCCGCACGCCGGTGCCGGATGAGTTCGACACGGTTCAGAAGACCGTCAAGACCGCCGACGCCCGGCTCGAATGGCGGCAAATCCTGTGCGAAGCCAGCGTCGGCGCCGGCGTCGTGAAGAAGATCCAGACCGCGCTGAAAGAGAAGGGCTTCTATCAGGGTCCAGCCGACGGCTCGCTCGGGCCAGGGACCTCGAACGCCATTGTGGCATTCCAGAAGAAGCAGAACCTGCCGACGGGTCAGCTGACCATCGAGACCTTGCGGGCACTCGGCATTCAGCAGCCCTGAAGCGCGCCATCGGCGTAAGGCTCAGGAGATTGAGACTCCCCCTCCCCCTTCCCCCTCCTGCGAGGGGAAAGGGGGAGAGCGGGTGCGGCGAGACGCTTGCAAAAGCCGGCTCGTTGCGTAATATCCGCGGTCTTGTCGCTTGACCGCGGCGATGCGGGCGTAGCTCAGGGGTAGAGCGCAACCTTGCCAAGGTTGGGGTCGAGGGTTCGAATCCCTTCGCCCGCTCCAGATTTTCTCAAGGAAATCAAAGCGATAAAAACGGCCCTTCGGGGCCGTTTTTGCTGACAACGCCCTCAGGGCGAGGTTTTGTCAGCATATTGTAAGCACGAGAAAGTGTGCCTTTGGATGTCATGGCGCGAATTTGGCGTGGAGAGCGTCAGCATGCGCCATTTCTTATGGGCTTTGCGGTGATGTCCGCTCCGGCTCGCGTCGCCTCGGTCGCCACCTCTGCGCAAGCAAGCTTTACGATCTTCTCCAGTGATCCGTTAAGGGCTCTTAAGACATCAGGGCGGTTAAAACATGCGGAAACAAAATCCGGTTTCCGCACGTCAGCCAGTGCGTCGAAAACTATTTTGAAGAACGCCCGATCAAAAAGAAGAGGGGTGATGGAGGAGGAGTTTTTGCATTGCCCGTTCAAGTTCGGCACATTCGTTATGTGATTGCCGCGGCCGACCACGGTAGTTTTCGCCGGGCGGCGGCCGCTTTGGGGGTAGAGGAGTCGGCCATCAGCCGACGGGTCCGTGATCTGGAAGATCGGCTCGGCGCCCCCTTGTTCACGCGCTCGACCGGGGGCGTGCAACTCACCCAGGCCGGCAAGCAATTCGTCCAGCGTGGCCGCAAGGCGCTTTCCCAGATCGGACTGGCCAGGGCGGAAGTGAGCGCGATCGGGCGCGGCGAGGACGGTGAGATCCGGGTCGGTATCTTCTCGTCGCTGGCCTCCGGCTTCCTGTCCGATCTCTTCCAGGCGTTCGGACAGCGCCACAAGTCGGTGAAACTGCTCTTCACGGACGGGAATCCCGCCGAACACGTAGCAGCCGTTCGACAGCATCAACTCGATGTCGCTTTCCTGACCGGACTCACGAGCTGGCCGGATTGCCAAAGCCAGCATTTGTGGTCGGAGCGCATTTTCGCGGTTCTCCCCGCGCAGCATCCTCACGCCGGCGACAACGAAGTCAGTTTCGGGGATCTGGTGGGTGAGACCTTCATTGTCAGTGAGAGCGCGCCCGGCGAGGAAATTCATGACTATCTGGTTCAGCGCCTGGCCGACCTCGGACACCACCCCGACATTCAGCAACAGGCGGTTGGACGCGACACGCTCATGCAACTGGTGGCGCTGGGCCGCGGGCTTACCGTGACCAGCGAGGCGACGACGGCCGCGCAGTTTCCCGGCGTGGTGTTCCGCCCAATCATCGGCGAGATACTGCCGTTCCGCGCCGTCTGGGCGTCGCGGAACGATAATCCGGCATTCGCACGGCTGCTCGACCTCGCGCGCTCAATGGCGCGCGTCGGTGAGGCGCCAGATGTCAGCGTTCCGCAGAACGTGGCGCTCCCCCGCGCCGCGCTTTCGCAAAGCCCCGATCCGTCGCGATGAACCGCTCCAGCATGGGCACGATCAGGCGGACGGGATCGGTCGGTGGCTGCCCGGCGTCGCGGCCAAGGATTTCGGCATAGGCGATCAGGTCGCGATGGAGGCTGGCGGGCAGCTCGACCGCGACCTTCACGGGCTTGTCGTCGGCGATCGGACCGAGTTTCAGTTTCGCCATGTCAACCTCCGTAGGGTTCGAGGACGAGATCGCGCGTGACGATGACGCGGACGGGGAAGCCCGGCCGGATGGTCAGCGTCGGCGCGATGTTGAGCTGGCGACTGACGATCTGCTGGCCGGTCTGGCTGACGCTGTTCGACGCGCCCTGACGGAGCGCCTGGACGAGGCTGTTTTCATTCTGGCTGGTTCCGGCTTCCGCGCCGACACTCAGAATCGTGGACAGCGCGGCGGCCTTGAACAGTTCGCCCCAATGGTAATCGACGCCATCCTCCAGGCCGGCATAGCCTTCGGCGTCGGCGCCGGGCTGACGTTCGAGCACGATCGAGCGGCCGTTGGGGAAGATGAGTCGATTCCAGACCAGCAGCACGCGGCGCTGACCGAAGCCGACGCCATTGTCATACTGACCGATGACGCGCGTCCCCTGCGGGATGAGCAGGATCTTGCCGGTCGGGCTGTCGTAGATGTTCTCCGTCACCTGCGCGGTGATCTGGCCGGGAAGATCGGAACGGATGCCGGTAATGAGCGCCGCCGCGATGACGGCCCCGGCCTGAAGCACGTTGGCCGACGCGGGCGCGGCGACGCGATCAGGCGAGACCGTGCGCTTGTCGGGCGTCTGATTGAGGAAGGCGAGCTGGCGGTCCTGCGCGGATGGCGTCGAGGGCTGCGGCGCGAGGCCGAGGCTGGCGAGATCGGTCTGCGGAACCGGCGTGGCGGTTGCCGTCGTCGGGCTGCTCGCCGGCCGGTTCTCGGTGGACGAAAACAGCCGCGCGGTGCGCGCGGATTCTGTCTCCTGAAGCCGGCGCTGTTCCTCCTGACTGATGCCGGGATTCGGCATGGCCATCGGCGGGACGGGCACGGCCTGGCCGGCATTCTGCGCGCTGAGAATCGGTCGGCCGAGATCGCCGGGCAGCGGCGGCCCGAGCTTGGGCACGCCGGAATAATCCTTCGGCAGATTGGCGAGGCCGTCCGGCGTCGTGCGGTTGTCGGTGGAATAGAGTTCCTGACCCTGATTGCCGCCGTGGCGAGTCTGAAGCGCATAGATCAGCGCGCCGCCGAGACCCACGCTCGTCACCAGCGCGATCCCGGCAAGCGCCTTGCGCGACAGCCGGGTGACGCGCGGCGGCTCGGGGCGCAGCCGCATGGTCGCGGCCGGCTCGCCGGTCAGCGGCCGGGCGTCCTCCGCCGCCTCCGGCGGACGCGGGGCCTCCGGCTGCTTCCCTTCTTCCTTTTCGGGATCGATCTCGCTCACGATGCGGGCCTCCCGTCAGTCCGGGAGATGCGGATGTGCTTCTGATCCTTCGCCGCACCGAAGCGCAGCTCGGCGGCGGCGAAGAGGCGATCAACGATCATGTAGTTGCCGCGCACGCGGTAGTTCACCAGTTCCGAGGTGTCGCCCTCGGGGCCGACGACGAACAGCGGCGGCATCTCACCCTGGCCGATGCCGCGCGGAAACTCGATGAACACCTGCTTGCCGTCGTCGAAGGCGCGCAACGGCCGCCACGGCGCGCGGTCGCCCGTCACCTCGTAGCGGAAGTTGACCTTCGCCAGATCAATGCCGGACGAAACGGGTTGCGCGGCCTGCGCCTCGGTATTCTGCCGGCGCAGCGCGATGAGCTGGTCCTGTGGATACTGCCAGGAGACCGAAGCCATGTAGGTCTTCTCGGTCGAGCGCAGTTCCATGTGGTAGGTGCGCCGGTCGGTGTTGATGACGAGATTGGTCATCAGCTCGGGGCGCGTCGGCTTGACGAGGATATGGACCTGCTTGCCCGTGCTCGTGCCGCTCTCGGTGTCGCCGATGATCCAGCGCACGGTGTCGCCGGCGGCGACCGGGCCGGAGCCGACAAGCTGCTCGCCGGGCTGAAGCGCGATGTCGGTGATTTGCCCCGGCGAGGAATAGACCTGATAGAGGGCGCCATCGACGAAGGGATAGACCTGCATCGAGTTGATGAAGCCGTTGCGCACCGGCTGCACGCGCGCGGCGGCGTTGGCCTGATTGACGCGCACGGTCGGGTCGGCGGCTTCCGGCTCGGGCTTGCTGTCCTTGCCGACCGGCTTCAACTGACCGGGAAGTGGCAGAGGCTTGGGCAGTTCCACCACCCTGACCGGCGCAGGCGGATCGGACGCCTGCACGGCGGGCGCGGCGTTATCATAGTCGATGTCGGGCGGCGGAATATGACCCGTGCAGCCAGCGAGCGCCGATGTGCAAAGTAGGAGAAGCGGAAGTCCGGTTTTGCGCAGAGCCGGCCTTCCGGCGCGACGGAGGGTCGGTGTCATGATCCAAGTTCCTTCGACCAGTTGATGGCGTTGATGTAGATTCCGAGCGGATTGGCACGGAGTTTGTCGGCGTCGCGCGGCGGCTGCACGGCGACGGTGAGGATGGCGGACCAGCGTTGGGTCGAGGCGAGCGAGCCGTCCTGATAACGGCGCTCGATCCAGGCGACGCGGAAGCTCGACGGCGAGGCGCGGATCACGCTGGAGATTTCGATGGCGACCTGGACCTTGCCGACATTGGCGAAGGGATCGTTGGCGCGTGCGTAATCGTTGAGCGCTAGCGCGCCGCCCTGTGTGGTGAAGTCGTAGGCGCGCAGCCAGTTCTGCCGCACGATGATCGGATCGGCGGGGATGCCACGCACCTCCTCGATGAAGCGCGCGAGGTAGAAGGCGATCTGCGGATCGTTCGGCTGATAGTCG